>NZ_SOAZ01000064.1 GCF_004364155.1 Fonticella tunisiensis | reverse complement strand
TTCTGCTTTATGGCATTGTCCAGGGTAATGTTTCTAATCTTAGCCTCATAATCTGCAGCAGCCTTTTTATTAGCTTCCTGAAGGGCCTGAATCTGCTTTGTCAGTTCCTCGTTGTCCTTAACCTTCTCCCCAAGATCTTTTAGCTGTTTGTCTCGTTCTGCTAACTGCCCTTTGAGCTCCTTAAGGGAGTTATTAACCTCGTCAAACCTCTCCTTGGAATATAGTTTTGATTCTTGGTGTCCTCTTTTATTGCTGCAATAAGTTCAGCAGAGGCACCATGCTTTTCAAGCAATTTAATTACCTAAATTTTGTACAAATGAAAAGCTAACATTTTCAATAATATAACAGTAAAATTTTAGAATAAGATTCCTCATATTGGATTAAAAATCAGGTGTAGCTTGTTGGAAAAATGAGGTAAGTTAAAAATGCGTACGAGAATAAAAGGTAAATATTACTTACCATAAAAGGAAACTTATTCAACTGGATACTAAGATATAAAAGTTATAGGTCAAAACTTAATTGTATATACCGGGGTTCACTTAATGCGTCAGCAATAATTTTAGCTAAACGAGTAATTGTAGGAATTTGAACCACTATTCCTTCAGCGGTTCTTTTCACAAAGCCTCTGGTATTACCAAGCTTTTTTATCAGAACCCCTACCCCTGCATTTTCAAGTTCTGTATGTGATAGGGTGTTTGATTTAAAACAGCTTATTAGGTTATGGGTCATAAATACTAGCCACAGAAAGGCGTAAATACCATAAAACTTTGTAGTTCTGAGGTTTTTAATGTGGTATACATTCTTAGCCATTTTAAAAAATGCTTCAATGGTTTGGCGTTTATTGTAAAAATGAAATGCCTCCACTGAGTTCATTTGGCTTCTCGGTATGTTGGTTATGAGCAAAGAGTATTTAATTTTACCGTTCCTGGAAAGAGTCTGTACAATAATCTTTCTAAGACCACTGTCCCCAGGTAGCTCATATACCCAAACGGAATTAGCAACTTGAGTATACTCAGAATACGGTATATCCTTTGCCAGGTTTGCCGCTGAAGTTGTGGAATATCCTTTTGTAATAAACATTAGTTTAGGAATGTTAGTTGTTAAACGTCAAAATAAACCATGTTAATTTTACTTGAAAACGGCATAATAAAATCACATTTAATACTTGCGTAAAATTAAATAATCTGACCT
>NZ_SOAZ01000063.1 GCF_004364155.1 Fonticella tunisiensis | reverse complement strand
AAATTATTCAAATATCTTGGAAACAACTCCAGCTCCTACTGTTCTTCCGCCTTCACGAATAGCAAATCTAAGTCCGTCTTCCATAGCGATTGGAGTTATAAGCTCAACTTCCATGTTGATATGGTCTCCTGGCATAACCATTTCTGTTCCCTCTGGAAGCTTGATTGTTCCTGTAACGTCTGTTGTTCTGAAGTAGAACTGCGGTCTGTATCCGTTGAAGAATGGAGTATGTCTTCCTCCTTCTTCCTTCTTTAAAACGTATACCTGTCCTTCAAATCTCTTGTGTGGGTTTACTGTTCCTGGCTTTGCAAGAACCTGTCCTCTTTCAATTTCACTTCTCTGAATTCCTCTTAAAAGTGCTCCTATGTTATCTCCTGCTTCTGCCTGGTCAAGAAGCTTTCTGAACATTTCTACTCCTGTTACTACTGTCTTTCTTCTTTCATCTGTAAGTCCGATTATTTCTACTTCGTCTCCTACCTTGAGCACTCCTCTTTCTACTCTTCCTGTTGCAACTGTTCCTCTACCAGTGATTGTAAATACGTCTTCTACAGGCATTAGGAATGGCTTATCCTTTTGTCTTTCTGGTGTCGGAATGTATGAGTCTACTGTATTCATAAGTTCAAGTATTGGCTTTATTGCTTCTGCATCAGTTGGGTTCTCTAATGCCTTAAGAGCTGATCCTACTATTATTGGAGTGTCATCTCCAGGGAATTCATATTCGTTAAGCAGGTCCCTTATTTCCATTTCTACAAGCTCTATAAGCTCTGGATCGTCTACCATGTCTGCCTTGTTAAGGAATACTACGATGTATGGAACACCTACCTGCCTTGCAAGAAGTATGTGCTCTCTTGTCTGTGGCATTGGACCATCTGCTGCTGATACTACAAGGATCGCTCCGTCCATCTGAGCTGCTCCTGTGATCATGTTCTTTACGTAGTCTGCGTGTCCCGGGCAGTCTACGTGTGCATAGTGTCTTGTTTCTGTTTCGTATTCAACGTGTGCTGTGTTGATTGTAATTCCTCTTTCCTTTTCTTCCGGAGCCTTATCTATTTCGTCATACTTTGTTGCCTGTGCTCTTCCATACTGTGCAAGCACTGTTGTTATTGCTGCTGTTAATGTTGTCTTTCCATGGTCTACGTGACCGATTGTTCCAATGTTTACGTGTGGCTTGGTTCTCTCAAAATGTGCCTTTGCCATTATTTTTTCCTCCTT
>NZ_SOAZ01000062.1 GCF_004364155.1 Fonticella tunisiensis | reverse complement strand
GGTCAGATTATTTAATTTTACACAAGTATTAAAGGTGATTTTATTATGCCGTTTTTAGGTAAAATTAACATGGTTTATTTTGACGTTTAACAATTATTCATAGGATAATACCTGCCTTTCTTTGATTTTTTTTGTAGTAAGAAAATTATACTTCATGGCGTGGTATTATCCTTTAGTTGTTTTTTGGAAATATTCATATGGAAGATTATTTAAATTTAAACTGTTTTGTTTGTATGAAATTTAGGTACTTAATATTTTTAATAATTGAAGAATTATGTATAGTAAAAAATAACTTAATTATTGCAAAATATGAAACTGAATGTTCAGTAAAAATAAAATACAAGTACAAAATGGATAAAGTTGTTGCAGATATATCTAAAATAATCTACCTTTTTTTGAGGCTCTATGTCAATAGTTTGGGCAGGTATTCGATTAGAATGTTTGCTCTTAATTTTTAACTCACAGGTGTAAACCTCCACCTTTAGGTGGAGAGCTTTAAGCCATTCCTTTTGAGGCTTTAGCATTGACACATGGGATATAATACCATATCATTCAATTGGGGGGGGCGATGATATGGTCGATTACAAGAAGAGCAGTCATACAGTATATGATATAAAGTATCACATAGTATGGGTAAGAAAATATAGATATCCAATTTTGAAGAATAATATTGCATATAGATTAAGAGATCTGCTAAGGCAAGGCTGTGAATCTATAGGAATAGAAATAGTAAAAGGGAATATTACCAAAGACCATGTGCATATGCTAATATCATGTCCAACAAGTATGGTACCAGCAAGAGAATAGTTCAACTTTTAAAAGGTAGGTCATCAAAATTACTGCAGGATGAATTTGCAGAGTTGAAGAAAAGATACTGGGGACAACATCTATGGGCAAGAGGATATTTTTGTGCAACAGTAGGTGTAGTAACGGAGGAAATGATTAAAGCGTATATTGAAAATCAAGGAAAAGAAGATGATGAAATTTTTAAAGTTACAGAATGATTTCAATCATATACTTTAGGTTGTTTTGAGCAAGTAGCTTTAGAAGGCTTTAGCCTTAATGGGACTTCCAGTTCCCCAAATAACCCACCTGCTTCAGCAGGTGGTTGTTGAGTTATGTATATATAACCTTTACGGATTCAGAAGTTTCGCAGATTAAAAAATAAATAGGGCGTAGCCCTTTGATATGTCAAGGTTTAGACGAATAATAATTGAAATATGTAAATTCCGATTT
>NZ_SOAZ01000061.1 GCF_004364155.1 Fonticella tunisiensis | reverse complement strand
ATTCCTGCAATACTCGCCCATACAAGGGATGTATATCTTTTAAACGATAAAGAAATAGTTGTTTTAACAAGGGATAAGGTTGAAGTTATGACAAAGGAAGGGCTTCCTGTTCAAAAGGAAATCTTCCATGTAACGTGGGATGCTGAGTCTGCTGAAAAGGGTGGATATGAGCATTTTATGATAAAGGAAATCCACGAGCAGCCAAAGGCAATAAGGGATACGATGACATCGAGGATCATGGCAGACTCGGATGAAATAAAGCTTGATGACATAAAGCTTACCGCAGAGGATTTAAAAAATATCAATAAGATATTTATAGTTGCCTGTGGTACAGCTTATCATGCAGGCATAGTAGGCAAGTATGTAATAGAGAAGCTTGCAAGGATACCCGTTGAGGTTGAAATTGCATCTGAGTTTAGATATAGAAACCCAATTATAGATAAGAACACCTTAACGATAGTCATAAGCCAGTCAGGTGAAACAGCAGACACCCTGGCAGCGCTTAGAGAGGCTAAAAACCTTGGAGCAAGGGTTATAGCCGTTACAAACGTCGTTGGAAGCTCAGCTGCAAGGGAGGCCGACGATATATTATATACATGGGCTGGCCCAGAGATTGCAGTTGCTTCAACAAAGGCATATGTAACTCAGCTAATAGCTTTGTATATTATTGCCCTTTACCTTGCAAGGCTAAACGGTAAAATAACAGTGGAGGAATACAGAGCTATAAGGGATGAAATGCTTAAACTTCCTGAAAAGGCTGAAAAACTTCTTGAAAGGAAGGAAGAGCTTCAAAAATTTGCAGATAAAAACCACGGATATCCGGATATTTATTACCTTGGAAGAGGACTTGATTTTGCAGTAGCACTTGAAGGAGCACTTAAACTTAAGGAAATATCCTATATCCATTCAGAGGCTTATGCTGCAGGAGAGCTAAAACACGGAACCATTGCCCTCATTGATAAGGGTGTGCCTGTGATTGCCCTTGCAACTCAGGAAGACCTGTTTGAAAAGATGGTAAGCAATATAAAGGAAGTTGTGACAAGGGGAGCAAAGGTCATAGGACTTACTTTTGAAGGTAAAGAGGAATTTGAGAAGGTTGTAGATCAAGTAGTATATATTCCTAAAACCCTTCCAATACTTGCTCCTGTACTTTCTGTAATACCTCTACAGCTCCTTGCATACTATACAGCAGTTGAAAAGGGCTGTGACGTTGATAAACCAAGAAATCTCGCTAAGTCAGTTACAGTTGAGTAA
>NZ_SOAZ01000060.1 GCF_004364155.1 Fonticella tunisiensis | reverse complement strand
GAGCCAGGATCAAACTCTCAAATTAAAATCCTAGCGTTAGAATTACTCAAGTTACGTTCGCTTTCCACTGTTCAATTTTCAAAGGCCAAACTTTACGTGTCCCTTAGGACCGATGTCGCTAGATTATATTATCATGTCATTTCTATTATGTCAACTAGCAATTTTTTGTTTGATGATCCATCAAGTAGCTTATTTATATTATCATGGGTCCTAAGTAGATGTCAAATGGTAATTTTTAAACCTCAATGTTCCCAATCGGGACAGCTTTTATATCTTATCAAATCCTATATATTATGTCAACTATTTTTAAACCTTTATTCTCACTGCTTCATCGCAGCGACTTTTATATATTAGCATATGTATTATTTATGTTAAGTATCATTCAGTTTCGTTTATCTAAATTAAATGCCTATATTTTTTATTTTTTAAGCCAATCTTTGTTTTTCTACTACAGATACACGGGGATATGTTGATATTTATCATATACCTTCCATGAACATCATCATATGTATCATAGAATACATTTCAAGATGAAAACAAAAAAATCCTGTTAAGGAGTTATTAGTCAGTTTCCATGGAATACCTCCATAACTTTTTCTGTTTTAATTATCATTATACTATAATTTAGCTGCTTATATGGATATCTAATAACGGGCTCTTATATTTAAAATCTGGAATTTATACATTCATTTTTATATTTTATAACTGTGATTATAAGCTCCTTTAAATATCCTTTAAATATGTAAAAAAAATAGTGCCGTATCACAGAGTTATTGGTTATAATGCTGCTTACCAGGATATGAGGAGGCCTGTAGAAAAAGAAAAGGTCTCTAGTTTAAACTAGAGACCTTTTTATGGTGCGGAGAGCGGGACTTGAACCCGCACGGGATACCCACACGCCCCTCAAACGTGCGCGTCTGCCGATTCCGCCATCTCCGCACGATGGTGAGCCACCGGGGAATCGAACCCCGGACACCATGATTAAAAGTCATGTGCTCTACCGACTGAGCTAGTGGCTCATGTATATTAAATTATTATTTATAGCTTAATGACAGGACTCGAACCTATGAAGTAAGTATCAAAGCCTCATGCCTTACCAAATCGGTAAAAGCACAATTTTTGGGGTGGATAAAGGGATTCGAACCCTTGGCCTCCAGAGCCACAATCTGGCGCGCTAACCAACTGCGCTATACCCACCATATATGTATGGTGCGCCCTAAGAGATTCGAACTCCTGACACACGGCTTAGAAGGCCGTTGCTCTATCCAACTGAGCTAAGGGCGCATATATGGAGCGGGTGATGGGAATCGAACCCACGTAACCAGCTTGGAAGGCTGGGGCTCTACCATTGAGCTACACCCGCATGTTGGTTGCGGGGGAAGGACTTGAACCTTCGACCTTCGGGTTATGAGCCCGACGAGCTGCCAACTGCTCCACCCCGCGATATACATACCTGGCTCGGATGGGAGCGGGTTACTCACCCTGCACCCCTATCGCCAGGCGTTATTCATCCGGCAGCTACCTACTCTCCCATGGCGTCTCCGCCATAGTACCATCGGCGTTACAGGGCTTAACCTTCGTGTTCGGAATGG
>NZ_SOAZ01000059.1 GCF_004364155.1 Fonticella tunisiensis | reverse complement strand
TTAACTACCTGACATACCTCTTTGAACAGATTCCAAATGTCGATACCAAGGACAAGAACATTATAGATTCTTTACTTCCCTGGTCAGATACATTATCTGACAACTGCAGAGTTTCTAGTCAAGAATAATGATACATCAATCCCCATCTACATAATAGGTGGGGATTATTTTACGCTTACATTCTCTAAGACATTCCTTTGCAACCCATCTTTTAGAATCAGGAACAGATTTGAGATATATCCAGAAACTTCTTGGACATCAAAGCTCAAAAACAACAGAAATATATACCCATGTAACCGAGAAAAGTGTTTCTAATATACAAAGCCCACTCGACAGGCTATTAAATGATTTTGATCCAAACGATGTTTAATTAGGGAGGTGGAAATTAGTCCAGATAGATAAATGGCCGACACAGTGTCAGACTATTCACGAGTATCACGACATGTGTCAGTTTATTTGGTAGTTAGACGCGATTCTTGAGTAAGTTTTGTGGAAGTAGTAAGATAAGACGACGTAATGATTAATTATAGTTTGTGAGGGTGAAAGATAAAGATGGTTATTGAAAAGAATAATTTTAAAAATGGATTTAATTTTTTTTGCTTGAGTCTATGTGCTTTTGCAGGATTAGGTTTAGAGGCTCTATTGGCTTTTTTGATTGAACCTTTTATATATGGCAAAAGTCTGAATGAGTTTTCTATAACAGAAAGTATATTACATTGGGTACTAACTTGTATTATTTGGGCTGTTGTGTCTTTGGTATTGATTAAAGCAGCAAAGAAAAAATATACTTTTGATATTTTTTCTTATAAAAGTTCTATAGGGTTGCAAAATTGGATTTTATGCTTTGTACTTTTAGCTATTTCTTTAGTTATTAAATTCATTAGTTGGAATGGATTTAAGGTCGTGAAAGAATTTTTATCTAACGGTTGGTTAAAATTCATATTTCAATACATTTATTATTTATTTGAAACAATACTTTTTATTTTAATTATTGTTTTTGCTCAAAGGGCTGGAGAGGTATGGTTTAGGAAAGATAACATTCCATGGGGTGGCATACTTGTTGCCTTAACATGGGGATTATCACATATATTTACCAAAGGTGAATTATTGATAGGAATTTTAGCTTTCTTTGGTGGTTTGTTATACGGCATTTTGTATCTCGTTAGCAAAAAGAACATTTATATTGCATATCCATTAATCTTTTTAATGTTTGTACTATAGATTATGTTAATAATCTATAGTGAGAGTATTTAAATAGCCGAAGCACTCAGAAAGTCTGGAGGAGAAGTTACTTTAGTTATTATACCTAATGCAGGACATGAACTATGTACAAAGGTATTTGAAAGAGATGACTTATATAGATGGATATTAGAAAAGAATGGATTAGTATAGGGTGTAGACGTACGCTACTGCACCTAACAAAAAATTCCCATTCAGCTTGGCTTGGAAAAACAGCCAAGTTACACCTGCGAAGCTAAGCGAAGTCTCGCTAAGCTTCTCGGCGTCGGAAAAAATTCGAGACGTTATCTGCAATCCCAGTTATGAAAAATATACAAGCTTTTAAATAAATATTGATCGGGGACGGTTAATTAAATAGAGTACATCCGCAGTTGATGTATAAAAAAGGCACTATGATAAATAAATCACAGTGCCTTTTTCGTATCTGCAAGTATTATATAGCCTCCAATTGCGGGTGTACGTTATTGAACGATGCTGAAAGATTAACCTTTCTTCTATGGAATTTCAATTAGCATCTTAAATAATTTAGCAGTATTAAGTTTGTCTTTTTTCTTTTTTATCATTACCCCAAATATTTTCCGGCATCGCGCAAGTTTTAAATTTCTGTTCTTGTTACTTAAGATTCCATAGTATCGTATCTTGATAAATCTTTGCGGAAATATATGCAGAAGAAACCTTCTAATAAATTCTAATGCATCTAAAGTCATAAGCTTGTTTTTGTTATTGTCCTTGTTAAGTCCGGAGGAATAAATGGTTGATAGAATAGCTTTATGTTTAATATTGGTAGTAGAAACTAAAATTAAATTAACCTCATCCATAGGCAGAACAACTGGAGGAACCTTTTTGGGTTTGTGTTTAGGAATAAGTTTACTAAAGTCCCATGATACAGAAAGAACATTTTCATAGAGAAATTTTAATAGCCACCGAGTATGCGGTTTCGTTCAATTAGTAATTTACTGTTACACAGCACAATAAAATATGCTGATAAAGTCACAATATAATAACCTCAAAATAATAAAAAATGATTCTAAAAACAGCAGATTAAATAAACT
>NZ_SOAZ01000058.1 GCF_004364155.1 Fonticella tunisiensis | reverse complement strand
ATTAAGATGGGCTTAAGGTTAAGTATGGTTTACACTAACCCTATTCTACATGATTTTTTCACGGGGTGTTGCATTTAATATTGCAATTTAAGATTAGATGCGAAATCTCTGTTAAAATAGTAAAAAAGTTTATTTTATACATTCTTATTTGGTATAATTAATTTTAAGTGCGATTACAAAGGAAGGTGAGCACATAAACTATGAAAAGTATAAAGAAATTTATAAAATATTATAAACCCTATAAACATCTGTTTTTTGCAGATATGTTCTGTGCCCTGACTTTGTCAGGTATAGACCTTTTATTTCCTGTAATAGTCAGATATCTTCTTAATGATGTATATATTTTAAATGACAGTAGAGAAATAGTTCGTTATGTTATATATATCGGAAGTGCCCTTTTGGCAATGTATATAATAAGGTATTTCTGTCAGTACTTTATAACCTCCTGGGGGCATATCATGGGGGCAAAAATGGAAGCCGACATGAGAAGGGATTTGTTTGAGCATCTACAGAAGCTGTCATTCTCCTATTATGACAATCATAACACAGGAAAGCTCATGTCAAGGATAGTCACGGACCTATTCGATATATCGGAGCTTGCACATCATGGGCCCGAGGATTTGTTTATATCATTGATTAAAATAACCGGTTCCTTTATTATACTTGTTACAATAAACATTAATCTTACGCTTATACTTATGTTCTTTACCATTGTAATGATCTATTTCTCTTATTTTTATAATAAAAAGATGAGAAGTGTCTTTATGAAGAACAGACAAAAGATTGCCGATGTAAACGCGGTAGTTCAGGACAGCCTTTCTGGAATAAGGGTAGTAAAGTCCTTTGCAAATGAAGAAATAGAAATTGCCAAGTTTGAAAAGGGTAATATGGAGTTTCTTGAAACCAAAAGGGATAGTTATTTTATAATGGGAAGGTTCTTTAGCGGAAACAGCTTCTTTCAAGGATTGTTGTATCTTTCAGTAATCCTTGCAGGAGGGATATTTATAAGCAGTGGTTCGCTGGAAAGTTCAGACCTTGTAGTATATATACTCTATATAAACACCTTCTTAAACCCTATAGAAAAACTTATAAACTTTACAGAGCAGTTCCAGAGGGGGATCACAGGCTTTGAAAGATTCCTTGAGGTCATAGAGACCAAGCCGGATATAGAGGACAGGAAGGGTGCAATAGACATTGTAAACCCAAAGGGAAACATCGAGTTTAAGAACGTTTCCTTTAGTTATAACGATAAGCATAACGTACTTAACAATATAAACATAAAGATAGAGGCAGGCAAGAAAATAGCACTTATTGGACCATCAGGGGGAGGAAAGACCACTCTTTGCAGCTTGATACCAAGATTCTATGAGATAAGTGAGGGTTCAATAACCATAGATGGAATTGATATAAGGGATATAACGCTTAAATCCTTAAGAAATTCCATAGGTATAGTACAGCAGGACGTTTACTTATTTGCAGGCACCATAAGGGAAAATATAGCCTATGGAAGGCCAGGAGCAACGCAGGAGGAGATAATAGAGGCTGCAAAGCGGGCGAATATTCATGACTTTATAATGAGTCTTGATGAAGGGTATGATACCTATGTAGGAGAGAGGGGAGTTAAACTTTCCGGAGGACAGAAACAAAGAATATCCATAGCAAGGGTATTCTTAAAGAATCCCAGCATACTAATATTGGATGAGGCTACATCAGCTCTGGATAACGAGAGTGAAAAGTTTATACAAAAATCTCTGGACGAACTTGCGAAAAACAGAACAACTCTGGTTATTGCCCATAGGTTAAGCACTATAAGGAATGCTGATGAAATAATTGTACTAACAGATGAGGGAATAAAGGAAAGGGGAAAGCACGAGGAGCTTATAGACCGCGGAGGCATATACGCTTACCTTTACAACATGCAGTTTGAGGAGATATCTTAAACGGATAGCCGATAGGTTAAAGGGAAGCCTGTTTTGGGGCTTCCCTTTTGATATGCAATAGAGGGAAAAATCTAGAGAAAGCAGTCTATTCAAACCTTAAATCTATAATCAAGCAAAAGAAATATAACGTCAACATCACCTGGAGTATCTGAATAAGTAAAATAACAATAAAATAAGAATAATAGAGATATAAAAGTATAATTTCTTATAAATGACTTATTTAATTATATTAACTCCGTATCTTCATGATATTATATATGAGTCTTCGTAATGAGGTAGAAAAAATAAAGTAAACAAAGTAGTTGACATAATGAAAAATACATGATATTATAATTGAGTCGCATTGAGAAAGCAAAATTGACAATCAAGAAATTACTAGTTGACATAATAGTAATGACGTGCTAATATAATCTAGCGACATCGGTCCTAATGGGCACATAAAGTTTGGCCTTTGAAAATTGAACAGTGGAAAGCGAACGTAACTTGAGTAATTCTAACGCTAGGATTTTAATTTGAGAGTTTGATCCTGGCT
>NZ_SOAZ01000057.1 GCF_004364155.1 Fonticella tunisiensis | reverse complement strand
TTATTCTTCCATCTTTTAACCCCTTGATTTTTTCTCCAAGATGGTATACCTTAGAGAAGTAGGTGAGCATTTGTTTTAAATAGCGCTTGTTCATCCCAAAACATCCTTTCTATTGGGTTTGTTGCAAAATTCATTATAAAAAGGATGTTTTTATTTTTAAACCCTAAATTTTTTCCAGTAAAAATCGGAATTTACATATTTCAATTATTATTCATCTAAACCTTAACATATCAAGGGGCTACGCCCTATTTAGTTTTTAATCTGCGAAACTTCTGACCCCTATCAATTTATCATTCTTTATAATGGGTAGAACAATTTCCGATTGGGATACAGCACCACAAGCAATATGACCTGGAAATTCATTCACATCCTCCACCACCTGTATTTTCCTTGTCTTTACCGCAGTACCACAGACTCCCTTTCCTAAAGCGTTGCGGACACAGGCTGGTTTCCCCTGGAAGGGTCCCAAAACCAATTCTCCGCCTTTATATAAATAAAATCCTGACCAATTAACATCAGGCAGCAGTAGATATAGTAAAGCAGACGCATTAGATATACCTGCGAGCCAGTCTGTTTCTTCACTAATTAAACCAATGAGATATGTATTTACTTGCTTATAAAACTCCTGCTTATTTTGAGCATTTATTTTTCCTATCTCAAACATCGTTTTGGACCTCCTTGAATTAAATACGTTTATCCCAACCCAAAAATATTTATCATTTTCGCCTGTTTAAATGTGCATCATCTAGACAATTACTAACCGTTATTGGACATAGTAATCATTTCTCTTACCTCTTCAATTGTAAAAGGTTCTCTCTTGCTGTGAATTATAAGATGACAATTAGGACATACTGGTCTTAAGTCTCGTATAGGGTCTACTTCGTATTCCTTTTGTATCTCAGACAAAGGTATGAGATGGTGTATATGAATTTTATCCTTACCTATTGGTCCATATGTCTTTTCGAAATCAAAACCACAAACGACACACTTGCTACCATAATGTGCGATACATATACTTCTTGCCTTTCTGTTCCTTTCATAACGGTTAACAAAAACCTGTCTTACTGTACCTTCGGATAGAGACGGGATATCTTCAATGGTGATTTCTCCAGAATAAACGAATTCAGTATCACTTTGACCAAAAACTTCTTCAAAAGCGATTACTAATTCAGGACGCATAATCCAAGGAAATCTTCCTGCTTTTTCATATCCTAAAAAAGGAACATGCCACCATCTAGGTTTTCCGTCTCTTCTCAAAGGTGGCTGGACTCCTGTTTTATGAATTACACGCTTGCTAAATCTGCTTATCTGTAAGTTGATTAACACATGATGTGGAATGTTTAACCTTGAGGCTATCTCAGATGCTCCTATCTCATGGTTTTTACTTTCATACACAATTTTTAGAATATTCAAATCAGATTCCGTAGTAACTTCTCTGTCTGTGAGTATTTGAGACCATACTTCTTTACTTATTTCTAATTGAGCATTATAGAACATAATTTTCCCCCTAGTCTTGTATAAAAATACTTATCTAAATACTCTTGCCACTGATAACATCGTCTTTAGTCATTTATGGTTCTTAGGCATCCATCCACTTTCAAAACCATTTAATTCGGCACAATTATACATTTCGACAATTTTGTCAGGGTGATAAATCTTATATTCCTTATTAACTATGTAAATATTGTTAGAACGGCTATTCTGGTCAAGTAGTTTTCTTATATAATGTCTGTCCGATAATCTATCTCTTTTACTATGATTACAATGCCTGCAACTTAATGCGAAGTTCCAGAGTTTATCACCCCTCACGAACACCCAGGGTATGAAATGGTCTACTTCCATAGTGGTCTTTAACTTCTGTCCGCAATAAAAACAATTATGTCTGTTGAAATCCTCATATAATAAATCTCTATAAACTGTAAAATTATTTCTTTTAGTAGCGTAGTTAACAAAGAGCAAGAAGCCTCTTCTCTGTTAACCTTATCAAGAAACTTAATTCACTCACAGTGATTAAGTTTCAAAATAAAGTTTATGTCTGTTGCTTATATTAAACTTATGCGCCATTTCTATATAACTCCCTGTGATTCAACGTCTATTTTACCATATCATTTTTTTCAATCTATATGTACCAATTCTAAACAGAATTATTTAATAACTCAACTTTCGCAGATGAAAATTATGGCGAAAGCCAAGCAAAATAAGATTTTAAAACAAAAAATATTCCTTTTCTTGGTATAATAGAATTACGACAAACCACTAAACCAAAAAGAAAGGAATGTTTTCTGTGAATACTATTATACCAGATAATGATAAACAGCTGAACTTGACTATAGATAAATTTTTTAAAGAAAATAAAATAGGAACTTTACTTAAGCAATGCAACTTTAATAAAGATAAAGGATTTTCCTGCATCATGGTGCTTAAATTCATTTTTACACTTGTTTTTACTGGTAAAAACCTATTCAGATATCTTGATTCTTCAAATATTAAAGCGGAGCTTGCTAAAGATACTGTGTATAGATTTTTGAATTCAACTAAATATAACTGGCGTAAGTTCCTGCTACTTTTATCGTCCTCAATTGTAAAAAATAAAATTGCTCCACTAACTTCTGAAGATAGGGTTAATGTAATTATGTAAGCGTAAAATAATCCCCACCTATTATGTAGATGGGGATTGATGTATCATTATTCTTGACTAGAAACTCTGCAGTTGTCAGGTAATGTATCTG
>NZ_SOAZ01000056.1 GCF_004364155.1 Fonticella tunisiensis | reverse complement strand
TTCCACTGTTCAATTTTCAAAGGCCAAACTTTATATGTCCCTTAGGACCGATGTCGCTAGATTATATTATCATGTCATTTCTATTATGTCAACTACTTTTTTATTTATTCTTCGCAACAACAAAAATAATCTTATCACTTTTATCAGCATATTAAAACGTCTTATTTCTATATATAATATAATTATGAGTTATTTTCTATCTATTTCTCTAGTTTTCTCCTTATTACATATAATGACACCCCGGGGTGTGTTGTTATTATATCCCAAATGTTGATCTTATCTGCTTAATAGTTGATGTATCCATATTGTCAAGGATTGCATTCTGCAATTCATCCTTTTCTCCCTGAGTTAATTGATTTTTCATTGCTTTAACTTCCTCCGCATCTTTGTGATATGGGTATAATGGATTCTGTATCATTTTATTTATTGTAGATTGTATTCTTCTAATTATATCCTTATTTTTTGGGCTCTTAACAGATGAATGAGCACCATTCAGTTGACGGCTGGCTTTCTTTAGCAAATCTTCATTACTAACTGACTTCTCCTCGGTACTTACCCCTGCCTGTGATTTATCAGTTTCCTTTGTTACCTTTTCTACTGAAACTATCACCTTATCATTATCAACTATTAAATTAGAAAATCCAAATGGTATTACATCCTTGTCTATTTCTATACTGTTTTCTAAAACGGTGATACCATCATCAGAAAAGGTCTTTAATCTATTCATAACAAAGGATTTGGATAGTTTTAATTTTCCAACTTTAAATATTGATGGTACAAAGTTTATTTTATCATTTTTATATGACAGGTTTCCTTCACAATATAGCATTACTTTTAGGCTGCCATACCTCCCCGGAATATAGATATAAACTTTTCCTTCAGATATTTTTGAGTATATTTTATTTACTGTAAATCCTGACTTAGAAATACCATTTTTCATAAACGTTTCTATAATGCCATTTACATCTGCTTCACTTAATTCTACGGTTCCTCCTGTTTTTTCAGCACTATTTATTTTGCTTACTGTATTTATGGCAGGGGATACCCTGAATATCAAATAGTTTCCCCCCCACAATATTAAATATAGAAGATATCCTATTGCTAAACAAAATAGTAATCCTATAGAAATTACAATATGCTTGATTTTATTATTTCTATCTCTCATTTTTACCCCCATTTTAGACTTTTATAATTAACCTCATCGTAATACATTAATACTTTAACATAAATTTTCCAATAATACAATTTAATAGTAGCAAATTTTAAATAAAAAATACATCCTCAATAAGAGGATGTAAAAATCTAACTTATGGAATTTTTAAAATAAATTACTACATCCAACCCCTTAATTTGTCAACATTTAAAACTATAATCTCATCCTTGTCTATATCTATGGCTCCATTATGCTTCAGCATAGAAAGGGCCCTGGTAAAAGTTTCTCTTGTGAGTCCCACCATATTACCCATATCCTGCCTTGAGAGATGAGTTTTTAAAACGATATTATTTTTTAATTCTAACCCCTGATCTTTTATTAGCTGTATTATCAATGCCGCGGCTTTTCCATAGGCATCCCTTAATGCGAGGTTTTCTATCTGTTTGGAAACCAGTTTAAGTCTTCTTCCCATAACTGAAATGATGTGTATTGCAATTTTAGGGTATTTCTCAAGCAGCTTTTCAAGATCACTATTTCTTATCATATATATCTCCGAATCTTCTATTGTTTCTGAGCTGGCAGGATATGTTCCTCCAACAAACAAACATGATTCAGCAAATATTTCCCCATCTGACATTATATGGATTATGTGTTCTTTTCCTTCCTGGGTTGTTTTAAAAATCTTTACTTTTCCCCTCTTTATAAAGAATACCCCTTCAGCTGTTTCTCCCTCCATGAATATAATCATATTTTTTTTATATTTTCTCTCTATCATTAATCCCAATATTTTATCTATACTCTCATCGTCGAGCTCTGAGAAAAATGATAACCTTCTAATATATTGTTTGTTATCCATACCTACCTCCAAACATATATATTCTATATGTTATTTTAACAAATACATGAATCATTCTCCATATAGAAATAAAAAGCCCTTTAATAAGGCTTCTTGAAAAATCTGTAGTTTTTCTTTTTATTCCTTATATAGTGCCTTATATATATTATGAGAAGGCACACCACCCCTCCAGATACATCTATTACAACATCCCGTACTGCAGGCCCCCTTCCTGATACATACCTCTGATGAAATTCATCTGTTGATGCATATAAAAATGTCATAATCAATGAAATAATCAAAGTGGAATTTAAGTAAAAATCATCAATAAGAGCATTATATAACAAAAGGTAAAAAATGAAGTACTCAGTAAAATGTGCAGCTTTTCTAATTATAAAATCCGCCTTATTACCAGTTATTGCATCAAGATTTATACCCATTTTCATAAACATATCCAATATAAATCTGTTATTGCCATTCGATATATCTCCAGGCTGTGATGAAAAGACAAATATGACTATAGCCCATATGATCACCATTGTCCATTTAATATACCTTTTTTTCATAACTAGATCTCCTCATCCTTTTAAAAATATATTAAAATTCTATCATAAAAAATTTATAAATGCTAATCCTCATTTTATAACTTTATTTACATAAATCCCCTATATAAAAATAAAAATCCTTCAGACAATTAATCTGAAGGATTTTTATGGAGCGGGTGATGGGAATCGAACCCACGTAACCAGCTTGGAAGGCTGGGGCTCTACCATTGAGCTACACCCGCATGTGGTGACCCCTAGGGGACTCGAACCCCTGTTACCACCGTGAAAGGGTGGTGTCTTAACCGCTTGACCAAGGGGCCAAAAATCTATATGGTGGCGGCGAAGGGATTTGAACCCCTGACACTTCGGGTATGAACCGAATGCTCTGGCCAACTGAGCTACGCCGCCTAATCGGACTGGTTATTATATATCAACCTGGAATCCAGGGGATACATTATTAAATCCGGCAGCTACCTACTCTCCCATAGCGTCTCCGCCATAGTACAATCGGCCCTGCAGGACTTAACCGACCTGGCTCGGATGGGAGTGGATTACTTACCCTGCACTCCCTATCGCCAGGCGTTATTCATCCGGCAGCTACCTACTCTCCCGAGCCGTCTCCAGCTCAGTACCATCGGCGTTACAGGGCTTAACCTTCG
>NZ_SOAZ01000055.1 GCF_004364155.1 Fonticella tunisiensis | reverse complement strand
AATTAAGATGGGCTTAAGGTTAAGTATGGTTTACACTAACCCTATTCTACATGATTTTTTCACGGGGTGTTGCATTTAATATTGCAATTTAAGGTCATTTTTCATTTTTCTTTTCAAGAATATTTTATTTAATATCATATGAATGAAACCATAAATAAAAGAGCTGTCCTTTTATAAACAGCTCAAACATAACCTGAATATATCCTGCGTAAAATATATATTTATTTTATATTCATTACTATATCTTTGAACCTGTTTCCTCTTTCCTCGAAGTTTTTAAACATATCAAAGCTTGCACAGGCAGGAGACAAAGTTATTATATCTCCAGTTTCTGCCATGTTGTATGCTCCATATATAGCATCTTCAAAGGAATCCGCTTCTATTATAGGCAAGTTTATATTTTTTTTCCTCATTTCCCTTTCAAAGGCTTCCCTAATTTTTTTCTTTGTATTTCCCATAAGAACAAGAACCTTTATCCTTTCAACACCTTCACTTGCAAGCTCATCAAAGGGTATCTTCTTATCATATCCACCAGCAATAAGTATCACCTTCTGCTTAAAGGATTTAAGCCCTGCAATTGTCCTGGTTGGGCTTGACGCAATGGAGTCATTATAAAACTTCACTCCCTTTACCTCACGTACAAATTCTATTCTATGCTCAACTCCCGTAAAGTTTAAAACAACCTTTCTCATGCTTTCAATAGAAGCATATCCATACACTGCAGCAAAGGCAGTAAGTAGATTTTCTATGTTATGCATTCCTGGAAGCTTAACTTCATCTATGCTGCAAATCCTATTACCATCTACAATAAGGTCCTCCCCCTTCAAATGTGAAAATGCCCCTTCATCATTTATACTGAACATCCTTACACTGCCTTTTGCTTCCTTCCTCAAAGAGTAAGTTATGTAGTTATCCCTGTTTAGGACAACAATTCCATCCTTGTTCTGATGAAGAAATATATTCTTCTTTGAATTTATATATTCGTCCATGTCCTTATGAACATCAAGATGGTTTGGGCTTAAATTTGTAATTACAGACACTAGCGGTGAATATCTGCAGTCCATAAGCTGAAAGCTTGAAAGTTCAACTACTACATAGTCATCTTCCTTGATTTCATCAAGTCTATCAAACAGAGGTGTTCCTATGTTTCCTCCAACGTAGACATTTTTCCCGTCTTCTTTAAGTATTTCAGCTATTAAAGTTGTCGTTGTTGTTTTTCCATCACTTCCTGTAACTCCAAACACCTTAGCTCTGCAATATTTTAAAAACTCCTGAATTTCAGATGTAATATAGGCACCTTTCTTCTCTGCCCTTTGCAAAAACTCATTATCTGGCCTGAGTGAAGGCGTTCTGAATACAACATCACATTCTTCAACACTCTCAAGATAATTCTGCCCCAGTGAGAGCTTAACTCCTAGTCTTTGAAGCTCATATTCAAACTCTCCCAAATCACTCTTTTTATCACATGCGATAACCTTTGCACCAAGTTTTATAAGTTTTTTTATAAGTGGTCTATTGCTTACCCCAATACCTACAACTGCCACCTTTTTATCTTTTATAAAACTTTTAAATTCATCAAAGTTATGGTTCAATTTAAGCTCCTCCAATTCCATGTTCATTTATATACTCTTTTAATTTATATACATCCTCTATATATGTGTCATAAAGCGACCTATTATATATTATACTAGCAGGATGATACAATGGAAAAAGAACAAAGCCATTTAATTCAATGGTTTTTCCATGATAATCCCCGATTTTTGCATTATTATCCTTTAATATAGCTCTAAGAGGTATATTCCCCAGGGTTACTACTACAGAAGGTTTAATTATGTTTATTTGTTTGTCAAGTACGTTTGTTGATGCATCTATTTCCCTTTTATTTGGCGGCCTGTTTGATTTTTTTCCTGTTGCAGGGTTTATTTTATAGGGCCTTATTTTTACTACATTGGTTATATATATATCCTCTCTTTTTATATTAAGTATACTTAAAAATTCATCTAAATTTTTACCCGCAGCCCCTACAAAGGGTTTTCCCATCTGTTCTTCCTTTTCACCAGGAGCCTCTCCAATAAGCATTATTTCAGCATCTTCATTCCCATCTCCAAAAACTACTTTGGAATCGCTTTTTAATACATCCTTTGCTATTTCTTCATAGATTTTATAAAGTTCCTCCAGTGTATCCATACTACTCTTACCGATACATATAAATGCACGGTTTTTTACCTCCTTTATTTAGTCATGTTTTATGTGTTCAATGCCCTGATTGAATAAAGTTACAACATGCTGATCATTCAGTGAATAAAAAACTATCTTTCCTTCCTTTCTATATTTTACAAGCCTCAAATTTCTAAGAATCCTCAATTGATGTGATACTGCCGACTGAGACATTCTTATAAGATTGGCTATATCGCATACACATAATTCCTTTAAACTTAAAGCATATAGTATTTTTATTCTTGTAGGATCACCAAGGGCTTTAAATACATTGGATAGTTTAATTATTTCATTCTCATCTATCATTTTATTCCTAATCAATTCAATATTGTCTTCATGAATTATATTTTCCTCGCATATAAAACAATCCTTCATTATATCACCACTTATAATTTGTTATTTCAACTACCTTAATTGTATAACAAAAGCAATATAACAGAAAGTGTGATATCAGCCCATATAAAAAAGGCGAACATATTTGTTTACCTTTCCCCTTAACAATATATTTTAAAATCCAGAGTTTTTACATTAATTCTTAATCAACCATATGAATAATTTTGGTGATCTTCATCATAGTAATGTTTAAATATTATCATAAAAGTTCATTATACATTGTTAATCATTTCCCTGATCTTCTTAAAGTCTTCCCATGCATATCTTTTCTTACTCTCATCTCTTAACAGCGCAGATGGATGAAAGGTAGGTAAAATATAAAAATTCCCTTTTTTATACCACTTTCCTCTATCCCTTGTAATCTTTATATTCCTGTCTATTATGTATTTTGAAGCAGTCGCTCCAAGACATATAAGTATTTTGGGCCTTATTATGGCCACTTGCTTTCTAAGATAAACAATACATTTTTCTGCCTCATCTTCAAAGGGAACCCTATTGTTTGGCGGCCTGCATTTAACTATATTTGCAATATAAACTTCTTCTCTTTTTAAACCAATAGCTTCAATCATCTTTGTTAAAAGCTTTCCTGCCCTCCCAACAAAAGGCCTTCCTGTTCTATCCTCCTCTTCACCGGGCCCCTCACCTATAAACATTATTTTTGCATTGACATTTCCTTCTCCAAACACAGTATTTGTTCTATTTCGGCAGAGACCACATCTTTTACAGGATAAAACATAATTATTTAATTCATCTAGTTTATTCACTATTTCACCTTCTAATTGATCATTGTTTAAAATATATTTAAACTGGGGTGAATTATATGTTGATAGCTTTTGCAGTAGCATTTTCAATTTTATCTATTATTATATCATACAAATTTAGAACAGATAATGACTCGTTTTTTATACCAAAAATCCTGGGCTTCTACACTCTATCTATAACTTCCGTTACATTAAACTCATCATATCCAATTCCCATCGGCTTTTTAATAGCATATATTCTCGCAGATAGCAGCCACTCCAATAAAAAGTCAAAAAAAATATCTGCCATCTTAGGACTTACTGATTACGTAATATGTGTTATAGCATACTATTTATTTTGAATAATATTATATATAATAAACATATTTTGTAATACTATATATAACATATTGCAATTATTTAAAACTATATATTATACTTAAAATATAATAATTTATACGAATAAAGCTATATTATATAACATATGTCCATGATGAAACCCTACTAACTAATGGAGCCAGCAAAAATCTGGCTCTCTTTTTTGCTTTCATATATTTCAAAGATCTGCTTCATCCTATGTGACAAGAATTTCTTTACTAAGCGTATGATGAATTAAATATATTTTCCGATTTTATTTCAATGAGCTTTTTAGAGTAGGATGATGAATTAATTTATAAATTTGAAAAGTGTATATCGGATATTAAGGTAAAGAAGACTCGATAGTAAAGGTTATACTTGATAAATGGATTTTAGCAAAAAATAAAAAAATCGACATAAGTCGATTTTTATTTGGTGGAGATGAGGAGATTCGAACTCCTGACCCCCTGCTTGCAAGGCAGGTGCTCTCCCAACTGAGCTACACCCCCATATATGAGATGTCAGAA
>NZ_SOAZ01000054.1 GCF_004364155.1 Fonticella tunisiensis | reverse complement strand
AAAATCGGAATTTACATATTTCAATTATTATTCGTCTAAACCTTGACATATCAAAGGGCTACGCCCTATTTATTTTTTAATCTGCGAAACTTCTGGCATATTTATAAATTATTTTGTTTTTTTATAATCATCAAACAGCAAGAAAATAACAATTTTTCGATTGCATAAAAAACACAGGGCCTTTAAAACCCCGTGTTTTTTACATAATCGGAAGTGTATTTCCTCCAAAGGGCATAACAGTGATTTTAGGACTTGATGGACTTAGACTGTATGCAATTTCTAAAGCATTGCCTATATCATGGGATGGTATAAAACCCAGCTTTTCAACAATATCATCAGGGAGAGAAGAAATAAATATTACTTTCCTATATTTTGCTGTATACATTGTTTTGTAAGCGGCATAACCAGGAACAGTAAAATTCTTTTTAAGTGCACTTTCCATTTCATCAAGGGTTTTATATTTAAACCACTTTAAAAATTCCTCAGCCCCCAGTCCTTCACGGCATTCCGAAATCAATATAATTACACTGCCTTCTTTTCCACCGTAGAGACAATTATCCATCGTTTTCACAGTTTGATACAGATTTATATCCTTGGGATAGCCTCCGGCGGATGCTACGATGATGTCTGCCTTCTCTTTTATACTTATACCATATAGCTTACGTATAGTATTACATCCTTTAAGCCATGCCTCCTCAAAATCACCTGCAACAAACTCTATAAAATTTCCTTCAGCATCCAGTACAGCATTAAAGAGGAAATCAGGATTTACCCTCCTACAAATTTCTGTAATATCCTCCCTCATAGGGTTTCCGGATATTTTATTCGAACGGGCATCGGGGTTTAATCCTGCTCCTTCCCCCTCGTAAAAGGTTAATCTGTGATTATGCTGAATAGTTTTGATTCCAGCCACACCTGGAACCATACTTTTAGCTCCTCCGCCAAACCCTGCAAAAAGATGGAATACAATACCTCCAGTAAGAATGACTCTATCAGCATTAATCACTTTTTCATTGATGTATATGGGTGTACCAAAACTTGATTCTCCCAGATAGCAAAGCTTCGTTTCATCAAAACAGTTGTGATCATATATGGCAATTCTATTGTAAACATCATCTCCAACAATTGCCTTCTTTTCTTCTTCAGTTGAAGGCCTATGGCTGCCAAGAGCTATAAGAATAGATATATCCTTATCACCAATACCCTGTGCGTTAAGATAGTTAACAATGTGAATTAAAAATTCATTCGTCCTTACCCAGAGACGCGTAACATCGCTTACTACTATTACAACCTTCTCTCCAGACCTAACTATCTCTTTAAGAGGAGGAGCTCCTATGGGATTTTCCAAGGATTTTACAACCTCCTTTGGAATGTCTTTTAAAAAAGGAGCCTCCTTTGGAAAGAGGGTTTGAATAATGTGTTCATCATTAATATTTATATCGATTTTATCCTTTCCATATTTAAATGAGTATTTAGCCACAGCAAGCATCTCCTTAGAAACCAGGTATTACTGAACCCTGGAATGTTTCTTCAATAAACTTCTTCACTTCATCTGAATGATAAATTTCAACCAGTTTTTTAATTCTTTCATCATCTTTATTATCAGGTCGTGCTGCTATGATATTTACCCATGGTGAATCCTTGGGTTCAATGAATATTGAATCCTTAACCGGATTAAGTCCTGCTTCCATAGCATAGTTAGTATTTATTGCAGCAGCTGTTACATCAGGAAGTGAACGTGGAACCATAGCTGCCTCAAGTTCAACAAATTTGATGTTTTTGGGGTTTTCTACAACATCCTTCAATGTGGCATTAATTCCTACGCCATCCTTTAATTTTATTACGTTAGCAGACTGAAGCAAAATTAAAGCCCTTGCTTCATTAGTTGGATCGTTTGGTAGGGCAATCTTATCCCCATTTTTCAATTCATTCAGTGATTTTATTTTATTTGAGTAAACCCCCATAGGAAAATTAACCGTTGGAGCTATTTTAACGAGGTTCATATTTTTATCGGAATTAAATTTATTTAGGTAAGGTTCATGCTGATAAATATTAACGTCAATTTTCTTATCAAACAGCTGCACGTTAGGCTGAACATAATCATTGAAGGTAACAATCTCTATTTTAAGGCCCTGCTTTTCAGCCAGCTCCTTTACCTTTTCCACTATTTGTTCATGGGGGCCAGCAGTTACACCAACCTTTAAAGCCTGCTCATTCTTTGATGCTGATTTTGCGGTGCATCCTGTTAAAACAGCCAGGATTAATACTAGCGATAATAATAGTACGTGTAGCTTTTTCATTATTAAAAACACCCCTTTTATATTCTAAATTAAGTTTAATTTTCATAAAGATATAGCTGCATTTTTTATTCTAAAATATACCCTTTCTGGCCTTTTCTCTAAGGTATTTTAAACGATTTAATGCTTCAATCAGAGTTTCTTCCTTTTTAGCAAAATGAAATCTTATAAGATGGTTTATATTCTCCCTAAAGAAACTGGAACCAGGTACAGCAGCAACTCCTACTTCTCTGGCCATCCATTCGCAAAATTCCACATCACTGCCATTTGTGAACTCTGAAATATCTACCATAACATAATAGGCTCCCTGAGGTGTAGTATATTTAAGCCCTGCCTCGTCCAGCCCTTTAAGGAAGATATCTCTTTTTTCAGTATATAAAGTTTTAAGGTCTTCATAATATCGGTCCGGCATATTTAATCCTGCAAGGGCAGCTTCCTGTAGAGGTGCTGCTGCGCCAACTGTGAGAAAATCATGCACCTTTCGTGCATTTTCTATAATATATGAAGGTGCAATTACATAACCAAGCCTCCATCCTGTAATGGAATATGTTTTAGAAAGTGAACTACAGGATATAGTGCGCTCAAACATACCAGGCAGGGACGCAAAATATATATGTTTATATGGATGCATAACAATATGCTCATATACCTCATCGGTAATTACAAAAGTATCATATTCCTGTGCAAGATTTGCAATAAACTGCAGTTCCTCCATAGTGAAGACTTTTCCTGTGGGGTTTGAGGGATTACAAAGTATTAGGGCTTTGGGCCTCTTTTCAAAAGCCTTTATAAGCTCTTCCCTGTCAAATTCAAATGTCGGCGGATGAAGTGGAACATATATTGGCTCAGCTCCACAAAGAATTGTGTCTGCAACATAGTTTTCATAAAACGGTGAAAAAACGATCACCTTGTCCCCTGGATTGCATGCAGACATCATTGCCACCATCATCGCTTCTGTACTTCCACAGGTTACAACAATTTCCTTATCTGGATCAATGGATATCCCCATGAACTTTGACTGCTTTTTGGCTAAAGCTTCGCGGAACTTTTGGGATCCCCATGTAATCTCGTACTGATGTGGTCCCTTATCCGCCGCCCTCTTAAGGGCTTCAATCAGTTCGGCAGGTGGATCAAAATCAGGAAAACCCTGGGATAAATTTATAGCTCCATAGGTATTTGCAATTCTTGTCATTCTTCGAATAACCGATTCGGTAAAACTGTTTAGTCGATTGCTAACTGATGGCATTATTAGTTCTTCCTTTCAAATCAATTTGTATTGAACATAATTTAACTCGTTGTGCCAGTTCAGGAACTGAGCGAAGATAAAAAATATATGAAATTCACATAAAGCTTAGAACTTCTTTGCTAAGCGTGCTGGTGAATGAAATATATTTTTTATCGCAGCGCCTATCTGTAAATTTATCTAGCACAACGGATTAATTAAATACTTTTAGAGCAAAACAAAAGACCTCTTGATGAAAGAGGTCCCGGCCGCTGTCCTCTCTCATCTTTCAGCTTTTGCTGCAGGAATTGGCACCTGGCATTTTTTCATGCTGGTTGCCGGGCTTCATCGGGCCTTTCCCTCCGCCTCTCTTGATAAGAGTTTAAGCATTATTTAATTTGTATAAAGGCAAATAAAAAAACCTCTTTGATAAAAGAGGTAATGGCCATTATCCTCTCTTATCTTTCAGCTTTCGCTGCAGGAATTGGCACCTGGCATTTTTTCATGCTGGTTGCCGGGCTTCATCGGGCCTTTCCCTCCACCTCTCTTGATAAGAGTAATATAAACAATATTTACCTGTTATTATATTAAATTAATACTAATATGTCAATATATACTGAAACATAACAGAGATTTCGCATCTAATTTCCAGTAAAGCTTTTTTCTTTATAGGAAATTAGATTTTTTCTATTTTATTGAAATTTTGGAAGGGAAAAAGG
>NZ_SOAZ01000053.1 GCF_004364155.1 Fonticella tunisiensis | reverse complement strand
CATCAAGCAGCTTGTTTATATTATCATGGGTCCTAAGTAGATGTCAAATGGTAATTTTTAAACTTCAATGTCCCCAATCGGGACAGCTTTTATATCTTATCAAATCCTATATATTATGTCAACTATTTTTAAACCTTTGTTCTCGCTGTTTTATCGCAGCGACTTTTATATATTAGCATATGCCATCATACTTACATAATATATAATTTCCTATTATCAAAAAATAAATTCATATATCTTAAAAATTCTTTTCAATTCTTCAAATCAAATATATTGATACTCCTGGAGAGGTTGATACACCTCCTTCCCCCTCCAGTTATGCTGCCCTAAGTATTTCAAGTTTATTTCCTGAATATCTCCATGCTTTCAATTCTATCAAATGCTGTTTTAAGCTGATCTACATCAACGGTACAGGCAATTCTTATATATCCTTCACCACTTTTTCCGAATGCATTCCCTGGAATAGCAAGGACATGTGCTTCTTCTAAAAGCCTTTGGCAAAATTCAGCAGAGTTTAATCCTGTTTCTTTAATATTGACAAACATATAAAAAGTTCCCCGCGGTTCAAGTACAGATAGTTTTGAAATACCCTTTATCCTTTCGTAGGCGTAATAAGCACGTTTTTTATACTCTTCTACCATGGGAGGCGTAATTATATTCCTCATCCTCATTGCATATAAAGCAGCTCTTTGAGAAATAGAAGGTGCGGAATAAGTAATTCCCTCGTTGATATCTCTTATGCAATCAATTATGTAAGATGGTGCCATAACATATCCTATTCTCCATCCAGTCATGGCATAGTCCTTTGAAAAGCTCCCTATCGTAATTGTCCTCTCCTTCATTCCTTCAAAGGAACTAATAGGAACAAAGGGTTCTTTAAAGCTAAAGGCACCATAAATATCATCTGCAATGACTAATATATCATTTTCAATTGCCACATTTGCGATGGATTCCAAGGTCGTTTTACTATAACAAGCACCTGTTGGATTATTAGGAGTATTAATAATTATTGCCTTTGTTCTATTGGTTATGAGGGATTTTAACTTTTCAACGTTTATTTGAAAACCTTCTTCTTCATAAGTTTCTAGAGTTACACATTTACCCCTGGATAATTCTATCTGACTTTTATATGGAGTAAAATATGGTTCTGGTACAATTACCTCATCACCATCATCTAAAATAGCTTCTAGAACAAGATGCATACCATGGCATGCCCCTACTACTACCATGATTTCATTCAAACTGGTTTCATAATTGTAAACATCCTTGCAGAACCTGATTATTTCCTGCCTTAATTCCATATCACCAAGAGAATCTGTGTAATGGGTATAGCCATTTTTAGCATCTTCAAAAGCTAACTGTATAACCTTTTCATGTGTTGTAAAGTCAGGATCCCCAAGGCTAAGATTTATAATGTCATCATGTTCCCTTATAAAGTCAGCTACTTTACCCATTGGAGTTGTAACTGCATTCCAGTATCTTTTCGCTATAAATCTGTGTTTCATTATTGCCCCCTGCCTTTTAAAATTATTGATTTGCTTTTAGAATTTGATATATTTAACGCTGAAAAAATTATTTAATTTAATCCGTTGTGCTAGTTCAGAGGCTAAGCGGAGATAAAAAATATATGAAATTCACATAAAGCGGGCAATTAGAAGTTCTTGGTGAAGGGATGCAGAAAAATCCTAGAACTTTCATTTGTTTGAGCAAGGCGAGTTTAATGAAAGTTCTTGATTTTTCAAATCCCGAGCCTTAGAACTTCTTTGCTAAGCGTACTGGTGAATGAAATATATTTTTTATCGCAGCGCCGATCTGTAAATTTATCTAGCACAACGAATTGATTTACTATAATAAAAGATAGTGGACAATATCCACCATCTTTTATCAAGTTTAATATATTCTATGCTATTCAACCATATTATTAGCATCAATAACAAATTTATCAATAAGCTTTTCATTATTTAATCTTTCAAGTGTTTTGTTTACAGCATTTACAAGATCAGTGCTTCCTTTCTTAATTGCTACAGCCGAACCCTTATCTTGATCCTTAAATTTTACATCAGAAATAACCATACCAGCATTTTTGCTTACATATGAAGTTGCAACAGGATGCTCTACAACTAAGGCATCAACCTTCTTGTTCTGTAATTCAAGTACAAGATCTGTTACTTTTCCTAGTGATTTTAACTGTGCGTTTTGTATTTCATCCTTGGCAATTTGTTCCTGAGTTGTTCCCTTTTGAACTCCAATCTTCTTTCCCTTTAAGTCATCAGTTGTCTTATATTTATCCTTATCCTCCGCCCTGACTATTACTGCCTGTTCAGCTTTATAGTATATATTTGAAAAGTCAACACTTTTCTTTCTTTCTTCAGTAGGTGTCATACCAGCAATAACAAGATCTATTTTTCCTGCCTGAAGAGCTGCAAGAAGGCCATCAAACTTCATATCCTTAATCTCAAGCTCCACACCTAAATCCTTTGCAATTTCTTTTGCTATTTCAATATCAAACCCAACGATTTCATCTTTACCGTTTATCTCTTTGTGAAATTCATATGGCGGATAGTCAGCACTTGTTCCAAGAACTAATTTCCCGGATTTTTTTATTTTATCCACCGCTGACTCTACATTTTTTGCTTCATTATTCGATGAACCTGCATTTGCACTATTTTTTGCACACCCTGAAAATGATAAAACAACAAGCATTATAATCAGAACTGCAACCAATTTGTTCTTTCCTTTCTTAAACATGTTCCTTCCTCCCTGTTTTTCATTTACGTTTAATACAATTTATATTCATTATTATACGTAATTATGCATATATATTCAATAATTATTTTAACTTTTAAATTCTCCTTAATATCTTACAATATTAAAATAATTATAAATATTCTCTCTTGGCAGATGGGACTCCCACAAAACCTTGAATATTTATTCGCATAGCGTTGGCAAAGTATTAGCAGCAAAGGGCATCACATATATCTTCAAATCCTGCCCTTTTTTTTCATACACAATATTTATGGCTTCATCAAAGCTTCTAACAACCGTGATATTTGATCTATCAATGAGCTTTTTATCAATATCGGATACAAGAATGACTTCATAATTTTCTGCAATCTCCGTTACAAGATATCCAGAATACTTCGCTATAGTATAACTTCTTCTAAGTTCCATTTCCCTATCCTTGTTATTTCTAAAGTTCTGTATAATTTCCTGAACTTCATTATTTCCAACACCTTCAACACATTCACTTAAAACAATAATCGTTCCGCCTTCTTTTACAGCTTCCTTTGCATTAATAAGCGCCTTTGAAGCCTGGTATAAATCTATATCCTTGGGATATCCGCCAGCTGATGCTATCACAAGATCAGCCTTTTGTTTTATATATACTCTGTCTACTTCATCAACCAATTTACATCCAGCTTCATGTGCCTTTATATAGTCTCCAGCCACAGCCCCACTTATATTTCCATCCCCATCAACTACTACATTGAACAAAAATGAAGGTTTAACAAATTCAGCAGCCTCCAGCATATCCTGATGCACTGGATTATTTATTATGTTTCCACTTCTAACAGGCGGATTTATTCCTTCTCCAAAGTTTGGACTAAGTGATAGAGAATGGTTAGCCATAATGGTTTCGTAGCCGGATATTCCCGGAATAATAGATTTTTTTCCACCTGACCAACCGGCAAGGTCATGAAATACTATAGCTCCAGTAAGCACAATATGGCTGCAATTCATAGCGATTTTATTAATATAAACCGGAGTTCCAAAGGAAGTTTTGCCCAGATAAATAAGATTATCTTTGTCCCTGCAATCATGGTCAATAACTTTAAATCTTTTGGCTAATCTTCCAAGCAGGATATCATGTTCTTCCTTTGTTTGCCTTCTATGTGATCCAGTAGCACAGAGAAACGTTATATCTTCATCTTTGACGCCCGCCATGCCCAGCCTTTCTACTATATAGGGAAGATAAAAACTCATCTTCTGCCAGGCTCTTGTTATATCAGAAATTACTATACACACAGTTTCCCCGGGACTTACTATTTCCTCCAATTTTTTTGTACCTATTGGATTATCCAGGGAATTTAGAATAACCTGTTCTTCTTTTTTATTTGAACATCCTTTATTTCCTTCGATTATGCCGAGAAGTTTTTCATCAGGTATAAAAACATCCATCTTTTCATTTCCATATTTCATTTTAAAGTATGCCATTTACTCCCCCCCTTTCAGAAGCTTTATATAAGTTGAATGTCGTACATTTTTATTCATAACATTTTATAAACATTATATCTATCTCTCTCCAATGCGTCAAACTTTTTCGCATATTTACAGAGATTTCGCATCTAATTTCCAGTAAAGCTTTTTTCTTTATAGGAAATTAGATTTTTTCTATTTTATTGAAATTTTGGAAGGGAAAAAGGCC
>NZ_SOAZ01000052.1:2763-4467 GCF_004364155.1 Fonticella tunisiensis | reverse complement strand
TTGATCAAGCCCTCGACCTATTAGTACCTGTCAGCTGAACGCCTCACGACGCTTACACCTCAGGCCTATCAACCTCATGTTCTTTGAGGGGTCTTACCAGCTTACGCTGTGGGAAATCTCATCTTGAGGTGGGCTTCACGCTTAGATGCCTTCAGCGCTTATCCCTTCCGAACATAGCTACCCAGCTGTGCTCCTGGCGGAACAACTGGTGCACCATAGGTTCGTCCATCCCGGTCCTCTCGTACTAAGGACAGCTCCTCTCAAATTTCCTGCGCCCGCAACGGATAGGGACCGAACTGTCTCACGACGTTCTGAACCCAGCTCGCGTGCCGCTTTAATGGGCGAACAGCCCAACCCTTGGGACCTACTTCAGCCCCAGGATGCGACGAGCCGACATCGAGGTGCCAAACCTCCCCGTCGATGTGGACTCTTGGGGGAGATCAGCCTGTTATCCCCGAGGTAGCTTTTATCCGTTGAGCGATGGCCCTTCCACTTGGTACCACCGGATCACTAAGTCCGACTTTCGTCCCTGCTCGACTTGTCAGTCTCGCAGTTAGGCTCCCTTCTGCCTTTACACTCTTCGCGCGATTTCCAACCGCACTGAGGGAACCTTTGAGCGCCTCCGTTACATTTTAGGAGGCGACCGCCCCAGTCAAACTGCCCGCCTAGCAATGTCCCGTGACTTGCTTCAAAGCCTCCGGTTAGAGCTCCAGTATCATCAGGGTGGTATCCCAAGGTCGACTCCACAGAACCTGACGGCCCTGCTTCTCCGTCTCCCACCTATCCTGTACAGACAATACCGAAACTCAATGCTAAGCTGCAGTAAAGCTCTACGGGGTCTTTCCGTCCAATTGCGGGTAACCGGCATCTTCACCGGTACTACAATTTCGCCGAGTCCCTTGTTGAGACAGCGCCCAGGTCGTTACGCCATTCGTGCAGGTCGGAACTTACCCGACAAGGAATTTCGCTACCTTAGGACCGTTATAGTTACGGCCGCCGTTTACTGGGGCTTAAGTTCAAGGCTTCGCCTTTTGGCTAACCCTTCCCCTTAACCTTCCAGCACCGGGCAGGCGTCAGCCCCTATACATCGTCTTACGACTTAGCAGAGACCTGTGTTTTTGCTAAACAGTCGCCTGGGCCTATTCTCTGCGGCTCTATTTCTAGAGCACCCCTTCTCCCGAAGTTACGGGGTCAATTTGCCGAGTTCCTTAACAAGGGTTCTCTCGCTCGTCTTAGGATTCTCTCCTCACCTACCTGTGTCGGTTTGCGGTACGGGCACCAGCTTCCTCGATAGAGGCTTTTCTCGGCAGTGTGAAATCAGCCACTTCGTGCTTGCGCACTCCCCATCAGGCCTTATCATTAGCTCCCCGGATTTGCCTAAGGAGCCTGACTTAACCCTTGGACGCACATCCATCAGTGCGCTTAGCCTATCCTCCTGCGTCACCCCTTCTCTCAAACGGCTTCTGGTGGTATCGGAATATCAACCGATTGTCCATCACCTACGCCTTTCGGCCTCGGCTTAGGTCCCGACTAACCCTGAGCGGACGAGCCTTCCTCAGGAAACCTTAGGTTTTCGACGAATAGGATTCTCACCTATTTCTCGCTACTTATGCCAGCATTCTCACTCGTATACAGTCCACTACTCCTTTCGGTATAGCTTCTGCCCGTATACGAAGCTCCCCTACCACGCAATGCAATCACTTA
>NZ_SOAZ01000052.1:1422-2666 GCF_004364155.1 Fonticella tunisiensis | reverse complement strand
ACATTGCATCCACAGCTTCGGTGGCATATTTGAGCCCCGGACATCTTCGGCGCAGGATCTCTCGACCAGTGAGCTATTACGCACTCTTTGAATGAATGGCTGCTTCTAAGCCAACATCCTGGTTGTCTGTGAAATCCCACATCCTTTTCCACTTAATATGCACTTTGGGACCTTAGCTGATGGTCTGGGCTGTTTCCCTTTTGACTACGGATCTTATCACTCGTAGTCTGACTCCCGGACATCAAGACTCTGGCATTCGGAGTTTGATAGGGTTCGGTAACCTGTACGGCCCCTAGCCCATTCAGTGCTCTACCTCCAGGTCTCTAATCCGAGGCTAGCCCTAAAGCTATTTCGGGGAGAACCAGCTATCTCCGAGTTCGATTGGAATTTCTCCGCTATCCACAGCTCATCCCACGGTTTTTCAACACCGATGGGTTCGGGCCTCCATTGAGTTTTACCTCAACTTCACCCTGTCCATGGATAGGTCACCCGGTTTCGGGTCTACGGTATACAACTTCTCGCCCTATTAAGACTCGGTTTCCCTCCGGCTCCGCGCCATAGGCGCTTAACCTCGCTGCATACCGTAACTCGCTGGCTCGTTCTACAAAAAGCACACCGTTAGTCTTTAACAACCTTCGGCTGCTTGTAGGCACACGGTTTCAGGTTCTATTTCACTCCCCTCCCGGGGTTCTTTTCACCTTTCCCTCACGGTACTTTACTCTATCGGTCACCAGGTAGTATTTAGCCTTGGGAGGTGGTCCTCCCTGCTTCCCACAGGGTTTCACGTGTCCCGTGGTACTCTGGATCAGATCTAGAGCCTTCTTCTTTCACCTACAGGGCTTTTACCTTCTATGGCCGGCCTTTCCAGACCTGTTCGATTAGAATATCTCTCCATTTGCGATCTGTCCTCAACCCCAATCCCTTACGGGAATGGTTTGGGCTCTTTCCCTTTCGCTCGCCGCTACTTAGGAAATCGATTATTCTTTCTCTTCCTCCGGGTACTTAGATGTTTCAGTTCCCCGGGTATGCCTTCCTGTACCTATGGATTCAGCACAGGATACTTAGCGTTAGCTAAGTGGGTTTCCCCATTCGGAGATCTGTGGATCACGGCCTATTTGCGGCTACCCACAGCTTTTCGCAGCTTATCACGTCCTTCATCGGCTCCTGGTGCCAAGGCATCCACCATGCGCCCTTACTAGCTTGATCATAGTTTCAATTCGCTGTGCAGTTTTCAAAGAACTTAC
>NZ_SOAZ01000051.1 GCF_004364155.1 Fonticella tunisiensis | reverse complement strand
GCAGCAATCCGCTTTTCCCATTCATCTCGTATTTCTGTTTTATTCATGATACGATTCCTCCTTTTCTCAGGAATATTTTCTCATGAATAAAGCAAAATTTCTATGTGGGAAACATTTGACGCTTACGTTGTAACTATGAAAGAATTTAAAGCATTGAAGCGAGAAATGGCTATGCTTAAGGAGGAAAATGAAATATTAAAAAAAACCATGGCCATATTCGCGAAGAAGTAAATTCTATCTTTAAGTTTATTGATAATAACAAGGATAAGCATGATGTTAAATTAATGTGTAGAGTTCTTAAGCTTTCAAGAAGTTCTTACTATAAGCATCTCAATAAAGTTGAGAGTAAAAGAAGCATTGAAAATAAAAGGTTAAAAGAGCTAATTATTAAAATATATAAAGATAGCAAAAAACGTTATGGAGCTCCTAAGATTCATAAAATCCTGATTAGTCAGGGAGAAACTATAAGTTTAAAGAGAGTTCAAAGGCTTATGAAAGATTTGGAGATTAAATCAATAGTTTGCAAGAAGTACAAGCCCCACTCATCGAAAACCAAGATTGAGGGAAAGGAAAACATTTTAAAAAGAGACTTTTCCACAACTACAATCAATGAAAAATGGGTTACTGATATTACATATATCCAATATTTGAATATATAGAATCCTGGTACAACAGAAAAAGAATCCATAGTAGCATAGGGTATATTACTCCTCAGCAATGTGAGGATAGAGCTAGGAAATCAGCATAAAAAATTCGAGTTTTTGTGTCTGCTATATTGACATAAGTACAGGTTTAGCATGTCTTACAAAATATACTTTTGTCATATAATTTCCTCCAATTCAAATACATTGTTTTTCTCAAAGTCCATAATTATATTTGGAGGTAGAAATTGTTTTAATTGTTCTTTTGTTACCCATTGATAATCCATATGCTCAGGTGATAAAACCACTTCTCCATCATTGCTTTCACACAAGTATGTAAGAATAACAACCTGCCTTGTGGGGTTAGTTTTAAAAGTAGTTGCATATAGAATTTTATCAACAGTTATATTCAATCCAACTTCTTCCTTAACCTCTCTTATAAGAGCAGTCTCTAATGCTTCTCCAAATTCAATTTTGCCACCAACACATTCCCAAGTTCCCGGTTCTATTTCATCATCATTAGCCCGTTTAACAATTAATACTTTTCCTTTTCTTATGATTATACCTTTTACAGCAACCACAATTTTATTCTCATATAACATTCTTTTTCCCCCTAATATAAAATTTTTGCTTCGTATAATTTTACTGTTCTGCAACAATAGGTTCACTTATTGCAAAACAAAATAAGAATATTGTGGTATAACTGAATTCGTTCATTATGTTTATAATCTACAATCGTGTATGTTGATTAAACTGATTTAAATAGTTTTCTTGGGTTAATTCAACAATATCATCTGAAATTCTTTTAAATCCCACTTTTTTAAAGACTATTTCTGCGGATACTCTTGTTTTCGGAAAATTATGGAAAATCCTCTTTGCATTTAATTCATGAAAAGCTACATCAATCAGCAATCGCAATGCTTCTTCACCATATCCGTAACCCCTATATTTTGCTTCGATAATTATGCTAGCACAGTATGCATTCTCCCCATCAACATAACGTAAAGCAACTTCACCAATAGGAATATTTTCATCGCTTTTGATAATATATGCGTAATATCTGTCAGGCGTATTATTTATCCATCGAGAAAACCAGTCCTTCCAATATTCTTTTCTAAAGTCAATACACCCTGTTTCATTATCATAGTTATCTAATCCAAGTTCACAACCTTTGTTATATGACATCGTATCAGGCTGAAATAATATTTTCTGTCTATAATCGAATTCCTCAAAAGAAGGAATATGTAGATACAATCTTTCGTCCATATACCTAACCTCACTTAATATAATCTTCACATTTTTTTGCCTTTGTTAACAATAGAAGAATATTACGAATCAGTTACTTTAATCTTTTGTATTGCCCTTCATAATCTCTGCCTATGTTGTGTTCAAATTTCCTTATATATGTATTTGAAAATTCCTGTGAAGAAATATGAAATCTATTTAATACATCCATAAAATACATTAATACATCGCATAATTCCTCAATAAAATGCTCTCTTACCTTTAAATCATTCATAATATTTTTTTCACCTTTTTTCTTAATGATTGCTATAGATTCACCAATTTCTTCAATCATATAAAGAATAAATGATTTAGCATACTCTGGTTCCATAGGAGACCATGAATTGCTATGCTTTTCCCATAACCTATATGATAATTCCAACATTTCAGAAACTCTTAAATCATTCGCATCAGTATACATATAATCTCACCTTTCTTTGATTTACATTTAATTACTCTTGCGACAACCTTTAATAATATATTCCGGAGTAATCTAATACCCTTTAGATTTCATAATCTACGACTATTCTTTCATCCTTAACCTTACTAATAAATTCAGATACCTTGTCTTTATCTTCACAGTATAGCTCAAGGACAATTAACATACCCCACGGAGACTCAATGTCAATGGCAACAAAACTACTTGGTAATTTTTCTCCGTTTTTTATTGCCTAAATCTCTCCATTTAAAATTGCCGATAACAACATCATATTCTATAAATGTTTAACATCATATTGCAAAACTATATTACCATTATCGAGTATCATGAAATGTATGTCAACACTAGAATCCTAATGTATATTTATAATAATCTCCACTCCATCCACACCCTTCAAACCCTTGATTTTCATATATCTTAATTTCTACCAGATAATAAAGTCCGCTCTAAAATCTCATATTTTTACCCATTTATTAACACTTTTTCCTTAATCCCTATACCGATTTTAATAATGATGTTTTGAAAGGAAAATAGAGATAGATTCATGGGTTAAGGATTAAGTTATGTATTTTTTCAATTCGTTTTTTCAATCGCTGTTGTATACAAATAAAAAACTCATGTTAAAACCCAACCCCCCTCAAACCCTTGTCCCATCTATTCTTAACCCTATTTCCCTATTTCTTTCCAGATAAAAAAGTCATGTCAAAAATCACCCATTTTCCTTATTCCTTTCTCCTAATATTTTCCTATTTTCAGCCTCATTTTAGATAAAAAAGTCGTGTCAAGAATAGGGAAAAGTTAAAAGGAAAAAGGGGAAAGTTTTTTTCAATATCTTTCATCAATACACCCTTCAAATCCTTTAAAATCAATACCTTTAGCCTTATCCCTTTCTCCTTAACCCTAATAATCCTAATAAAAAATCATGGCTCCAATAAGGTTTTCTACCCTATTTTCACCATGATTCTTAACACAACTTTTTTATTTTTAACACGACTTTTTTATTCGTGACACGAGTTTTTTAGGGTTATGCATAGTATGGCTATGCGCTAAGGGTCAAGGAAATAAGAATGAATTTCTTCCCTTATTCTCATAGGCAGTGAGTGGAACTTTCAAAAACAATTAAGAAACTTATCATATCTTTTCAGTGCAAACTAAGATTCTACTCATTAATCACTTTATTTGTATCTATTTATTATTGACCTTATATCTAATCCACTTTTTAAATATAGCCTCAATTAGTTGCTTTGCATCTACAATGTCCATAGGGTTTCGTGGAGCCTGATTTTTCATAAAACCATGTCTTGCACCATCCCCCGCCGCTGCTGGATGGTTTGCAGTATGCTTAAAATTATCTATCACTTTACTTTCTACCCATCCTTGTTTAACAGGGGCTATATCACTTTTAATTATTTCATATATTTTATAAAGATTAACCTAATCTTTTGTACCTTCGTTATAAACTAACTTCAATACTTTTTGCACCTTTTCATCTTTTAAGGATAGTTCAAAACTTTCTTTTAAAATATCATCTTCTTTAATATGCTCTCCATTTTCATCTATAAGTGTTATCCTAACCCTATCAGTTATACTGATAGTTTCTTCAATAAACATGTAACATTGTTTAAGACTAGGATTTTCTAAATTCATCACCAGGTCTATATTAACTATTGGCTTATAGCCTTTATGAATATATAAAAAGGCAATAATCTTATTAACATATTCTTTTGCTAACTTAAATACTTCTTCAGCATTATTAATATTATTAAATTTTTCAGATTTAATAAAATAATCGTTATCAATTTTCTTTATATATAATTGTGGTGATGTAAGTAATAACTCTAATTCTTCAATATCAGACCTATTACCCACTAATCTTACTGCCCAATTCATATTTACATTTTCTCCTTTTATTCCCAAACAATTATTTTATTCTCTGGAATTGCTTAAAATATTTAATAAATCATCTTAAATTGCAATATTAAATGCAACATTTAGTAAAAAATCATGTTGAATAGGGTTAAGGTAGCCCATACTTAACCTTAAGCCCATGTTAATTACTAAAATTGAGCGAATGTAGGGATTTGTCAAGGGCTGCGGAGCAGGCGAAGTCTTTACCCTTGACAAATCACAAGTGAGCTCTACAAT
>NZ_SOAZ01000050.1 GCF_004364155.1 Fonticella tunisiensis | reverse complement strand
CTTTCTTTGTTTAAAACTCCCTGTCTAAATTCCTGTTTTTTTAAAGAAGGCTAATTTTTCAGCTAAAATTTTAATGAGTTTTGCAATTGCCTAAACAGTCTTTTTTAAGGTCAAGTAAAATATGGATTGACGTGCTGCCGGTCATCTGGTAATCCTTTACATGTAAACTCCCCTTCTTTGCAGTAACCTTCCAGTGTATCTTCTTCACACTATCTCCTATGTTATATTTTCTTATATCAGATATGCTTGTATTGTCCTCATATGCCTTATTTTTCGTACTCATTGTTCCAAAGGACTGCATGGATTTTAAATTAAAATTAACTATTCTATGCACTTTTGGATACACCTTAACATATGTATTTGTATAAACACTTCTGTTCCATGCAAATGCACCGAACACATCTGATATCTTTAATTCAAGGGGCCCGATATCATAAATACCCCTGTATTTTATGGTAACATTACTTTTTACAAGTTCACGCTCTATGGGCATCATAGATATTATGGTAGGTCTTGGATTATTATCTGCCATACCGTCAGTAGTATGGTCTATTATTTCAACATAGGGTATTGGAAGCAGCGTGTCATTATCTATATATGACTGAATTGTTATAATATCACCAACGTAATAATCTTTGTTTTCAACCCTTTGAAATACGCTTATTTTTCTTGCTGTGAAAGCTGTCCATAGGTAGGAAATTATGAATACTCCCGATACCATATAGAATACCAGATAAGGTATTTGACCGCCGCCAAGAAGTGCCAGAGTAAGAGATGAAATAATAAGGACTATTACAGACTTCTTTATTTTAAGCATATCTTGTAACCCCTGGAATCATTATTGAATTAACTATTTTATCGATTGTTCCCTCGGGTGTTACTCCCCTCAGTCTGTACTCCGGCTTTAAAAGTATTCTATGTGCTAATACAGATTTTACAATAGACTTAACATCATCAGGAGTAACATAATTTCTGTTATATAGCACAGCCCTCCCCTGGCTTGCTCTGTATAAGCTCATCGTAGCCCTTGGGCTGGCTCCAAGAAGAATATCATCTCTTTCCCTTGTAGCTTTAATGATAGATAGAATATATCTTTCAATCTTCTCATCTACATAAGTATCTTTCACAACTTCCCTGAGTTTCATTATATCCTCAGGTCCTGCTGCAGGCTGAAGCTCAATCAGGGGATTTTCTTTCTTAAATCTCCTCATCATTGCAATTTCATACTCTTCATCCGGGTAGCCCATACTTATCTTCATCATAAACCTGTCGAGCTGTGCCTCTGGAAGTGGAAACGTGCCCTCATATTCGATTGGATTCTGAGTTGCCAGAACCATAAAAGGTTCCTGTAGCTTGTATGTAATTCCGTCTGCCGTTACCTGATGCTCCTCCATAACCTCTAGAAGGCTTGCTTGAGTTTTAGGTGATGTTCTGTTTATTTCATCCGCTAATATTATCTGACTGATTACGGGTCCAAATTTAAATTCGAACTCCCCCGTTTTTTGGTTATAAACAGAAACTCCTGTGATATCCGATGGTAAAAGGTCCGGAGTAAACTGAATCCTCTTAAAATCACAATTTATGGATTTTGCAATGGCATGTACGAGCATAGTTTTACCTACACCCGGAACATCTTCAATTAGTACATGTCCACCGCTTATTAAGCACACCAGTACCCTTTCTATCACTTGCCTTTTGCCAATTATAACCTTTTCTACATTTTCAATTATACTTTCCAATATCTTATTATTTTCCAAAATACCACTCCTTTCTTAATACAATTTTAACATATAATTACATTTTCTTCTATAAATTACTTAAGATAACTTCAATTTATCTTGCAAAAACTTTAAGAATTTTTTAAATATAATAGAAGAAAAAGAAGTAATACAGTTTAGCAGTTTCCAAGTTTTAGCTTTAGAAATATAATGTTTATATTCATTTATAGATAAAAAAGAGTAAGGGTTATGTTATATTATTTACCTTACTCTAATACTGTATATATTTAATTATTCTTCAGAGGTTTTTTTGCTTTTATTCAATTCCTCATAATAGTTACATAAACGATTTACAGGACATATTTCACATTTTGGCCTTCTTGCCGTACATACTTTTCTGCCATGCCATATAAGCCAGTGATGTGCCCTAGACCAATATTCCTTTGGTATATTCTCCATAAGCTGCATCTCAGTATCTTCAACATTATCAGCATGGGCAAGGCCTATCCTGTTTGAAACCCTGAAAACATGCGTATCCACAGCGATTGCATCAACTCCGAAGGCATTTGAAAGAACAACATTTGCAGTTTTTCTTCCAACACCCGGCAAACTTGTTAAATCTTCAAGGCGCTTAGGTACTTTTCCATTAAAATCGGTTAATATTTTTCTACTTGCATTAATTATATTCTGAGCCTTTGTTTTATAAAATCCACATGTTTTTATATAAGGCTCAAGTTCCTCCGGTTTTAAGGCTGCAAAATCCTCGGGTGTGTTGTATTTTTCAAAAAGTACAGCAGTTGCTTTGTTAACCGTTACGTCTGTTGTCTGGGCTGAAAGCATTGTTGCAACTAGTAATTCGAAGGGGCTTTTGAAATTTAATGCACACCCCATATCGCCGTAATGTTCTTCAAGTATTTCTAATACTTCTTTTATCTTTTCCATTTACATCACCATTTCTTATCGGATAACCTTTATAGATTCAAATTCCATCGGAAATAAGAGAGCCGGTTCATACAACTTTGTAATTACAAAAGTATAAACACTCCTTCAATATCTTCATTATAATATAATAATAACTTATGAACAACAGTGTATCCAATAACATACTTACCCTCTATAATAAAAAACAATAGCACAAAAGTTTTGTTGTTTAAAGCATTTCAATGTTAATAGTTATTATCTCCACTCTTCCGTCCTGTTCTATAAATTTTACAATCGAATTAAAAGTCGTATATATGACCTTTGTATCGTTGGATACACATGCCATCCCAATTTCAGATAGCTGCCATTTGTCATTTAGAGATATCTCTGCAACTGAAACATTATATTGGGATTTTATTCCAGTAATTATACTTTTCAGAATCTGTCTTTTTTCCTTTAAGGATTTAGGGGTAAACATTCTTAGTGTTATTGTTGCACTTCCTATCACCATGAGCATACTCTCCCAATTAAAGTAAACGCTTATATGAAATTGTTTTTAAGTTAGTTGGATTATTTCATGATATCAAAAAATTTATAATAGAACTGACTATACTAATTATTATAGATGCCAATATTGCAGCACCAAGATCTGAGATGGTAAAGCCTGCTGTTATTCCTGACACTATAAGCAGAGAAATACCATTAATAACGAATGTAAAAAGTCCAAGGCTCATTATATTAATTGGAAGGGAAAATATAATTAAAATTGGTTTTATAAGGGCATTTACAATACCAAAAACTAACGAAGCTACCAGAGCAGGTATAAATCCTTCGATATTTACTCCCTTTATTATACTTGCTGCTGCATATATTGCTATAGAATTGATAAAGGTTTTTAATAGAAAGCTGTTTTTGTTTTTCTTCATCCTATCACCTCACAATACATTTATGAATGTGTAGCCAGTGAAGCATATTTTTTGCCGCAGCGCTTTTATTAATAGATCAAGCTAACATAACAGATTAATCATATTATCTTTATATCACATAAACTCATATTTGAACAGATTATATTATAATTCCATGAAGTAAAGCGGTAACAGTATATGGAATATGTTTTCCTATTTTAACGGTGTTATTTAATACAGCATTACAATTTATAGAGTATAGAAAAATTAAATTTTATAAAAAATATATTCGTAATAAATTTTTGGAGGGATTTCTATGCGCAAAAAGGTAGCTATTGAAAAAAACCTTGTAAATGTACAGCAGTATTTTAAGGGTCATGGATATCAGGTAGACATGTTTGACGATACACAACTTCACAGAATTGAAAAAGTAGGAGACTATGACGCTATAATCGTTTCAGGTGGCAATATAGATTTTCTTGGAATACAGGATACATCCACTGAAGTGCCCGTTGTTTCAGCTGAAGGATTATCAGCTGAACAAATTTACAGCACAGTTCAAAACAGAAGAAAATAAAAATTAAATACCGGGCTAAGCCCGGTTTTTTTAAATCACAACATCAGAATATATATACAGTACCTTGTTTTTCTTAGAAGTAACTACCTTTGCAGGTATTCCGACCACAGTAGCCCTATCAGGTACATCCTTTAATACCACTGAGTTTGCACCAATTCTGGCCCCATTGCCAACTTTTATTGGCCCTAGAATCTTCGCACCTGCTCCAATCATTACGTTATCCCCTATGGTAGGATGTCTTTTTCCTTTTTCATTACCGACCCCTCCAAGTGTAACCCCGTGGTATATGGTAACATTATCTCCTATTTCAGCTGTCTCCCCAATTACAACACCCATTCCGTGATCTATAAAAAGTCCCTTTCCTATTTTAGCTCCTGGATGTATCTCAATGCCTGTAAGACTTCGTGCAATTTGAGATATTATTCTTGCCAGCGTGTATCTCTTTCTTAGGTACAGCCTATGCGCCAGCCTATAAAAGAGAACTGCATGCAGCCCTGGATAGCAGGTTAAAACCTCAAACAGCGACTTCGCTGCCGGGTCTTTTTTTAAAATGTTTCTCGCCTCATACAATATAGTCTTAAACATAATTTTATACTTCAAATAATTCTGTTGATAAATATCTTTCACCCGTATCAGGGGCAATCACGACAATTCTCTTACCAGGTCCTAGCTCGGCTGCTTTCTTTAGTGCTGCTGATATTGCAGCTCCGGAGGATATACCAACCAGTATTCCTTCCATTTTTCCAACTCTCCTCGATGTTTCAAAAGCATCCTCATTAGTAACCCTGACAATTTCATCTATTACACTTCTATCAACTATATCAGGAACAAATCCGGCACCAATACCCTGAATTTTATGTGGGCCCGGCGCACCTCCTGAAAGAACTGGTGAAGCCTCAGGTTCCACAGCAACAATCTTTACACCCGGAATCTCTCTCTTTAATATTTTTCCAACTCCCGTAATTGTTCCTCCCGTTCCAACTCCAGCAACAAAGGCGTCAATTTTTCCATCTGTTTGTTCAAGTATCTCAATAGCAGTAGTCTTCGCATGCACATCAGGGTTTGCAGGGTTTACAAACTGTTGCGGCATGAAATAGCCATTTTCTTCAGCAAGCCTTTGAGCCATTTCTATGGCACCTCTCATACCCTTTGCACCCTCTGTGAGAATTATTTCCCCGCCATAAGCCTTTACGAGTTTTCTTCTTTCTATACTCATGGTTTCAGGCATAACTATTATAACTCTATATCCCTTTGCTGTGCCTACCATCGCCAGACCTATTCCGGTATTTCCACTTGTCGGCTCGATTATAGTCTGCCCCTTCTTTAATAATCCTCTCTTTTCAGCATCTTCTATCATTGCCAGTGCTATTCTATCCTTTACACTTCCTCCCGGATTGAAATATTCCAGCTTAACGAAAACATCTGCTGAATTTTCCCCTGTAATGTTGTTAAGCTTTACAATTGGCGTATTGCCTATAGTTTCATAAATACTGTTAAAAATCATGATTTCTCCTCCTTTAGCATTAATATGTCTTAAATAGTTTTGTCAATAAAAAACCTTCCACCCCTGAAATTCAGAGGCAGAAGGTTAGTTCCGCGGTTCCACTCTGATTAGGCATAGTTGCCCATCTCGTTTTCGGCACCAACATGCCTTATCTCAATAACGGGAGAACCCGTAGCAGCCTACTAAACTTCAGCTTAACACTCACAGGTGCACTTCAGCCACATCATCACATAGGATTCTCTCAGCCGTGAAATCCCTCTCTGTATGCTATATATGGCCTACTTTTCCTGATCATAGTGTTTAATTCCTATTAAATTACTCGGATATCTTATCTTTATTCTAATACTCTGATATGTAGAAGTCAACAATATTTTTAAAATTATTTGCAAACTTAAATTGCAATATTAAATGCAACACCCCGTGAAAAAATCATGTAGAATAGGGTTAGTGTAAACCATACTTAACCTTAAGCCCATCTTAATTAC
>NZ_SOAZ01000049.1 GCF_004364155.1 Fonticella tunisiensis | reverse complement strand
TACCTCTACAGCTCCTTGCATACTATACAGCAGTTGAAAAGGGCTGTGACGTTGATAAACCAAGAAATCTCGCTAAGTCAGTTACAGTTGAGTAAAAAAGTTGTTAAAGGTTTTGGTATTGTATAACCCAAAAAAACTCGTGTCACGAATAAAAAAGTCGTATCAAAAATAAAAAAGTTGTGTTAAAAGTCATGGTGAAAATAGGGTAGAAAACCTTATTGGAGCCATGATTTTTGTTTTAGGTTGAGTAGGGTTAAGGAGTAAGGTATAAGGCTAAAGGTATTGATTTTAAAGGATTTGAAGGGAGTATTGATGAAAGATATTGATTAAAACTTTCTCCTTTTTCCTTTTAACTTTTCCCTATTCCTGACACGACTTTTTTATCTAAAATGAGAGGGAAAATAGGAAGAAAATAGGAGGTAGGGATAAGGAAATAGGGTGATTTTTGACATGACTTTTTTATCTGGAAAGAAATAGGGAAATAGGGTTAAGGCGAGAAGGGGCAAGGGGTTGAGGGGGGTGGGGGTTTGACATGAGTTTTTTAAGTGTATACATAGTTAGGATTAAGTTTCAGTCAAAAAAGGGAAAGGGATAAGGGTTGAGAATAAAAAAGTTGTGTCAGAGATAAAAAACTTGTGTTGAAAATAATAAAGTCGTGTCAAATAGATAATAAAGTTGAGTTACATCTGAATAATAAATTCAAAAACCTCGCAGTAGATGCGGGATAACTCCTGTTTTACTGCGGAGTTTTTTATTTTTTGGGGGAAGGGTTAAGGGATTAGATTTTTCATTAGAGTTTTGATTAGAGCGATATATTGCTTAGAAATTTGAAACTACTGATTTTAAAGGAATTGAGAGAGGTATTGACTACTATATTGAAGATAATATTGATATAACAACTTAAAAGGTGGAATAAAATCTTTAACCTTACCCCATGAACCTTATTCTCAAAAACATAGATAGTAAATATCATCATAGATGCCATTAAGAGTTTAATAATAATATTGGAATCTGAATGAAATAATGATATAATTTTAATAACCCCCCATGGGGGATATTGATGGGAGGATTGTATATGAATGAAGTACATAAGCACAATCATGAAAATACTAAAGCAGTTATTAATAGATTATCTAGAGCAATAGGACATCTAGAATCTGTTAAGAAAATGGTAGAGGATGGAAGAGATTGTAGTGAGGTTCTTATTCAAATTGCAGCAGTAAAATCTGCCGTTAATAATATAGGAAAAATTATTTTACAGGACCATATCAATAACTGCGTAGTAAATGCAGTAGAAACTGGAGATAAAAAGGTAATAGAGGATTTAAATAAAGCCATAGAACAGTTTATAAAATAGATTTGAGAGGTATTTAGAATGGAAGATAAACAATATAAAGCAAATTTTTTTGCCATACTGGCAGCAGCATTATACGCTATTAGTTCACCTGTATCCAAACTATTGTTAAAGGAAATACCACCTACATTGATGGCATCTTTTCTATATCTTGGTGCAGGGTTAGGAATGTCTATTGCTGACCTAATTAAACATAAGAAATATAAGGAAAAGACTGAGGCAAGATTTACAAAACAAGAACTTCCATATACTATTGGCATGGTTATGTTAGATATTGTAGCACCTATTTTTTTAATGATTGGACTTACAATGACATCTGCTGCTAATGTTTCATTACTTAATAATTTTGAAATTGTTGCTACATCTCTAATCGCTTTAAAAGTATTTAAGGAACCCATAAGTAAAAGACTATGGAGTGCTATAATTTTGATTACTGTGTCAAGTATCATTTTGTCTGTAGAAGACATAAGTAGTTTTTCATTTTCATTTGGTTCTATTTTTGTATTACTGGCAACTATCTGTTGGGGACTTGAAAATAACTGCACAAGAAAGTTATCTTTAAAAGACCCAATACAAGTTGTTATAATAAAAGGATTTGGTTCTGGAATAGGTTCTTTACTAATTGCACTGACATTAGGAGAAAAAATAAATAATATATCTTATCTAATAGTAGCCTTAATATTAGGATTTTTTGCTTATGGCTTAAGTATATTCTTTTATATTTATGCCCAAAGATACTTAGGAGCAGCAAAGACAAGTGCTTATTACGCAGTATCTCCATTTATTGGCGTAGGGTTATCACTGATAATTTTTAGAGAACTACCAACATCCTCATTTATTATTGCATTATTTATTATGATTGCAGGTATGTATTTTGCGTCCACAGAAGAACACAATCATAAGCATCATCATATTGTAATAACTCATGAGCATAGTCATAGTCATAATGATGGTCATCATAATCATAGTCATAATGAAACTATTATCGGTAGACATACTCACATTCATACTCATGAAGAATGTACCCATTCACATAGACACACTCAAGATATTCATCATAGTCATGCTCATTAAACTAAAAAACTCATGTTGTATAACCCTAAAAACTTGTGCCGCGAATAAAAAAGTCATATTACAGATAAAAAAGTTATGTTAAAAATAATAAAGTTCTATTAAATAGATAATAAAGTTGTGTTAATGACAGTATTGGGACATGGAATCCTGGAACTTATTTTAATTATCATTAGAGAACTCGCCTCCATATGAAGGGGAAATAGTCTACAAAGATGATAAAGGTGCAATTTGCAGATGCTGGAACTGGCGTGAAGCAATAAGAACAATGCTTACTGAAAATACGACTAATGCTTTCTTATGTATTGAATTAGTAGACGAAACTAGAGTAGTAGAATTTGAGAATGCATTAAAAGATTTGGCAAAATCAGTAGAAGATAATTTAGGTGGAACAAGTAAAATTTCAGTTTTAGATATAAATAATAAGGAAATAGTAATAGAGTAAATTAGGGGGTATAGGAATGAACGTTTTTAGTTATAAAGATATTTATATTGAAGATGGTAAAAGGGTGTTAGAAGTAAATATCCTGCCTGAAAAGTATTGTAACTTTGATTGTATATTCTGTCCTATTGGAAGGTCGTATAATAAAGTAGACACACAGCAGTCCTTTGATGAAATAGATGATTCATTAAATGAACTAGAAAGTATGATAGAAAATAATAATGTTGATTTAGTTTTTATTAACTCAAAAGGAGAAGCCCTTGTAAACAGTAGAATTAGTGATATCATTGACTTAATCAAAAGTAAGGGAGTACCTGTAAGGCTGTTATCTAACGGCTATTTATTGGGTAGAAAAGAATATATGCAAATAGCCAATAAATGTGATGAAGTTATTGGAGAGATAAAGGCAATTTCAGAAGAAGATTTTCAAAAAATCCAAAGACCAATTGAAGGATATACGCTAAAAGAATATATTTCAAATATGATTCTATTTAATAAACAATATAAAGGAAAATTTATTTTAGAAGTAACAATTATTAAAGGCTATAATGATACAGAGGAATCTGTTAATAAGATAAAAAATATTATTAATGAAATATCTCCAGACAAGGTAATTGTTGAAAGAATGAATGATGAAAGATTTAAGAAAAAACTTGGTATATCCGATGAAAGGTTTGATGAAATTTCAAAAGCATTACAAAATATTTAACTTTAGTGAATAATATTCTCACAATGTGTATTAAGAGAGGTTATATGCATTTGCAGGGGGGTAATAGTCTGGCGAAGCATGAGTTTGGAATAATAGATTCTTTTGAAGAAAACAAGTGGTATAGCGAGTATGAGCCTGAAAAACATAATTGTATTTCTGTAAATGATGATTTAATAGAAGAATTAATTATAAAGTATAATGAAGAATTAATGGCGATAAAAACATATTTTCAGGTTACAACTCAGCCAGGAAACGGCTTGGATTATTATGGGGTAACGCTCATCCCGCCAAAGTCACTTATACAATTTAGAGATGTTATTATCAAGGCAAATAGTCAATATCAATCCCAAGAACTTCAAGCCCTTATTGAAATGATAACTGATGCGATAAAAAAGGATAAATATTTAATTCACTATGGAATATAAGCAGTATTTACTGATAAGATATTGAAAGTTGATAAAGCAAATGTGAGGATTTATCGGATAAAAAAGTACTCTGTACATTGCGTATATTTTTGAACTTTATACAAAATAGGTATTGACTATCACCTTAGGGGTTAGCCTATGATAAATTATGAGGTGATACGAATGTTAATTAAAGATGTTTGTAAAAAATGTAAATTGACAAAAAAAGCAGTTGAATATTATGAGCAGCAGGGATTGATTTCTCCAGCGGTTGAGGATAATGGTTACCGAAATTATAGCGATGAAGATATTTCTGTATTAAAAGAAATTGGAACCTTAAGAAAATTAGGTATTAGCATTGCTGATATCAAGAATATTCTTGCAAGTACCAATAAAGCCGCTGCTCTGGCAAAGTGCAAATATAAGATGGATTTAGAAGTTGAAAAAGCAATGGCTAAGAAAAAATGTTTAGAACAGTTGATGGATGATTATAATATTGACCAAGCAATTACCTATATTGAAGAAAACATTGAGAAGCATTTCACAATTAAAGAGAAATTGTTGCAAGCATTTCCAGGAGGTTATGGAATGTATCTATGCATACATTTTGGACAGTTTCTTAATGGGAAAATTGATACTGAGGAAAAAGAAGAGGCATATAATAAAATTGTTGATTACTTAGATACGGTTTCAAAAATAGAATTTCCGAAAGAATTGGAAGAATATTTGCTGCAAGGTCTTGGACAGTTGGAAAAGATAGATATGCAGAGAATAAATTCATCTATAATAAATGCAGTAAACAATATAGATATATATTTAAAAGAAAATAAGGAAGATATTGGAAAATATTTGGAATATAGAAATTCAGATGAATATAAAAAATCACCAGCCTGTAAAATGCAGCAATTATTATTGCAGTTTCAGCAAGAGAGCGGTTATTATGATATATTTATTGAAAATTTAAAAATATTGAGTGACTCATATAGAGAGTATCTTGAAAAACTCCAGGTAGCAAATAAAACATTTGTAGATAAATATCCTCAGATTGATAATATTTATAAGTTGTAGTTATACAAGAATAACGATTATGATTAAAAAAGAAAGCACCAGCATTTGCTATATATATTAGTTTTTGAATGTTTATATATTTGTTTTTACATAAGATATTTTGACAAGCAATTAAAGAGTGTAAAATGTATGCTTTTTACAATATTGCACAGAATCAAGAAAATATGCGAAAAGAGAAAACCGAAAGGATTGTATAAGGAGATTATGAAAGGGAGTGAATAGAATGGAAAAGAAATTGACGGCAGATGATTTAAAAAGAATCGCCGAAGAGACAAAACACCTTAATATAAAACCCTTGGAAGTAAAGATTCCTGAAAGTATTAAAAAATACGATAGAATTGAAATAGCAAAAGAGAGAAGTAGAAAAATTTTAGGAAGGGATTTCTAAAAGAGGGCTACATCATCTTAAATTATATTATAAAATATAGATATAAGTAAAAGTGAATTATTATAAACTTCGATTTTAGAGTTTTTACTCGATTATAGGCGTGTCTTTATATAGGGATATTGTTAGCCAGAGTACCTTAGTTAGGTAACATTTAGGGCAAGAAGTCTTGGGAATCATAAATCTCAAGGCTTATTATTTTTGAAATTTTTTAGATTTCATCCTCGGACTCCAAGTGAAATTAAAGGAGGATTATTTTAGAAAAGTTACACCATCAATAGTTTTACTGATTGTGATAATTATTACTCTTATATATTAATATAATAATTATAGTAGTGATAGATAACATTATAATCAACTTTTGTTACTATTGTATAACCATTAAAATTCATATTACAGATAAAAAAGTCATATCAAAAATGAAAAAGTTGTGTTAGAAATAATAAAGTCATGTTATGTGTAAGTAACAAATTCTAAAACCTCGCATCTTATCATTCTGAAAAAATTCCTTTCAAGTGAATCTCAAGTTCATCAAAACTTGGAGATACTGCACTATTACAACCATTATAAACGCCGTTCTGTTTGTATTCGCCTTCTTTCAAAAGTAAGCGTCAAATGTTTCCCACATAGAAATGTTGCTTTATTCATGAGAAAATATTCCTGAGAAAAGGAGGAATCGTATCATGAATAAAACAGAA
>NZ_SOAZ01000048.1 GCF_004364155.1 Fonticella tunisiensis | reverse complement strand
GTTCATCTGAAAACATCCTTTCTATTAGTTTGTTGCAAAATTCATTATAGAAAGGATGTTTTCATTTTTAAACCCTAAATTTTTTCCAGTAAAAATCGGAATTTACATATTTCAATTATTATTCGTCTAAACCTTGACATATCAAAGGGCTACGCCCTATTTATTTTTTAATCTGCGAAACTTCTGATATTTTAAAGTGAATCGTACACGTAATGAACCTAAAAGCAACAATAAAAAAGTAGCAATAAAAAAGTAGCAATTGTAATTGTTTGTCTCACTGGTGAAGAAGATTTAGGTGCCAGCCTCCTGAGAATTGTATAAAAAATAATTCATTTAACTGAAATTGAGGGGAGGAATAACTATGAATAAAAAAATAATTAAATTAGCAAGCCTAATTTTATTAATAAGCATGTTAATAACAGGATGCTCCAACTCGTTGAAAAGTGAAAATTTAGAGCTTAAAAATGAAATCGAAGAGGTTAAAGAAAAAAATGCAATTCTTGAAACTACGATTAATAATTTGAAAAATCAATTAAAGGAGCAGGAAGCTAAAATGGCTTCTGAAAAAGAACGTAAATTTGAAAGCGAGAATATATATACAATTTACACAGCAGATATAAATACATATGAAAAAAAAGCTGGGGAGTATATTTATATTTCCAATGAAACACCCTTAAAACAAAAGTTAGATATCCTTGTAAACGCACTATCAGAAATATATTTCAAAAATCTTCCTATCGAAGTTGTGAAAATTGAAGAGCTGGATAAGAAGAAAATAGCAGTAATAAACCTAAAGGAAAGTAAAGAAAATAAAGGGGTAACCGATGTTTCAAAGATGAAGGGAGATACATGGGCAACAGGATTTTTCCAAGGTTCAGCTGGAGGTGCAATTACTTCGACTCAACTGATAGAAACAATACTGCAAAGAGAATACAGAGGTCAGTGGATAGATGGAGTAAGATTTTTATATAATAACGGAAATTGTGATTTTGAGCATGCACCTAATTTGGCAAAGGTTAATTATAGAAAGTAATTCTTGTAATTAATATACGGATAAAATATAAGTCTGCGGCGGTAGTTCTGTACCGCCTGATTCCTTATACTAAGTTAATTATAAGAAATAAAATGTTTAACTGTAAATTCTAGTTATGCGAAATATGAGTTATGCATTGTTTAACGGTTTTAATAATTATAAAAGGGCAGTCAATCTGTCCCCAACTTTTGTTTATGAAAGCCTACTTATGGAATACAGCTTGTCTATTATTCTATCTGCATGATAGTTGAATGCAGCATTGGCCTCAGTCTTCATTTCTTCATTGGTATTTATTGAACAGTTGTATAATGAGTTTATCCTTGAAGCGTTGTACTCGTTTAATACCGTTTGTTCCTTAATAAGTTCTATCGCTTTGAGGTGTTCATATACGCCTCTGCAAAGCTTAATGCCTTCCGTTACGTTTGATACAACTTTGGATTTATCCTCTTTAGGTTTAAACCTTATGGAATAATCTTCAATATAGACTTTGAGCTCAGAAATCCTTTTGTTCATTAATGAAAGGTTGGGATTCTCTCCAAGACAAAACCTTTGCTCTACCGTTTTAAAGGTTATATCTTTAAGTTCCCTGTATAGTTTTATAAGTTTTTCCGTACTGTTTGGAGGAAATATGAGGTAATTAACGGCGACAGCTACTCCAATACCTATTAAAGTATCGATTGTTCTATAAAGACTGTAGGTCCATGGGCTTTTACCATTAAGATTTACCATAATGGCTATAAAAACTATTCCTGATGTGGATATGGATTTATTCCATTTAAGCTTATTACAAATACATATGATTATAACTATTCCAATGCCTACTAGAAAAGGATTTTCAGGGTTTATAAGGGCAAAGGAAAGCCCGACAATTGCCCCAACAAAGGTTCCAAGCATTCTGTTTTTGCCTGCAGTGAAGGTCTCCTTAACAGAGCTCTGCATGGCAATTATAGCGGCGATGGCAGCATAAAAGGGAGAATCCATTCTAAAAATTTTAAATATAACTACGCATATAAAAACGGCTATGGCTGTTTTAATATTTCTCATACCTATTTTCATAATATCACCTGTATAAAATTATATATTATCTTCATAAGTTTTGTAGTATATAATAGGGTACACTTAAATATTATACTATAAATTAAGCGATGGCAGCTTGATAATATTTTCATAAAATTTGAATATACTATTAACTTTTGAGAATAAAGATATATACGGGGATATATAAATATTTACTGTAAGAAAAAAATGACACAATACACATAAAATACAATGTTGACACTAACAACAACTTTGCTTATAATTATAAGGGCAAGGGCAATTGAAAGCCCTGTAAATATGGAGAGATGGCTGAGTTGGTCTAAGGCGCACGATTGGAAATCGTGTGTAGGCTAATACCCTACCGAGGGTTCGAATCCCTCTCTCTCCGCCATAAAAATTAAAGATTTGACCGTGCTAGATGGGGAGGTAGCGGTGCCCTGTAGCCTGCAATCCGCTATAGCAGGATCGAACTCCACGCATAGGTACCCCCATGTAGGGTCTGCCTGTGGTAAGTGGTGTTGATAATTGGGTCCCGCGCAACGGAAATTCATGAACCCCGTCAGGTCCGGAAGGAAGCAGCGGTAAGTGAACCCTTTCGTGTGCCGCGGGTAAGCCTGGTTGGAGCTAACTGCCATGGTAACGCCTGGATGGTGGCATCGAAGCGTGGTGCACGGTCTCTAATTTGCTAGATCTGATTTATCAGGTCTTTTTTTGTTATTCTTGAGAATACATTTAAAAATCTTTATAATAACCTTAAGAGGTGATGCTATGTCCTACATGGCTTTATATAGAGAGTGGAGACCGAAGACCTTCGAGGATGTAATAGGCCAGGACCATATTGTAAAGACGATAAAAAATCAGATAAATTCAAATAGAATACCCCATGCATATTTGTTTTGCGGAACAAGGGGAACGGGAAAAACTTCGACTGCCAAGATACTTTCAAAGGCTGTTAACTGCCTTAGCCCTGGTGATGGAGGAGACCCCTGCAACCAGTGTGAAGCATGCAGAGAGATAAATGCGGGAACAGCAATAGATGTTGTGGAAATAGACGCTGCGTCAAATAACAGGGTTGAAAATGTAAGAGAGCTTATAGAGGATGTAAAATATCCACCTCATAAAATGAAGTATAAGGTGTATATAATAGACGAGGTTCATATGCTTTCAACATCGGCCTTTAATGCACTGCTAAAAACCCTTGAAGAACCTCCTTCATATGTAATATTCATACTCGCAACAACAGATCCTCAAAAAGTTCCAGCAACGATACTTTCAAGATGTCAGAGATTTGATTTTAAAAGGATAAGGGTAGAGGACATAATATCAAGGCTTAAAAGAATAACATCAGAAAATGGAGTACTTGCAGATGACAGGACTTTAGGCGTAGTAGCAAGGGTTTCTGATGGAGCTATGAGGGATGCCCTTTCAATACTTGATCAGGCGATGTCCATGTCACAGGGAAGGATTGAATATGAAGACGTCGTATCGATGCTTGGTCTTACATCCAATGAGCACATTTTTTCACTTGTAGATTCAATGGCAGAGGGTAATGTTGAAGCCGCAGTTAAGATAATCGATGAAATCATATTAAACGGTAAGGATATACTTCAGTTTATTAAGGATTTAACTAAGCATTTCAGGAATCTACTTATGGTTAAGATAAGTAAAAACCCCGATGAAATAATAGACGCAAGTGAAGATAATATAAAAATGCTGAAGGAGCAGGCCCGAAGGTTTAGAAGTGAAGAAATAATGAGGGCCATAAAGATAATGGTTGAGGCTGAAAACGATGCCAGATATACAACCCAGCCAAGAATTTTGCTTGAAATAGCTGTAATTAAGTTCTGCAAAAGGGAATATGACACTTCACCTGAAATCATACTGAGCAGAATAAACATGCTTGAAGAAAAAATAAAATCAGGCGCTATAGCTGTAAAAGTTGAGGATGTTAAGGATGATAAAAAGAAGCAGGAGGTAAAGAAGCATAAAAATGTGGATAATAAACATGAGGAGCCTGCAATTCATGAAAGCTTAGCAGATACTGTTTCTGATGATGTAACAATCGACGAGGTAAGATCTTCATGGCAGGAGGTTTTAAACCTTCTTAAGGCAAATAAAAAGATGGTTGTTTATGCTTACCTTGAGCCTGGAGACGTTGCTGATGTAAAGGGCAATATAATAACCATAGCCTTTGATGAAAAGTTTGCCTTCAGCAAAGCAAATCTTGAAAAATCAGACAATAAACAGATAGCCGAGGAATATTTCTCAAAGATATTGAATAAAAATGTTAAGCTTCAGTTTAAGGTCCTTGAAAGGGAAAACACCATAGATAGAAGCATAGAACTTGCAAAGCAAATCCTGGGAGAAGATAAGGTGGAAGTAATTGAATAGTATTTTACAAGATGTTACAATATAGGAGTGTAGAGCATATAATAAATTGATAAGGATTTAAGGAGGTTTATACTATGGCAAGAGGAATACCCCCTATGGGTGGAAATATGAACAATCTCTTGAGGCAGGCACAGAAAATACAAAAACAGATAGAGGAGACAAAGGCACAAATCGAGGCAAAAACTGTTGAAGCATCCTCAGGGGGCGGAGCAGTTACTGCAGTTGTAAATGGAAGAAAGCAGCTTGTTGACATAAAGATTAAAAGGGAAGTTGTAGATCCGGATGATGTTGAAATGCTTCAGGATTTAATAATTGCAGCCATCAACGAAGCAGCAAATAAGGCTGATGAGATGGTAAATGAGGAGATGGCAAAAATTGCTGGAGGATTCAGTATGCCGGGCTTTTTCTAAAGAGGAGTGATTTGATTGAATTTTTATCCCTTACCAGTTGCAAGGCTTATTGATGAGTTTTCAAGGCTGCCGGGAATTGGGCCTAAAACAGCCCAGAGGCTTGCTTTTCACGTTTTAAACGTTGACATTGAGCAGGCTGAAAGGCTGGCAGAGGCTATAGTTAATGCCAAAAAGGGAATAAAATACTGTTCTGTTTGTGGAAATCTAACTGATGTTGATCCGTGTAGTATATGCAGAAATGAGGCAAGAGATAAAAATACCATCTGTGTTGTACAGGAGCCAAGGGACGTGATAGCCATGGAAAAGATAAGGGAATTTAAAGGGATTTATCATGTTCTACATGGAGCCATATCCCCCTTAGGTGGCGTTGGTCCTGATGATATTAGAATAAAGGAGCTTTTGCCGCGTATAACACCTGAGGTAAAGGAAGTTATTATAGCTACAAACCCCAATGTAGAAGGGGAAGCCACAGCTATGTATATAGCAAGGCTTCTAAAACCCTTAGGTGTTAAGGTTACAAGGATTGCCCATGGAATACCTGTAGGCGGCGACATTGAGTATGCGGACGAGGTTACATTGAGTAAGGCCCTTGAGGGAAGAAGGGAAATATAGCCTAGGGATTGTATTGTATAACCCAAATAAACTCCTTTCATTTTGCGAGAAGTTCTTTCAAAGAAAATAAAGTTGTTTCAGGAAACATGGTTTATTAGGGCAAAGGAAAGTCCTGTAGGCCATGTTTTTTATTTGGAAGTTTTCAAGGGATAAGGAATAGGGGATAAGGCTTAAAGCCAGTAAAATCAATGGATTAGAGGACTAAATGGAAAAGAAAATAGAACGATTAATGGACAGAATCTCTCCTTAAACCTTGCTCCTTAAATCTGTTAACCCCTCAATCCTAAAAGCACTTTGTTTTCATTTTTTGCCCCAAAAATTTAGGAATGAAAGGACTTTAGGAAGTGAGGAACAAGGAAATAGGAATTAAATGGGAAATTGGAATAGAATAACAAGTAAGTAGTATCAAGGGTTTGAGGGAGATTTGTGAAAGGAGTTTATTTTATTTTTGATGGGAGTTTGTTTGGGTTATACATAGTTAGGGTTAAGGAAAAAGGGATTAGGAAAATAGGAAATGATATGAGCAGAAAATAGGGTTTAATTAGTCGTTTCGAAAATAAAATAAAGTTGTGATATTGAAAGGTATAAGGAACAAGGCAAAGTATTGAGAATATAGGGTTTGCTTCAATTTTAGGATTAAAGGCGTATGGAAATGAAAGGAAATTTATGAAAGAACATTATTTATTTTTTATATATAACATGGCCTATTTTTTCTGTTTCCCAAAATGATATGAACGAAATATTTCAGAAACAGAAAAGTACTTTCATAAATTGTAAAATTCTATTAAAATGAGGATAAAGTAGTTATATGAAAATTATTTGTAAATTATTAGGGGGTAGAACTATGATTATAAGGGCAGCACAATTTGAAGATGAAGAAAAGATATCAAGATTGATAGCACAGTTTAGAGTAGAATTAAAAGAACTTAAAGGTATTAAAACACCTGCTAATATAGAACAAGCAAGAGAAGAATTTAAAGAATACATGGAAGCAAAATTTCCTATATTTGTTGCTGAAAATAGTAAAATGAATTGTTAGGATATTTGGTTTGTAGAATTGATGGTGATGTAGTATGGGCAGAATCTCTATTTGTTTCTAATAATTCAAGAAGAAAAGGAATAGGTTCCAAATTATATGCAAAGGCGGAGGAAATAGCAAAGAAGTTGGGAGGAAGTACAGTTTATAACTGGGTGCATCCAAATAATGATAAGATAATACCATTTTTATTAAAAAGAGGCTATAATGTCTTAAATCTTATAGAAATAAGAAAGCCACTGGAGAATGAAGTACTGACTCAAAAAATGAGTGTAGGTAAATATGAATACAACTATTAATAGCAGGTTGAAATATTTATAAACTGCATTAATGTAAATATGGCGAATTAATTATATGTTACACAGCACAATAAAATATGCTGATAAAGTCACAATATAATAACCTCAAAATAATAAAAAATGATTCTAAAAACAGCAGATTAAATAAACTGCTTCTAGTAAAATTAGCCTAAAATGCAAATTATAGAAACTTAGTACA
>NZ_SOAZ01000047.1 GCF_004364155.1 Fonticella tunisiensis | reverse complement strand
CGTTCCCATTCCGAACACGAAGGTTAAGCCCTGTAACGCCGATGGTACTATGGCGGAGACGCCATGGGAGAGTAGGTAGCTGCCGGATGAATAACGCCTGACGATAGGGAGTGCAGGGTAAGTAACCCGCTCCCATCCGAGCCAGGTCGGTTAAGCCCTGCAGGGCCGATGGTACTGTGCTGGAGACGGCTCGGGAGAGTAGGTAGCTGTCGGATGATATGAAAAGCTCTAGAGTTATTCTCTAGGGCTTTTTTATTTTTTGGTGTAAAAACCCTTCTCCACTTTTATATATGTTTACGCTAAATGGGATTGAAAAATATTTAACAAATTACAAAAGTCGATGATATTTTACCAAATGATGTGAACATATTAAATTTATAGTAAATTTTAGAGATTTGTAAAATTTGATTGCCAAAATTTTGAGGTGTAAAATTATTCCGAGAGATGCATTATTCATAAATGGGAGGGGAAATAATTGAAAAAATCTCTACAAAAATTGACAGCAATCTTAACAGTGTTGTTTGCAATGCTTTCCTTTACAGGCTGTGGCAAGCAAAGCGCAGCGCTTCGGGGGAATAATAGCCAGGAAAAACAGATAATAACAATTGGAGTGATGCCCGACACAGATTCCATACCCCTAATAATTGCAGAGCAAAGAGGATATTTTAAAGATGAGGGGGTAAACGTAAAGCTTGAGCATTTTAAAAGTGCCAGGGACAGGGACAGTGCACTTCAAAGTGGAAAGCTCGATGGGGTAATTACAGATATCCTGGCCCTTATCTTTGCAAGGGAGGGTGGATTTGATCTTAAAATCACATCCAGCAGTGTGGGGGATTATAAGATGGTTGTGGGCAAAAACTCAGGTATCACCTCCGCAGATAAGCTAAAGGGAAAAAGTGTAGCCCTTTCTTTAAACACACTAATCGAATATTCTACAGACAAAATACTTCAAGCATCCAACCTTAAAATCGAAGATGTTAAAAAAATGTCTATTCCTGAAATCCCAGTTAGATTAGAAATGCTCCAGAATGGAAAGGTTGATGCTGCTACCCTGCCTGAACCACTGGCAACTGTAGCTATTAAAAATGGGGCAAGCTTAATAAATAGTACAAGCAAGCTAGGTATAAATCCGGGTATAATAGCATTTTCCCAAAAATCCATTGATACGAAGGGAAATGAAATTGCTGCAGTGTACAGGGCATATAACAGGGCCATTGAATATATTCAGAATAACAAGCCTTCTGACTATATGGATGTGGTTATAAAGGCTGCAGGATTTCCTGAGGGTGTAAAGGATGACCTTGTTCTTCCTGAGTACAAAAAGGCTGAAATGCCAAGTGAAAAGGAAATAAAGGATGTAATTGAATGGATGAAGGATAAAAAGCTTATAAAGAATGATTATAAAATAAGTGAGCTTATATATGATAAGTTTATAAATTCAGATGGAAAGTAGCTGTATTTATAATTAGCTATAAAAGCTCCTTACATACTTAAATGATAATCGCGGAGGGTTGCAATGAGTAGATATTTTGGAGAGAGGGAAATTGAACTTTTAGCTCCCGTAGGAACTTTCAATGACTTTCAGGAAATAATCAAAAGCTCTGCTGATGCAGTATATTTTGGTGGGAAGAAATTCAATATGAGAATGCACAGAAGCAACTACAATCTCACCTATGAGGAAATAGAGTCAGCTGTTTCAACTGCCCATTCACTGGGCAAAAAGGTTTATATAACCTTTAATAACATGATGAGTGACGAGGAAATAGAGGAAGCTGAAGATTACCTTTTATTTCTTGACAGAGTAAAGCCCGATGCACTAATTGTACAGGATTTTGGCGCGTTAAAAAGGATAAGGGAGTTAGGCTTAAACCTTCCACTTCATTTAAGCGTAATGGCTAATGTACATAATAGACAGATGATAGATAAGGCGCTGGAACTTGGAGTTACAAGGGTTGTAGTTTCAAGGGAAATGCCCCTTGAAACAATAAGGCAGCTGTCCAGGGAAACTGCCATGGAATTTGAATACTTCATACATGGTGATATGTGTGTAACCCATGGGGCACAGTGCCTCTACAGCGGCATTCTCTTTGGGAAGAGCAGCAATAGGGGACTCTGTATGAAACCCTGTAGATGGCCCTTTAAATATGATAATGAGCAGGAAGAGTTCCTTTACCCACTGGCCGTAAAGGATATCAGCCTATACAGGCATTTACCTGAACTAATACAATCAGGTGTCTGTTCCTTTAAGATAGAAGGGCGTATAAGGGACAGCAGCTATCTGGTTGGTCTTATAAATTTATATGGACAGGCAATAGACAGATATATAAGCGATCCTACGGGATATTACATTGATGATGAGCAAAGCAGTACTCTCTATGAAAACAGGGTTAGAAACCTTTCTACTGCCTATGCTTTTAAAAAGCCTGGGAGCATAAATATAGATATAGAAGGTAAAAGGGAGCCAAAGGTATTTAGCAGGGCAGTTGAAGAGTTTGAGATAAACAAAGAGAGAGTTGAAAAAATAAAAAGTCGGGTATTACCCGAAGATAAAAAAGATCAAAAAACACAGCTTGCGGTTAAGGTAAATAGCCTGGATGCCCTGAAAAAGGCAGTTGATAATGGTGCGGACATACTTTATTTGGCAGGTGAAGTATTTAAAAAGGACAGGCCCTTTACAAAGAAAGATATAAGAGAGGCAGTGGCATATTCAGGTGACAGGAAGGTATATTATGTCCTTCCAAGGATGATGTATCCACGCCAGTTTGAGGAATTTGATTTCCTGGTTAAGGACTTAAAGGCCTTAGGAATATCAGGGCTTTTGATTTCGAACCTGGGGCAAATAAAGGAATATGAAAATTCTGGTTTAGAGCTTATAGGTGATTTTGGATTAAACTGCTATAACAGCACATCTGCTGAGTTTTATAGCGAACAGGGATTGAGCAGGATAACAGCCTCTATAGAAGCGCCATTTAAGGTATTAAAGAGCCTTTTAAAAAACAGTCCTGTGGATATAGAGGTTATAGTACAGGGGGCACCAACAGTGATGTATATGGAACACTGTATAGCTGCATCGAAACATGGTGTAACCTCCCATGACTGGTGTGAGGATTATTGTATTAAACGGGACATGCATTTAATAGATGAGATTGGTAGTAGTCATCCCATTTATGCGGACCAGTACTGCAAGAATCATCTGCTTCCAGTGAAGGACCTATGCTGCCTTCCTGTTTACAACGTCCTTAGCTCCCTTGGGGTAAAGGTTGCGAGGATAGAGGGCCAGCACTACAGCCCTGAGGTTCTTGGAAAGGTTGTTTCATTGTATAGAAACCTTTGTGATTTATCAGGAACTGAAAAAGCCTTCAAATTAGTAAGTAAGCTTAAAAATATAACAGGTAGGGGTCAGAGCCTTCATGCATTGAATTATGATTAGGGGTGAGGTGTTTGGAAAAGAAGTACTTAGGACCCGAAAAGATTATCGATAAAAAAAAGGAATATTTAATACCATGTTCATACCACTTTTACAGCAATCCTCCACAGATTGTAAAGGGAGATATGCAATATTTATTCGACAGCAGCGGTAAAAGATATATTGACTTTTTTTCTGGTGTATCTGTAATGAACTGCGGTCACTGCAATCCGGAGATATTGGAAAAAACCATAGAGCAGATGAAAACCCTTCAACACACCACGACTATTTTTCTAACTGAACCCATTGTAAGCCTGGCAGAGAAGCTTGCAGAAGCTACTCCGGGAAGTTTAAAAAGAAGCTTCTTCTGCGGAACGGGTTCCGAGGCAAACGAAGGAGCAATGCTTCTTGCCAAGCTGTATACGGGAAATAACGAGTTCATAGCCCTTAACCTTGGACTCCACGGAAGGACGCATTTAACCATAAGTGTTACAGGAATAGGAATGTGGAGAACAGATCCATTCCCGGCAGGAGGAGTGCATTTTGCACCAAACCCGTACTGCTACCGTTGTCCATATAAAAGTGTAAATGATGAATGCGGCATGGAATGTGTACAGGCAGTGGAAAATGTGATTAAAAACCATACATCGGGAAGGGTTGCCGCTATGATTGCAGAAACCATACAGGGAAATGGCGGCATCATTACGCCTCCAAAGAACTACTTTAAGGAACTTAAAAATGTCCTTGATAAATGGGAAATTCCACTTATTATAGATGAGGTTCAAACGGGATTTGCAAGGACAGGAAAGATGTTTGCCATTGAACACTATGAAGTAGAGCCTGATATTATGACAGTTGCCAAGGCACTTGGAAATGGAGTTCCTATAGCTGCATATATTACAAACGATAAAATAGGTAAAACCTTTACAAAGCCGTCAGCATCTACGTTAGGAGGAAATCCTGTATCAGCTGCAGCGGGAATAGCAGTGCTTGAATATATTGAAAGACATAATCTTATTAAAAGGGCTGAAACTCTAGGAAAAAGGCTCAAGGACGGCTTACTTAAACTTAAAGATAAATACAGCATCATAGGAGATGTAAGGGGAATTGGACTTATGCTTGGTGCTGAGCTTGTAAAGGAAAACAAGGAACCCGCAACCAGGGAAACGGATATTATACTTGAGGCCCTAAAGGATAGGGGTATTATAATAGGAAAGAATGGAGAGTATAGAAATGTTCTGGCCTTCCAGCCGCCCCTTGTCATTTCTGAGGAGGATATAGATTCACTAATAATTGAGCTTGATAATGTTCTAGAAAATGTTACAATTTAATATATTAAAATTAAAGGAGTGTTGTGTTCATGAAAGTAGTTGTTTCACCTGACTCTTTTAAAGGAAGCATGTCAGCTAAGGAAGTGGCAGATGCTGTTGAGAGGGGAATAAAAAAAGTTGATGAAAGTATAGAAGTAATAAAAGTTCCAATGGCTGACGGAGGAGAGGGAACAGTTCAGTCCCTTGTGGACGCTACAGGGGGAAGAATAGTTAAATTAACGGTTAAGGACCCCCTTATGAGGGATATAGAATCTTTCTATGGAATATTAGGCGATGGAAAGACCGCCGTGATAGAGATGGCTGCGGCCTCCGGGCTTCCACTTTTAAAGAAGGAAGAAAGAAATCCTTTAGTAACTACTACATATGGAACGGGACAGCTTATAAAACATGCCCTGGATATGGGATGCAGGAACATAATAATGGGAATAGGCGGAAGTGCGACTAATGATGGCGGTACAGGGATGGCTGCTGCACTTGGAGTAAAATTCTTTGATAGGGAAGGCAATGAGATAGGTTTTGGAGGCGGGAGCCTTAAAGACCTTGATAGAATAGATATAAGCGGGCTTGATGAGAGGATAAGGGAAAGTACAATTGTTGCTGCCTGCGATGTGGACAATCCATTGGTTGGCCCTGGAGGTGCTTCCTATATATTTGGCCCCCAAAAAGGAGCAGATGAGAAAATGGTTGAATTCCTTGACAAGAACCTCGAGCACTATGGAAATATACTCGAGAAAACAATGGGGATTCCAGTTGTGAATTGTCCTGGTGCAGGTGCTGCAGGAGGCCTCGGAGCAGGTCTTATGGCATTTTTAAATGCAGAACTAAAGAGGGGAATTGATATTGTAATTGAAACATCTGGCCTTGAGGAAAAAATGAAGGGGGCAGATCTTGTTATTACGGGGGAGGGGATGATAGACTATCAGACTAGATTTGGAAAGACACCCTATGGTGTAGCAAAGATTGCCGCAAAATATAACATACCTGTTATAGCAATTGCTGGAGGAATAGGAAAGCAGGCAGAGGAGCTATATGAATATGGTTTTAATTCTATTTTTTCAATTGTAGACAGGCCTATGACGCTGGATGAGGCGATGGAAAGGGGAAGCCTTCTGGTTGAAAATACAGCAGAGAGGATTATGAGGGTGCTTAAGATTAATCCTTAGTGGTTTTTAATGAGGAATATTGATTATATATAAGCTGTTAATCGATGTTCCTCTTAACAAAATTCACCAAAAGATTATGAAAACAATTTCTAAATTAATCCGCTGTTCCAATTCAGGAACTAAGCGGAGATAAAAAATATATGAAATTCACATAAAGCTAAGAGCTAGAAGTTCTTGGCGAAGGGATGCAGAAAAATCCTGGAACTTTCGTTTGTTTGAGCATGGCGAGTTTAACGAAAGTTCTTGATTTTTCAAATCCCGAGCCTTGGAACTTCTTTGCAAAGCGTACTGGTGAATGAAATATATTTTTTATCGCAGCGCCGGTCTGTAAATTTATCTGCTTTTATTCCAATGGACTTTTCAGAGTAACACAACAAATTAAATAAAAGGGGGATTTTAAATGGCTCAGGGACCAATGCTTATCCTAATTCTACTTCTTACAATCATTTTTATCGTCATTGCCACATCCAAGTTCAAACTTCATCCGTTTTTATCGCTTATTGTGGCTGCATATGGTTTAGCATTTGCAGCAGGAATTCCATCGGAGAAGATAGCAGAAATTATAACTTCAGGCTTTGGAGGTACTCTAACATCAATTGGTATTGTAATTATCTCAGGTACAATAATAGGCACCATACTTGAAAAGTCCGGTGCAGCTGTGAAAATGGCAGAGATAATCTTGAAGGTCGTTGGAGAAAAAAGACCTGAAATTGCAATGAGCATAATAGGATATATTGTATCAATTCCTGTATTCTGCGACTCTGGATTTATTATACTTTCTTCATTAAACAAGAGTTTGTCAAAGAAAACTAAAAAATCCCTTGTTGGCATGTCAATAGCACTTTCAACAGGGCTTTATGCGACACATACCCTGGTTCCTCCTACACCTGGCCCAATTGCAGCGGCTGCAAATTTAAAACTTGATAATATTTTAATGGTTATTGTCATTGGAATGATTATAGCCATACCAGCTGTTATCGTTGGAAATGTCTTTGCAATAAAATATGCTTCAAAGTTTGCAGCCGTTGACAGCGATGAGGAAAACGTAAAATCCTATGAAGAAGAGGTTGCAAAGTATGGAAAGCTTCCATCGGCGTGGGCTTCCTTCGCTCCAATAATAGTTCCAATACTTCTTATGGCCTTTGGTTCAATTGCGAAGTTCCCAACAGCTCCCTTTGGAAACGGAAAATTGATGAAGCTTCTTACCTTCCTTGGAACTCCGGTAAATGCCCTTCTTGTTGGTGTAATATTTGCGTTCTTTCTACTTCCAAAGCTTAATGAGGAAACCCTGTCAGGGTGGATTGGACAGGGATTAAAGGATGCTGCAATAATAATGATAATAACCGCAGCAGGTGGTTCATTGGGTTCCGTTATTAAGGCTACAAACGTTGGAACGTATCTTGGGGAAAGCTTGAAGACGTTAAACGCTGGCATATTCCTTCCATTTATAATAGCAGCGGCCCTTAAGACTGCACAGGGTTCATCAACGGTATCACTGGTTACAACATCAGCCCTAATGCTTCCGCTTCTCCCGTCCCTTGGGCTTGCAAGCGAAATGGGGAAGGTTCTAACCGTTATGGCAATAGGTGCAGGTGCCATGACAGTATCCCATGCAAACGATAGCTACTTCTGGGTTGTATCACAGTTTGGAGGAATGGATGTCAAAACCGCATATAAAACCCAGACTGTTGCAACGCTGCTTCAGGGAGTTGTGACGATAATCGCTGTATTTATTGCATCGTTGATACTTTTATAATAAATCAACCCATTTCAGTATCTTCGAAAGCCATAACCAGCACAACAAATTAAATTATCAAAACGGGTAATGCTGTTTTGAATTTGTCCCAGAGCATAAAGCCGACGGGGAAAGAGTAGTGGTTATGAAACTTTGAAGAAATCTTAAATTGCAATATTAAATGCAACACCCCGTGAAAAAATCATGTAGAATAGGGTTAGTGTAAACCATACTTAACCTTAAGCCCATCTTAA
>NZ_SOAZ01000046.1 GCF_004364155.1 Fonticella tunisiensis | reverse complement strand
TACCTCTACAGCTCCTTGCATACTATACAGCAGTTGAAAAGGGCTGTGACGTTGATAAACCAAGAAATCTCGCTAAGTCAGTTACAGTTGAGTAATAAAAAACCTGTATTTTGTACATTTATATAACTAAAATAAACTCCACTCCATGATAATAAAGTTGACTCTATAAAAATAAAGTTCGTTCCAAAACCTCGCAGTAGATGCAAGAGAAATCTTGTTTTGCTGCGGGATTTTTGGTTTTTAGGGAGAGAGGGATAAGGTGTAAGGATTAAGGCGATTAGATTTTTCATTAGAAATTTGATTAGAAAATTGTGCTGATTAAAGCCTTCAAACTATTGATTTTAAAGGGATTGAGAGAAGTATTGACTGCTGTATTGAAGATAATGTTGATATAGTAACTGAAAGGGTGGAATAAAACCTTAAACCTTACCCTATGAAACTTATCCCTATTTTCCTTTCAAAACATCCCTATTTGGAACCGACTTTATTTTAAAAATTATCACAAGAATTAAGGAAAAAGTGTTAATAAATGGGATAAAAATATGAGATTTTAGAGCGGATTTTATTATATGTTAAAAATTAGGGTGTAGAAAAATCAAGGGTTTGAGGGGTGTGGGTGGAGTGGAGATTATTTTAAATATACAATAGGAGATAGGGATAAGGGAAATAGGGTGATTTTTGATATGACTTTTTTATCTGGAAAGAATTAGGGAAATAGGGTTAAGGCGAGAAGGGGCAAGGGCTTGAGGGGTGTTGGGTTTTGACATGAGTTTTTTATGTGTATACATAGTTAGGATTAAGTTTTATTCTAAAAAGGGTTAAGGGATAAGGGGTAAAATAAAAAAGTTGTGTCAGAGATAAAAAACTTGTGTTAAAAATAATAAAGTCGTGTCAAATAGATAATAAAGTTGTGTTAATAAATTTAATGTATAATAGCGTTATGTTGAGTAATAAAAAAGAAGAGAGTATAATGCGTGAATATTTGAATAAAAAGGTTAAAGTCTTGTTGATAGGCCGTTATGCTCAAAGCACCCAGAGCATGAAAAATATATTATCTCTTAAACTACGGATATATACCTAACACAATCTCTGAAGATGGTGAAGAAGTTGATGCTTATATTATAGGAGAGTTTCAGCCTCTAAAAGAATTTGAGGGTGTTGTAATAGCAATAATTCATAGAAAAAATGATATTGAAGATAAGTTGGTAGTATCAAATGTAAACGGCAAGTACTTTCCGTGAAATTTCGGAAAATAATTTCCGTGAATAATTTCCAATTATCCCTGTAAAAATGATTCCCTATGTTCCAGCCTATAGCTCTTACCGGTCATATTAAAAAGGTCGCATTTATAGGTTAACCTATCAAGAATAGCTGTGGTTAGAGCAGGATCTCCTAAAAGCTCAGTCCAGTCTTCAAACCCTTTATTAGATGTGATAATAATTGAGGCCTGTTCATATAGCGAAGATATGAGCTGAAAGAACAAGTTGGCCTCTTCACGAGTTATCGGAAGATATCCGATTTCGTCGATTATGACGAGGTCTGAAGAATAGATTTTATTTACCTTACCTTTGCTCTTCCTTGATATTTCCTGGGTCTTAAGAGAGTATATTAGGTTATCCATTGATGTAAATGTCACTCTATATCCCATTTCCACAGCTTTGTATCCAAGGGCTATAGAAAGATGAGTCTTACCAACGCCCGGAGGGCCTAAGAATATCAGATTATATACCTTATCTATCCAATCCATTTCAAGAAGTCTATTTACCTGTTTTTTAGTTATAGATTTTTGAAAATTAAAGTCAAAGTCCTCAATAATTTTCTTAATTGGAAACCCTGCCATTTTAAGACGCTTTTCCTGTGCTTTTTTATCCTTTGCTTTTATTTCACCTTCAAGAATATTAAACAAAAATTCTTGATAAGAGCTATCCTTAAGCTCTGCATCCTTAAGGAATATATCTATATTCTCATTGAGACTACAGAGCTTAAGAGTCTTTGCATGCTGTTTTATTGTTTCTATCTTGCTATTATTCATATTCCTCATCCTCCCATAGCTTGTGTGTATTCTTTTGCATCCCGTATCTGGGTCTTAACCTCTTTATATTTTTGGGGAATGGGATTGTCTTTTACCTGTTTATCTTTCTTAAGGCTTTCGCTTTTATCTAACATAAATAGGAGTGTATCTTTTAGAAGAGTCGCACTGTAGAGGCTACGCTCTATGCAATATTTAAGTGCCTGTTTTATTATATCCTCTGAGGCTTTAGCTGCAGCATTTTTGATAACACTGAACTGGTCTCTCACATATCTTGGTTTGTCCTGTTTTATACGCTTAAGGAATAACTCAGCATCACTGCTATCTCCCAAAAGCTTTAGTGTCTCAAGGTACATCTCATCAAGCTTTGTATCTTTGTCCCTTTCGGGATGTGAAATTTTAATAAGCCTGCCCTTTCCAGTACATAACTTATGCTTTACCAACACCTAATTGCTATCTATATCCTTAATATGGATAATATTATCAACAATTGTAAGCTCAACCTTCTTACCTGGACAATACGTTCCCTTGGGGACCTGATACCTATTTTGTTTATACAAAACAGTATTGTCTTTTCTTACTATATAAGTTAAACTGATATTGGATGATTTATTATCAAAGGTATGGGGTATCGAAAGAAGGTGCTTCTTTTCCAGTGCAAATACTTCTTTCGGTATCTTTTTTGTTGTCCCATGGACCTTTGAATTTCCTGTTCTATCAAGCCATGCCAGGCATTCTGAATTAAAGGAGGCTATATCGGAAAAAGTTCTATGTACTGCAAAGTTATATTTAATATACTTTACAACAGCCTCAACTTTTCCCTTGCTTTGTGGGTCAAAACCTCTACATAGATATACCTTAAACTTCATTAAATCAATGTATTTCTGGAATTCTTCCGTAAAGACTATATCCCCGAAATTTTCATCCACTGCAAGGAGTCTATCCTGGTCGTATACTATCTCAGTAGTCATACCCCCAAAGTATTCAAAGGCTTTGTTATGTGCATAGATAAAATCAGTTGCTGTAAAAGGCTTGTCCTGCCAGTATGCAAGCTTATATCTTGAGTGTGACAGAACCATAGCAAAACAGTAAAGCTTTACCCTATTACCTTTCTCATTCTTAAGTCATATTTGGCCAAAGTCAACTTGAGCCTGATATCCCGCAGGGAGTTCATCCACTGCTTCATGCTGCCTTCGGCTTACTTGTTTTGGTATGTTATATTCATTTCTCAAAGAACTTAAAAGATTTCGGACAGTTATTTCACTGCAATCAATACTGCCGTATCGTTCAACAAGCCAATCATGAACTTGTGCAGCACTCATATCAGGATAGTTCCTGAGCCACTCTAAAATCTCATCTTCATACTTTGAAAGTTTTCTTTTTCTGTTTTTTCTCAACTCTAAAAGCTTTGCATAATCATCAGGCGACATATTCCAGTACTTTGATACAGTTTCATAATTTATACCAAGATTTCTTGTTGCTTGAGATTTATTAAACCCAAGCTTCTTCATGTTCTTAATTTCCCAAACAATTTCCATCCCTTCAATCTTCTCATTCTACTGCCTCCTCTCAACAATTTCTATTGTATCGAAGAGAGCAGCTCTTGTGTAGTCGATTGGAAATTTTTCCGGGTTTTTATTTTCCGAAATCTCATGGTTTTATTTTACCACTTACAGGGAAATATTTGACGCTTACAGAATTACAAAATGAAAGGTTGCATTCTTCATTAAGCAATAGAAAAAAGGCATTAGCAGGAATTAAATTCTGCCAATGCTTTTCTTCTTATTAGATTTAGCCTGTAGTTTAGTGAGAAAGAAAAGGTAGGAAATTTTACAACTAAAAAGATAACCCCAAATGTTTGTAAAATTTTTTTTACAAACCGTATCTTTTTTTACACTTTTGGTGTATAATAAAGTAGGAGGTGTAAAAAATGACTATGGAATTATTATTTGAAAATAGAAAATTAATAGGTGAAAATATTTTAAACATTATTAAAGACAACGGATATACAAAGTCTTCCTTCTCAAGGCTTACTAATATTTCAAGACCGACTTTAGATAAATTAATCAAAGGAGAAGTTGACAGCCTTGCGACATTTAAAACTCATGTTCGAAAAATCTTGGAAACACAGGACATGGTTGAAGAACAACTACTAAATTATGTTCCAAAGTACAAGGCAAAAAAGGAACTTGTTTTTGCGCTGTCTGACAATGCTCCAGAGAATCATGCCCTGAACCCTAAGGCTCAAGAGATGTTTAGTATTCTTGAGGATATAATTCATATGTGCGAACTGTATTACAATTAAGAAGGTGCAGATTATGTCGGAATTGATAACGAGTAATAACCTTGAGCAGGTTATTGAAAAGAATAAACTGATTAAAGATGATATATTAAGATTAACAAATGATTTTACAGTCAGGTTTAATAAGTCGGGAGTAACGGGGCAGGATAAACTATCTTTTTCGGTATTAAAAGAGAACCATTTAATTCAGATTCCTATCGATGATGAGTATTGGGGCGGGGCTATTATTACAAAGGGAAATATTAAAATACCAGTTATCAATACTGCCCAGCCCCGTGTTTATCAATATTTTGTTGCATGGCATGAAATATACCATTTGTTCTATGACCTCAGTTTAAGGGATGAGACCCATAATATTGCCGTTGATATGGATTTAAATGAAAGAAGAGCAGATTATTTTGCTGCAAAAATGATTTTTGGCAATGTGTACGACTACTACTATTCATTAGATGATGAGGATTTTATCGATAGAGTTATAAAATGCATGGATGTATATAAGGCACCATATAAGGCAGTACTGATAGAACTGTTTGAAGAAGCCGTTACAAAATATAATGATTTGGATTTAAAAGAAAAAATTCTTGAGCATTTTGATAATAAGCCTGAGAACTTAGTGCAAAAATTTATAGATTTGGAACTAGACGCAGAGTTAGTAAAACCCTCATATGTTGTAAGTTTGGGGGGATTAGAGAAAAAGATACAAAACGCTATGAAAGAGAACCCAGATGTTTCCCATCATAAAGATAACTATCAGTTTTTACTTACGCTAAAGAATAGAATCAAAAAAGGAGTGGAGGGGCTTGCCAAATGAAAGGAGAAGGCATAAATGACTTAAAAAAATACCTTTCCACGGGCAAGTCTCTCAAAATTTGCATCCTGGATAATAACTCTGTTGAATTTTTGACATGGGTACGCAAGAACGTCAGCCCTGAAAAGATATTTAGCCAGTATGACATTATTCTTATCCCCCAATGGGTATGGATTGAGGTCTGTGATAGTGATAATAGAAAAAGTTACATAAATGATTTAAAACATTATTCGAAGGTCCAAATTATAGATGAAGTTGATTATTTAACATTGGTGGATTACAAAGAAGCAGAATTATACTATCTGTTCCTGTACTGCTGTTACAATGTGAGCAGGCTTGTTAGTTTTATCAAGAAAAATATTTTAAAGAATAGACCTGTAGAGGATTTAGACCCATATGAGGAATGGCTTAGCGTATTCTATGAAGAGGGACTGGACCAAAGAAAACTTTCAAATGGCAGAACTCAGAAGAAGAATGCAGGAGAGATTTCAATTGCCGTTTTAAGTTACATCCTTTCCTATTATTACAGTGAAAGTATTGATACTATTACTATCTTTAGCAGTGACAGGGATACATATGAATTTGTTTCTAAGGCTAAAGAAATACTTTATAAAGATGAGCGCTTTAGAGACAGGAGCAACACTTCCATAACTTTTAAATCGAATGATTTTTTGATTTATGAATGGACAAGGCTTGGATATATAGATGAACATAATATTGATACCTTTGTTCAAAATTACAGGCAGACGAGGAGAATAAAATTCACGAGAAAAAAGCAGGATAATTCAATTGAGGAACAAGACAAATTGATAGATAATGCAGCATTTTTAGAGATGTTAAAGGACAGCACGATACATTTAATCTTTTGAATATACTGGACTATAGTAAAAAGGTTTTAGTAGATTTTAAGCCTACCAAAACCTTTTTCTTATTGCTTTAATATTTCTTATCTTTTTTAAAGTATGATTGAACCTTTACGGTAAAAGAGAGAAGTATTATAAGGAATATGCCTTGTAGGGAACCTGCAAAAAGGCGAATAAGGATATTTTCTGAAATTACAGCAAATGGTATTAAAAATATGCTTATGAGAATTACCAATTTTATAGTTATAAAAACACTATGCCTCATAAAATACCTCCTTAGTCATAGAGTTATAGCATTTTACATATTTCCTATATAGCATTTCAAGGAAGGTTTTACGTTTAAAACAAAATAATTTTGTGATAAGATATTATACACACAATAAATGGTTCAAATGCCATTGACACAGTCACCTAATAAAGGTGTTCAACTGTAGTCAGTGGCATTTTGTTTTATATGTGGAATATGAGAATTGTAAAAGGCCAAAAGAGATTGATGACTATAAGCGAGAGTTTGCTAATATGGCTGATTTTCGGAGGTGATAGTTATGGCAAAACATAACCTTCAATGGGATGAAAATAAATTAAAGCGATTTCTAAGGGAAGGAAGAGGGCAGGGAGAAGGACAGAATTACAAACCCTGGGTGACCGTGCAGGACTTTCCTTCCAAAGGAAGATGCAGCCGAGTGTTGGGATGGAAAACCAATAGGATTCATCATCTCTTTACCGACAGTGGAACGAGATACTTCTATTTATTGGAATGGGAGGACGCAGTAGTAGATATAAGAGAGCATTTTCCCCTGCTGGATTTAGAGAAAGTTATAAAAGAAAAAGATGATTTAAACTTTAATCTATTTAAGGACAAAAATAGTGGTTTGCCCTACATAATTTATACTTCCTTCCTTATTACACTAAAGGGTGTAGATGGTCAAAAAAGATACATAGCCCGAAGTTTGAAAGCAGATTACGAACTTCAAAGGAAGAGGAGCATTGAAAGACTGGAGATTGAAAGAAGATACTGGCTAAACAAGCATATAGACTGGGGTATCGTAACGCAAAAAGATATTCCTACTGTCAAGGCTAAAAACATAGAATGGGTTCACTCTTCATTACATTTTACAGATGAGAGAGGATTAGACAAAGAAGAGATGATTTATTTGTGTGATGTTCTTCTTGAAAAAATGACAGAAAGTCATCAAGCAATCAGAAAAATCGTTGCGGATTTTGATAAGGAATATAAACTTCAAACGGAAACAGGACTCTTTATATTTAAGCACCTTATTGCAACAAAGAGAATTAAGTTAGACATGAATAAAGAGATAAAGTTAAATGAAAGGTTGGAAAACCTCGTTATTGATATTAAAAAGGAAAGAATGGGAGAGGATAGCATTGTTAACTATTAATACCCTTATTTCCTGGAAAACAGATGATGACAATAAGAAAGTTGAAAGAATCCTTTGGTTTGAGCCACAGTCAAATATAACTTATGTGATAGATATAAATTTTAATGCTTTTCCCTTTTCAAGGCTATTAAGTGATATCGAGGAAAGTATCAAACAGGGAATAGCCTTTATAGAGCCTGATGATGCTTTTGGTCGAATTATAAATGAAGGTTCATTGTAAAATTAAATGCAACAGATAGAATAAAAAAATAACAACCATAGTGAAAATCATGTATGATATAGTTGTCTAATCCAAACATACAGGAGGTTTTCACTATGGTTGATACAATTAATTCTAACACATCTGTACGTTCTTTTGAACACCTAAATAGCTATGAGTGTGGAGAAATTTCTGCATTACTAAAAGAAGGCAAAAGTATTCGCTATATTGCTAGGAAATTAGGACGTAGTCCAAGTACTATCTCCCGCGAAATTAAGCGTGGTACTACCTTACAGCTTAAAAGTGATTTATCTACATTTACAAGCTATTTCCCTGAAACAGGTCAGGCTGTGTATGAAAAACATCGCTCAAA
>NZ_SOAZ01000045.1 GCF_004364155.1 Fonticella tunisiensis | reverse complement strand
GCCTTTTTCCCTTCCAAAATTTCAATAAAATAGAAAAAATCTAATTTCCTATAAAGAAAAAAGCTTTACTGGAAATTAGATGCGAAATCTCTGAAAGTAGTGAATAATACTTGACATAATTGCCATATATTATATATAATAATTCAAAGTAAAATATGATATCCTATGATACGTCAAAGGCTGTGAACGGGAGGAGTAATCTGCAAACACCAAACAGGGAGAAGCCTCCGTGATTGAGAGGGGCTTTTTGGTTAAGGCGGGTGAAAGACACCCGGGAGCTGATGCCTGAAATTAAGTAGGGTTTTTCGTTTTCCGCGTTAAGGATTTGAGTGGGTATTAAACCAATTAGGGTGGCACCACGGGAATAACCCGTCCCTTTTCAGGGACGGGATTTTTATTTTTAAGGAGGGGAAATATGTTAACTAAAGCGCCTAGAGGAACAAAGGATATACTACCTCAGGAGGTATATAAATGGCATTATGTTGAAGAACAGGCAAGAAAAATATGCAGGGAGTTTGGATTCGGAGAGATAAGAACACCAATATTTGAACATACAGAGCTTTTCCTGAGGGGTGTTGGTGAAACAACGGATATTGTTCAAAAGGAAATGTACACCTTTGAGGATAGGGGGGGGAGAAGCATTACCCTGAAACCTGAGGGGACAGCGCCTGCTGTAAGGGCATTTATTGAAAACGGCATGGCTTCTGATGCTCAGCCGACCAAGCTTTTCTATATATCACCGATATTTAGATATGAAAAACCCCAGGCTGGAAGGCTAAGACAGCATCACCAGTTTGGAGTTGAGATATATGGTGCACAGGACGCATCTGCAGATGCTGAGGTTATTAGCCTTGCAATGACCTTTTTCAAGAGGCTTGGCATTACTAACTTAAAGGCTAATATAAACAGCATAGGCTGTCCTGAGTGCAGAAAGGAATACAACAGGGCGTTAAGGGAGTACTTTAAGGAGAACCTTGAAAACCTGTGTCCAACATGTCAGGACAGGTATGAAAGAAACCCCCTTAGGATACTTGACTGCAAAAATCTAAATTGCGGGGAAATCGCCAAAAACGCACCTGTGGTTTTGGATTACCTCTGCCGCGACTGCAGGGAGCATTTTGAAAGCCTTCAGAGGGAGCTTGCAGCCCTTAATATTCCCTTTGTTGTGGACCCTAATATAGTTAGGGGCCTTGATTATTATACAAGAACCGTGTTTGAGATAATTTCAGAGGATATAGGTGCCAAGAGCACCGTTTGCGGCGGAGGAAGATATAACAACCTTATAAAGGAATGCGGAGGTCCGGATATGCCAGCAGTAGGTTTCGGCCTCGGCATAGAAAGGCTTTTACTCACCATGGAAGCCTATGGAATTAATATCCTAAAGCCCGGGGGACCGGCACTGTTCATAGCAGCCCTTGGAGAGTCTGCAAAGCTTGCATCATCAAGGCTTGTTCTCTCCCTCAGGGAAGAGGGAATACCCTGCGAAAGGGATTTGATGGCAAGAAGCCTTAAGGGACAAATGAAATATGCCAATAAAATAGGTGCAAGATTTACGATGGTTTTAGGGGATGATGAGCTAAATGTAAACAGGGCAAAGCTTAAGAATATGGAAACGGGCGAAGAGGTTGAAATAGAGATATCTAATTTAGTTAATGAAATGAAAGGCAGATTATAAGGAGGGATAAAATGGGAGAAAGCATGAAAGGCTTAAAAAGAACCATAATGTGTGGGGAATTAAGTGAAAAAAATGTTGGGCAGAAGGTTACAGTAATGGGATGGGTGCAGAGAAGGAGGGATCTTGGAGCCCTTGTCTTTGTTGATCTTAGGGACAGGACAGGAATAGTTCAGATTGTATTTGGCGAGGAGATAAACAGGGAGGCCTATGAGAAGGCCCAGACCGTAAGGAATGAATATGTTCTTGCAGTTACTGGAACTGTGATGCTTAGGGAAGCTCCAAACCCGGATCTTCCGACGGGAATGATTGAAATAAAGGGGGAGAGTTTAAGGATTTTATCGGAATCCGAAACGCCGCCCATATATATTAAGGAAAATCTCGATGCTGCAGAGTCCATAAGGTTAAAATACAGGTACCTGGACCTTAGAAGGCCAGACATGCAGAAAAAACTCATGATAAGACACAGGGCTGCAAAGGTTGTCAGGGATTTCATGGATGAAAACGGCTTCCTTGAAATCGAAACGCCTATGCTGACAAAAAGTACTCCAGAGGGTGCAAGGGACTATTTAGTGCCAAGCAGAAAGTTTCCGGGAAACTTTTATGCACTGCCGCAGTCTCCGCAGCTTTTCAAGCAGCTTTTAATGCTCTCCGGGTTTGATAAGTACTTCCAGATTGTAAGATGCTTCAGGGATGAGGATTTGAGGGCTAACAGACAGCCAGAGTTTACTCAGATAGATATTGAAATGTCCTTTGTTGATGTTGATGACGTCATAGAGTTAAATGAAAGGTTAATACAAAGGCTGTTTAAGGAAGTTCTTAATGTGGATATACAGATTCCTTTTATGAGAATGCCCTACCAGGAGGCTATGGATAGATATGGTTCGGATAAGCCGGATATAAGGTTTGGGCTTGAGCTTGTTAACATTAGCGACGTGGTTGAAAACTGCGGCTTCAAGGTCTTCAGGGATGCCATTGCATCAGGCGGGAGCGTAAGAGGAATAAACGCAAAGGGCTGTGCAGACTTTGGAAGAAAGGAAATAGACAGGCTTGGCGAGTATGTAAAGACCTATGGTGCAAAGGGCCTCGCATGGATTGCATTAAAGGGTGGAGAAATAAAGTCTCCTATAGCCAAGTTCTTAACTGAGGAAGAGCTAAATGGAATAATTGAAAGAATGGAAGGAAAGACAGGAGACCTTCTTTTAATCGTTGCAGATGAACTTGATGTTGTATATGCATCCCTTGGAGCCCTCAGGCTTGAACTTGGAAGAAAGCTGAACCTCATAGGGCCTGACAATAAGGAGTTAAAATTCCTTTGGGTTACTGAGTTTCCACTGCTTGAATATGACAAGGAAGAGGGCAGATATGTTGCCAAGCATCATCCATTTACTATGCCAATGGAAGAGGATTTGGAACTTCTTGAAACTGATCCAGGCAGGGTAAGGGCAAAGGCCTATGATATAGTACTAAACGGTGAGGAAATAGGCGGAGGAAGCATAAGAATACACGATACAAAGCTTCAGGAAAGGATGTTTAAGGCGCTGGGATTTACAATGGAGAAGGCATGGGAAAGGTTTGGATTTCTTCTTGAAGCCTTTAAGTTCGGACCTCCACCACATGGTGGCCTTGCATACGGGTTTGACAGGCTTGTGATGTTCCTGACGGGAACAGAAAATATCAAAGACGTCATAGCCTTCCCGAAGAATCAAAATGCTGCAGATCCTATGACAAGTGCACCATCTGATGTTGATGAGAAGCAGCTTGAAGAGCTTGGAATATGCATAAAGGAATAGCCGAAGGCTGTTCCTTTTGCTCCCATTAAATAGCAGAGGATTGCCTGCATTAATTGTGTTGTTTCAAACATAATCATAATGGAGGCAAGGAGCATAGTCTGTACCCATAAGGCAGGGAATTGCAAACAGGACCAGCTTTACGGATTTACATAAATTGTAATTATAAAACATGGTGAATAGTTAATAATATTAATAGGCTAAGACTGTTGATAAAATCCCCAGTTGATGATATATTAAATTTAAAGGTGCCTGCTGTATTCGATAGGATGGATAGTGTATTGAGCCAACACTAATTGAAAGGGAGTCCGGACTTCTAACGTGGAATGTAGGCCTTATATACATAAGGAAACAAGAAGCCTTAGAGAGGACACCCACCTGCCAGGAGCAGGTTCAATCATTCCATCTAACCGGTACGGCGGGCTTTTTAAGGTTGTATATCATTAAAAATTGGGAGGATTGAGATGTTAGGACCCTTTTCAAGAACAGAATTGCTTATTGGCAGCGAAGCTATGGAAAAGCTGAGAAATAGCACTGTGGCAATATTTGGGGTTGGAGGAGTAGGTTCCTTTACGGCAGAGGCCCTTGCAAGGTGCGGAGTTGGAAAACTGGTGCTTATTGATGATGATAATGTTTGTTTAACCAATATAAACAGGCAGCTGCATGCTACTACTAAAACCGTTGGTAAGGCAAAGGTAGAGGTTATGGCGGCCAGGATAAAGGAGATAAACCCCAGGGCTGAAGTTATAACATATAAAACGTTTTACACCAAGGAGACAGCTGACGAACTTCTTTCAAGTGACTACAGCTATGTTGTGGATGCCGTTGACACGGTTTCTGCAAAAATAGACCTGGCAGTCAGGTGTCAGGAGATGGGAATTCCAATAATAAGCAGCATGGGAGCAGGAAATAAGCTGGATCCAACCAGATTTGAAGTTGCTGATATCTATAAAACGAGTATAGACCCCCTTGCAAAGGTTATGAGATATGAGCTTAAAAGAAGGGGAGTTAAAAAATTAAAGGTGGTATATTCAACTGAAAAACCGATTAAACCAGATCAGGATAGCATGTTTTCCTGCAAAAAAAGCTGTATTTGCCCTCCAGGAAGTGAGAGAACGTGCAGCCAGAGAAGACAAATCCCTGGAAGTATATCCTTTGTTCCATCAGTTGTAGGACTTATATTAGCCGGTGAAGTGGTGAAGGATATTATTGGTATTAACAATAAATAAGTGGAGGATATAGCAAGGGTAGCGGGAAAAAGCAAAGACGATCCAGGGCGTGATTCGAATGCTTAAGGAAAAGGACTATGGTATTTAGTATCAATTTGTAAATTATAGATAATAAGGTGAGGATATATGGAAACCAGTAAAAATGATATTATAAAAAGGTTAAGGCGTATTGAAGGGCAGATTAAAGGAATCGAAAGAATGGTTGAGGGCGAACAGGAGTGCAGCAACATACTTATTCAAATAGCAGCTGTAAGGGCAGCTATAAACAAGGTTGGCGGGCTTATACTTGAAAACTATTCAAAAACCTGCCTATCAAAGGCTGTTGGAAAGGACCTGAATGATGAAAGCATCAATAACTTAATAGATGTTATCATTAAATTTACAAAGTAGATGGAATAAAAGCAAAAAAGACGTTTAAGCGTCTTTTTTATTTTTTGATTTAGTTATTAAGTGAAATGGAATTTTTGTGCTTATCGGTTTGTTTTAACGCTTTTCAATGCAAACTTATCGCCGGATAGTAATGGAGATGTTAAAGCCTTTTGGAATAAAAGCAGAAAATATCTGCAGGCCGACGCTGCGATAAAAAATATATTTCATTCACTCATATATTTTTTATCGGCCCTCAGTCCCTGAACTATTTCAACGGATAAATTTAAATGAATAATGATATCGATGTAGGAAACTAAAGAAAATAGTGGTAAAATAAACATTAGAAAGGGTAATTTTAGAAGGGTAATTTTATCTTAATATGAAGTAGAATAATTAATAAATCCAGGGTAAGACTATTCGTAAACGAAGTAATACCTATCATTTATTTATATCCCTTTGTATATTACATATAATGGGCATGTTTATTTTTTAAAGCCTTTATGAAAGGAAGTGTTAGTGTGAGGATGGAAAATCTAAGAAACACAGACGAGGAAATATATGATGCAATTTTACTGGAAATACAAAGACAGGAGAATAAGATTGAGTTAATCGCTTCTGAAAATTTCACAAGCAGGGCAGTTCTTGAAGCCCAGGGTTCAGAGCTAAACAATAAATATGCTGAGGGGTACCCAGGAAAAAGATATTATGGTGGATGCGAATATGTTGATATAGTTGAAACTATTGCAAGGGAAAGAATAAAAAAATTATTTGGTGCAGAACATGCAAATGTACAGCCCCATTCAGGTTCTCAGGCAAATATGGGTGTGTATTTTACGATACTTGAGCCAGGGGATAAAGTTCTTGGGATGAATTTGTCACACGGAGGACATTTGACCCATGGAAGCCCTGTAAATTTCTCAGGAAAACTTTACAACTTTATATCCTATGGAGTAAATGAAGATGGTTTTATAGATTATGATGCTCTAAGGGAGCTTGCGCTTGAGGAGAGACCAAAGCTTATAGTGTCAGGTGCCAGTGCATATCCAAGGATAATCGATTTTAAGAGGATAAGGGAAATTTGTGATGAAGTTGGAGCGTACATGATGGTTGATATGGCACATATTGCAGGTATTGTTGCTGCAGGGCTTCATCCAAACCCTGCAGAATATGCCGATTTTGTTACTACCACAACCCATAAGACCCTCAGGGGGCCAAGGGGTGGAGTAATACTCTGTAAGGAAAAATATGCAAAGGCCATTGATAAGAGTATTTTTCCGGGAATACAGGGGGGGCCCTTAATGCATGTGATAGCAGCCAAGGCAGTTTGCTTTAAGGAAGCCATGTCCGATGACTTTAAGGCATACCAAAGGCGAGTTGTTGAAAACGCTAAAGCGTTGGCACAGGCCCTTATGGATAGAGGCTTTAAACTTGTATCGGGAGGAACTGATAATCATCTCATGCTTCTGGATTTAAGAAACAAGAATATAACAGGAAAGGATGCTGAGCACCTGCTTGATGAGATTGGCATTACAACCAACAAAAACACCATCCCCTTTGACCCACAAAGCCCATTTGTAACAAGCGGGCTCAGAATTGGGACTCCTGCTGTTACGACAAGGGGATTTGGAAAAGATGAGATGGTTGAAATTGCAGACATAATAAGCTGGACTATAGACAACAGAGATAAGGACCTCGGACAGGCAAAAGAAAGAGTCAAGGAGCTCTGCAGTAGATTCCCATTATACAGATAGATTGGAAATGACTGTTGTATTTAAAAAAATCGCTATCAAACTCGATGTTCGATAGCGATTTTTTTATTATTTTTAACATAGGGACAGTTCAGTATTGTATTGAGAAGCCGTCAATTTATTTGGAAATTAAAATTTATGGAGAGGATATTTTTAACATAGAGTCATCATGTTGCTTTATTCTATTGTTCAATTAAGAGTTTAACAAATTGTTTATGAATTGATGGTTAAACCAGCTGAAAAATGGAAAAAATATTTTAACATGTATATGAAGTTCTTAAATACCAACATTTCAAGAGAGAAGTAATTGATTGGAATGCTAAAAAATATATTTTTTGCTGTTCTAAAAGCCCATTGGAATAAAAGTAGAAAATATCTAAAGGCCGACACTGCGATAAAAAATATATTACATTCATCAGCACGTTTAGCAAAGAGGTTCTAGGGTTCGGGATTTTAAAAGTGTGAATTCCATATATTTTTTTATCGACCCTTAGGTACTGCAAAACGTTAAGGTAAATATAAAAGCTTTCTTAGCCTAAATTTAGATCATATATTGAAACTGTTTTCATAATCTTGCGGTGAATTTTGTTTCATGCAGATCCAGTATCGAATAATCAGTTTTAAGGAGGAAATTTTATGAGGATTCCAAATCATATAGGAATTATACCGGATGGAAATAGAAGATGGGCGGAAGCAAGGGGCATGTCCAAGGAAAAGGGATATGATGCAGGGCTCGAGCCGGGGTTGAAGCTTTTTAAGCTGTGCCAGGAAGCAGGGATAAAGGAAATAACATTTTATGGCTTTACGGCGGATAATACCAAGAGGCCTGCCGTTCAAACAGTAGCTTTTACAAAGGCATGCATCGACGCGGTGAAGATGCTTTCCAAGGAGGATGCAGAGCTTCTGGTTGTTGGAAACACAGCGTCAAAAATGTTTCCGAAAGAACTGCTTCCTTTTACAAAGAGAAAAACCTTTGGAAATGGCGGGGTAAAGGTTAATTTTCTTGTAAATTACGGCTGGGAATGGGATTTTGGAAGTTTATTTAATTATGATGGCGGAAATAAATCGAGCATAATTAAAAAACTGAAATCAAATGATATTTCAAGGGTTGACTTAATAATTAGGTGGGGAGGAAGAAGAAGGCTGAGTGGATTTCTGCCTGCTCAATCGGTATATGCAGATTTTTATGTTATTGATGATATGTGGCCTGACTTTAAGCCTGAGCATTTCTATGATGCATTGAAGTGGTATGATATGCAGGATATTACACTGGGAGGCTAAAATGTGATTAAAAATACATACACTTAAAATATAATTGTATATAATAGACTTACAAAATGAGAAAAGGGAGGAATCTTTCTTGATAGATATTCTTGTAAATGAACATAAAAACATTAAAGTTATTTTAAGTTCTGTGGAGCATATTTCCAGGGAAATAGCGAACGGTGGGGAAGTTGATGTTGAACTTTACAGGAGGATAATTGATTTTATCAGAAACTATGCAGATAAATACCACCATAGAAAAGAGGAAAAGTATCTTTTTAATGAAATGGCAAAGGATAGTAACGCAGAGGGGCCGGTACAAGGAATGCTTCTTGAACACGACATGGGAAGAAAGTACATTAAGCATCTTGAGCTTGCTTTAAACGATTATGAGAAGGGAAACAAAGATGCAAAAGTGAGAATTATCGCATATGGAATCGCTTATAAAGACTTGCTAGCAGACCATATTTTTAAAGAAGACAATGTAATTTACAGATTTGCTTTAAGGGTAATACCTGAAGATGTAGCAAAAGGGTTAGAAAAGGAATTCGTTAATATAGAAAATGATGAAGATAATAAGGCGATTAGAGAAAAGTACGTTTCATTAGTAAATGAGTTAAAAGACAGGTTTAACATCAGTGAGTAATTATTTTATTAAGTCACGCACGAAACTTGTGTGTGGCTTTTATTTTGGAAAGGATCAAGGGACAGTTCACAACTGCTATAATAGCCTTTAGATCTTTATAGATGGATAACAAAACAAGGGACAGTTCACAAAAACTTTCCAAGTCTGTATATTTCCCCAAGGCCCTGGCAATACTAAAAATAAAAAAATCAAGGAGTGATCTTATGCCAAGGGCTGCACGCATTAAAAGCACCGATTCAATATATCACATCATGGTAAGGAGCA
>NZ_SOAZ01000044.1 GCF_004364155.1 Fonticella tunisiensis | reverse complement strand
AAAATCGGAATTTACATATTTCAATTATTATTCATCTAAACCATTACATATCAAGGGGCTACGCCCTATTTATTTTTTTAGCTGCGAAATTTCTGCACTACTTTGATATAATGTCTATTGCCCTTTTCTTATTTTCTATCATTTCGTCAATCCTTTTAATATACTCCCCTACGTCCTTAACGTTTGCAACCCTTTCAATCCTGTTTTCATCCTCAAAAACAAGCTTTGAAACTCCATCGGCTCCCATAGCTATTATTGAAATGTTCTCTGCAATCATCTGAATGTTGTATATACATTCTGTGCTCTCCTTGCAGTATCCTACGTTTTCGAGTGGACTTACCATGTTTTTCTGCCTGTACATATAGTATGGATATAATCCCATGTTTCTTACTTCTTCAGTAGCTATTTCATACATTCTTTCGGCACTCAAGCTCTTATCGGAATATTCCCTTTCATTAAGCACTGATGCTCTTTTTATCGCCATTGTGTGTATAGTCACGTTGTCAGGCGAAAGTACCCTTAATTTTTCCATCGTCCTTCTAATCTCCTCCACGCCTTCACCAGGAAGCCCAATTATCAAATCCATATTAATAACCTTAAAACCTATCATTCTTGCCAATTCATATTTCTCAACAATATCCTCGGAGGTATGGTTTCTTCCTATGCGCCTTAGGGTTTCATCGTTCATAGTTTGTGGGTTTATGCTTATCCTCTCACATCCTGCCTCCTTAATAGCCAGAAGCTTCTCCTCGTCTATAGAATCCGGCCTTCCAGCCTCAACAGTAAACTCTCTAAGTCCCTTTATATCAAGCCTGGATGATAAAGTCTCAAATAACCTTCTAAGCTGTTCAGAGGTTAAGGATGTTGGGGTTCCCCCACCTATATACAGCGTATCAACGTTGATGTTTTTTTCATTAAGGCAATCAAGGGTTGCCGTAATCTCCCTAATAAGTGCATCTAAATATTCTTCCACAACCCTTTGATTTTTTCCCAGAGGATTGGAAGTAAATGAGCAATAAACACATCGTGTTGGACAAAAAGGAATACCTATATATAGGCTCACTGAATTTTCCTTCTTCGTTAAATATCTCTTTTCTCTTTCTGCCACCTCAATTGTAAGTAGAGCCTTATCATACGATACATGATAGTTTGACGTAAGATAGTCTCTTATTTCTTCCCTTTCGTAATTATTCCTTTCAAGCTCATGGACTATCTTTGTTGGTCTTATTCCCACAAGTATTCCCCACGGCATTTTTTTGCCTGTATACTCCTCTGCGGCATTTAAGATGGCCATTTTAATGGCATTTTTTATGTCCTTTTTGTCCAACTGATGTAACTTAATCTGTTTCTTTATAAAAACGTCTCCGTCCTTATAAATATTACATTCAACAGCGTTTCGATTTAAATCCAATACGCTCTCTATATCCCATGAATCACTGGAATTAAAATCAAGCTGTGATTTATCAAAAAACAAATTCAATATTTGAAAAACTTCATATCTGTAATCATGTCCCGTTAGTTTTACTTTAAACATTTCCATCCCCTTAGTAGTCTTCTCTCCATTCATCCCTTAACCTTTTTAAATAGGAATTATCAATATCAAACTCCCTCGCAATCTCCTCATCAGAAAGCCCGTTCTCTAAAAGCTCAATATACCTTTCGTTATCAAGATCCTCAAGAGGGTTTTTAAAATTCCCTGGTTTAACAAAAGAACGCCTTTTTTTCATAAAAAATTCCCCCTACATATATTTTACACATATAGTGCCCAAAAATAGAGGGAATATGCATATTAAATTAAAGAAAAGGATTATACCTTTTCTCATCCCCAACGGTAGTTGACGGTCCATGTCCCGGATACACAACGGTATCATCAGGAAGCGTCAAAATTTTTTCCTTAATAGATCTTATCAACTCTTCATGTGAACTTTTTGGAAAATCAGTCCTTCCAACTGAACCTTGAAACAGTGCATCTCCCGTCAATACAATATTTCCCATCTTCAAAGATACGCTTCCCAAGGTATGTCCCGGCGTTTCAAGGACCTCTATCCTTATATTTCCCAGGTTTATGACATCACCTTCATTTATGTATTCATCTATATCAAACAGCCTTATATCCCTAAGTATCGGTATGAGCTCCTTTGTACCGCCATCCGTCAAATATTCATCCTTCGAATTCATGAGAATTTTAGCTCCCGTTTCCTGTTTTATCTTCCATACTCCTGCTATATGATCCCCATGTCCATGGGTCAATATGATATACTTAACATTTAAATTCAATTTTTTGCATATTCCGAGTATCCCCTCCGGATCTCCACCAGGATCTACTACGGCCCCTTCTAAAGTGTTCTCATCTGCAATAATGTAGCAGTTAGCCTGGAACACCCCTGCGGGATAAACATGAAATATCATTATATCACCTCACATCTTTCCATTCTTCAGCATTTCACCAAAGTAATATATATTTACTTTAAATTAATCCGTATGCTACTCTGAAAAGTCCGTTGGAATAAAAGCAGAAAATATATACAGGTAGGCGCTGCGGTAAAAATACCCCTAAATTAAAAATTCTTCTTACTATCAAGCAGCAGCGTAACAGGTCCATCGTTTACAAGCTCCACATCCATTTTAGCCTGGAACTTTCCTGTCTCCACTTTACCAACATATTTTTTACATTCATTCACAAACTTTAAATACATCTCATTTGCATAATCAGGCTTAGCTGCCATCATATAGTTTGGCCTTCTTCCCTTACGGCAATCTCCATAAAGCGTAAACTGAGATACCACAAGCATATCTCCATCTACATCCATAAGGGAAAGGTTCATCTTTCCCTCTTCATCATCAAAAATTCTTAGATTGGATATCTTTTCAGCAAGGTAATTGACGTCCTCAAGGCTATCCTTCTCCTCGACTCCAAGGAGCACCAACATTCCCCTTCCAATCTCGCCTACAATTTCACCTTCAACAGCAACCTTTGCTCTGCTAACTCTTTGCACAACTGCTCTCATAAAACCACTCCTTAGTTTCTATGTCTGTATACATCGGTCACCCCTGTAATTTTCCTAAAGTCCTTCATAAGTTTATCAAGGTGTTCTATATCGGTTACCTGCAGAGTAAGGCTAATAACAGCATACTGATTTTTATTTGTTCTGGCATTTATGCCCCTTACAACCGTTTTGGAATTTGCAATTGTTGTAGTTATATCGGCTAATAGACCGTATCTATCCAAAGCCTCAATTTGAACATCTGCAAGGAAGTCAGTAGTATGCTCTCCTGTCCATGAAGCATCAACCACCCTGTCCGGTTCAACGCTTGCAAGATGTTCAAAATTCTTACAGTCCCTTCGATGTATGGATACTCCTCTCCCTTTGGTAATAAAGCCTATTATATCATCCCCTGGAACAGGGTTGCAGCATTTTGCAAACCTCGTCATAAGGTCCTTTTCTCCCTTGACTTCAATGCCAGGCTTTTTAGCTTCAACCTTTTGTCTCTTCCTTCCTTCCTGCTGCCTTTCAATAATACCCAGGCGCCTTTGGCCATCAAGTTCATTTTTTCTCATCTCTTCCTTTATTTTGGTTACCACGCCTGCTGATGTTATTGCACCGCTTCCAATTGAAGAGTAAAGGTCTTCCATACTCTGATAATTAAATCTTTTAAGGACCGCATCCATATATTCAGATTTTAAGGCTTCAAAGGCATTAAGCCCCTGCCTTTTTATCTCTTTTTCCAGGCTTTCCTTGCCCTTATCGATATTTTCCTCCTTAAACGTCTTTTTAAACCAGTGCCTTATTTTACTCTTTGCCTGGGAACTTTTTGCAATGTTTAACCAGTCCCTGCTGGGTCCCCTCGATGTTGCAGATGTTATAATCTCCACTATATCTCCTGTTTTAAGCTTATAGTCAAGTGGAACCATTCTTCCGTTAACCTTTGCTCCAACACATTTGTTTCCTATATCGGTGTGAATTCTATATGCAAAATCTATTGGGGTAGAATCAACAGGAAGATCGATGACAGCACCCTTAGGTGTAAATACGAAAACTTCATCGGAGAAGAAATCTATCTTGACCGTCTCCATAAACTCCTTGGCATCTCTGGCTTCCCTCTGATACTCCATTATTTCCCTTAACCATTTAAGCCTGTCATCTATCTTACCATCATTTATTCCCTCTTTATACTTCCAGTGGGCAGCTATACCATATTCTGCAGTCCTGTGCATATCCCAGGTCCTTATTTGAATTTCAAAGGGCTGTCCTCCAGGTCCAATAACCGTTGAATGTAGTGATTGATACATATTGGGCTTTGGCATGGCTATATAGTCCTTAAACCTTCCGGGAATTGGCTTCCATAAAGTATGGACAATACCAAGAGCTGCGTAACAGTCCCTTACGGTCTCCACTATTATTCTAACTGCCAGAAGGTCAAATATCTGGTCAAAGGTTTTGTTTTTGTAATGCATCTTTCTATATATGCTGTAAAAATGCTTTGGCCTTCCTTCAATATCGGCATTTATTCCTGACTGTTTTAGCTTTTCCTTAAGAACAGCCACAATTTGATTAATAGAATTTTCCCTTTCTGCTCTCTTCTGCGCAACCTTGTTTACAAGATCATAATACTCCTCGGGTTTTAAAAATCTTAGGCTCAAATCCTCCAATTCCCACTTAATCTTTGAAATACCAAGTCTGTGGGCAATAGGTGCAAAAATATCAAGCGTCTCCTGGGCCTTTTCTTTCTGTTTATCAGGGGGCATATACTTCAGCGTTCTCATATTGTGGAGCCTGTCAGCAAGCTTTATAAGGATAACCCTTACATCCTTCGCCATAGCAATAAACATCTTTCGTATATTCTCTGCCTGCTGCTCCTCCTTGGATTTATACTTTATTTTTCCAAGTTTGGTTACCCCTTCTACAAGGTTTGCAACTTCCTCATTGAATTCCCTCTTTATATCGTCATAGGTATACTCGGTATCCTCTACAACGTCGTGTAAAAGGGCAGCACATAAAGTATCCGTATCAAGTCCCATTTCTATGAGTATAATTGCCACCTCAACGGGATGGCTTAAATAGGGTTCCCCAGACTCCCTAAACTGATTTTTATGAGCTTTTTCTGCTAAATAGTATGCTTTTTCAATTGCGTTAACATCAACATCCAGTTTGTATTCCTTAATTTTATCCAGTATCCCTTGAAGCATATTAGCCCTCTTTCCTATAACCTACAATATATGGCTGGTATATATACCAGCCATATTTTAAAATAAATTATATATTAACTTACTGCATTTTGCAAATTTTTTCGACAGTACCCATGTTTATTAACTTTAATTAAAATTCATATTGTACCAGCGATATAACATTATAGTCCTTAACCTTGTCCCTACCCCTGAGTCCTTTAAGTTCAATGATAAATCCAAGGGCTGCAACCTCTCCTCCAAGCTGTTCAACAAGCTTTGCTACGGAGCTTATAGTACCTCCCGTTGCAAGAAGGTCGTCAACTATTAAAACTCTTTGTCCAGGCTTTATAGCATCCTTATGTATTTCAAGGGCATCGCTTCCGTACTCAAGCTCATATTCATATCTTAGAGTATCGGCAGGAAGTTTTCCTGGTTTTCTAACTGGGACAAACCCAACGCCAAGGGCATAGGCTACGGGGGTTCCAAATACAAAGCCCCTTGCCTCAGGGCCAACTACTACATCAATGTTAAGATCCTTTACCATATCAACCAATTTATCAATAGTGTATTTAAAGGCTTCTCCATCCTTCAAAAGCGTTGTTACATCTTTAAAACTAATTCCGGGCTTTGGGAATCCCTCTATTACCCTGATCTTTTCCTTCAAATCCATATTTATTCCTCCCAATATTATTTTTCTTTAACCTGCCATGATTCCTAATATACATTTCACTACTTCATTATACATTAAAAAGTCTAAAAATTTAAATACCCATTTCCAATAATATTTAAACCGTCATATTCAGCACAATCCGTCAATTTAAAATTCCATAACTTCTAAACACTTATAAAGTCTTCCTTCAACATTCTCTTTTTAAAATATTCCCGCTTTTTGTTCTCCTGATCAAGGTATTTGGCTATTTGCAGGGCCTTATCATAATCATATGTTATAAACAGCTCAACGGCTATTCTAGCATCGATAAACCTTCCTGCAGCATCTATTCTTGGAATCATTTTAAAAGCTATTTGATTCCTCGTAGCCTTATTATGCATTCCAGAAACCAGCTTCAGTGCCTTAATTCCATGATTTTCGCTTTTATTTATCTTTTCAATCCCATAATCAACGATAGTCCTGTTTTCACCTTTAACATCCCTGTCGTCTGCTATTGTTCCAATGGCTGCAATATCCAGAAAATCCTCAAAATCCTTTAACCCATAATACATCCAAAGAGCCTGAATAAGCTTAAATGCAACACCGGATCCTGAAAGAAATTTACACGGATAAAGGCAATCATGCCTTTTAGGGTTTATTACCAAAGCATCCGATATATCTTCACTTAACTCATGACAATCGGCAATAATTATATCCATACCAAGGGATCTTGCATATTTAATTTCTTGGGTTGAGCGTACTCCCGTATGTACAGTTATAATAAGATCCGCAGCCAGTGTTTTCATATAATCTATCGATTCCTTGTTTATTTTACAGCCTCCATCTATTCTATCGGGGATGTAATAGCCTACATCAACTCCAAGCTTTCTGAAGGCCCTGTACAAAATGGATATGCTTGCAATTCCACCTACATCATAACCGCCAAATATAACTATCTTCTCTCCGCCTCTTATGGCTGCATCAATTCTTGTAACCGCCCTGTCCATATCCTTAAGTAAAAAAGGGTCATGAAATTTTTCATGAGCAAATAGATAGTCCTTTGTTTTATACTGCCATCTTTTCATACAACATATTCCCCTCAATTTACATGAAACATATATATTATAATTGAGATATTGAATATGTGCAATAAAAAATAAGAGCCAGATCAATCGGCTCTTAAACGTATTTTTCTCCTTTTTTCCATAGAACCCATATGGGGCTTGCGATAAATATGGAAGAATAGGCTCCACTTATTATACCTATTATAAGCGGAAGTGCAAATTCCTTTATAGATGGAACTCCAAGTATATAAATAGCAGTTATTGTAAAGAGAGTTGTCATAACTGTATTTATGGATCTTGCCATGGTCTGAGTTATGCTGGCATTGGCAAGTGTTGTATAATCATGGTATTTGTGGGTTCTCCTGTTTTCCCTTATTCTATCGAATATAACTATTGTATCGTTTATAGAATAGCCAAGTATTGTAAGTATAGCTGCAATGAAACTGCTGTTTACCGGAATTTGAAGCAGTGTATATACGGATATAGTAATAAGAACGTCGTGCAATAGCGCTATAATGGCAGCCACTCCGGATTTAATTTCAAACCTTATCCATATATATATGAGCATTAATATAGTGGCAACAGCAACGGATTTTAATGCATTTCTTTTAAGTTCGTTACCCACCGAAGGCCCTATTCTATTGGTTGAAAGGAGGTCCTTATCCGTAAGGTTATACTTTGCTTTAAGATCATTAAAAAGCTTTGGAACCTGTTCATCTGTCAAGTTCCCGCTTATTATTTCCACCTGATTTCCTTCTATCTTCCTTACAGTTGATTGAGGGTCATACTTTTCAGCTATTTGCCTTATCTCCTTTGAATCGAAATCCTTCCCTATGTTCACCGTTACAACTGTACCGCCTCTAAAGTCTACTCCATAGTTAAGCCCCTGTACAACAAGGGATATTAGTCCCGCAAATATTATTATAAGAGATATAGCAAACCAGAGCCTGGTTCTTTCTACTATCTTTAACATATTATCCCCTCCCCCTATGCACCATAGAATTTAGTGTTTTTAATCCATCCTGTATTTACAAAGGTCTTAAGCATGAACCTTGTTATAGTAATTGCAGTGAACATACTTGTCAAAACACCCAGGATGAGGGTTAAAGCAAAGCCTTTTACTGAACCTGAGCCAAGGTAATAAAGCACAAAACCTGCTATTAGTGTCGTAATATTTGAGTCAAGTATTGATGAAAGTGCCCTGTGGAAACCAGCATCTATGGATGATTTCAGAGACTTTCCTATCTTAAGCTCTTCCTTTATCCTTTCAAAAATAAGCACGTTTGCATCAACGGCCATACCTATTGAAAGAAGCATACCTGCAATACCCGGAAGGGTTAGCGTTGCCTTTATTCCTATAAATATTAAAACCGTGAGTATAATATATACAGTAAGTGCAAGGTCAGCAATAAATCCAGGGACTCTGTAGTATAAAAGCATGAAAATCATAACAAGGGAAACTCCTATTACAGCTGCCTTTGTACTTGTTGGTATAGCTTCAGCTCCAAGGGAAGGCCCTATGGTTCTAACTGTTGCTGCTTGAAGTTTTACAGGAAGTGCACCTGATTTGATTATTCCCGCAACTCTTTTTGCCTCATCCAGATCCTTCATACCTGTTATAACCGCTTCTCCATTTGGTATTTCATTTTGAACAGTTGGTGAAGAAATTAAATCTTCATCCATGTATATTGATATAGGCTGCCCAATATATTTCTTTGTAGCCTCTGCGAATTTCTTTGCTCCCGCTTCATTTAGCTTTAACTGAACAACGGGCTGATTTGTTTGAGGGTCAACCCCAACGGTTGAATCCTTAACATCACTGCCAGTTAATATTTCTTCCTTTCCGTCGGGACCTACAAATCTTAACTTTCCTGTTCTTCCAACCTGCTCAAGGGCTGCCTTGGCATCGGATATTCCAGGAATTTCTATTCTTATTCTGTTCCCTCCTGCAATTGCAACTGTGGATTCTGCAACTCCAAGGTTGTTAACTCTAAGCTCCAGCATCTGTCTTGCCCTCTCAAGTGCATCCTGGTCAACGTTTTTATCAACTGCCTCCATCTCAATGTAAACTCCTCCTCTAAGGTCAAGTCCTAGCTTGAGAAGGTCCTTTGCAGCATTAAATCTATAATATGGCCCAAGATTTGCTCCAAACATTAAAAGATAAGCAAATACAATAATTATGATTGCACTTAGAGTAAAGACAAATCCATTTCTTGCCTTCATAAATATCCCCCTTTACTAATGCTGATATTAGTCTCTTGCAAAACCTTGAAAGGCTTAATTTTTAAGGCTCTGCATTCATCTATATGCAGGATATCCCCCAACATTTATCGAATTATATAT
>NZ_SOAZ01000043.1 GCF_004364155.1 Fonticella tunisiensis | reverse complement strand
TTCCACTGTTCAATTTTCAAAGGCCAAACTTTATATGTCCCTTAGGACCGATGTCGCTAGATTATATTATCATGTCATTTCTATTATGTCAACTAGCAATTTTTTATTTGATGCTTCATCAAGCAGCTTGTTTATATTATCATGGGTCCTAAGTAGATGTCAAATGGTAATTTTTAAACTTCAATGTCCCCAATCGGGACAGCTTTTATATTTTATCAAACCATATATATTGTGTCAACCACCTTTGACTCTCTATTGCTGTCTTATCACAGCGACTTTTATATATTACCACAGGAAATTGTATTTATTAAATCTATTATTTCCCATGATAATAAAATAAATATACCTTTCTTTAAAATTCTTTAGAAATCTTAATGTATTACATATAGACACTCCTGGATTCGTTAACATTGACTTTAAGTATTTTATTTATATATCCTAAGGCTATACCCCTACAAAATAAAGGTTTATCTTATCAAAAAATACCGGAAGTTTGATTAATTACTTATAAGTTTTGGTACTGTTTAAAAATACTGTTGTAATATTTTTATATTTTTATTTGATTGGAGCATTAACTAAATGGTCTAAATCCTCACGCATTCCAATTGGTGTTGGAATATTGTTGCCTTTTATGCCCATGTAAGCCCTGATTGCGTCTAATATCTTATGCCCCAATAAAAAATGGAAATAAAAAGGATGTGGAAAACAAAATAATATTCCTTCGATATCTACTTAAAACTAAAGACATTAGATTCATCTCTTCAGATGGATCTAATGTCTTTTACGATTGATTTCAAATCAATTTAATTTTTTATCATTGTTCCAATTCCCTTATTAGTAAATATTTCTAATAATATACAATGTGGAATTCGTCCATCGATAATATGTGTTCTGCTTACTCCCTGTTCAAGTGCTTCTATACATCCTAATACCTTTGGTATCATTCCTCCGGTAATGATACCTTTATCAATTAATTCATAAGCTTCTTTTATAGTGATTTCAGGAATTACTTCATCGCTATCTTTTGAATATTTAATTCCTTCTACATCCGTAAGAAGAATCATTTTCTCAGCTTTTAGTGCAGAGGCAACTGCTCCAGCCACCGTATCTGCATTAATGTTATAGCTTTTACCTTCCATATCCACTCCAACAGGCGCAATCACTGGAATGTATTCATCCTTTGCCACTAACTCCAGCAGCCTTGAATTAACGTTTCTGATTTTTCCAACGTAGCCTATATCCGTTTCTACCCCGTCAACAGTGGTTTTATATCGCTCACATTCAATAAGTTTACCATCTATTCCACAAAAACCAACGGCTTTTCCACCTTTGCAGTTTAACAAAGAAACTATTTCCTTGTTAGTTTTCCCCACAAGCACCATTTGAGCAACTTCCATAGTTTGCGCATCTGTAACCCTCAATCCATTGATGAATTTACTTTCAATATTATAAAGCTTCAACGCTTTAGTTATGTCAGGCCCACCTCCATGCACTAAAACTGGATTTACTCCAATATACTTCAAAAGTGTAATATCTTCCATAACTGAATTTTTCAGTTCCTCGCTTATCATGGCATTTCCACCGTATTTTATAACAACGGTTTTTCCATTTAACCTTTGAATGTATGGCAATGCCTCGATAAGTGTTCCAGCTTTTTTAATTAAAGTTTCCATAAGCACATTCCTTTCTTAACTACAAATACAGCCCCGAAGCAACAAGCCCTGTTTTTTCATCCAATTCAAACATAATATTCATATTTTGAACAGCCTGGCCGGCAGCACCCTTTATCAAATTGTCAAGGGCCGAAACAACGACTACTCTATTTAGCCTTTCATCTACCACCAAACCAATATCTACAAAATTAGAACCTGACACGTGGTTTGTTTCCGGAAGCTTGCCCTCATCATATATTCGGATGAAAAATTCGCCTTTATAATATTCTTCGTAGATTTTTAGCAATTCCCCCGCCGTATACTTTTGTTTCAAATCTGCATAAGCTGTACTTAGAATACCCCGTTTCATAGGAATAAGATGGGGTGTAAAGGAAAGAATAATCTCCTCTCCTGCCACAAGGCTCAGCTCCTGTTCTATTTCTGAAGTATGCCTGTGTGTAGCAACCTTATAAGCCTTAATATTTTCAGTGCATTCACAAAAATGGGTATCTAATGATAACCCTCTTCCAGCTCCCGATACACCGGATTTTGCATCAATAATGATATGACGCGTATCAATCAGCTTATTAGCAATCAAAGGAACTAAAGCAAGGATGGAACAGGTCGTATAACATCCCGGATTTCCTATGAGGTGAGCTTTTGCAATTTCATCTCTGTGCAGCTCAGGCAGTCCATACACGGAAATATCTAATAACTCTGGGTTGTCATGTTTTGTCCCGTACCATTTTTCATATATAGACACATCATTATATCTAAAGTCTCCACTTAAATCTATAACCTTCACTCCATGTTGTACAAATTGTGGGATTACAGTTTTGGAAGCGCCATGTGGAAGGGCTGTAAAAACTACGTCACATCGATTTGCTATCTTCTCCACATCGAGCTCTTCGCATTTTTGATCCACGATTCCCCGAAGATTCGGGTAAATATCGGAAATATTCTGCCCTACAAAGCTTTGAGATACAACTGAAACAATTTTAACCTGAGGATGTTGCGACAGAATCCTTACAAGTTCAATTCCTACGTATCCAGTTGCACCTAATATACCAACTTTTATCATCACAAGTCCTCCTTGAATACGAATAAGTATTTTATTCGTCTTCTTTATATTCCTTGCACAACAAAGCTCTTATATATCCCCTATCTTTCGTGGTAGAGTCAATATAAAAACCCCTTTTATAGTAACAACAAATAAGAGGAGTCGCTTTAGAGGCTGTATGAAGATATATCTTTTTTATACCCATCTCTTTCATTGCTGTATCCACCACATCAAGCAGTGCCTTTCCTACTCCGTTATTCTGGTAATCCGGTCTGACTCCAAATCTGCTTAAATACGCAGTTTTATCAGGAAATACTTCTATTCTTACACTTCCCACAGGTATACCATTCAATAGGGCTACAAATACTTCTTTTGTTTCAATATCTCTTTTTATATCCTCATAAGTTTCTTCCATCGCAGCAATTTTGCTATCTCCGCCTGCATACTCCCTATATTGTTTAAAGGCTTCTTTTGTTATCCTCTGTATTTCCGATATATCCTCAAGTTTCGCCCTTCTAACTTCTAAAACCTTCTTTTCTATCTCTCCGAATTTTTCTGAAGTATTGAAATGTTTTTTTAAAAATATTATTCCCTCTTGTTGTACAGCTATTGGCTCCATGTATCTACCCCCTTTATACACTAATCTCACTTAGTATTTCATCTATACTTGCTATCAATTTATCAATATCCTCTGAGGTCACAATTAATGGGGGAAGAATTCTTAAAACTTTTTCCCCTACATTTCCTACAAGGAATCCCTTATACAGTAGTTTTCTTGTGATCTCCCTTGCATTATCGATAGAAAGCTCTATACCTATCATCAATCCTTTTCCTCTTATCTCACTGATGATGCTATGTCTCTCTTTCAATTGATTAAGTTTCTCTTTAAAGTATTCTCCCATCTTTTTCGCATTTTCTACTAATCCATCATTAAATATCGTCTTCATTACTGCAAGTCCTGCTGTACAAGCAAAAGGGTTTCCTCCAAAAGTGCTTCCGTGATCACCAGGTTCGAAAGCATTTGCAACATGTTCTTTTGCACAGACAGCTCCAATGGGAATTCCTCCGCCTAACGCCTTCGCTAACGTAAAGATATCTGGCTCTATATCATAATGAAGATATCCAAATAATTTTCCTGTTCTTCCAATTCCAGTTTGAACTTCATCTAAAATCAATAAAATATCATTTTCTTCACAAATTTTCTTAAGCTCATGCATATATTCATAATCTACAGGATTGACTCCACTCTCTCCTTGAATCGGCTCCAACATGACTGCACAAGTAGAAGGGGTAATCGCCTCTTTCAGTGCTTCTATATTGTTGATTTCAACATGCTTAAACCCAGGTGTAATTGGATAGTATGGCTTTTGGTACTTCTCCTGTCCCGTTGCAGCAACCGTAGTCATAGTTCTTCCATGGAAAGAATTTTTTAGAGTAATGATTTCATATTTATGATTGAAACCTTTCTTCTTAAAATAAATTCTCGCAAGCTTAATTGCTCCTTCATTGGCTTCAGCACCGCTATTTGCAAAAAATATCTTATCTGCACAAGAATTTTCTACAAGGATCTTTGCTAATTTTGCCTGGGATTCTATATAGTAGAGGTTTGATGTATGAAGTAATTTTTCAAGCTGTGATTTTAATGCCTCTACGAGTTTAGGATGGCTGTGTCCTAAAACATTCACTGCGATTCCACCTAAAAAGTCATAATATACCTTGTCTTCTAAATCCCACAATAGCATTCCCTTGCCCCGTTTAAAACAGACAGGATTTCTATCTCCGAATACATTCATAAAATATTGCTTATCCAAGCCTATAATTTCTTGTAAAGTCATATAATACCCCTCCAAAATTATAGAATAAATATTTAAAAAACCAGGAGCCATATAAATTTATCATCTAAATAATTATACATTTTATTGAATAAAAATTCAATAATTATTTACTCTGTAGATATTTTCTACTTTTATTTGATGGACTTTTCAGAGCAACACAACGGATTAAAAAGGATGTGAGCATATTTAAAGCACTGACTATATCCCAAACGAATATTCACTTAAAGAATATACATCCATCTTATGATTTTCTTCCCTGTTTCTTTCAATAGTTGCAAGTATGGCATTCAAAGTATCAAAAGACGTAATGCATGGCACGTTATATTCCATTGCTGTGCGTCTTATAGAAAACCCATTTCGGGTAGGAATTTTTCCTTTTGTAGGAGTGTTAATGACCAAATCAATCCTATCCTCCTTCAGCCATCTCTGCACTTCTTCTATAGGAATTAGCTTAACATTTATACCCCTCTCCTTTAAATAAGAATATGTATGATTTGTAGCCAACAATTTATATCCCATATTGAAAAGTTTTTTTGCAATTTCTACGCCTTCATCCAAATCCCTTTGTGCAATAGATAGCAGCACATTTCCAGCAGCAGGAATTTTGATTCCAGAGGCCACAAGTGCTTTATTCAAAGCTTTATTATACTCTTTGTCCACTCCCATAACCTCTCCGGTGGACTTCATTTCTGGTCCTAAAAAAGTATCTACCATAGTGAGCTTGGAGAAGGAAAAAACGGGAACTTTTACAGCTATAAAATCAGTTTCCTTTACTAATCCGGTAGCATATCCCAGGCCTTTTAAAGACTTACCCATAATAACTTTGGTTGCCAAAGCGATCATAGGTATTCCTGTCACCTTGCTCAGTATGGGAACCGTTCTACTAGCACGTGGGTTTACTTCAATGACATAGACTTTGTTTTTTTCGTCTAATACAAATTGTATATTGAAAAGTCCCTTGATCTTTAACGCTTTTGCAATCTTTAAAGTGTACTCAATTATAATGTTTTTACTGTCTTCTTCCAGTTTCTGAGGTGGATATATTGCCATACTATCTCCTGAGTGAACTCCTGCTCGTTCTACATGTTCCATAATTCCAGGGATTAAAACATCTATCCCATCGGAAATTCCGTCAACTTCCACCTCTTTTCCTAAAATATATTTATCTATAAGCACAGGATGCTGCGTTGAAACGTTTACTGCAAGCTGCATATATTCTCTTAATTCCCTGTCATTATATACAATTTCCATTGCCCGACCACCAAGAACATAAGAAGGTCTCACAAGGACGGGATACCCTATTTCATTGGCAATCTCTATGGCCTGTTCAACACAAAAAGCAGTACTGCCAGGTGGAAGCGGAATATTAAGCTTTTCTAAAAGTTTTAAAAACTTTTCTCTGTCTTCTGCAATATCAATACTTTTTACATCTGTTCCTAAAATTTTGACTCCAGCCTCCTGCAATGCAGTGGCAAGATTAATAGCCGTTTGTCCTCCAAACTGAACAATTACTCCTTCAGGCTTTTCTTTTTCAATGATATCCAATACACACTCCTTTGTAAGTGGTTCAAAATAAAGTTTATCGGATGTATCAAAATCTGTACTTACGGTTTCTGGATTGTTATTTACAATAATAGATTCAACCCCTAATTCTCTAAGGGTTTGTGCTGAGTGGACACTACAATAATCAAACTCAATTCCCTGTCCTATTCTAATTGGTCCAGAACCAATTACAATTACTTTACGCCTATCATTTACCACTACATCATCTTCCTCTTCATATGTTGAATAATAATAGGGCGTAGCTGCTTCAAATTCACCGGCACAGGTATCCACCATTTTATATACTGGAAATATTCTGTACTGCTTTCTTTTTTCCATAACTTTCTCTACGGTGGTATTCATTAAATTTGCTATATAAGAATCTCCAAATCCTATCTTTTTCGCTTTATACATCAACTCATAGCTGATATGTTCAATAGAACTTTCCTTGATTTCCTTGGCAAGAAGGACGATCTTTTCAAGTTTTTTAATAAAGAAATAATCTATTTTTGTTATATCCACAATTTCTTCTACAGAAACCCCCTTTTGCAGTGCTTTACATATAGCAAAAATCCTCTCATCTCTGGGAACTCTAATAAACTCCTTCAGCTCCTCTATGGATTTATCTTCAAACTCCTTCAATCCCAATTGATAATTTAGCTTAATATCCAAAGAATCGATTGCTTTTAAAAAAGACTCTTCAAAGGTTCTTCCGATTGCCATCACTTCTCCAGTAGCTTTCATCTGCGTTCCAAGGGTGCGGTTTGCGGTGTTGAATTTATCAAAAGGCCATCTTGGAACTTTTGTCACCACATAATCAAGGGAAGGCTCAAAACAAGCATAGGTATTTTGCGTAATAGAATTTTTAATTTCATCAAGATTCATACCAACAGCGATTTTAGCCGTTACTCTTGCAATAGGGTATCCCGTAGCTTTTGAAGCTAAAGCACTGGAACGACTAACTCTTGGATTGACTTCTATAACAACATATTCAAAACTATTTGGATTTAAGGCAAACTGTATATTGCAGCCGCCGTTAATCTTAAGTGCACGTATAATTCTAATTGAAGCAGACCTTAACATTTGATACTCTACATCGGACAAAGTTTGACTTGGAGCTACTACAATACTGTCTCCTGTATGTACTCCTACAGGATCCAAATTTTCCATATTACATATCACAATACAGTTGTCTGCATTATCCCTTATAACTTCGTATTCAATTTCTTTCCACCCCGCCACACTTTGTTCAAGCAGTATTTGATGAATCATACTTAATTTTAATCCACGGCCTGCGATATATTTAAATTCTTCCATATCATTTGCAATTCCACCTCCAGTTCCACCTAAAGTATAGGCAGGACGTACTATAATAGGAAATCCAACTTTCTCCGCAAAAGCTACGGCATCTTTTAAATTAGTCACAATTGTACTGTTAGGCACTCTTTCCCCTATTTCCTCCATAGTCTTTTTAAAAAGCTTACGATCTTCAGCTCTTTGAATGGATTCAAGGGGTGTTCCCAGAAGTTCAACTCCCAATTCTTCCAATATTCCATCTTTAGCTAACTCTACTGCCATATTAAGTCCCGTTTGTCCTCCAAGAGAGGAAAGAATTCCGTCGGGTTTTTCTTTATAGATAATTTTTTTAACAAAATCTAAAGTAATAGGTTCAATATATACCTTATCTGCAACTTCCCTGTCTGTCATAATCGTTGCAGGATTGCTATTGATAAGTACGACTTCTATACCTTCCTCTTTTAATGCCTTACAAGCCTGAGTACCAGAATAATCAAATTCTGCTGCCTGACCAATGACTATAGGGCCTGAACCTATAACAATTACTTTTTTTATATCTTCTCTCTTAGGCATTGGAATTCACCTCTATCATTTTCATAAAATCATTAAATATATAGCTGGAATCCTGAGGTCCGGGAGCCGCCTCCGGATGATATTGCACACTAATCACCGGAAGAAATTTATGTCGAAAACCTTCTACCGTATTATCATTTACATTTACATGTGTTATGACTGCATCTTTGCAGAAATCATGCTGTAATGCATAATTATGATTCTGTGAAGTGATGTAAACCCTTCCTGTAGTAAAATCCTTTACAGGATGGTTGCCTCCATGATGTCCAAACTTTAACTTATAAGTCTTTCCTCCTAGAGCTAACCCGAGAAGCTGATGCCCTAAGCATATTCCCATGATAGGTTTCTTTCCCAATAGCTTCTTAATATTTTCTACTGACTCTTGCAAATCTTCCGGGTCTCCTGGTCCATTTGAAAGAAGAATCCCATCGGGATTGATTTTTAATAGTTCTTCTGCACTTGCGATATAAGGATATACATATAAATTACAATCCAGCTGATGTAAGATTCTTAGTATATTTCGTTTTATTCCAAAATCCATGACAGCAATTTTCTTTCCCTTTCCCTGTAGATGATACATTTCCGGTGTACTAACTTCCTCCACAAGATTTGTTTTAATTGAAGCCTTTTCTTTTATCCTGCTTAAAAGTGCTTCTGTATCATAACATTCTGTGGATATAACTCCATACATGCTGCCATATCTTCTTATGTGCTTTGTGAGTCTTCTTGTGTCAATATCCTTTATACCTACTATATTATGTTTTTTAAAATAGTCTTCAGGAAGTATTTTGCACCTCCAGTTGCTCGGCGCATCGCATATCTCTTTCACAATAAATCCATTGACATGTGGCTTATGGGATTCTCTATCTATCTCATTAAAACCATAATTTCCAACCAACGGGTAAGTCATTGTAACGATTTGTCCTTTATAGGAAGGATCTGTTAAAATTTCTTCATATCCGGTCATACAAGTGTTAAAAACTACTTCACCGAAAACTTCTCCAGTAGCACCAAAAGAATTTCCCCAAAATGTTGTACCATCCTCCAGCACAAGTTTTGCTTTCATGTATCTGCTCCTTTCAGTATATTTACAATGAAAACTTTTCCTATAAACTTTCGCTGTGTAAATAATTATACATTATTATGTATAATAATACAATTATATTTATCATATTTATTCAATATTTAAGATAATGGGACATACCGACCGAGCAGGTATGTCCCCAATATCTGTATCCAAAGTTATCTTTTAATAACTATTGCATGATTTTTTTTATTCCTCTTTTTAAAATGCTCTCATAATTTATGAATTCATAAATATCTTCTTCAAATAATGAACTGAATTCCTTAAATTCTTCTATTTTTAAATCCTCTATAGCTTTATTTTTTTCTTCGCAATAAAGTACAATTGAACCTGCCACTCCATGGGCATCTCTAAAAGCCATTCCTTTATTCACAAGATAATCTGCAACTTCTGTGGCGTTTAAAAAACCGCTTTTTACTGCATTAAGCATGTTTTCTTTTTTAACCTTTAAAGTTGAAAGCACTGCAATCATCATGCTAATACACTTTAAAACTGTATCTACTGCATCAAAGAACGGTTCCTTATCTTCCTGCATATCCTTGTTATATGCAAGGGGAAGTCCTTTCATTGTAGTAAGAATGGATATCAAGGCTCCATATACCCTTCCGGTCTTTCCTCTAATGAGTTCTGGAGCATCCGGGTTTTTCTTTTGCGGCATAATACTACTTCCAGTTGCATACTGATCGTCAATTTCAATAAAATTAAACTCTTTACTACTCCATAAAATCAATTCTTCACTTAACCTGCTAAAGTGCATCATGAGAATAGAAAAACAAGAAATCAGTTCTATTATATAATCCCTATCGCTTACTCCATCCAAATAATTGTCCACGGGTTTTTTAAATTGAAGCTCGTTTGTTGTGTATTGTCTGTCTATGTTATAAATTGTTCCAGCGAGGGCACCACATCCAAGAGGGTTTTCATCCATCAATTCTACAGCATTTAATACCCTCTTTTTATCTCTGCCAAACATATTGTAATACGCCATCATGTGATGCTTAAAAGTTACAACCTGGGCTCTTTGAAGATGGGTATATCCAGGCATAATAAAGGGATTTTCTTCTGCAAGCTTTGAAATCACATTTTGAAGTTCATTTATTAATTCTACAACTTCTAAAGCTTTTTTCTTGGAATAAAGTCTCATATCTACTGCTACTTGATCATTTCTACTTCTCGCCGTATGAAGCTTTTTCCCAACTTCCCCCACTCTCTCTATAAGCTTCACCTCCACAAAGCTGTGAATATCCTCATATTCCCCTTCTATTGTAAGATCTCCCTTTTCTATATCTTCAAGCATTGATGTCAATCCAGATACAATAAGACTGCCTTCCTCTTCCGTTAAAATCCCACATTGAGTCAGCATTTTAGCATGGGCCTGGCTTCCTTTAATATCCTCAAAATATAATTTTTTATCAAAACTTAAGGAACTATTAAAGTCTTCCATCAATTTGCTTTCTTTTTTTTTGAATCTTCCTCCCCAGAGCTTCATTTAACTATTCCCTTCCTTGTTTTTTTCTGTCATTGCTTTTATTTTATATGGTAGTCCAAATAAGCTGATAAACCCTGCTGCATCCTTATGACTATACAATTTACTCTCTCCAAAAGAGGATATTCCTTTGTCATATAATGCAAAAGGAGAATCTATTCCAGCTACCATGATATTTCCTTTATAGAGCTTTAATTTCACAGTTCCTGTAACATTTTCCTGAGTTTTATCGATAAATGCATCTAAAGCCTCTCTTAAAGTACTAAACCAGATTCCATCATATACAATCTCAGCATATCTTTGAGCCACAAGCTGTTTATAATGATATGTCTGCCTATCAAGAGTAACTTGCTCAATTTCACGGTGGGCAGCTAACAGTACGGTACCTCCCGGCGTTTCATACACCCCCCTTGATTTCATGCCTACCAGCCTATTTTCAACTATATCCACAACCCCTATTCCATTTTCACAGGCAATTTTATTCAACGTTTTCACAAGTTCTACTGGCGAAAGTTCCTTCCCATCAACCTTTTTAGGAATTCCCTGCTCAAAATAAATTTCTACATAACTTGCCTCATCCTTCGCCTTTTCAGGTGGAGTAATCATTACATACATATCCGTTTTATGTTCATTTGTTAACTCTTCCAAATCACCACCTTCGTGACTTATATGCCATAGATTCCTATCTCGAGAATATATCTTTTCTTTTGTCACTGGTATTTTTATTCCTTTTGCATATGCATAGTCAATAGCATCTTCTCTTGATTTAATATCCCATATTCTCCAGGGGGCTATAATTTTGATTTCAGGATCTAATGCAGCTATGCTCACTTCAAAACGCACCTGATCATTTCCCTTTCCTGTACAGCCATGGCTTATGTACTTTGCCCCTTCTTTATGGGCTATTTCCACAAGCTTCTTGGCAATTAATGGCCTTGCATAGGACGTTCCCAGGAGATATTTATCTTCATAAACAGCTCCCGATTTTATGGCTTTGTAAAGATAATCTACTACAAATTCTTCTTTAACGTCTTCAATATATACCTTAGATGCTCCTGTAATCAGAACTTTTTCTTCGATTTCTGCCATATCATCTTCCTGACCAACATCCACACAAACAGCAATTACATCAAAATCATAGTTTTCCTTCAACCACGTTACTATGATGGAGGTATCCAAGCCTCCAGAATAAGCTAAAACAACCTTCTCTTTCATTTTTCTCAACGCCCCTTTTTCAATACTTATTAACTTCAAACCTATATTATAATCATACATTTATATTTATAATTATTCAATATTTTTTATAATTATTCATTTAATCATGTGATAGTAAGTTTATCGCTAAAAAAACTTCGGAAAAGCAAAATCAAAATGAGTATACAACAAAACGTCATTGATAATACTAGACTGACTTGCATTAAGGACCGGAAAATAGCTCGTATCATCCTGGAAATAAAAAAAAGAAGGCCTAAGCCTTCTATTTGGTGACCCCTAGGGGACTCGAACCCCTGTTACCACCGTGAAAGGGTGGTGTCTTAACCGCTTGACCAAGGGGCCATATATCAATATATTCATCCGGCAGCTACCTACTCTCCCATGGCGTCTCCGCCATAGTACCATCGGCGTTACAGGGCTTAACCTTCGTGTTCGGAATGGGAACGGG
>NZ_SOAZ01000042.1 GCF_004364155.1 Fonticella tunisiensis | reverse complement strand
CGTTCCCATTCCGAACACGAAGGTTAAGCCCTGTAACGCCGATGGTACTGAGCTGGAGACGGCTCGGGAGAGTAGGTAGCTGCCGGATGAATAACGCCTGGCGATAGGGAGTACAGGGTAAGTAACCCGCTCCCATCCGAGCCAGGTCGGTTAAGCCCTGCAGGGCCGATGGTATTATGGCGGAGATGCCATGTAAGAGTAGGAAACTGCTGGATAATTTGGGCCTTTAGCTCAGTTGGTTAGAGCAACCGGCTCATAACCGGTTGGTCCGGGGTTCGAGTCCCTGAAGGCCCACCAAAAAAGAGTACAGAAGTCAGAGGTGAGAGGTCGGAGATCTTAGCCTTGGACTTCTGAACCAAAATCTTGTCAGATAGGATAGTAAAGACCCCAAGGAATCCCAGGGTGTCTGACTTCTGACATCTCATATATGGGGGTGTAGCTCAGTTGGGAGAGCACCTGCCTTGCAAGCAGGGGGTCAGGAGTTCGAATCTCCTCATCTCCACCAATACAGAGGACAGAAGTCAGAGGTGAGAGATCAGAGACTTAAATCCGAGATTTCTGAACTTAAACCTTGTCAGATAGAATGGAAAAGACCCTTAAGGAATACTAAGGAGTCTGACTTCCGACATCCAATCTTTAATAGCTCTTATACGGCCTAGTAGCTCAGTTGGTTAGAGTGCCGGCCTGTCACGCCGGAGGTCGAGGGTTCGAGCCCCTTCTAGGTCGCCAAAATGCCGGCTTAGCTCAATGGCAGAGCAACTGACTTGTAATCAGTAGGTTGTAGGTTCAAGTCCTATAGCCGGCTCCATAAAGAAGGTAAGGAATTTTTCCTTACCTTCTTTGTTATATTTATGGAAATTAACTTGTTGTGCTAGATAAATTTACAGATGGCGCTGCGATAAAAAATATATTTCATTCACTTTTGCGCTTAGCAAAGAAGTTCTAAGGCTCGGGATTTAAAAAATGTGAATTTCATATATTTTTTATCTTCCCTCAGTCTCTGCTGAACTAGCACAATGCGTTAAATTAATTAATATTTAAAAAAATATAGTTTTATATTACAATTAAAATATATTTAATGTGTATGTTTAAATGTTGGGGGAAACCATAATATGATTTACAGGATAAAACAATTTATCTGGGGGATAACTGCAAGGGTAAATGAAGATGACAAAATGTTGATTGACATATATTTAGATGAGCATGAGAAAAAGATGTTTTATTCACTTCCTACATATGAACAGGCCCACAGCATAAGGGTAGCAAGGGAGGTAATAAGGGAGAGTAAAGAAAGGGGTTTATATGATATTATAGTAATTAAAGCAGCCTTACTCCATGATATAGGTAAGATAAACACCGGTTTAAATATAGTCACAAAATCCATTATGGTAATAATGGATAAGTTATTTCCCAAATTTATAAAAAGACTTACGTTTCTTGATATGGTATATGCCTATTATAATCATCCTGAAATGGCTCTTAAATATTTGAATAAGCACAATGAATATATAAAATATCTCATTAAAAACCATCATAATTATCATATAAAAGAAGACGAAAAACTAGTAATTCTCCAAAAAGCAGATATGAGCTGTTAAAAATTTATTTAAAGTTCTTAATAATATGTAAAAGATTGAAAAATAAGTAATATTTTGATGGATAATATTGAATTTTTGATTTATTAAGTATAATATTGTTATGAATAGAGATTATTAGGAGGGTTATCAATGGATTATAGAATTTTGATTATAGATGATGAAGAAAACCTGGTTAAGGGAGTAAAATATAATCTTGAACTCGATGGATATAGTGTTGATGCATCTTATGATGGAGAAGATGCCCTTAGAAAAATGGACAGCAATATATATAATTTAATAATCCTTGATGTTATGCTTCCAAAGATAGATGGATTTACACTTCTAAAGAAGATAAGGGAAAGATCTTCTATACCCGTTATAATGTTGACTGCAAAGGGGGAAGACGAGGATAAGGTCAAAGGTTTTGAATATGGAGCAGATGATTATTTAACTAAACCCTTTAACATACTTGAACTTAAAGCACGCATTAAAGCACTTCTGAGAAGAACATATGATCTCGTTGCCAATAAGAGCGAGATTATAAGGAGCGGGGATATAATGATAGACGTTCCTTCAAGAAAGGTAAACGTCGATGGAAGGCCTGTTGATTTAACATCAAAGGAGTTTGATATATTATTCCTTCTCGTTACAAATCCAGGGAAGATTTACAGCAGAGAGACCCTGCTTGAGATAATATGGGGATATGACTATTATGGAGATTCAAGAACAGTAGATGTCCACATTAGAAGATTAAGAGAAAAGATAGAAAAGGACCCCGGCAATCCTCAATATGTACTAACTAAGTGGGGAGTTGGTTACTATTATAAAGGATAAAATATTTAAAAAATCTATAAGGAGCAGGATAATGACTTCATATCTGATAATTATAACCTTTTCCCTGCTCCTTATTAACTTTTTAGTTTATTTAACCCTTCAAAACAGTTATATTAGTTCAAAAAAGGATGAACTCTCATTATATGCAAGTACAATGGCTGATAAAGCTGTTGAAGGGGGATTTGGAGGGGATTACAATAGTTATTTTATAAAGAATGTTGCCTCTTCAATAAGCAGTCAGGCTAAGGCGAGGATTTTTATTACAGACAGTAATGGAAAAATAGTTATCGATTCAGAGGATAAGCTAAATAATACCAGAATAGATAATTTATACGAAGTACAGGATGCATTAAAGGGAAACACCTCCTGGGGAAGTCATAATAATATACTTTACGTTTCCAATCCCATTAAATTAGGGGGAAGGGTTATAGGATCCGTTTTGATGTCCTATTCCCTTGAGGAAATTTATAAGACTATCTTTTCGGTTCATAAAACCCTGGGTATAATATCTTTTCTTCTTCTCATTATTGTTATGGTATTTAGCTATATCATGACCGGTATAATAATAGAGCCAATCAAAAACGTTATAAATGCAATTGAATCCATGGCGGAAGGAAATCTTGATCAGAGGGTAGAGGTTAAAGGAAATGATGAAATTGCAAGGTTGTCAATTGCCTTTAACAATATGAACGAAAAGATAAACCTTATGGATAGGGAAAGAAGACAGTTCGTTGCAGATGCTTCACATGAGCTTAAATCTCCCCTTGCAAGTATTAAGGTATTGGTGCAATCGCTTCTTGCGGGAGGAATTAACGATAAGAATATATCAATGGAGTTTCTTGATAATATAGATAAAGAAATAGACAGGCTTTCAAACATAGTTGGAAATCTTCTTGAACTTACAAAGCTTGATGGAAGCTATGGTTTAAAGATTGAAGTATTTGATTTAAATGATTTATGCAAAGATGTAATAAAGAAAATAAACCCCATTGCATCTACAAGGAATGTAACTATAAGATATGAGGGAAAAAGTATACTTATAGAAGGTAACAGGGATAATATTTTTAGGGCGATATATAATATAGTAGAAAACTCAGTTAAGTATTCAAATCCCAACAGTTATGTTGACGTATGGACACATAAGGGCTCCAAGGCAAAAATATATATAAAGGATACGGGAATAGGTATTCCTGAGGAGGATATACCGAGGATATTTGAAAGGTTTTATAGAGTTGACAAAACCAGGGATAGAAAAACCGGAGGAAGCGGGCTTGGGCTTTCAATAACAAATGAAATAATAAAAAGGCATAAGGGGGAAATACATGTAAAAAGTAAGGTAGGAGAAGGAAGCCTTTTTATAATAACTCTACCTTATAAGTTTGAAGGATAGGAGTGAAATTATGAGGCGGATAGCTGTAGGAATTCTTCTCATCACCCTTTTTTTTACGCTCCCAGGGTGCTATAAAAATGAAAAAAGGGATGAAAATAGATATAGCATATCATCTATAACTGGAGAACAGGAGGAAATGGTAAATATAATTCTTTATTTCCCCGACAGCAATGCAGAATATTTAATACCTGAAACACGGCTTGTTAAATTCAACAAATCCCTTGAAAATACTGTAATTAAAGAGCTTTTGAACGGACCTTCAGCAACTGATATAGAAAGTCCTATACCGGAGGGGACAAGGTTAATATCCATTGATAGAAAGGGAGACAGAGTAACACTTAATTTTTCAAAGGAGTTTATTAAAAATCATCCTGGAGGAAGTACGGGGGAAACAATGACCATTTTTTCAATCGTCAACTCCCTTACGGAAATTCCTGGAATCAAAGAGGTTTTATTCAAGGTAAATGGAAAGGCATATGAAACCCTTGCAGGGCATATGATTTTTAATGAACCCTTCAAAAGAAATAGAAGCCTGTTTAAAAGGGGTAGAAACTTAAACCCATCGCAGGTTTTGAAAAAGCAGATGGAACTTGAAAAGCAGGGTAAATGGCTCGAAGCCTATTTACTTATGTCAGATGATGAGAACAATCCCGACAGGAAATATTATCACGACTATGTAAAGGAAATGGAAGAAGTTAAGGGATTAGGCTTTACTCAGCAGGATTTTGTAGTTGGAGGCTATACAATAGAAAAGGGAAGCAACAGGGCAAGTGTTAAGGTAAATTTCTATATTGAAGGTGGGGACGGAAGTAAGCAGCCTGGAGATGATCTATATTTCAACTGTGTAAATATAGAGGAAGTGTGGATGGTTGATTGGCTTACGTCACAGGACATGGATTAAGGGATGAAATGACGTCCAAAGTGTGTCATTTCATCCCTTTGGTTTAATTTGTAAAAATATTATGGGAAACTCGAAAATTATAGTATAATATATATTAAAATCCTGGGAATTGAAGTGAACAAATATTATTTCAGCTTAATATACGTTAAATAAGGAAGGAGGATTGCTATGAAGGGGGACGATAGAAGAAGAAGCATACTTAATCTGCTCAAAGGCTCCAGGGATCCTATAAAGGGATCCGAGCTTTCGACAAAATTAAATGTAACAAGGCAGGTTATAGTACAGGATATAGCCCTCCTAAGGGCAGAGGGGAATGATATAATAGCTACTCCCCAGGGATATATTCTTCTTCAAGGAGCATTAGGTGGAGTGAAGAGGGTAGTTGCGGTTAAGCATAGTGAACACGAGGTAGAGGACGAGCTTAAGACAATAATATCTCTGGGTGGAAAGGTTATTGACGTTACCATAGAGCATAAAATTTACGGAGAAATAACGGGAAAGCTGATGCTAAAATCTATTTATGATCTTGAACAGTTTATTGAAAAGCTCAATAAAAATAACTCAAAGCCTCTGTTACAGCTTACAGGGGGAGTTCACCTTCATACAATAGAGGCTGATGGTGAAGAAATTATGGACAGTATAATATCAAGGCTTGAAGAGAAGGGTTATTTGATATCACAGGAGGTTTAATATGAAAAAAGGTATAGGTAAAGCTGCGGCGATAATAATTGGACTGCTTTTTTTATTATTTCTTCTATCCAGCTTTATAGTTGATTTTCAATGGTTTAAAGAGGTAGGGTATGTAAATGTGTTTTTAACCTCCATAAAAGCTAAGGTTTTAATATTTGTGCCTCTTATTGTTATTTTCTTTATAACAATAAACCTGTATTTGAGGTATTTAAGAAGGGGTTTCTTAAGGTTTAACAATATTGTATATGACAGGAAGACATTGTCGACGCAAAACATGGCTATCAATATAACCTCCATTTTGCTTTCTTTTATAATAGCTTCAGCTTTTACAGGTTCATTCTGGTATAGAATACTTGAGTTTTTAAATGCTACAGACTTTAATGTGAAGGATCCTATTTTTAATATAGATGTAGGATTTTATATGTTTAAGCTTCCTTTAATAGAGGGAATGCTTGGAGTACTTATTACGATAGTTGCTGTACTTGTGCTTGGGGCCATAATATTCTATGGGGCATCAAGGGCAAAGGATGGGTTAAGAAGCCCTGGAGGGTTTATAAAGATGCATGAAAGCCCTGAAGGCAAGTTCATTGCAAAGCAGATTGCAATATTTGGTGCAATACTACTTATTTTACTTTCAGCTTTATTTTACATAAAAGTGTTAAACCTCGTATATTCTTCCAGAGGAGTAGCCTTTGGTGCAAGTTATACAGATATTAAGGTGAGCCTTCCGATGTACAGGATTATTTCAGTATTTTGCATCATCTCTGCCTTTGTGATAGCTTTTTCTATTATTAGAAAAAAGGCTAAGATTATAATAGGAACTGCTGCATTTATGGTACTTCTTATAGTTTCTGAGAGGTTAATATCCTTTGGTGTAGAAAAGTTTATTGTGGCTCCTAATGCGTGGAACAAGGAAAGGCCATATTTAACATATAATATTGATTTTACAAGGAAGGCCTTTGGACTTGATAATATCAAAGTAATTGACTTTAAACTTGATGACGTTTTAACCCAGAAGGATATAGATGAAAACAGAGGTACGATAGATAACATAAGAATAAATGAATTTGCACAGGCCCTTGAAGTATATAACCAGATTCAGGCCATTAGAAATTACTATAGATTTAATGACGTTGATATCGACAGGTATAATATAGGAGGAGAACTAAAGCAGGTTTTTGTTGCACCAAGGGAGCTTGACAATTCAAACCGTGAGTCAAAGTTTCAAACATGGCAGAACAGGCACCTGTTTTACACCCATGGTTATGGAGTTGTAATGTCCTATACAAATACCGTTATGTCTTCAGGGTTGCCCCAGTTTATAATGAAGGATATTCCAACACAGAGCGAGTTTATAAAGGTTGATAAACCTCAGATATACTTTGGAGAGCAGAATGATGATTACATCGTTGTTGGTGCTAGAAGCAATGAAATAGATTATCCCTCTGGCAATGACAATGCCACAACAAGGTATGATGGAAAGGCAGGAATCCCTTTAAACTTCTTTAATAGAATTTTATTCACATTAAACAAGGGTACGTTAAATTTCCTTCTGTCAAACGATATAACGTCTAATAGCAGAATAGTTTTAAATAGAAATATAGTTAACAGGGTAAAAAAAATAGCACCATTTATAAACTATGATGAGGATCCATACCTTGTGGTATCAAATGGAAGGATTTACTGGATAATAGATGGATATACAACGTCAAGCAGATATCCCTTTTCAGAGCCCTATGATGGAATTAATTATATTAGAAACTCAATTAAAGTGATTGTAGATGCCTATGATGGCACTGTTGATTTTTATCTGGCAGATGATAGCGACGCTGTTGCAAAAACAATAAATAAAATATACAGCGGCCTTTTTAAGAGCCTTGATAAAATGCCGGAGGATTTAAAGAACCACCTGAGGTATTCAGAGGATGTATTTCTTATACAGTCCAGGGTATATGAGAAGTACCATATGACAAACCCATCTGTATTTTATAACAGTGAGGATCTTTGGAGCATTGCCAAATATAAGGAGGTAAACGGAGAAGACAGGAATGTTGAGGCTGTTTATCAGGTTATGAGACTTCCAGGGGAGGAAAATGAAGAGTTTCTTCTTACAATACCCTTTACCGTTGCTAAGAAGGAAAATATGGAAGCATGGCTTGCAGCAAGAATGGATAAAGAGAATATGGGTAAGATGGTTCTCATCAGATTTCCAAAGGATAAGTCTGTGCTGGGGCCCAATCAATTTAATTCAAAAATCAATTCAGATACTGAGATATCAAGCCAGCTTTCCCTATGGAACCAGCAGGGATCACAGGTTATTATAGGAGAAACCAATATAATACCTATAAATAACTCCCTTATATATGTAAGGCCATTATACCTCAGGGCTCAAAGTGGAAGCAGCCTTCCTGAGCTTAAGAGGGTTATAGTAGGTTTTGGAGAGAAGGTCGTAATGGCTGACAGCATAGAAAATGCCTTTGTGAAGCTTTTCAATACTAAAATTGTAGAAGAGCCTTCTGCACAAACTCCACCTGAAGAGACTCAGGTTGATGGCAGTATAAGGGACCTCGCAAACAGGGCATCGGAGCTTTTTACAAAGGCACAGGAAGCTCAAAGGGCAGGAGATTGGGCTGCATATGGAAATTACTTAAAGGAGCTTGAAGACGTTCTTAGAAAACTTAAGGATGCTTCAAACAGATAAAACAAAGCTGGAGAAAAACTTCTCCAGCTTTGTTAGTAAGGCAGGTTAGGCAGCTTTACAAACTAATTACATAATGCCGTTATTTTGTGATATAGCATAGTTATCAAGGCTTTCTGCCTTTTTAATAAGCTCCTTTTTTGATATCAATCCTTTTTCAATAAGAAGCTCCACGAGGCTTGTAATAATGAGAGTATTTTTATAATCTATTTCCTTAAGGTTTGCAATTTGATATAAAATATCTACTTCGCTCATTTCCATCCCCTCCTTTTATAATTGTTGACATGGTTTATTTAGTTTATACATGTAATAAAAATTTTTAGGGGGAGGGAATATATCCATAATTCATTTAACTTCATTGTTGTATTTTAAAAAAATAGTGGTATAATATTAATAAAATTAAACTGATGATGGGAAATAGTAAATAGTTATAGGGCTTCAGAGAGCTAACGGTTGGTGAGAGTTAGTGCTTTATTCTATTGAATCCATCCCTGAGGGTTTGCGATGAGTAAAACGGATGCAGCCGTTACACTGCAGAGAGAGGGCCTTGTGGCCAATTAGGGTGGCAACGCGGAACCATAGCCTTTCGTCCCTTGTTTTGGGATGAAGGGCTTTTTGATTTGAATAAATGATGTGAAGGAGGATGTATAGAATGCTTGATATTAAGCTTATAAGAACCAATCCTGAGATGGTTAAGGAATCTATGAAAAGCAGAGACAAGAATTTTGACGTAAGCGTCATAGACAGAGTTATTGAACTTGATGAGAGGAGAAGAGAAATACTTCGAGAGGTTGAGGAGCTTAAAAATAAAAGAAACACGACTTCAAGGGAAATACCAAAGCTTAAGAAGGCAGGACAGGATGTAGAGCCTATAATGGCCGAGATGAGGGAACTAGGCGATAAAATTAAGGGGATGGACGAGGAGCTTTCAAAGATAGATGAGGAAATTAAGGACACAATCCTCAGAATTCCAAACATTCCAAACCCCAATATAGTAAAGGGTGAAAGCGATGCGGATAACAGAGAAGTTAGAAGATGGGGAGAGCCAGGAAACTTCGGATTTGACATAAAGGCACACTGGGATATTGGTACAGAGCTTGATATACTCGACTTTGAAACAGCCGGAAAGGTTACAGGTACAAGGTTTACATTTTATAAAGGTCTTGGCGCAAGGCTTGAAAGGGCATGTATAAACTTTATGCTGGATCTTCACATAGATAAACATGGCTATACTGAGATTTTACCGCCATATATGGTAAACAGAAAAAGTATGACAGGAACAGGACAACTTCCAAAGTTTGAGGAGGATGCCTTTAAAGTTACAGATACAGATTATTTCCTTGTTCCAACGGCTGAAGTTCCTGTAACGAATATATACAGGGATGAGGTAATAGATGGAAGCTTACTTCCCATAAAATTTACTGCATATTCAGCATGCTTCCGCTCAGAGGCAGGATCTGCAGGGAGGGATACAAGGGGACTTATAAGGCAGCATCAGTTTAACAAGGTGGAGCTTGTTAAGTTTGTCCATCCGGATAGCTCCTATGAGGAGCTTGAAAAGCTTACAAAGGATGCGGAGGAAGTGCTTCAGCTTATCGGACTTCCATACAGGGTTGTAGAGCTTTGCACAGGGGATCTTGGCTTTAGCTCAGCTAAGACATATGATATAGAGGTGTGGATGCCAAGCTACGGAAGATATGTTGAAATTTCAAGCTGCTCAAATTTTGAAGATTTTCAGGCCAGAAGGGCTAATATAAAGTTCAGGCCCGATGCAAAGGAAAAACCAAGGTATGTTCATACGTTAAACGGCTCAGGCCTTGCCGTTGGAAGAACAGTAGCTGCAATACTTGAAAACTTCCAGCAGGAGGATGGAAGCGTGATAATACCTGAAGTTCTAAGGCCATATATGGGTGGCATAGATAGAATTACCAGATAAAACAAATAAAATATCGGACATTTTATGTTGACAGTATATATACTTGTTGATATAATAGTAAATGTCCGATATGGAGAGATGGTCGAGCTGGTTTAAGGCACCGGTCTTGAAAACCGGCGTAGGGGTAACTCTACCGTGGGTTCGAATCCCACTCTCTCCGCCATATAAAATGTGGAGAAGTACTCAAGTGGCCGAAGAGGACGGTTTGCTAAACCGTTAGTAGGGGTAACTCTAGCGCGGGTTCGAATCCCGCCTTCTCCGCCATAAAAGCCGCACTATGTGCGGCTTTTATAATCTTGTTTAGCATTTTCCAGTAAAAACATTTGATTTTTATGATAGTATGTGATACTATAATCATGTTGAATATGTACCCGTAGCTCAGTGGATAGAGTAGCTGGCTACGAACCAGTTGGTCGGGGGTTCGAATCCCTCCGGGTACACCAAAACCCTGTAAGTTCAAGGCTTGCGGGGTTTTTATTTTTCTCAAATATATAGTTTTCCCACACTTTTCCCACACCAGGAAATAAGATTCAACTATGCAAATAAACTGTTTAGCTTTTCAGCAGCAGTAATTTTTTCTTTTGGCATAACATGAGTATATATATTTGCGGTTATTGATATGTTGCTGTGCCCTAATAATTCTGAAACGGTTTTTAAGGGAACACCAGCTTCAAATAGTTTAGTAGCATATGTGTGACGCAAATTGTGAAACTTACGATATGGGATATTAGCTTTTTTTAGCACTCTTTCATAGGATCTTAATAAGTTTCGTGCATCTATGTTTTTACCAAGGTTAGTTGTAAAAACATAGTCGTTATCAATGTATGATGCCCCGGCTTTAATTTTCTCTAATTTTTGCTTTTTCTCATTTTCCTGTAATAAAGGTACAGGAAAATGTATTCCGGTGTGTTCTATAAGCGGTACATTTTAGGTTTATGGGTAATGGCCGAGGGTATTATCTATGATATGTTTAATGAGGACATACACAAGGTTCCGACGATTGACAGGCCTTACACCGAATATTATGTGTCCTGACTATGGTTCTCAAAACCCTACTACCTTTGGATTGTGGGGAAAGTATCAGGGGGAATGGTACAAGGTGAAGGAATACTACTATTCGGGAAGAGATCAGGCAAAGCAAAAAACTGATGAGGAGTTCTACCAGGACCTTGAGAAGTTTGTTGGAGACTTAAAAATAAAAGCTGTTATTGTTGACCCTAGTGCTGCATCCTTCATAGCAACTATAAAGAAACATGGTAAATTTGCGGTTAAGAAAGCAAAGAATGATGTGCTTGATGGAATAAGGAACGTTTCAACGGCGCTAAATCAAGGAATGATACTCTTTAATGATTGTTGCACAAATACATTTGAAGGGGTAACATATTATATCCTTCAGGATGATAAGCTCATCCTGGACAGTGAGAAATACCTTGAAGTTGAAGAGTATGGGGAAACACCGGTAAACTAGCAGTGGAGCTTGAGCATACTCTTACAAAGGGTTTTATGTCAGGTGCCAGTATTCAAAAGATGTCTATGGAAATTGCGGACACAATGCAAGTTGGTGAATTTGCTGCTACAAGGCTAATAAGGACGGAGACAACATATGTAGCTAATATGGCAGAACTTGCAGCATACAAAGAGGCTGGGGTTGAAAAGCTTATGTTCTTAGCCACGTTGGATTCAAGGACCTCGGATATATGCAGAAGTAATGATGGGAACATAGTGCTTGTTGAAAAGGCGGTGCCAGGGGAGAATATACCTCCACTACATCCAAACTGTAGAAGTACAACAATAGAAGTCTTTGAAGATGATGATTTAAGTAAACTTAAAAGAAGGGCAAGAGACCCAGAGACAGGCAAGAATAAAACGATACCTGCAAACATAACTTATAAAGAGTGGTATGAGGAGAATGTGGTCAATAACCCTAAAGCTCAAGCAGAGGAAAAGAAATTTAAGAATAGGGCTAGTGATAAGAAACAGTTTGAGAGATATAAAGAAATACTTGGTAATAAAGTCCCTAAATCATTTGATATGTTTCAGGAATTGAAGTATAATAATGCTAATGAATGGAAAAAATTAGAGCAGTTATATAGCGATACAAAGAGTGGTAAGGTATGGTTAAGTGCTGATTTTTCTAGTGATAAGAAATTTAACATGCATGTAGAAAAGCACTTAAAAGAGTATGGAGATATTACTAAAGAAGAGTATTTAAATATAGCCAGAGAATTATTAGCGTCACCTGTTAAAGGAGATATTGAGGGGTTTAAAAGTAAATTAGGCTTTGTATTCAGGTACAATAAAGCAATAAATGATTTTGCGTTAGGTAGAGCAGATGGAAAGATATCCACATTATTTAAACCTAAAGATGGTTATAAATATTGGGTAGAACAAGTAGAAAAATATAAGGAGGAATAATTATGAAATGTCCAGTATGTGGGGAAGAAGTAGATTTATTTGATATTTGTGATAATTGCGGTTGGCAAAATAGCGGACCATTGGAGGGTACTGCCAAAGGACCTAATAAAATGAGCTTACAGGAAGCTAAAGAGGCTTATAAAAAAGGAAAAAAGGTAATGTAAAGGCACTTACTAAATAAAAATAGTAGGTGCTTTTATTATGCCTGAAAGTGAGGTAAGAATAATGAGTGATAATTGGAAGCATAGAAGTGAGAGCATGAGATGTAAAACTTGTATATGGTTCTGCCCGAAAGAGAGTCTGGACGGGGTTACACATTTGGGGAGGTGTAGAAGACATGCTCCTACAATGAATGGATACCCTGTAGTATTTGTAAATGATTGGTGCGGTGACCATAAGCTAAATGAAAATAACTTTATAGAACCAAATGAATGAAAGTAAGTCTTTGCAATAAGGCTTTTTTATTTTCGCCTTTTTACAGTAGTTAATTGCAGGCGTAAAAGAACAAAGGCTACAAACTATCTCGTGGACACAACCACGGTAAAAAGTGAAGATAGGAGGTTTTGAAATATGGAGTGGTTAATTACCTAAATTTCGTACAAACAAAATGGTTTAAATTTCAATAATCTTCCATATGTATATTTCCAAAAAATAACTAAAGGATAATACCACGCCATCATGTATAATTTTCTTACTACAAAAAAATCAAAGAAAGGCAGGTATTATCCTATGAATAATGTTACCTTCTCTCAGACTAACTGTAAAGAAGAAACTACTTCCACATGGCTGGCTGCTGTTATGCAGTTTGGACTTAAAATCAACTTTTTTGACCCTCTAAAAGAGTTTAAGTTGAAAATGAAAGAAGTCGAGTATTCTGTCTATCAAAAACTTATCACTGTAATTATGTCTGTAGCAATGGGATGCGAGTACATGAAAGATATTAATGAAAAGCTTGCACCTGAGGTTTTAGCAGCAAATATGTTTGGCATGGACAGAATTCCAGACCAATCTCAAATTAATGGACTTCTAACTCGTATGGACAGCGATAGTATTAAGCAGCTTAAGGATATTCACCATAAAATATTTATTGAAAATAGTAGTTCCATCTTATCCACACATACGGTAGTCGTGGATATTGACCAATCGGGTTTAATAGCCAATGGTAAAACATACGAACTTGCTGATAAAGGTTATTTTGCCAAGAAGAAAAATCAAAGAGGCTATCAGCTAGCCGCTGCTTTTACAGGCGAAGCCTCAGAAACTATCACTATGAAACTTGACTCTGGTAATACCCACTGTACAGAGCATTATGATGAATTACTACATGATGTTTTGTCAAAATATCAAGAGCAACTTCGTAACGGAAACTTGATTCTAAGAACAGATAGTGGCTTTGGTTCTATGGATAATATTGAAAAGCTCACTAACTGTTACACAGCACAATAAAATATGCTGATAAAGTCACAATATAATACCCTCAAAATAATAAAAAATGATTCTAAAAACAGCAGATTAAATAAACT
>NZ_SOAZ01000041.1 GCF_004364155.1 Fonticella tunisiensis | reverse complement strand
TGTATGTTTGGATTAGACACCTATATCATACATGATTTTCACTATGGTTGTTATTTTTTTATTCTATCTGTTGCATTTAATTTTACAATGAACCTTGATAAATTTCCTTATAATGGGGTATTGCATTTTCATAATGAATATTATATAATTATTTTTGTCGCAGGGGTATAGCTCAATTGGTAGAGTAGCGGTCTCCAAAACCGTTGGTTGTGGGTTCGAGTCCTACTGCCCCTGCCAGTTACATATAAATATAACTCCACAGGGCTTTAGCTTTGTGGAGTTTTTGTTTCAATATACAATTTTTATGCTTATATGACATTGACATCTTAAATTTCCCCTGATATAATGTAATTCCAAATGTGGAGAGGTACTCAAGAGGCCGAAGAGGACGGTTTGCTAAACCGTTAGCAGGGGTAACCCTGGCATGGGTTCGAATCCCATCCTCTCCGCCATTGTGCAAGTGTGGTGAAATAGGCAGACACACAGGACTTAAAATCCTGCGGGCGTTAAAACCCATGCCGGTTCGAGTCCGTCCACTTGCACCAATACATAAGGATATATATTAAAGAATAAGGCAGCAATCCGAAGAGCCCTTTGTCATGGCTTCACGTATCGGACTGCTTTTAATTTTTATTGCTCTAAAAATTTCATCCACGTTTTTGGGCCAACTATACCATCTGCCACGAGTCCATTGGCACTCTGAAACTTCTTTACCGCCTGTTCTGTTTTTGGCCCAAATACGCCGTCAACCACTAAAGCTCTTCCTGCATTATCCTTAAATCCAAGCTGATTCAACCTGTTTTGTATATATAAGGTTGTTTGCCTGTTTCTGCTATTTATGCTGGTAACGGGTAAGCGCTGCACTGCATACCTTGTTCTGGGCCCTATCATTCCATCCACGATCAGTTTTCTTCCGTCCATGTCCCTTATACCAAGGCTATTTACAAGCAGTTGCAGAACCATAACGTTGCTTTTTCCTGGAGCTTTTACAGGCCGTGGTTCTTCTTTCTTTTTAGAGTCTTCTCCTGAACCCCTCCTATTATAATCAACTCCGAAAAATCCTGAAATAACCTTTGCCTGTGCCTGTGCTATCTTCCTCAAGTTTTCATCCTTCATAAGGAGCCTTTCCTCATCAGGGTTTGAATGGAATGCAGATTCTATCAAAAGCACATGGGGAACTCCACCATCCTGCGCCGCATCTATTACCGTGTAATAATCCTCTCCCCTTGTTATTGTGGATTCTCTGGTTTTTATACCCCTGTCTTTTATACCAAGAACAGATGCAACCTCTGCAGAAAGCTTTGCAGCAAGCTCCCTGTCCCCAGGAATATCAACGGAGTAGTAAACCTCTGTTCCTCCAGCTCCCTTCGGACCGGCATTGGTATGCTGGGATATGAAAAGATCCACTTTGTTTCTGGCTGCTATCCTTCCTCTTTCAGTGAGTGTGAGTGTCTTGTCCCTGTCCCTCGTCAGAATCACCTGAAACTTCCCTGTAGACTCAAGTTCCTCTTTTAGATATTTGCTTATGGCCAAAACGCCATCTGCTTCAACATAACCATTAGATCCCCTGTTTGCCCTGTCACTTCCGCCATGCCCAGGGTCTATACATACTTTAATCATAGGATCACCTCCTGATACATATTATTCCTATAAGGCACTTTGGTTTCTTATAATCTGCATCCTTGCCTGATGCACAAAAAATAAAAGCTCTCATCTATATAGATAGAGCCTTTAACTACATTTTTCTATATTAAGCTTCTCAATTTAGTCTTTTTTATCTTCTTCCTCAAGCTTTAATAAAGCACTCCTTATGCTATACCTTCCATCTGATAAAATGATGAAAAACTGAAACACCCTGTACGCTGCGATAACTGTCAAAACCCACAGAACCGCTGCAATCCAGCCGGCAATTACATCGCTCATATAATGAACTCCAAGATAAACGCGGCTTAAACCTACAATAACTGCATAAACGAAGATAATCAAAGATGCGGCACATGCAAGCTTTCTATTTTTAATATATCTCAATGAAAAATAAATCATCATAAGGGAAAGCCCCATAAAAATCATCGCGTGGCCGCTTGGAAAGCTGTACCCTGAAGCCTCCACAATCCTCATTTCTGAAGGCCTCGTTCTCCTGAAAATGGACTTTAATATCTCATTGAATATCCATACCCCAAGGACGTTTCCTCCAAAGAACATACCTTCCACCATCATTCTTTTATAAATAGAAATAGACATTAAGGCCAATGTTATGAAGAGAACTGAGAAAAAGTTTCCTGTGGAGGTTATAAATTTAAGTATGGAGTTTAAGCTTGTACTTCGTATACTATTTGCAAAGTTCCATGCTGACCTGTCTATTCCCCAGTTTCCACTTTCAAAATATCCCTCAGCGATATTATAAAATATCAAAAAGGATATGAGGGAAATAAAAATACCTGCAAATAAATACCCTGCCGCTCTATCATACTGACTGTACCTTAAAACAAAATCACAGGTCCTTTTGAAAAAATTTTTGTAGTGAGCTTTTCTACGCGTGTTTTTAGCTGCTCTCTTCCCTCTCCATATGAAATAAATCATAATAATCCCAAACCCTATCAATCCGAATTTCTGCAGAAATTCATTTATATTGTTTAAAAGGTTCATCTTTAGAATCACTCCATAATTTTTATATATTTAACAAAATAGTATCAGAATGCATTAATTATATTCAAGCTTAAATTTACGTGTTGTTATGGCTTTGGCTTTAAAAGATGCTTCGATAAAAAGTGTAATCCATTTATTTGTTCACTTGCGCAAGGGAGTTCTAGCAATCAGGCTATACTCAGATAAATTATCCGTAATATAATTGCATATTATTGCCAATTTAATTATAATTTAATTAATAGAGGGGAGATGTTAGAGTGATTTACGAAAAGGTTGGTTTTTTCACTCAAATGATAAAAAGCATGACGGACATTAAATTCTATAAATACTTCCACAAACAAAAAATCGAAAAGGGATTTAAGTATCTTCTCCTATTAACCCTGCTGCTTGGAAGCATATCCTTGATAAGGCCTCTTTATGACTACAACACCGAGGTCATAAAAATAATAAATTCATACAAAAAATCCGTTCCTGAATTTGAGCTTAAAAATGGTGAGCTTAACGTAGAGAGCCCTAATCCCATAATTATTAACGATGATGGCAGCCCACTTATAATCGACACTTCAGGACAAATCGATGAAAAAGAACTGGATAAGTATGACAGCGGCATTTTCATATCAAGATATAAAATGGTTCAAAAACAAATGGGAAATTATAATACAATCGACTTCAAGGATATCAGGGGATTTACACTTTCAAAGGCCAGCGTTGAAAAATGGCTTCCTTTCTTAAAGTGGATTAATCTTTTCATAGTAGTTTTAGGTTTTTTATGGTTTTATGTATCCAAGCTTTTCAGCACTCTGGTGCTCAGCACTGCAGCGCTGATAATATGCGGAATCTCAAGATTAGACATAAAATACAGCAGCCTGTTTAAAATGAGCTTTTATGCACTTACCCTTCCGTCTGTAATAAAGGTTATAGTCAAGCTCTCCGGGCTTTATATACCTTTCTTTACTTTAATTTATTATGGGATTGGCGTATCTTATCTCTGGATGGCAGCAAGAGCCCAGGTGACAGGCTCATGAGTTATGAGTTATTTCTCTTTGTTCTATCAGCTAATAATTTTGTTACTGCTGTTTGAGAAATGTTAATAAACTCCCCTATCTCTTTATGGGTATATTTATATTTTAGTGCCTCTTTTATGAACAGTACTTTCATATCAGTGATGTGGCGTTTTCTTGAACCTGATTTTATCAGGTTATATTTTTCTTCATCCAAGTTTAAATTGTTAAGTATTTCTTTAAGCGTTGGTCTTTTAGATACGCCATTTTTTGCATATTCTGCCATATCACCCTTTAAAGAGTCTTGGGGAAATCTTAATTTTAAGCTTTGATAATCACAAGCCTGACTATCTTCTGGACTTTCCATAAGTTCAAAATATATTTTCATTGCTTTAAACCTGTTTCGAGAAAAAATATTAAGAATAAAGTCTATGTTTACAAAAACATTTATACCCTTTCTGTAAAAAAAATCGCTGCTCCATTTATATTTACTTACATTTTCACATATGTGTGCTCGAACTGGATTTCTGTGTATATATCTAAGGAGCCATATTAAATATGCATCATCTTCAACTAATTTACTGCTATATCTTTCTTCAAAAACATGTCCTGTTCTTTCATGTCTATGATTATAAAACTTACTGTATACGTTATTGATACCATGCATTATTTTATTTAGAGCTACTTCTTTTGTTCGCAATATTAAATGGTAATGATTATCCATTATTACGTATGCTAATAGCTCAAATTCATACGCATCCATGTATTCTATTATTTGTTTTATAAAATAACCTTTTTCTATTGGGTCATTAAATATGTTTTCCCTGTTGTTGCCCCTCTGGAATACATGATATATTGCTCCATTAAACTCTATCCTTGGTTTTCTTGACAATAACATCACCTCATCGATGATTATTGCCATATATACTTAATTTATTCAATAACTCATAACTCATGAGCCTGTCACCTATTCAAATGTACCTGCGGTTATTAGCGCACCAGCAATTAAAGTTTTTACAGTTAACTGCTCACCTAAAATAAAAAAGGATAAAATTAACGTTAATACAATGCTAGATTTATCAATAAGTGCAACCTTTGATACTTGACCAGTAGATATTGCTTTATAATAAAATATCCATGATAAACCAGTCGCCAATCCAGATAAAATTAAAAATATCCAATTCTGTTTAGTTAAATCTTTTATTCCATGCTGTCCACCAGTCATGAAGACAATACCCCATGACAAAAATATTATAATAACTGTGCGAATAGCTGTAGCAAGATTGGAGTCTACTCCCTTTATACCTATTTTAGCAAGAATGGATGTCAAAGCAGCAAACAAAGCTGATAGTATTGCAAATAACTTCCACATATTTTTAATACCCCCTATACTATAATTTTTAATTTCATACTATTGTTTAAAAATGTATAAATGATATGAGGAAAAATCTTTACTTAATATTTGCCTTTGCATATTTGATAATTCCCACACCATACATTATAACACCATTAAACCTTCAGTTCCTCTAATGGTAGTTGCCCCTGCAAGTCTATATTATTTTATCTTCTTTATAATCATTTTATAAAATATACTGCTATAACTACAGCCCCTAATATAAATCCATAAATGGCAAATATGCCAAAGCCTTTATTTTTTAAATAATCCAATAGGAATTTAATGCTTAAGGCTCCAGCTATAGCTGCAGTTAATACTGCTACAATAAAATTTGTCCAACAGAAGGCCGGCAATTCCTCCTGGAATAGTTGCAAGTACAAGCAGCCAAAACAGCTTACCATCTTTAGATTTAGGTTTTGCTGCAATAATTAACGTAGCCCAATCTTTCCAGAAGAATAAAATTACTGCTACCGACGTATCAAAATGCAGTGCGACATCAAAAACAACTCCTGGGTCATTCCACTCAAATAACCATGGGATTAATGTTAAGTGTGCAGTACCTGATACTGGAAGAAACTCTGTTATTCCCTGTACAATTCCATAAATAATTGCTTGAATTATAGACATTTTAAAAAATTGTCATTTACTTTAAAAACTATGTTATTGTTCTTATCCACTACAATTATATTATTTATATCCTTTGAATCAGATGCTAACTTATTTAACTGAGCCTTCACCTTATCATTAAAGCCTTCTCTGAGGAATTTATACAAATTAGGGTGGTATTTACTTATTAGCTCATTGAAAGCTTCCCTATCCCCCATCTGACATTTCTTGATAAGTTTAATATCTTCCATAGGTCACCACCTTCAGCAAGGGTAAGCATCAATATTTGCATAAACCATGATTAATATTTTCCATCCATTACACGTAAGAAAATGAAAAAGGTTGCAAGCATAAAATATTTTTCCCCACACTACTCTATTAAATAGTCATGTTTTTTTGCAACTATACCTTCTTTTTTCGTGTATTTATATAGATAAGTTTTCTATTTGGCCCCCTAAAGTTTTTGTACAGTGTGTCTTAATATGATAAGATATTATTGTCTAGGGGGAATGCATTATGTCAATAACAAGAAAGAAATATACACCTGAATTTAAAGAGTCAATAGTTAAAGCAGCAGTAGAAACAGGTAATGCATCTCTGTTGCAAGGCAACATGGATTAGCCAGAGAATTAGTTTATAGATGGATAATACAAAGCAAAGAAGCAGGACTGTAACAGCATCAAACCAATTGTGGGAGACAGATATAAAGTATGGTTATATAGAAGATGAGGACAGGTTTTACTATAACCCATGAGCCTGTCACCTATAGAGGAGGTGTTTTATGAAAAACCTTGTAAATGCAAACTGGCTTAACGAAAGGCTTGATAAGGAGAACATGGTTATAATAGACTGCAGATTTGAGCTTGGTGACCCTGAATATGGGCGACGCGTCTATGAAAAATCCCATATTAAGAACGCTGTTTTTGTTGATCTTGAAAAGGATTTAACAGGTGAGGATAACGAGGTTGTGGCAGCGAATCCATCTTAAGGTTGAGCTTCGGTTTGATATGGCACGAGGTCTTACTGCTTGAAACAAATGGGTTGGTGTGAGGGAATATAAAATAAAGAGCCTAAGTTCCTATTGCTTAGGCTCTTTGAATTATCGTTTTGATCTTCGGTAACCTGCTGCCTGTGCTTCCGCTTCAGTCTTGAACCATTCCCCTGCAACTGTCCTATTATAGTAAGCTCCGCCAGGCATATGATATATTTTTTCTCCTGAAGAACTTATATTGCCTTTTATTAGTCCTCTTCCATTGGCATCAACATAAACCTTTCCGCTGTCTGATGTACTGCTTAAACCCGATGATTTACCCGTGCCGGAACTATTTGTCGAGCTTGAGCTGCCTGCAACCCCCGATGAACCAGAACCGCTACTTATTGCCCAAAGCCCTATATTTTTCTCTCTAGCTTCTGCGGTGTATTTTCTAAAATAATCAGCGTATTTCACATCCGGCGGATATGTAGCTGCCTGAGCTTGTCCATCCAAAACAAGTATAGCGTTGAACATCTTGCTGCGAATTTCCTTATCATTAATTTGTGTAGGAGGTTGAAGCCAGATGTATCTTAGGAGCCTTCCGTACCTGTCCGTTTCGCTCACATCTTTTTCCAGATATACAGTTTTACCTGTGAGTTTGCTTTTTGTGTAGTTGCTTGCTTCCTTTCCGTAAGGTTCTACCCGTGTAGTCGATTCAGGAGTATTAACCCCTATAAACCTTACCTTATATGTCTTGCCATTTATATTTATTTCAGCTGTATCTCCATCAACAACCCTTGTTACTGTACCTTTCGTAAGCAAAATGGGACTTTGAATTTCAGCGGGCTGTGAGGCATTACTTTGTTGGTCTGAAATAGTAACCCCTGCGGCAGCTGTGTTATTGATAGAATCACTACTATTATAAGTACCGTCGTTATTAGCTGCAGTGTTATCTTTATTGGTATTTATAGAAGTTTGGTTAGCAACTTCCTGAGAAACCTGCTCTTTGTTTTCCACCTTCACTTCCTGCTTTTCAGACTTATGATCTATTACCTCTGCACTAGGCATATTATTTCCGACAACTAAAAGTATTAATAACGCTAGTGCAAACTTAGCAGCCGATTTTCTTTTAAGAGCTCTATCACTCTTATTTTTTGTTGCCTTTATTAAATCCACAAGGCCAAATATAAAAAATGGTAAGATGAAAACCGATAGAAAGGTCCATACACTGTCAAATATAGCAGTCAGACCGATTAGATAATAAATGGAAGCAATTATCATTTTCCATTTCTTGCCACTCCGAAATCCCGGAATGAACTTTAGTAGATCCTTCATAGTACATCCCCCCATTTTAGCCTTCTTTTAATAGTATAATATTTACACTTAAATTATTTCAACTGGTAAAAAAGTAACTCCCAGGCTCCTGTTTCACTGTCGGAAGTAAATTTTAATTACATTTTTTAAATAAAAAGTTAAGTTTTTCATGTATAAAATGAAATAAAGCAGCGATAAGATTAAGCAGCTTGATGAATTATGCACTTATCAGAATTTAATAAATGTATAATTTTATCCCTTTGGATTGAAATTATAGTATAAATAAGCTTTACAGGAGGTGCTTGCATGACTTACACCGAGTCTAACAAAAGCTTTGTTAAAAGCATTTTACAGCCATACTTCAGGGAGGCTGGTATAAAGGTTGAAGAGGACACCCTTGACAGGATAGTTGATGAAATAATCAAGAATGATAATTTAAGTGATTTCAGGGCCTCAAATGGACATGATATGATTTTACAAAGTGGTCTGAATCTCTTAAAACAAATGGCTAGGAAAAGCAAATATAAATCCTAGGGTCTGATTATTCACATTATTTTTTCTTTATTAAGTCACATTACATGAAGGTGCTGTAAATAAGGTTAAGAAATTACTCACAAATCCTTAGTCTGAACAGACTTTCCAATGAGGATTCTGAAATCACGTCACAAATAACCGCCGGTGGGAATGAATTGGAGCCTGTCACCTATATTTTTCATAAACTTCAATTATTAAGCATGCTTAAATTAAAGCATAATCGTAAAAAATAAATCTGTGCCTAAATAATAAATTAAAGTGGAGGGTTAAAAATGACAGATAAAAGCAAGGAAACATTGGAACAATTAAACAAAAATAAAACAGAGGCTGAAATTGCAGACGAGCTTGGGGATCTTAGAACTCAACTAAACACTATGCAGAACACATTAAATCAGCTTAATTCAAACCAGGCAGCTTCTTTCCAGAATATCCAAAGTCAGGGCATGCAGACTCAACAGGGGCAGCAAACCTCAAATCAACTTCTACAGCAAATGAGTAAAATTAGAAATCAGGCACAACAACAGCAGCAGCAAACTCAACAGCAATTGCAGCAATCCATCCAGCAGGCAATGAATGCACTAAATCAGGTCGGTCAGCAGGTTCAAACCAGCCAGGTTCTTGCACAAATGAACCAATTTATAGATCAGGCTCAACAACAACTAAACCAGATGGGACAGCAAGGAATGCAGGCCCAGGCAGGTCAACAAGGAATGCATAATCAGCAGAACCAGGGCGGGCAGCAGGAGACGCAAGCCCAGAGACAGCAAAAACAGCAGGGAATGCATGGATAATAAAACTGTATAAATGCAGTCCAGAATGAACACTATAAGCTTGTATCCTGCAAGATTATTCTAGAGGGGGAAGCTTCTTTGGATGAGAAAAATAAGGAAATCTTGAAACGCATAAAAATGAATTTGGAAGTAGGGGAAGAGCTTGCAGAGTTTAAACATCAGCTAAACTCCATGCAAAACACATTAAATCAGCTAAAGTCAGCATCTCCAAATAAACAACCAGAGCAGAACCTGGAAGAACAGACGCATTGGATACAAACTTCAGATACACTTTTACAAGAAATACAGAACTTTAAAAACCAGGCACAAATGCAGCTGCAGCAGACGGAACAGAAGCTGCAGCAATCTATCCAGCAGGCAATGAATGTATTGAATCAGGCGAGTCAGCAACTTCAGGCTGACCAGGTGTTTACGCAAATGAATCAAATGATGAATCAGGCACAAAATCAATTAAATCAAGTAATGCAGCAAAATCAACAATCCTAGTGAGGTGACAAGGGGCCATTCCCTTGTCACCTATAAAAAAAGTACCCACCTGAACATTTGTTCAAGTGGGTACTTTTTTGGGGTCTCTATGATAATTAGATACTTGCTAATTATTTAACATATTTTGCTGCATTTTGACCAGCTATTCTTCCGAATACGGTTATATCCGCTACTGCGTTTCCACCGATTCTATTTCCTCCGTGTACTCCTCCGGTAACTTCTCCAGCAGCGTAAAGCCCTTCTATTACCCTTCCTGAGTTGTTAAGAACCTGTGCATTTGTATTTATTTTAATTCCACCCATTGTGTGATGTATTGCCGGCCCTACTTCTACTGCATAGAATGGTGCCTTAGTTAATTCCTCTGCTAAAACCCTTCTTCCAAATTCCTTATCCTTCTTGGCCTCGAAGTATTCATTATATGTATTTATTGTCTTTTCAAGCTCATCAGCATTAACGCCGATTTTACCTGCCAGTTCCTTTATTGTTGATGCTTCCTTTAAAAGTCCTGCATCCTTGTACTTCTTAATTGATGCCATGCGATCTACTATGCCTTGGTCAAACACAAGAAATGCTGTTTTACCTTCCTGCTTTAATATTGCCTGTGATACAACATCACGAGTCTCAAGTTCATTTATAAATCTCTTACCGGCTCTGTTAACGAGAATTGCACCTTCTCCTCTAACTCCCTCTGTAATCAGTTCATTCTTTACAGGTACAACAGTTGGATGAGTTTGTATTTCCTTCATATCAACCAATGCTACGTCCAACTTTTCCACCATTGCAAATGCATCACCAGTTGCTCCCGGCTGATTGGTTGTTCCAAAGCCCTTTAAGTCCGGTCTGTATTTAGTAACCATTTCCTGGTTTGCTCCAAAGCCACCGCTTGCTATGATTACTGCTTTAGCATTTATAGTGTATACTTGTCCCTTCGATGTTTGTACCTTTATACCGGTTACCCTGTTACCTTCAGAAAGTATTTCTATTGCCTTTGTATTTAGACGTACATCTATTCCTAATTCCTTAATCTTCTTTTCAAACACTCCCATTAAGTGGCCTCCTACAGGAACTCCGCCTGGTGCTGTATGCAATCTATCGGCACTTTGTCCACCTGATCTGCTTATGGTTGAAAGATTTGCTCCAAGGCTTTCAAGCCAGTAAAGAGTTTCCGCTGACTTTTCTGTTAATACCTTTAAAAGCTCTGGATTGTTTTTGTTATGTCCACCTGCCATAGTATCCTTGTAGAAAAGCTCTGGACTGTCCTTAATTCCTTTTGCTTCCTGATACTTGGTACCTGCTGCGTTCATTCCGCCCGTTGCGAAGTTTGTGTTTCCTCCCATGAAGGAGTTCTTTTCAACTACTATTACCTTAGCTCCATTGTTTGTAGCTTCAATTGCAGCGGATAATCCTGCTCCACCTGCACCTATTATAACTATGTCAGTGGATGTATCCTCAGCCTTGGCTTCAGTTGTTGAAGCCTTCTTTGCTGCTAAAGTTATTCCTGATTTTTTAACAGCATCCTTAACAGCCTCTATTATAGCGTTGCTCGTAAGAGTTGCACCTGCTATAACATCAATATCAGTTGAGTTTGCAGCTATAATGTTTTTAGGGATTTGTTCGAATACATTCTTGGTGAAATCAGATTCATGATTTTCCACAACTTTGATATCCTTGATTTCAGCGTTTTCAATTTTTACTTCCACCTTGATTTTGCCGTTTTTTCCCTTTGATTCTCCTATGAATGTTCCGCTGCTTCCATTTGCTGGTTTTGCTCCACATGCAGCCATGAGCATAACCACAAACACAGTTAAGCAAAGGGCTAATGTCTTTTTAAACTTTTTCATCAGTAGTCCCCCAATACTTGTTTGATATTTAACTAACATAACTATTTTAACATATTATTCATATGTTTGCCAATTAGTTTACAATTTTGTTACATTATCAACACATTTTACACATATTTTAGGGATATTATATTTATTTTAAGTGTTTTAGTTTAATTTAACCTCAACACCCTATGGTATTGATTATGAAAATAATTTTTTCATAGACATACTTTACCAAATTTCTCCTTTAATTATTGTCATTAAATTGGAATGGTATTTGTTGTACTTAACCGTCCCCTTTTTATTTGTAAAAATCATAAATTGGATACAATAATCAATGAAAATATATTATACGAGGTGATATGAGTGGCAATACAATCGGTAGAGCTTATCAATGATTATGAAATAGGAAATTTCATTTCATTTAGGTATGCTATAAGAAATTCCATTCACTCCATTTTTATTATAAAGTCAAGATTTTATAAATAGGCTGGAATAAAGCATCTGTATTTATGATATAATATCAATAATTAAAATACGGAGGTTTTATTATGATTGTAACAACTACAAATAACATTGAAGGTAAAAGGATCGTTGAATACAAGGGAATTGTCTGCGGAGAGGTTATCTCTGGAGTTAATTTCGTTAAAGATTTTGCCGCAGGTCTTTCCAACTTCTTTGGCGGCAGGTCCAAGTCTTACGAAAGCGAATTAATTCAGGCAAGGGAAGAAGCTTTGGAAGAACTAAAACAAAGAGCCTCAAGGCTTGGCGCAAATGCAGTTATTGGAGTAGATATTGATTATGAGGTGTTGGGTCAAGGTGGAAATATGCTTATGGTAACTGCTTCCGGAACTGCAGTTGTGGTGGAATAGAAAACGTACAGATTTTGAATCTGTACGTTTTCACCTTCAAACCATACTAACTATCTCATCAACTTGCATATATTATTTGTAAACTCAACGGGATCTTCAACGGGCAATCCTTCAATGAGGAGTGCCTGGTTGTATAGAAGATCTGTATAGAGCTTTAACTTTTCCCTGTCATTTTCATAGGCATCCTTAAGGGCCTTAAATACATCATGGTTTATGTTGATTTCCAATACCTTATCGGCCTTAATATCATAATTATTGGGCATTGACTTTAGGACTTTTTCCATCTCTATTGAAATCTCTCCCTCGCTTGAAAAACATACGGGATGATGCTTTAATCTCTTTGATGCCCTAACGTCCTTTACCTTGCCTGCGAGCAGATTTTTCATGTGGTTAAAGAGCTCCTTGCTTACATCATCGTCGCCATTCCCATTGTTTTTATCCTCCTGTGTTTCAATACCAAGGTCCCCACTTGAAACTGACTTAAATTCCTTGTCCTTGTAGGACATCAGCATCTTAATTGCAAATTCGTCTATGTCCTCGGTGAAGTAAAGTATCTCGTAGCCCTTTTCCGCAACCAACTCTGTCTGTGGAAGCTTCTCAATTCTTTCAATTGATTCACCCGTTGCATAGTAGATATATTTCTGCTCTTCAGGCATTCTTGAAACGTATTCATTAAGGGTTACAAGCTTCTTCTCCTTTGAGGAGTAGAACATTAAAAGATCCTGAAGCACGTCCTTATTGCTTCCAAAGTCGCTGTAAACCCCATATTTTAATTGTCTTCCAAAGGATTTATAGAACTTTTCATACTTCTCCCTGTCATCCTTTAAAAGGGCTTCCAGCTCACTCTTTATTTTATTCTTGATGTTCTTTGCAATCAGCTTAAGCTGCCTGTCGTGTTGGAGCATTTCCCTTGAGATGTTTAGGGACAGGTCCTCTGAATCCACCATACCCTTAACAAAGCTGAAGTAATCCGGAAGAAGGTCCGGGCACTTGTTCATTATAAGTACGCCGTTAGAGTATAGCTCAAGGCCCTTTTCGTACTCCCTCGTGTAATAGTCAAAGGGAATGCTCTCGGGAATAAACAATATTGCCCTGTAGCTTACAGTACCCTCGGCATTTATATGAATATATTTAACGGGTTTATCAAAGCCATAGTGCTTTTCAGAATAGAAATTCTCATAGTCCTCAGCGGTGAGTTCATTTTTATTCTTCTTCCATATTGGAACCATGCTGTTTATGATCTGCTCTTCAACGTAATCCTCGTACTCGTTTTCGCTGCCTTCCTTTAGTCTTCTTCTGGTAATATCCATCTTTATAGGATATCTTATAAAATCGGAATATTTCTTTATAATGCTTTTTAATCTATACTCCTCCAAATACTCATCGTATTTTTCATCTTCCGTATTCTCCTTTATTTTTAATATGATATCAGTACCAACCGTATCCTTTTCACAGGGCTCTATGGTATATCCATCGGCACCCTGGGATTCCCATTTATAGGCCTCATTGCTTCCAAGGGCCCTGCTTATAACGGTAACGGTATCGGCTACCATGAAGGCTGAATAAAAACCAACTCCAAACTGTCCAATGATTTCATAGCTATCCTTAATTTCGTTTTCTTTTTTAAAGGCAAGGGAACCGCTCTTTGCAATAACCCCGAGGTTTTCCTCAAGTTCCTCCTTAGTCATTCCTATCCCTGTGTCCGAAATTCTTAAGGTTCTGTTTTTCTTATCCGGAACTATCTTTATATAATAGCTGTCCTTATCGAAGCGAAGGCTATCGTCTGTCAATGCTTTATAGTAGATTTTATCAATTGCGTCGCTGGCATTTGAAATTAGCTCCCTTAAAAATATCTCTCTGTGTGTGTAGATTGAGTTGATCATCAGATCCAGCAGCCTTTTGGATTCTGCCCTGAATTCCTTTTTCTCCAAGCGTATCTCTCCCTTCATGAAAAACTACACATACAAAGTATAAACGTGGTTATTAACATTTGATTACTTCAATATTAGCACTCACATATAGCGAGTGCTAATTCCAATTTTTATATATCACTTTTAGTTTGGGATGTCAATATATCTTGCAATTTTTCTACCAGTTGTTCATTGTAAAATTAAATGCAACAGATAGAATAAAAAAATAGCAACCATAGTGAAAATCATGTATGATATAGGTGTCTAATCCAAACATACA
>NZ_SOAZ01000040.1 GCF_004364155.1 Fonticella tunisiensis | reverse complement strand
GTTGTCTTTCCATGGTCTACGTGACCGATTGTTCCAATGTTTACGTGTGGCTTGGTTCTCTCAAAATGTGCCTTTGCCATTATTTTTTCCTCCTTTATATACAATTAACAATAATTTATTTTAGTTATTTTGCCCTTTCTCCAGCTATCTGATCCTGGATGCTCTTAGGTGCCTCTTCATAATGGTCAAACTGCATTACATATACTCCTCTACCCTGTGTTCTTGAACGTAGAGTTGTCGCATATCCGAACATTTCTGAAAGTGGAACCATAGCTCTTATAATCTGTGCTCCACCCATTGGCTCCATACCCTCTATTCTTCCTCTTCTTGAGTTAAGGTCTCCCATTACATCTCCCATGTATTCTTCTGGAACTGTAACTTCAACCTTCATTATAGGTTCAAGAAGAACTGGGTCTGCCTTAGCCATGGCATTCTTAAATGCCATAGAACCTGCTATCTTGAATGCCATTTCTGAGGAGTCAACTTCGTGGTATGAACCATCGAATAAAACTACCTTGCAGTCTATAACTGGATATCCAGCAACAACACCGTTGTTCATGGCTTCCTGTATACCGCTATCTATAGCTGGTATATATTCCTTTGGAATAACACCACCAACAATGTTGTTAACAAATTCATAGCCCTTTCCTCTTTCCTGCGGAATAAGCTCAATCCAGCAGTGACCGTACTGTCCACGACCACCTGACTGTCTTACGAACTTACCTTCAGCCTTAACAGACTTTCTAATAGTTTCCTTATACGCAACCTGAGGTTTACCTACATTACATTCAACTTTGAATTCTCTTTGAAGTCTATCTACAATGATTTCAAGATGAAGCTCACCCATACCAGCTATGATTGTCTGGCCAGTTTCCTGATCCGTATATGTTCTGAAGGATGGGTCTTCCTCCGCAAGCTTTGAAAGTGCAATACCCATCTTTTCCTGTCCAGCCTTTGTTTTAGGCTCTATAGCGACATTTATAACTGGTTCTGGGAATTCCATTCTTTCAAGTATTATTGGCTTGTCAGGATCGCAGAGTGTATCTCCAGTTGTAGTATCCTTAAGACCTATAACAGCTGCGATATCTCCAGCCCTAACCTCATCTATTTCCTCTCTGTGGTTGGCATGCATCTTAACAAGCCTTCCGATTCTTTCCTTTTTATTCTTAACTGAGTTAAGAACATATGAACCCGATGTCATAACACCGGAATATATTCTTGTAAAGCAAAGCTTTCCAACAAATGGGTCAGTCATTATCTTAAATGCAAGGGCTGAGAATGGTTCATCGTCGCTTGCATGCCTTTCGTCGTCTTCTCCAGTTTCAGGATTTACGCCCTTTATAGCAGGAATATCAACCGGTGACGGCAGATATGCTACTACAGCATCAAGCATTGGTTGAACACCCTTGTTCTTGTATGAAGAACCACATGTAACTGGTACCATTTCGTTTGCTATTGTTGCTTTTCTAATTGCAGCATGTATCTCTTCCTCAGTGAATTCCTCACCTTCAAGATACTTCATCATAAGTTCTTCATCAGTTTCAGCAATTGCCTCCATGAGGTTTGTTCTGTATTCAGCAGCAATGTCCTTCATATCCTCTGGAATTTCAGTTTCTTCTGCCTGGGTTCCAAGGTCATCGGTATATATTATAGCCTCGTTTTTAATAAGGTCGATAATACCAACGAAGCTGTCTTCCTTTCCTATTGGAAGCTGTATTGGAACTGCATTGGCTCCAAGCCTCTCCTTGATCATCTTTACAACTCTATAGAAATCGGCTCCCATTATATCCATCTTGTTAACATAGGCTATTCTTGGTACTCCGTATTTATCCGCCTGTCTCCATACTGTCTCAGACTGTGGCTCAACACCGCCTTTAGCACAGAATACAGCCACTGCTCCGTCAAGTACACGAAGTGATCTTTCAACTTCTACTGTGAAGTCTACGTGCCCCGGCGTGTCTATGATGTTTATTACATGGCCTTTCCATTGTGCTGTTGTAGCAGCAGATGTAATTGTTATACCTCTTTCCTGCTCCTGCACCATCCAGTCCATTGTTGCAGCACCATCATGAACTTCGCCTATTTTATATGTTCTACCTGTATAAAATAGTATACGCTCGGTAGTTGTTGTCTTACCTGCATCTATGTGCGCCATTATACCTATATTTCTTAGTTTCTCTAATGGAAATTGCCTAGGCACTATTCTTCCTCCTCTCCGTCACGAGATTATTTTTAAAGTAGGTTGAAACCCTAAATGTATAAACAACATTTAGGGCAAACCTTACAATTTTATTTTTGTTGCTACCATCTAAAATGAGCAAAGGCCTTGTTAGCTTCTGCCATTTTATGCATATCTTCTTTCTTCTTAACTGCAGCACCTGTGTTGTTGTAAGCATCAAATAACTCTGCAGCGAGCTTTTCTCTCATGTACTTCTCGCCTCTTTTTCTTGCTGCTTCAACAAGATGTCTTATCCCCAGCGTCTGCCTTCTATCTGGTCTTACTTCTATTGGAACCTGATAAGTAGCACCACCGATTCTCCTTGCTTTAACTTCAAGGAGTGGCATAACATTGTTAAGCGCCTGTTCGAAAGCTTCAAGGGCATCCTTACCAGTTTTTTCAGCAAGCTTTTCAAAGGCACCATAAACGATCTTCTGTGCTACACCCTTCTTTCCATCCCACATAACCTGGTTTATAAGCTTTGTAACAACCTTACTTCCATATATTGGGTCTGGAAGAACGTCTCTCTTTGGAACACTACCTTTCCTTGGCACTTTTCTTCCCTCCTTAACACAAATTAATTCCTCGGTACTCGGCTTTTTAGCCGCAAAGTGCTCTGTAAATGCAATTTATATAAACCCGAAGGAGTTTTTCATTATTGCATTGCACATAGCACCAAAATCTTATTAATTACTTCTTATCCTTTGGTTTCTTTGTACCATACTTGGATCTCTGCTGCTTTCTGTTTGCAACTCCAGCAGCATCAAGAGCGCCTCTTACAATGTGGTATCTAACACCAGGTAAGTCCTTTACCCTTCCTCCTCTTATAAGAACAACGCTGTGTTCCTGAAGGTTGTGTCCTTCTCCAGGGATGTATGCAGTAACTTCAATTCCATTTGTCAGTCTAACTCTGGCGATCTTTCTAAGAGCTGAGTTAGGCTTCTTTGGAGTTGTAGTCTTTACTACAGTACATACACCTCTTTTTTGAGGGCTTCCTTTAAGTGCAGGTGATTTTGATTTTTCTTCAATCTTTTCCCTGCCCTTTCTTACAAGCTGGTTAATCGTTGGCATATGTGCACCTCCTTCCAAAATTCAAAAGCCAAATAAATATAATGCTATTAATTAGCTTGTTGACTAATCATTGACAACACATGCAGCAGCGGCTCCTACATCTATTCCACATAGAGCACCAAGTCTTTGCATAGTTTCTATGTGAACAAGCTCTACGCCAGTTTGCTGACATGCTTCAACAATAGGATTTATTATCTTTGGATCCGCATCATCAGCAACATAGACAATTTTCGCATTGCCGCTTTTAATTGCTTTTAAGGATTGCTTTGCTCCAACAACCCTCTTTTCAGGTAACTTAATATTCATATAATCCCCTCCTCTATATTAAGTGAACGGAAGCTATACCTATCACTTAAGAGGATACATAAATATTATAGGCAGTAAAGCCACTTCAGGCTTTACTGTCATGATCACACAAATGAAATTTTAACATTTTACTTCAACACTGTCAACCTTGTTGGTGTTAGTCTTGTTTTACTCCTCACTGGTTTTTTCTTCCTCTGTTTTAATTTTTATGCTTCTATATCTTGTCATACCAGTTCCAGCAGGAATGAGCTTACCAATGATTACATTTTCTTTAAGTCCTACAAGCGGGTCTATCTTGCCCTTTATAGCTGCATCTGTAAGGACCCTTGTAGTTTCCTGGAAGGATGCTGCTGACAGGAAGGAATCTGTTGCAAGGGCTGCCTTTGTTATTCCAAGGAGTGCAACTTTTCCAACTGCTGGCCTTAATCCCTGTGCCTCTGCCCTAGCGTTTTCCTCCTCATATTCAAATACGTCTACAAGGCTTCCTGGAAGAAGGTCGGTATCGCCTGCTTCTTCAATTTTAACCTTTCTGAGCATCTGCTTAATAATTATCTCAAGATGCTTGTCGTTTATTTCAACACCCTGGAGCCTGTAAACCTTTTGAACTTCAGAAAGGAGGTATGACTTAACAGCATCTTCTCCCTTTATTCTTAAAATATCATGAGGATTTACAGAACCTTCTGTTATGGCATCTCCAGATTCTATCCTCTGTCCTTCATATACATTTATCCTTGAACCATAAGGTATCTGATAAACCTTTTCTTCTCCGTTGTCGGCTACGACAGTTACAAGCCTCTTCTTTCTATCCTCATTAATCTTGACTGTTCCCGATATTTCAGTAATGATCGCAAGTCCCTTTGGCTTTCTGGCTTCAAATAGCTCTTCGACTCTGGGAAGACCCTGGGTAATATCAGCACCTGCAACTCCACCTGTATGGAAGGTTCTCATTGTAAGCTGAGTACCAGGCTCACCTATTGACTGAGCAGCTATGATACCTACCGCTTCACCGATGTTAACCTTCTCCCCTGTAGCCATATTCATACCATAACACTTAGCACATACGCCGTATCTCGTGCTGCAGGTGAACACACTTCTTATCTTTACCTTCTTAATATTTGCATTTATTATCCTATCTGCTACATCATCTGTAATGTACTCATTCTTTGATATTATTATTTCCCCAGTTTCCGGGTTTACAACATCCTCGGCTGCGTATCTTCCAACAAGCCTATCCTTAAGGGATTCTATAACTTCGTTGCCTTCTCTTATTTCTTCTACATAAATTCCCTTTTCGGTTCCACAGTCTTCCTCTCTTACAATTGTATCCTGTGAAACATCTACAAGCCTTCTTGTAAGGTATCCAGAGTCCGCAGTTCTAAGGGCAGTATCTGCAAGACCCTTTCTAGCACCGTGAGTTGATATAAAGTATTCCAGAACGTTAAGCCCTTCACGGAAGCTAGCTCTTATTGGAAGCTCTATAATTTTACCTGATGGATTTGCCATAAGCCCTCTCATACCACAGAGCTGTCTTATCTGGTTCTTTGAACCTCTCGCCCCTGAGTCAGCCATCATAAATATCGGATTGAACTTGTCAAGGCTGGCCATTAGAGCCTCCGTAACATTATCAGTTGTCTTTGTCCAGGTATCTATAACCCTTTCATATCTTTCCTCCTCGGATATAAAGCCCCTTCTATACATTCTCTGAATGTTGTCGACAGTTGCATCGGCTTCCGCAAGAAGAGTCTTCTTCTCCTCAGGAATTATCATATCCGAAACTGAAACGGTAACCGCACCTATTGTAGAGTAGTGATATCCGAGGGCCTTAATCTTATCAAGTGTAATAGATGCCTGGGTTGGTCCATGTTTTTTATAAACCCTGTCAACTATCTTTGCAAGCTGCTTTTTATTAACAAGGAAATCTATTTCATAATCAAGCAGCTTATCGGGATCACTTCTGTCAACAAAGCCAAGATCCTGTGGAATGGCTTCGTTAAATATAATCTTTCCTGGAGTAGTTTTAACTATTTTAGAAATCTTTTGACCGTTTATTTCTTTGGTAACCTTAACATTAATTCTTGCGTGCAACCCAACTTCCTTAAGCTGATATGCAAGAAGAACTTCATCAGGTGATGAGAAGTACTTGCCTTCTCCCTTATCTCCCTCTTTTTCAAGGGTTAAATAGTAGGAACCAAGTACCATGTCCTGTGACGGTACTGCAACTGGCTTTCCATCGGACGGTTTTAGGATGTTGTGGGCAGCAAGCATTAGGAATCTTGACTCAGCCTGTGCCTCAACGGAAAGAGGCACATGAACCGCCATCTGGTCACCATCAAAGTCAGCGTTGTATGCTGTACATACAAGTGGATGAAGCTTTATTGCCCTGCCTTCAACAAGTACCGGCTGAAATGCCTGAATACCAAGCCTATGTAGAGTTGGGGCACGGTTTAAGAGTACCGGATGGTCTTGAATTACCTCTTCAAGTATATCCCATACCTGGTTGTTTACCCTTTCTACCATTCTTTTTGCATTCTTAATGTTGTGTGCTATACCTTTTTCAACAAGCCTTTTCATAACAAACGGTTTAAAGAGCTCAAGGGCCATTTCCTTTGGAAGTCCGCACTGATACATCTTAAGTTCAGGCCCAACAACTATAACGGAACGTCCCGAGTAGTCAACACGCTTTCCAAGAAGATTCTGGCGAAATCTTCCCTGCTTGCCTTTTAGCATATCGGAAAGGGACTTAAGAGGTCTGTTTCCAGGACCTGTTACAGGTCTTCCTCGTCTTCCGTTATCTATAAGAGCGTCAACTGCTTCCTGAAGCATTCTCTTCTCGTTTCTGACTATTATATCAGGTGCTCCGAGATCTAAAAGCCTCTTTAATCTATTATTTCTGTTTATAACTCTTCTATAAAGGTCATTAAGGTCTGATGTTGCAAATCTTCCACCATCTAGCTGAACCATAGGTCTAAGGTCCGGTGGAATAACGGGTATAACATCAAGTATCATCCACTCAGGCCTGTTTCCTGATTTTCTAAAAGCCTCAACAACCTCAAGCCTTCTAACTGTTCTTACCCTCTTCTGTCCTGTGCTTGTTTCAAGCTCTGCCCTTAGCTCCTTTGAAAGCGCATCGAGGTCTATTTCCTTTAGAAGTTCTTTTATCGCCTCAGCCCCCATACCTGCTACAAAGGAGTCATATCCATACTTGTCAACAGCTTCCCTGTATTCCTTATCAGTTAAAAGCTGTTTCTTTACAAGCCCTGTATCCTTTGGATCGATTACAACGTATGCGGCAAAATAGAGAATCTTTTCAAGGGATCTTGGCGACATGTCAAGAATGAGGCCCATCCTTGATGGAATTCCCTTGAAATACCATATGTGAGATACCGGGGCAGCAAGTTCTATGTGCCCCATTCTCTCACGCCTTACCTTTGACTTTGTAACCTCAACACCACAGCGGTCACAAACAATTCCCTTATATCTTACCCTCTTGTACTTTCCGCAATGGCATTCCCAGTCCTTAATAGGTCCAAATATTCTTTCGCAGAAAAGTCCATCCTTTTCCGGCTTTAAAGTCCTGTAGTTTATAGTTTCTGGCTTTTTTACCTCTCCCTTAGACCACTCTCTGATTTTCTCAGGAGAAGCCAAACCTATTTGAATGGAGTCAAAATTATTAAGCTCAAACAAGGGGACATCCTCCCTTCATTTTATTTATCATCAAAATCATCAAAATCTGATAGATCTTCATCAAGGTTGGGTTCAATTCCTATATCTGCAAGGTCATCCAGTGAAAAACCATCATCTTCACCTTCATCTGAAATATAGTCGTCGTCCCTTACCTCAGTGTCATCATATATCGGTGTAACAGGTAGATCATCTCTTCCTTCCATTGTCTCTTCCAGTTCATCCAGGTCATCCTCAATTTCTTCTTTAATTGAGATTTCCTGTTTATCGTCAGTTAATACCTTAACATCAAGGCATAGAGATTGAAGTTCTTTAATAAGCACTTTAAAGGATTCTGGAACTCCAGGTTCAGGTATGTTTTCACCCTTTACAATTGCTTCATAGGTCTTTACACGCCCTACAACGTCGTCCGATTTAACCGTTAGTATCTCCTGGAGAGTATGAGCAGCACCATATGCCTCTATCGCCCAAACTTCCATTTCTCCAAATCTCTGGCCTCCAAACTGTGCCTTACCGCCAAGGGGCTGCTGGGTCACCAGTGAGTATGGCCCTGTTGATCTTGCATGTATCTTATCATCAACCAAGTGTGCAAGCTTTAGTATATACATATAGCCAACGGTTACCCTATTATCAAAGGGTTCTCCAGTTCTTCCATCATAAAGAACCATCTTTCCATCCGGATCAAGACCTGCCATCTTAAGGCATTCCTGTATGTCTTCTTCCTCCGCACCATCGAATACAGGGGTTGCAACATACCAGCCAAGCTTCGCCGCTGCAAGCCCAAGGTGAACTTCGAGTACCTGACCTATGTTCATACGTGATGGAACGCCAAGGGGGTTAAGAACAATTTCAAGTGGTCTTCCATCAGGCATAAATGGCATATCCTCAACTGGAAGCACCCTCGAAATAACACCCTTATTACCGTGGCGTCCTGCCATCTTATCTCCTACAGAAATCTTCCTCTTTTGGGCTATATAAACTCTTACAAGTTCATTAACTCCAGGCGGTAATTCATCACCCTTTTCTCTACTGAATACCTTAACGTCAACTATAATACCCGCCTCACCATGAGGAACTCTCAGGGATGTATCTCTAACTTCCCTTGCCTTCTCACCGAATATCGCTCTTAAAAGCCTTTCCTCTGCCGTAAGTTCCGTCTCACCCTTTGGAGTAACCTTACCAACAAGAATATCTCCTGCCCTTACCTCAGCACCAATTCTTATTATACCTCTATCATCAAGGTCTCTTAAGGCGTCTTCACCTACGTTAGGAATATCCCTCGTTATTTCTTCCGGTCCAAGCTTGGTATCCCTTGCCTCGCATTCATATTCCTCTATATGAATTGATGTAAACACATCATCCATTACAAGCTGTTCTGAAATAAGTATAGCGTCCTCATAGTTATAACCTTCCCATGTCATAAAGCCTATAAGTACATTCTTACCAAGGGCTATTTCTCCCTGATCTATTGATGGGCCGTCTGCAATAATGTCGCCTTTTTTAACTATGTCACCTTCGTTTACTATAGGTCTCTGATTAATACATGTACCCTGATTGGAACGCTTAAATTTAAGAAGCTTGTAAGTATCTATCTTGCCGTTATCATCTCTTCTTATCTGTATCATGTCGCCGGTAACCTTAATTACCTTACCGTCTGCCTTGGCAAGAGGTATAACCCCTGAATCCCTTGCCGCCTGATACTCTATTCCCGTTCCAACGATAGGCGCTGAGGTCTTTATTAAAGGTACCGCCTGACGCTGCATGTTTGACCCCATAAGCGCACGGTTTGCGTCATCGTTTTCGAGGAATGGAATCATGGCAGTTGCAACTGACACTATCTGCTTTGGAGACACGTCCATAAGATCAACTTCGGAAGGAGAAACTACTATTATCTCTTCCTTCGATCTTGCAGTAACTCTCTTGTCTATAAACCTTCCTTCTTCATCCAGCGGTTCGTTTGCCTGAGCTATTATATACTGATCTTCCTCATCGGCAGTTAAATAAACGATCTTATCTGTAACGATACCATTCTTTTTATCTACCACTCTATATGGCGCCTCAATGAAACCATATTCGTTAACCCTTGCATAGGTCGCAAGTGAGTTTATAAGTCCTATGTTTGGACCTTCAGGAGTTTCTATTGGACACATCCTTCCATAATGTGAATGGTGAACGTCTCTAACTTCAAATCCTGCTCTTTCCCTTGAAAGACCCCCTGGTCCAAGTGCTGAAAGCCTTCTTTTATTTGTAAGCTCTGAAAGCGGGTTCGTCTGGTCCATAAACTGTGAAAGTTGGGAACTTCCAAAAAATTCTTTAATAGCAGCTGCTACCGGCCTTATGTTTATAAGCTGCTGTGGAGTCACGACATCAAGGTCTTGAATGGTCATTCTTTCCTTAACAACTCTCTCCATTCTTGAAAGCCCTATTCTAAACTGATTCTGAAGGAGTTCTCCAACAGATCTTAGCCTTCTGTTGCCAAGGTGATCTATATCATCCACATAGCCTATGCCAAATACAAGTCCAAGATTATAGCTGATTGAAGCAAAAATGTCATCCTTTATTATATGCTTTGGTATAAGCTGGTTCATTCTCTGCCTTATTGCATCCTTTATATCATCCTCATCCTTAAACTCTTCAAGTATTTTCTTTAATGTTGGATAATGAACCATCTCTTTAATATTGAGGCTTGAAAAATCATAAGGCAATCCCAGGTTATGTATATCAACAAAGTTGTTTCCAATAATTCTAAAAGTCTTTCCATCTACAAGTACATCTACTACGTTTATTCCAAGGTCACGTATTTTGACTGCTGTTTCTCTATCTATTTTTTGGCCCTCTTCAACGAGTATTTCACCTGTTTTAGGATGTACAACCGGTCGGGCAGCTACCTGGCCTACAAGCCTGTTTGATATTGAAAGCTTTCTATTAAACTTATACCTTCCAACTCTTGATAGGTCATATCTCTTCGGATCAAAGAACAGACCTTCAAGAAGAGCTGTTGCACTTTCAACGGTTGGGGGCTCGCCCGGCCTTAATCTCTTATATATTTCAAGAAGTCCTTCTTCTACTGTCTTGGTATTATCCTTTTCGATTGTAGCCCTAAGCTGATCGTTTTCTCCAAAGAACTGAAGTATTTCTCCATCGGTTCCAAGCCCTAATGCCCTGATAAATACTGTAAGGGGCAGCTTTCTTGTTCTATCAATTCTAACGTAAATTATATCGTTTGAATCAGTTTCATACTCTATCCATGCGCCTCTGTTCGGAATAACAGTGGATGAATAAAGCCTCTTTCCCGACTTATCTATAGTCTCTGCATAGTAAACTCCAGCGGATCTTACCAGCTGGCTTACTATAACTCTTTCTGCACCATTAATAACAAAGGTACCCTGATCCGTCATGAGAGGAAAATCTCCCATGAATACTTCCTGATCCTTTACTTCTCCAGTTTCCTTATTTACAAGTCTTACCTTAACCTTTAAAGGAGCTGCGTATGTTGCATCCCTCTCCTTGCATTCTTCTACGGTGTATTTTATATTGTCATAGTCAAGTTTGTAATCAATAAACTCTAAAACAAGGTTTCCAGTATAATCCGTAATAGGATTAACGTCCTCAAAAACTTCCTTTAGTCCTTCCTCAAGGAACTCCCTGTAGGAATTAAGCTGTACCTCGATTAGGTTAGGTGCTTCTATTACTTCTCTTATCCTGGAGAAACTCATTCTGGTTCTCCTACCAACCTTCACAGGATGTACCATTAAAATCTCACCCCTTATGCATAGTTAAATGGCCAAAAAACTGTGACCATGTATTTCCTTAAAAAATAGCTAAAAAAATCGATATTAGCTATCTTTATATTCTTAACAATTTTCATTCGATATATACAAATTGGCATATTTGTATATAAAAAGCTTATAATTTAAAACACAATACACCCATTATTCGTGCATTTTAATATATTATCATAATGCAAATTCCATGTCAAGTTCCTTTTTCCAACCAATGTTCGAGTCTACTAAAACTTTTAAGTCTACAGATAAATGTGAACAGAACTATAAATGAAATAGTTGAAGTTTCAATTTGAGGATTTACTCTTCCATCTTTTAACCCCTTGATTTTTTCTCCAAGATGGTATATCTTAGAGAAGTAGGTAAGCATTTGTTTTAAATAACTTTTGTTCATCTGAAAACATCCTTTCTATTAGTTTGTTGCAAAATTCATTATAGAAAGGATGTTTTCATTTTTAAACCCTAAATTTTTTCCAGTAAAAATCGGAATTTACATATTTCAATTATTATTCGTCTAAACCTTGACATATCAAGGGGCTACGCCCTATTTAGCTTTTAGTCTGCGAAACTTCTGTTACAAACATTTGAATTAAATATATTCTTTCTTAAAATTCTTATATTTTTCATCGTTATTTTATTTTTTATTAATCTTGACCCAACTTAATGAATTGTTCTCAAATTTTAAAATAAAAATAGGTGCTGATTTTATCAGCACCTATTTTTATTTTATTTTTATTATTTAAATTACTTAATCTCTACAGTTGCTCCAACTTCAGCAAGCTTTGCCTTTATGGATTCTGCTTCTTCCTTGCTCACGCCTTCCTTTATTGGCTTTGGAGCGTTGTCAACAACGTCCTTGGCTTCCTTAAGTCCAAGCCCAGTTATTTCTCTTACAACCTTAATAACCTTAACCTTTTCTCCACCTGCTGCAGCAAGAATTACATCAAATTCAGTCTTTTCTTCAGCAGCTGGAGCTGCTCCTGCTGCTCCTACAACTGCTACTGGAGCTGCTGCGCTAACTCCAAACTTTTCCTCAAATGCCTTTACTAATTCATTTAGTTCAAGAACAGTCATTTCTTCTATAGCTTTTAAAATATCTTCTCTTGTCATAATTGCACCTCCATAAATTTTAAACTATTTATTAAGCGTTTGCTTCGCCTTCCATCTTGTCTCTTAATGCAGCTAATGCGTATGCAAAGTTTGACAATGGAGCCTTCATGCTGCCAAGAAGTCTTGAAAGAAGAACTTCTCTTGGTGGTATCTTTGAAAGCTCAACAACCTTTGCTGTATCAAATATTTCACCTTGAACTATACCAGCCTTAAGTTCTATTGCCTTATGATCCTTTGCGAAATCAGCAAGTATTCTTGCTGGAGTTGTAGGATCATCATATCCAAATGCTATAGCAACAGGTCCCGCAAGATATTGATCAAGGCCTTCATATCCTAATTCCTTTACAGCCCTTGAAGTAAGAGTGTTTTTTACAACTCTGTATTCAACACCAGCTTCTCTCATTTTCTTACGAAGCTCAGTGTCCTCTTCAACCGTTATACCGATGTAAGATGTAAGGATTGCAGACTGAGCTCTTTGAAGCTTTTCAACAATCTCTTTAACTTTGGCTTCCTTTATTTCTCTGTTGCCCATTTGTACACCTCCTCGCCTGAAATGGTGGCCTTTTACTAAATAACAAAAGGCCTCCCGTAGACATGGAGAGGCCATTGATTTCATATCTCAAACCTCGGTAGGTTGGTTTCCCGTTACGCCATAAGGCACCTACTGTCTACGGTATTATTTACTTAATTAACATTCATTAAAATATTATATCAGCTGACACTAATCATGTCAACAATTTACAAACTGGTTGATTTATCCTATTCAAGTACTCTAGCTGGGTTGATCTTAATTCCAGGTCCCATTGTGCTTGAAACAACAACGCTCTTAATGTATTGTCCCTTTGCCGCTGCTGGCTTAGCCTTAATTATTGCATCCATAAGAACCCTAAAGTTATCAAGAAGCTTTTCCGTTCCGAAGGATTTCTTTCCAATTGGAACGTGAATTATAGCTGTCTTGTCAACTCTGTATTCAACCTTACCTGCTTTAATATCTGCTATAGCCTTTGCTACATCAAATGTAACTGTACCTGATTTTGGATTTGGCATTAATCCCTTTGGTCCAAGGATTCTACCAAGTCTTCCTACAACGCCCATCATGTCAGGTGTTGCAACAACTACATCATAGTCAAACCAATTTTCCTTTTGAATCTTTTCAACAAGTTCCTCTGCACCAACGTAATCCGCACCTGCGGCTTCTGCTTCCTTAGCCTTTTCTCCCTTTGCAAACACGAGAACTCTAACCTTCTTTCCAGTTCCGTGTGGAAGAACAACTGCTCCTCTAACCTGCTGGTCAGCATGTCTTGGATCTACACCAAGCTTTACAGCCAGCTCTATTGTTTCATCAAACTTAGCCTTTGAGGTTTTTATAGCTAAATCCATAGCTTCCTGAGCGGAGTAAAGAGCACTTTTATCAAAAAGCTTTGTGCTTTCTATATAATTCTTACCTCTTTTCATAATTTAATCCTCCTTTAGTGGTTTTAACGGTTTTTTACCTCCCACTTTCACACGAAGGGAAGGAGTTATTCAACTACTTCGATGCCCATACTTCTCGCAGTTCCCTTGATCATGCTTATAGCAGCTTCCAGGGAACCTGCATTAAGGTCTGGCATCTTAAGCTCGGCAATCTCCCTAACCTTATCGATTGACACCTTTGCAACCTTTGTTCTGTTTGGTGCTGCAGAACCGCTTTCGATTCCTGCTGCCCTCTTAAGAAGAACTGCAGCTGGTGGTGTCTTAAGAATAAAGCTGAAGGATCTATCCTGGTAGACTGTTATTACTACAGGAATAATTAAACCTGCTTGGTTTGCAGTTTTTGCATTAAATTCTTTTGTAAACTGCATTATGTTTACACCGTGCTGACCAAGAGCAGGTCCTACCGGTGGAGCTGGTGTTGCTTTTCCTGCAGGCAATTGAAGTTTAATCATACCTACTACCTTTTTAGCCATGTTTGTTGCACCTCCTTATAAATACTAAAGGCTATATCTTTTCAATCTGGTTAAAATCAAGCTCTACAGGGGTTTCCCTGCCAAACATGTTAACCAGAGCCTTTATCTTTCTTCTTTCCTGATTAATTTCCTGTATTTGCGCTACAAAGTTTTCTAGTGGGCCTGAAATAATCTTCACATTTTCTCCAATCTCTACATCAATGTCTACTAGAGGCTGAATTATGCCCATAGATTCTACTTCCTCTTCTGTGAGTGGTACTGGCTTTGATCCTGGCCCCACAAATCCTGTAACTCCTCTTGTGTTTCTAACTACATACCATGAGTCATCAGTCATTATCATTTTAACAAGGACATAACCTGGAAATTTCTTTCTTTGTACCACCCTAGTCTTGTCGTTTTTAGTTTCTACAACCTCTTCCAGTGGCACCTGAATATCAAATATGAGGTTTTGAAGTCCTCTGTTCTCAATGGTTTTTTCAAGATTTGCCTTTACTTTGTTTTCATAACCTGAATAGGTATGAATTACATACCACCTTGCTTTTTCTACCATAGCTTTAGGGACTTAAGGCAGGTCCCTACCTCCTTTTACTTAATATACTTTATCACAGTGCGAAGGATATAACCAAACACTGAATCAAATAACCATAAAACAAGAGTGAAGAATGCTACCGTTGATAATACAACACCTGTAGTATTTGATACTTCTTCCTTTGGCGGCCAGGTTATTTTCTTGAACTCAGCCTTTAGCTCTCTAAAGAATTTTACAACCGGATTGGCACCCAAAACATTGCCAACCTTTGTTTGAGCTGCCATAAACTCACATCCTTAATAGTTTTTTAAAGAGGAATTACATAAAACTAAATTACCTTGTTTCCTTATGAACAGTATGCTTTCTGCAGAATTTGCAATACTTTCTAAGCTCTATTCTGTCAGGGTCATTCTTCTTGTTCTTCGTTGTGTTATAATTTCTTTGCTTGCATTCTGTGCACGCAAGTGTTATCTTTACTCTCACCCTCTACACCTCCTAGTCCGATGCTAAGTTCGATAGCACCCTGAAAGTTTACACATCTCCTACAAGATATCACAAGATATAAATACTGTCAATACTACACTATTTTAAACTACAAATGAAGATTTTTCAAGTTAAAAATCATTTTGTAATATTATTTCATCTTATGTGAATTTTATCCATTTAATCACTTTAAAAAGGACCAGGTGTAACCCCAGTCCCTTACAAATTATTCAAATATCTTGGAAACAACTCCAGCTCCTACTGTTCTTCCGCCTTCACGAATAGCAAATCTAAGTCCGTCTTCCATAGCGATTGGAG
>NZ_SOAZ01000039.1 GCF_004364155.1 Fonticella tunisiensis | reverse complement strand
TAATTAAGATGGGCTTAAGGTTAAGTATGGTTTACACTAACCCTATTCTACATGATTTTTTCACGGGGTGTTGCATTTAATATTGCAATTTAAGAATTTTATAATTTGAAACCTATATTTTGAAAAATACAAAACAATAGGTTATAATTTATAATAAACTTTTTCAAAAAGGGGTATGATTATATGGTTCGTTATCACATAATTGTACACGGCAGAGTTCAAGGAGTAGGTTTTCGCTATCACGTTCAGCTCCATGCTGGATATAACGGTATAACCGGATGGGTTAGAAATAATGAAGATGGCACTGTAGAAGTCGACGCAGAAGGCGAAGAAAAAAATATGGATAAGTTCATAGCTGCAGTTAAAAAGGGAAACCACTTTTCAAAAATCGATTTTGTAGATATTGAAAAGATAGATAGGCTTGAAGGATACAGAAATTTCAGAATTAAATATTAAAAGAATATGCAGGAACTTGCATAGCATGAGTTTCCATATTCTTTATTTTTTGCTAAATTAACCTCTAAATCTTTAAAATTCAGCATTTTTTTGATATAATGGCTTATGATAAATAAGAATAGGTGAGGTATTATTATGTATAAATTAGTAGCACTGGACATGGATGGAACGCTCTTAAATAAAGATAAAAAAATATCAAGTGAAAATTATGAGGCTATTCAAAAGGCAAGATCAATGGGTGTAAAGGTTGTACTTGCCTCTGGAAGGCCCCTTAAGGGAATTCTACGTTATGTAAAGGATCTTAATCTTTTGGATGAAGATGATTATGTAATCGCATATAACGGTGCCCTTGTTCAGAATACCAGAACAGGTGAAGTTATATCCAAAATAACTATGAGCATTGGAGATGTTGAATATCTTTACAATTTGAGTAAAAAGCTGGATGTAAATATCCATGCTCTTACACCTGATAGGGTCATAGCACCTAGAAACAGTAAGTACACACAATACGAGGCAGATTCTAATGACATCCCCCTTGAAATAGTTGATTTCAACTCCCTGGACAGCAGCACAACCATAGTTAAAATAATGTTTATAGACGAGCCAGAAATTATTGACAGAGTGGTTGCAAATCTTCCTAAAGAGGTATATGAAAAATACACTGTAGTTAGAAGTGAAGGTTTTTACCTTGAATTCTTAGATAAGAAGGTAAATAAGGGTGCAGGTGTTAAAACACTCGCAAAGGCACTTGGAATAGACAAAGATGAAGTAATTTGTGTAGGGGATGCAGGCAACGATATACACATGATAAAATATGCAGGCCTTGGAGTAGCTATGGGAAATGCATTCCCTGAGGTTAAAAAGATTGCAGACTATGTAACAAGGACAAATGAAGAAGACGGGGTAGCACACGTAATTAAAAAGTTTATACTATCACAGGCATCATAAAGCGTATCAATCGGACATGCTAATGCATGTCCGATTGTACTTATTTATAAGGAATATTTCACATCCACAACAGTATTTTATATAAAATTATCCAAAAAATTTTACTAAACTACTTGAAAAACACTTTCAACTATCATATAATTTAATTACAATAATTATTAATTAATAATAATTATTGATTACACTATACTACATATGGAGGTAAAATTATGAATAACATAAACACAACAAAAGGATACGAAAGAATCGTAGGAAGAAAGGCTCCACACTTTGAAATGAAGGCTGTCAGTGGAGATGGAGAAAAGTTTATTACCGTAAACCTTGAAGATTACAAGGGAAAATGGCTTGTAATGTTCTTCTATCCACTTGATTTCACATTCGTTTGCCCAACAGAAATCACCGGATACAGCAAGCGTTATGAGGAATTCAAAAAAATGGGTGCAGAGCTCCTTGCAGTAAGTACAGACAGCGAACATTCACATAAGGCCTGGATAAAGGGCGACCTTGGAAGACTAAACTTCCCGCTTGCATCAGATTTTACAAAGACAGTTGCAAGAAACTACGGAGTGCTTGTTGAGGAAGACGGAGTTGCTCTTAGGGGACTCTTTATCATTGATCCTGAAGGAGTTGTTAAGTATTCCGTTGTCCATGATCTCAATGTAGGAAGAAGTATTGATGAAACACTTAGAGTACTAGCAGCACTTAAAAACGGTGGACTGTGCCCAATTGACTGGCAGCCTGGAGATCCAACTCTTTAACAAATAAACCGGCTACTCTGCCGGTTTATTTGTTAACCATGTTATGGTAAAATCATATTTGCAAGACTATTTAATGTAAATCTATCTACCAATAGAATTACCAGCTATAGTATTGTTGTTGATTCGGTATAATAAATAATAACCGAACTAAAACTTAATCTTTAAAAAGGAGGGATAAATGATGGCAAAAGTTGAAATTTACACAAGTGACACTTGCCACTTCTGCCATGCTGCAAAGGAATATTTCAAGGAGAACAACATTGAATATACTGAACATAATATCTCAAAGGACATGGAAGCTAGAAAGACCCTTATGAAGAAAGGTTATATGTCAGTTCCACTTATAATAATCGATGGAGAAGAAATTCTTGGATTTGACAAGGATAGAATAAAAAATCTCTTAAACCTGTAATATTAAAAACCTCCCTGCTAAAAATCCGGGAGGTTTTTAATATATCATCTATTTCCTTTCAACGAATTTAAACTTGCTCCATGGCTCAATGTAATCTAAAAGGAATATTTCTTCATCCACGATCCTTCCTACGACATTCGTTTTTCCACTGTTTTTCATATCCTTGAGAGCTATTTGAAGTTCTCCTGCATATCTTGTATATAATGAAGAATCTATAAGAATGTCGCCTCTTTTAATGTCTGGCGTGTTAAATGGTGGAAAATCATGTCCCTTGTACTTAACTCTTGTCATAGTGGATCTTACAACATATTCTGAAACGTCTCCTCTGTTAAAGTGGATTTCGTCGAGAACTATTTTCCTTTCAACTTCCGGTATATCGTCAACAAGTTCCACTGTAAACTCCAGCATATCACTGTTTACTTCGCTGAGCTTCTTAAGCTCTTCTTCCGAAGCAAAGGCGTTTCCTATTATGACATCATCAATGAGCCCTGTTGCAAATAAATGTTTAGCTTGAACTTCAATTGGAAGGTTTCTATGAACTTCAAGTGTGCAGAGCCCCTCTGACACTGGCCATGGTCCATATTTTGCGTTATGGGAGTTTACGAATGCAGCAGTTCTTATTCCGAGCTCTTTGAACTGCTTACTGCATCTAACAAAATGGTCATAGGATAATCCCGTATAAACATGGGGATAGAAATTATGGCATCCCAGTATATTTTCAACATTAGGTTTATACGACATGATATTGTCCAAGTATTTTGTACCATTGCTCATATTTAATTCAATCTTAAGTCCATAGGGATTATATGTCATCATTGACTCTTCAAGCCCGCTAAATCCCATATCAAGCCTTATGCCATAAAGCCCCAAATCCTTGAAGAAACCTAAATCATTAAATGATAAACCAAACTTTTGAAACACTTCAGGCGCAACGTCAGCAATAACTTCCATTCCAAGGTTGTTTGCAAAAGCAACCATTTCTTTAAACTCTTTTACAACCTTATCCATATCTTCGTTTTCAACCGATATTAGGCAGGTAAATATTCTCTTGAAACCATATCGACTTGCAAGCTTAATATACTTTAAATTTTCTTCATTTGATACATGCCCTGGATATACAGATATACCAATCCTTCTCATTTCAGCCCTCCTTAAAATTTAGCAGCAGCTCTTAATCCATTATAGGTTTATTTCACTTTCTTTTATAAACCTCTACAAATTCCTCTGCAAGCTCCTTAAATGTTATGGCATTCATCAGATGGTCCTGTGCATGAACTAAAAGAAACGAAAAATCCAGCATTTCACCACTAGCTTCCTTTTGAATGAAGTATAACTGCTCTACAAGCCCAGAAGCTATCTGCTCATCCGCCTCATCTAAAAGCTCCTTTGCCTTGTCAAAATCTCCCTTCTTGGCAGATTGTATCGCTTCAACTGCCAGACTTCTCGCTTCGCCGCTGTACATAATAATGTTTAAAATCGTCTGTTTCATGCTTTTTACACATCCTCTCATTTTAGTATGGTTAAATGTCGCCTCCACATCCATCCGCAATATAGAATGATACCAGTGAACGTATAATTTAACTATCATTTGTATATTTCGTAGAAAGTCATGCAAGCTTGTCCATAGTATCTTAAATAAACTTTTTAAAAATTCATTACAATGTATATAAGTTTTACCATTAGACAATTATTTTTGTATTAGGCTAAGCTGCTGCCCATACTTATGTCTTTATTAATTTATTTTGTGTATTTTTTGCCCTATATATGTATAAGCCATCTCTGCACGCTAACATCTCCACCTGGGAAAGAAGGTGCATAATTTTTCACATCAGTTACATTTCAATTATAACAAATTTTATATCAAATATCTTTAATTTTTTCCATTAAAAAGAATATATTTTTTATATACAGATAAAAAATTCATTAATTTTAAAGGATTGGAGATTTTGTCTAGTTTCCGGAGCCCTTGGAGGCTTATTTGGTGCCCTCATTATATACTTTGTTGCCAAAACCATACCAAAACATGGTGTTACAGTTACCCTAACCCTTGTTGTTGCATCTCAAATTTTAAGCGGATTGTACAAATATTAGTAAAATTAATATTGACATTATTTTCTGAAAAGTATATACTTTAATTAAGTAATGCAAACGATTGCAAAATATGCCTCACAAAACATGGGGGTATGTATTTTAAGGGGGGGTTAAAATGTATAAAAAATTATTGAAAGCATTGGCGCTCATGCTTTCACTGGTTCTTATGATTGCTGCTTTCTCAGGCTGTTCCAGCAGCACCAATACAAACAAGCCGGATGACAAAAAAGAAGTTACATTAAAAATATGGCACTCATGGACAGGCGCAGAGGAAGAAGCATTAAAGGAAGCAATAGCAAAATACACAGAAAAGCACCCAAATGTTAAGTTTGATACTCTTTACACACCAAACGATAACTTCAAGGATAAAGTAACTTCCGCACTTCAAACGGGGGATGGTCCGGACCTTTTCTTTGGAGCCCATGACTGGGTTGGCCCAATGGCTACAGGCGGGCTTATCCTCCCAATAGATGAATACGTAGCAGACGTTAAAGGAGATTATATACAGAGCGTTTATGACATAGCATCACTTAATGGAAAACATTACGGATTCCCACTTTCAATGGAAGCTGTAGTACTTATATATAACAAGGATATGGTTCCAACACCACCGGCAACAATAAGCGAAATGATTAAAATGGCAAAGGATAATACCAAGGACGGTAAGTATGGACTTGTTGTTGACCTTAACAACACATTCTATAACACTTACGGTTTCTTAACCAGCTTTGGAGGAAGTGCACTTAAGAGTGATGGAGTAACTCCAAATCTTGATAGTCAAGGGTTTGTAGATTATATGAAATTTATGAGTAAACTGATCAACGAGGATAAGATTATACCAAAGCAATTAGACTATGGTACAGCCCAGAGCTTATTCCTTGAAAAGAAAGCTGCCTTCTGGATTAATGGGCCATGGTGTTTTGGAGATATTGAAAAAACTCAGAATATAAACTGGGGTGCAGTTCCTCTTCCAAAGAACGATATAACCGGCAAGGACTCGGCTCCATTCGTTGGAGGAAAGATGGCATTCCTTCCCAAGACAGCATCCGATAAAGCACTTGCAGCAGACTTTGCTAAATTCCTTACAAGTGCAGAAATTGAAAAGTTATTCTATGATAAAGCTGGTACAATAGCAGCTAACAAGAACGTAACAATGGACAAATGGACAGCAAAGCTCATATCTGAAGCTGCAGCCAAGGGTGTTCCAATGCCCGTTGCTCCAGAAATGAATCAGATCTGGCAGCCAGCAAAGGATGCTCTTGCAGCAGTTATCGATAATGGAAAGGATGCAGCATCAGAAGCTAAAGCAGCAAACGATAAAGCCATAGAAGCAATTAAGCAAATGAAGGGTAATTAATCAAATAATTTAATATTAAATTAAGTCTGAGATTCCTCTCAGACTTAATTTTTAAAGAAATCCAATAAATTATGTGACTGCCATTTAATTAAAAATTATAAATTGAAGGAAGTGATGATTTTAATATGAACATACAGAAAGCAGCCACCGAAACATCTATTGTAGTGAGAAAAACTTCCCTACTAAATCGGATAAGAAAAAATAAAATTGCCTATTTATATATCACTCCTGCTCTTTTAGTTGTTTTTCTTATATCGCTTTTTCCAATTATTTATGGAATAGGTTTATCCTTCTACAATATGAACCTTTATACCATGGGAAGTGGAACAGTAAAATTTGTTGGGCTGAATAACTATATAAAGGCTTTGGGAAGTTTGGACGCTGAATTTTTAATTGTTCTTCTAAGAACATTTTTGTGGACAGTTATAAACGTTTTTTTCCACGTCACTCTAGGTTTAATTATAGCCCTGGTGCTTAATAGACCTGGACTTAGGTTTAAAAAGTTTTATAGAACAATTATAATCCTCCCCTGGGCTGTTCCACAGTTTGTTACTGCCCTTGTCTGGAAAATGATGTATAACAATCAATTTGGGTTTTTCAACCTTTTCCTTAAAACTATTGGCCTTCCTCCAGTTAATTGGCTTGGAAATGGAAAAATCGCATTTATATCTGTAATTATAACAAACATTTGGCTTGGATTTCCCTTTATGACAATGGTTGCAACGGGAGCCCTCCAGAGCATATCAAGGGAGTATTACGAAGCTGCAGAAATGGATGGAGCATCCTTCTTTCAGAAATTGTTCTCCATCACCCTCCCCCTATTAAAGCCTGCCATGCTTCCGGCAACTATACTTGGAACCATATGGACATTTACAAATTTCAACGTTATTTACCTGATTACAGGTGGCGGTCCGAACAAGGCAACAGAAATAGTTTCCACCTATCAATTTAATGTATTAACAAGACAGAATGCCTATTCGCTCGCAGCAGCTTATTCTGTAATCGTTTCAATAATACTTATTATAATTACTCTGATCAATATGAAGGTTACAAAGGCTCTATCTCAAGAGGGGGTGGAATAATTGAACCTCAGACAAAAACAGAAGATTGGAGATATGTTTTCTCACATTTTTTTGATAATAGTATCTCTGTTAACCTTTATTCCAATATGGTGGGTACTGCTTACGGCTTTCGATAAAAGGGTTTCCCTCGTAAGCACCGATTTTATAATATTCCCCAAGAATCCTACCATAGACAACTTTATGGAGGTATTAACCCATCCTAAATTTTTAATGTGGCTGAAAAACAGCTTTATATTTGCATCTGGAACAACCATATTCGCTTTAACATTGGCTACGTTATCAGCATATGCATATTCAAGGTTTGATTTCCCAGGAAAAAAGGCTGGTCTCGCTGCATACGTAATTTACATGATGCTGCCAACCACAGCAGCCCTGATTCCACAGCTTTTAATAATTAAATTCCTGGGAATAAAGAACTCCTATATAAGCCTGATACTTATATGGTCTGCATCTAACATGGCCTTTGCTGTCTGGAACCTTAAGGGCTACTTCGATACTATACCAAAATCCCTCGAGGAAGCTGCCATGATAGATGGAGCCTCAAAATTCCAGGTGTTTACAAGGATAATACTTCCTCTTGCAAAACCTGCACTTGCAATTACTGCAATATTTATTTTTACTGCCCCCTGGACTGACTACGTAACATCCTATTTATTCCTTACGGATGCATCAAAGTATACCCTTGCTCAGGGTCTATACTCCTGGGCTGCTGACTTTAAGACAGTTTCATGGGGTGTATTTTGTGCAGGCTCCATAATTATGGCTCTGCCCCTAACAATACTCTATGTTGTATTCCAGAGATACTTAATAAGCGGTTTAACAGCAGGAGGAACGAAGGGGTAATTCTCATAGCGAGTAGGTAAACTCGGGATAGCTAATCCCGAGTTTTTCCTCTCTTAGAACCGTATGTGCGGGCCTCGCATACGGCTCCCGAAAACCTCAGTTGCACTATTCATAGTAACAATACAAAGTACCGACTTGAACCTTCGAAATGTCAAACAGTTTAATTTCATCAAACCATTTGTTGGGAAGTGCCATATTGATAAGGGGAGATGCTGAATTTCTCCATCTCGACATTGATATTTTCTCAAATTCTCCTTTATACCCCATTCTTTTAAGTTGCTTATGCAGTGCCTTCCAGGATTTCCATTCCTTCATCTTCTTCATTCTAAGTCTTCTTCGTATCCATCCCATGATGTCCCCAAATGTTCCTTTACAGTTAGCAATCTTGAAATAATTTGCCCATCCTCTCAGTATTGGGTTTATTTCCTGTACCATCATTTCGACATTCTTGCCACTGTTTCTCGGTGTTAACTTTCTTATCTTATCTTTCAATCTTTTTATTCTCTTCGGATGAATAGAAATGTATTTTCTTCTAATTATGAAACCTAAAAAGGCTACGCATTTACTTATGCTGGTTATATGGGTTTTCTCCTTATTAACCTTTAATTTAAGTTCATCCTCAAGTATCTTCGTGGCGAAAGCTCTATATCTACCAGCTTCGCTTTTATTTCTAGCAAACACCAATAAGTAAGTAAACCAAGGGAACCTCCCCCTTAGTTTCTCTCAGAACCGTACGTGAACCTCTCAGCTCATACGGCTCCCATTATCCAGCTGTTGGTAATATCCCAAATTTCCAATGTGCAAACATATTTCTATCCCTTAACCCAATACTTCCCAACCAATACTCTGCTTTTCTTCTGTGTTTCCGCTTTTTATATTTCTTGCGGACCCATTTCACTAAGCAACCGTTGATATATCGAAGTACTCCATACATTTCTGATTTATAGAAGTGCGTATAATAGTTAATCCAACCCTGTATTCGCTTGTTAAACATATTTGCTATATCCCACAAATCCTTATCTACTTTAAGCTGTAATTTCCATCCTCTTACTTCCTTACGGATTGCCTTCTTTGCTTTTTCTGCTATTGCTGGCAGAAAGTTTGTAAAGTATTTACCATACTTGTTCTTGGCACCTCTAGGCTTAAATGTATACCCAAGAAAGTCAAATGTTATATTAGGATAATTTCCTTTTCTATCATCATCTTTGCAGTATACAATCCTTGTTTTCTCAAGGTTTAATTGTAATCCGTATTGTTCAAATCGTTCCTGCAATCTTCTCTGTAAGTATTCCGCCTGCTTTAAAGATACGCAGTGTGCTACTCCATCATCCGCATATCTTGCCCAAGGAATTGTTTTAAATTTCTTTACCATAAAATCATCAAATACATAGTGCAAGAATAGATTTGCAAGTACCGGACTGATGACTCCACCTTGCGGAGTACCGGAAGTTCTTGGTATTATTGTTCCATCTTCCATCTGAAATAGTGCCGTAAGCCACCTTTGAATATATAGGATAATCCACTCTTCATTTGTGTGTTTCCTTACCATTTCCATTAGAATGTCATGCCTGATATTATCAAACAGACCTTTGATGTCGAATTCAAGAACCCAGTCCTTCCTCCAGCATCTTTTCCTTGTGACTTCTAGTGCCTGTATTGCTGATTTATTTGGTCTGTATCCATAAGAATCGTCATAAAACATAGTCTCTACTTGTGGCTCAAAATATAGTTTTGCTACCATCTGCGCAATTCTATCTTCAACGGTGGGAATACCCAATATTCTGGTTCCACCGTTTTTCTTTGGAATTGCTACAGCTTTTACAGGTTTCAGGAAATAACTTCCTGATGACATTCTGTTCCAGATTTTGTAGAGGTTATTGTTTAACTTCTTTTCAAAATCTTCTATAGACTGCTCATCAACTCCGTATGTTCCTTTGTTTGCTTTCACTTTCTCATAAGCCATCATTACAGCTCTCTTTGAAATATTAAACGGCTTTGTTTCTTGCATAAGTTTCTCCTCTTTTTTTTCCAAAGTTGACTTATTCTCGAAACTGGATAACTTGAAATCCTTCGATCCGCTTCCATTACAGAGGTTTCATCACTACTACGACTCAATCTGCCCCCATGCTTGCATTGATACTCTTTTCTTACGGTTCTTCCGCTTGAAATACTCTCTTAACATCAAGCCGTGAGTTCCCACGTTCCATACAAATGCCTGTACTAAAGTCATGCCACCTTTATGCCGTCCACCGCCTAGACAGTAAACAGGTTTCCTCTAGGCTTATCCCAGGTTAACGACAACCCCCTGGTTTTGATGGAATCTATACGCTTTCGACATTTCCGTAAGTGGTTCACATGTTCATTCATCTCCTTAGTACTCACCTGACAGTTTTATACTGCCTTTTCCTTAACGCTCAATACCATAGCTTTTGACTATAGCACCTTAAGGTAGTTTGAAATCTCCACCTGTATGGCGATTTCGGTGGGCCTACCACCATCATTTGTATAGCATAGCTATCTTCATGTAGCCCTTTGGGCTTCATGAACTCGCCTTCGTGGCGCACTGTCATCCGCGTATCTCACTGCGTATATTATTAGCCATCATCCTCTTGTCTAAAAGTAATCTAAGTAGATGTTAGCTAATAATGGAGAAACTACTCCACCCTGAGAGCTTCCTTCTTCAGTTTCATTAAAGATACCATAGTCCATCAATCCACTTTTAAGAAAGGATTTTACTAGCTTTAATATCTTCCCATCACATATCTTCTGATTTACAGCCTTTAGTATTAGTTCATGGTCAAGAGTGTCAAAGCACTTTGATAAATCCATATCTACAACGTATTCAAGTCCATACTTGTTCATAAACCTTTCTGCTTTGGCTACCGCCCTTTGGCATGACCGTTTAGGTCTGTATCCATAGCTTGAAGGATGAAAATCCGGCTCAAATATCGGTTGCATTATGTTTAAAAGTGCCTGCTGTACTACCCTATCCCTTACCGTAGGTATTCCTAAAGGTCTTTTACCTCCATCTGGCTTTTCGATGTAAACTCTTTTGACTTCCCTAGGACAATACGTGTCAGTTTTAAGTTCATGATGAATTTTCTCTACGTTCTCCTCTAATTTGGCTTCAAAGTCTTCAATAGTCTCCCCATCTACTCCTGGGGCTCCCTTATTGGACTTCACTGCCTTGAAGGCTTCATAAAGATTATTTTTGTTATATACCTTGTCTATAAGACTGTACCATTTCTTCATCATGAACCTCCTTAGCTGTATTTCTGTTATTCCCCTCTCTGCAAATCACAGTTTCTTCACCTATTTCATAGGATTCTCTAACCTTGGGCAATACTTCCTTACTACATAGGTTACTCTGCTTAACGCAGACGATAAAACCAGAAATTTGTCACCCCAGCATTATCGTTCTCCTCAGCATTTCAGCATCAGTTATCTTCGTTTATTTTACAGATAGAGAACAAATCCATACACTTTAGTTTTCCTTCATCTCTTCGCAAATATGAACTCTTTTGGATATCCATATCCCACCATAACCAGGTATGGTGTCCTCTTAGTTTTACCCTCCAGTCTGTTACCAGCTTTCATTGGCTAAGAGTTAATAACTACTACGGATTCTTCTGCCGCCTGCACTACATCATCTTTCCCTTGTGTTTCCACTTGTTCAGATTTACCTGCTAACGCAGGATAGTACAGGTTTCCCCCAGATAAGCTTGCCTGCCCGAACATGAACCCATCCGTCCAAACTTAAAGAGTTATCCAACTTTTGAGCTTTCCCACTTTGTGCAGGGTTACCCACTCCATAAGCCAACCCTAGGTTCGCTCTCGCTATGTTCCATGTTCCCCCTTCAGCTTCCTTCAGACATAACCGTCGCCGATTATGCCCTTGCTTACGGGTTGTCTTCCCGCTCATAAGGCGACAAGGCTTCTTTCAGCCTATCGGCTCAGCAAACATGCTGGGCGTACACATAAAGGTAGGCAGAAGCCTACCTTTATGTATTTCTTTCATTAAATTAAAATTTAATTTATTTTTATATTATCAATAAATATTTTACACTAGTACATTTTATATACGTGAAATAAATATATTAGCAATATTATTAAATTTTATATGCTTACTCTATAAAGATATTAAAACCTAGAGTTTAATTTATTTAGGAAACTGTTAAGCTAGTAATAAACAAATTCATTTAGAAAAATTTCCCATTACTTTTAACTCAATTTGTATGTCCATAATTTACTTTATATGCCAATTGCACATCCGTCAGCTCTTGGATCCGACCCTCCAAACATAACCCCATCATCATTTACTTCTATCACCTGGGATGCACCGCTTGCTCCATATGGTTCAAGTAAAACTACTTTATGTCCTTTCTTCTTTAATTCATTAATTACTTCCTCTGAAATCCTAGATTCTATTCTGAGTTCTGTCTTTCCATCCCAACCGTCTAATGGATTTGTGCTTTGAACATCTATCCATTTTGGAGCTTCAACAGCTTCCTGCACATTCATTTCAAAGTCAATAAGATTAACAATTAGCTGCATGTTCCACTGGGGTTGATTATCACCACCTGGAGTATTTCCAACCCATTTTAATTTTCCATTCTTAGTTATTAGCCATGTATTTAACGTATGCATTGTCTTTTTACCAGGAGCTATACAGTTAGGATGGCCTTTCGTCAAATTAAAACCTGTTCCAGCCCTATTGTTTAGGAGGATTCCAGTGCCTTCTATTACTTCTCCACATCCAAAGCTTGCAGAAATGCTGTGTATAAAGGAAACAGCATTTCCCCATTTATCTACAGCAACCATAGAAGTTGTATCTCCATCGTAGTCGTATGGACATACATCCAAGTTTTTAAAATTTGCATTGTTGATATCTATCCTCTTTCTTAATGCGTCAGCATATTCCTTTGAAAGCACTCCCTTGATAGGATTTTTCACAAAATCAGGATCACCAAAATATTTAATTCTATCAGCAAAGGCTAATTTTTTAGATTCAACCATTAAATGAATTGAATCTGCACAATCAGCACCGATGGATTTTAAATCATATCCTTCCAAAATATTAAGTTCTTCAAGAACTATGACTCCCTGAGATACTGGTGGAGTCTGGTACACTGTATATCCACGATATTCTGTTTTTATTGGTTCACACAAAACAGGTTTATAAGCAGCAAAATCACTTGCTTCATAAAGCCCCCCATGTGATTTCGAGTAATCAAGTATCTTATGTGCTAACTCACCCTTATAGAAAGAATCTTCTCCCTGCTTACAAATAGTTTTAAGAGAATTAGCATAATCAGGGTTTTTTAATATTTCTCCAGGCTTATAAGGCTCCCCATTCTTCAAGAATATCTTAGCTGTTGATTGAAACGCCCTTAGCTTTTCAAGTTCTATCCTCATGTGTCTGTGAACTTTTTGTGATACAGGTATTCCTTCCTCTGCATACTTTATGGCATATGAAGCTAAATCCTTAAACTCCATGCTCCCAAATAGACTTAAAGATTTAAAGTAAACTCCAACTGCTCCGGGAACAGTAGTTGAAAGCATACCTGTTCCCGGAATACGCTTGTATCCATTTGAAACAAAATACTCCCTTGTAGCATTTGCAGGCGCCCCCCCGCTTCCATTTATTGCATAAACCTTGCCTGTTTTACCCTCATAATAGAGCATAAATGCGTCTCCTCCAAGTCCGCACATATCAGGAAGAACAACTCCTGTTGCAAGTGCCATAGCTATGGTGGCATCCATTGCATTCCCACCCTTATTTAGTACATCAGCTCCAACCCATGACGAAAGAGGATGAGCAGAACATACCATGCCTCTTTTGCTCATAACAACTCCTCTGTGCATAACTTTCATATCAATTCCTCCTTAGGCTTAGTAAATACTCTATATCTTCAAGAATTTATTAAGAATATAAGTCATAAGTCCAGGCGAAATAGGATACCTAACTCTCCTGGACTTTAATATACTACTTGTTAAATAAGTATTAAATATTTATTTTTAAGCATTGAGACTTTGATTGCTGCTTATTTTTTCACACTCTCTCTGGGCCTCAGCAGCTTTGAAGAAAGGATAATAGCAGGCCATTGCAATAAGTATTTCTACCAAATTCCATACTGCAGCCTTCCAGTCACCGCCTGTAACCAAGTAACCACCAATAATCGGAGGCATAGTCCATGGAAGTGATGCAATTGGCTTTCCAATTATATTAAAATACATTAAGCTATATGTTAATGTTATAAGTATTAAATCTACTATAACAAAAGGTATTATCATTATTGGATTTAGTACTATTGGCAAACCAAAGAGTATTGGTTCATTTATGTTAAATATACCGGAAGCCAAAGAAGCTCGTCCTAAAGCTTTGAAACCTCCATTTTTAGACTTCAGCATAAGCAAAACAAGGGCCAAAGTAGCACCTGCTCCACCTAAGCTTACAAACTGAGGAATAAATCCTGTAGCAGTAATATATATTGGTGGTTTGCCTGACATAAATGCATTTACGTTTTCAGTTAGGAACTGCAGGAATATAGGTGTACCAACTGAGTTCATTATTGATTGTCCATGGATACCTACTGTCCACAGCAACTGACTAATAAACATATATACAAGTACTCCAGGAAGTGTATTCAAAGCAAATACAAATGGTTTAAATAACATTGTAATAAAGGCTGTAAGGTCAAAGTTAAGGACAACTCTTATAACCCATAGAAAAGTTATCATAAACATTGCAGGTATCAAGGCCTCAAAAGATTTTGCTATTGCAGGTGGCACATTTGCAGGAAGTTTAATAACCAATTTATGCTTTATAAAATACTTTTGCACTTCTACGGCAAATATAGCAATTACGATAGCAGTAAATAATCCTTTTGATCCAAAGAAAACTGTATTAAGCTCATATTTTGGAGTTATTTGAAGAGTTAAAAATCCTACCAACGACATGGCTGCTCCAGCTATTGGGTCATGTTCATATGCCCTTGAAAGGCTGTAACCGATTCCAATTGCAGCAATTAAGGATATTATTCCAAAGGTAACGTTTACAGGAACTGAAAGCTGTGCCGAATATCCCTTAATTATATCTGACCATCCTGGTATTGGAAGTGCTGATATAATTAAGAAAATACTTCCTGCGATTGTAAAAGGCACTGTTACAATCATTCCATTACGAATACCAATAAGATGCCTTTCCTCTCCAATCTTTGTGAGAGGTGGAATCAGGAACTTTTCAAAAAAATTCATTATCGAATTCATAGTACTTCCTCCATCTTTTATTTTAGATTTTGATGAATTCAAAAGCACACAAAATGTGGCAAAGAAAATATAAACAATCGATGCATACAAAATTATAAAGGTTAACTCATTGTGCCAATTTAAAATTTTAGACTTAGGAATATTATGGAAATAAAAATAGTTACACTATTCCTAAAATACTGTTATGAATTGTCAAAAGGTTTATTTAACCAAAATTAATCCTTTTATTTGAGATACTTTAGACTCATTATTAAATACTTTATTTACGTAGTAACAAAGTCCATGGCCTAAAATTTTAGTCTTAATCCTAGTGATAAGACCCCAGACTGACCTTGCCAGAACTCCTTGAATGTTAAGTTGACAAGATAGCTGGGAACCAGTAGTTTCAATCCTTCTACGAAGCTTAAATATAATTCGTCTTAACTGTTTTGGATACTGAGACTTACTGTTGTTCCTCTTTAATGGAAGCAAGGTTATACCCTTTCCAGCTTTTAATTCAGAGGCAAGATGGTTATCTATATAACCCTTATCTCCAAGTATAGTTATTGAATGATAGGATTCTACTAAATCCCATAGCGCAGCCCTGTCATCAATATCAGCTGAAGTAAGACAGAAATCAGTTATATAGCCATCTAGTGTAATAAGCAGATGAAATTTGAATCCGTAATAAGTTTCTTTCTTAGACGGACATCTTCCATAACTCACATAACCTTTAAATATCTTATGAAACGTTGCTCTACCAAAGTGACATACTGGGATGGGTATACTATCTACAACTCCAAGTGTAGAATCGTAATACCCCAATAATTGTGATAGTTTTTTGTGAATCAGCTCTATTATTTTGAAAAGAGCCCTTCGAGTTCTATTAAATCTACTTCTATCACAAAACCTTGGAAATAAGTCTTTAAAATTCTTTTTACAGAAGTTAAACCAGGATTTTTCCAAGTAAATAGTGAGCAATTCACCAACAACACTGATGGTAATTATTTCACTATCACTCATCTTTGAAGCCTTGATATTTCTACGTTCTTTAACATGTGTTGGAGCTACTACGTGGCAAATTTCATCAATTATCACGTAGGCTACGGTAATAAAGTCTTTTAGATTTTCAATTTCTGTAGTAAAATATTTCTTGTTAAGATCCAGCATATGTTGACCTCCTATCATTGTTTGTCATACTTCAATGATAAGTTAACATAATATGCTGGATTTTTTCTATTTGTAAATATTTCCTGTGCTATGAACTAGCACAACGAGTAAGGTTAATAACACATTATAAATCTTCGTTGCAAAAAACATGTGTAGAAACAAGATAATATATAATTAAATCCCGGGATATTAATTATATGCGAAACTATATAAAATTTAATAAAAAAGGAAATTGTACAATTCAAATTTATGTAAATCTTCAATTGTGCATAATTTTTTGTAATTTTAGACGCACTTTAATAAGCTATCCAACTTACATGTGGATAACTAAAAATTAATAAATTTGTATTAAGCAGCTGTGGATATTGATTTTGCTGTGTTTACAGCGATTGTTCCTGCAATTAATGTAATACAATTTAGCAATGCCCATGTTTTAGCTTTGGCAATTCCTGAAGATCTTAAATTATCGGCATTTAAGCAATCTTTCAGTCTACTGTTGCATCTTTCTATTGAGATTCTTTTATCATAAATTTTTTCCCATTTTTCTGAACCTCTAATAGGATAGCTGAAGAACCTATGGTTATTTTTGTAGTTTACTTTAAGGCAATAT
>NZ_SOAZ01000038.1 GCF_004364155.1 Fonticella tunisiensis | reverse complement strand
GAAACCACTTTCCCCTTCTCCTTTTTTTGTATTTTTTATAAGTATTGACAGTTTTCTTAATTTGCATTCCTAAAGGTCAGATTATTTAATTTTACACAAGTATTAAAGGTGATTTTATTATGCCGTTTTTAGGTAAAATTAACATGGTTTATTTTGACGTTTAACAATTTACTGTTCCTTAAAAAAGCGAATTTGTTGTTAACTGTCCCCTGTCCTTCGCGATGGACGCGGCAATCGCGGGTTTCCGGGGATTTCTTGCATGTCTGGACAACGTCGAGGAAGAGGGTATCATCTATGGTACAGGCGTGCGCGATGTGGGCGACATCAAAGTAAGTCACGCAATGAAACAGGCTTACGAAATGGGTAAAGCTGTATAACAGAAAGGGAATTTTTTGAGGAATTACAGGAACAACAGACAATAGACCAGAGTTTCAAAAAATGCTGGAGCTTTGCAGAGATGGGAAAGTTGATTTAATAATAACTAAGTCTATCTCAAGATTTGCAAGGAATACAGTTATAATGCTAGAAGTTGTAAGAGAATTAAAGGATATTGGTGTTGCAGTTTATTTTGAAAAAGGGAATACAAATACCTTATCTGGGGACGGTGAGCTTATGCTTACTGTGTAAGCGTAAAATAATCCCCACCTATTATGTAGATGGGGATTGATGTATCATTATTCTTGACTAGAAACTCTACAGTTGTCAGGTAATGTGTCTGACCAGGGAAGTAGAGAATCTATGATGTTCTTGTCCCTGGTATCGACATTTGGAAGCTGTTCAAAGAGGTATGTCAGGTAGTTAAAAGGATTTAAGCCATTCTCTTTGGCAGTTTCAATAACACTGTATATAATTGCACTGGTTGTCGCTCCGCGAGAAGTATTTGCAAATAACCAGTTTTTTCTTCCAATTACGAAGGGCTTTATTGAGCGTTCACTTCGGTTATTATCTATCTCTAATCTGCCATCCAGTAAGAATGCCTCTAGTTTATCCCACTGGTTAAGGCAGTAGCTTATAGCCTGACCAAAGGCACTTTTGGGAAGTACTTTTTTACTTTGGATTTTTAGCCATGACAAAAAGGCATCCAGTACTGGTTTACTTCGTACCAAACGCATCTCATAATGTTCATAATAGGAAAGCTCTCATATATTACTCTCAGCTATTCATTTGCACCATGAAGCATCCAATTGGTAAGGGTCTGACGGGACAGATCTATTCCAAGGCATGCAGATTCCTGACGCCTGTAATAAAGCCAGAAACCATTATGATCCTAATGAAGGATTTTAAGCTTATCCCTGCTTCGGTTACAAAAAACAAATAGACAATTCAAAAAAGGATCAAGTTCAAATCCTTCCTTTACAAGAGCAGCTAAGCCATCAATGGATTTAGGCAGGTCAGTTGAGCCGCATGCAAGATAAACTCTGTCAATTAAAGTATTATTTATCATAGCGAAGGCAATACCCGTATAACATCTGCCAGCATGGATTTGTCAAAGCCTTGGCACACCAGGCCCATGCACTCAGGCCACTGGTTTTGTAGGCAGCAATCCGCTTTTCCCATTTATCTCGTATTTCTGTTTTATTCATGATACAATTCCTCCTTTTCTCGGGAGTATTTTCTCATGAATAAAACAACATTTCTATGTGGAAAATGTTTGACGCTTACGAAATAACGTTACAATTGGAAAAGGATGCGAGATTGAATTAGTAGAATATAAGGGCCGTTTTGAAAAATGTGATAAGTCTGTTGTAATTGAGAATAAAAAACTAGGCTAAAGAGGGATCGATATGGATCAGGATTTAACATCAAAAAAGGAACTACTGGAGCTGACCGGGATACCCTACGGTCAGTTGTATAGATGGAAAAGGAAAAAACTCATCCCGGAAGGCTGGTTTATCAGAAAATCTACTTTTACAGGTCAGGAGACTTTCTTTCCTAAAGAAAAGATACTTGCCAGGTTTGATATGAACACATTCTGTGAACTCTAAGATATTAATGACATATTAATAAAGCCTTTGAGGATTCAGAATAGAAAACTAAGGGTTATAAGAGCATTTATATTCAGCTAAAAAGCTCAAGATAAAATATTTGTTGAATGGCAGAGAAATATATGGTAGTTTAAAATATATAAAATCACCTGCAGTTGTATAATGTTGTAAAATATCACTAAAGATGAAAACTCAATTATTCAGTAAAATTTTATTGTCTATGAAGAATGGAGGGTAACCCAACAAAGTAGAGAGTATTGTTAATGAAGAGTAAAATACGATTAATCGTACTGATACATGGTTGGTTACTACCAGGATTAACGGAGGAAAGTGAAATGACAGAAACAAGTGTGAGTTGGTTATGAATATGAATAAAAAATAGTATTTATTTAAGAGATAAAATATTTGTAATGAAGATAGGCGGGTATGAGAAGGAGAAATACTGATGCAGCAGATATTAGAGACTATATTTATAAATATAATGATTTTGGTTTCCTTTACATTTATTATTGGACAAATATTTGAAAATTTTCTATTAAAAAATTCCGGTAGTACTTCTTTGACTTTAAGGACAAAGTGTTTAGTGTGTTTTTTAGAAGCATTATCAGCTATTGCTCTTTTACATTTTAGATTTTCAATTTCAAAATTTGAAATTGATTTAAGAATGGTTCCTATTATACAACTTGCTATGTATATGGGTACTGGCCCGGCAGTTGTAACTTCAATTCTCGTAATGATAGCTGAGATAATATTTTATGGAAGGAATACCTGGACAATATGGGTCTTTTTTGGTATGGCTATGGTTGCAATTGGATCTGGTATTATATCTGATTTAAAATTAACGTTTTCTAAAAAGTGCCTATATATATTTATTTACGTTCTATTAATCGTTAATATTGTTACCTTTATGGCACTGAAAAATATGAAACTTTTCATTATGGTATCTAGATACTATTCCATAACAATGATTATTTCGTGTTTATTTATGTATATTGAAATGATATACATAAACAAGTTAAGAGATATTCACAAACAACTAAAGGAAAACTCCATAAAAGATTATTTAACCGGATTATATAATGTCAGATTCTTTGCACTTATGCTGCAAGACTATAACAAGAATTTTAAAGACCAAAAAGAAATTTTTTCTATTATTTTTATAGATACCGACCATTTTAAAGATATTAATGATAATTATGGACATCCTGCAGGAGACTATATTATTAAACAGTTGGGCATGATTTTATCAGCAAATTGTCGAAAGGACGATGTTGTCTTCAGATTTGGAGGAGATGAATTTGCTATTTTGCTGCCGGGTTGTTCCCATGATTCAGCGGTTGAAATAGCAGAACGTATCAGAAGAGCAGTTGAAATGCATGAATTTATATTACCAGATGGAACTTCCATTAAAACTACTGTTTCAATTGGTGTTGCAACATCCACAGATAAAGATATGGATGTTGGTAAAATAATTAATTGTGCTGATGCGGCACTTTACAAAGCTAAATCATCGGGCAAAAATAAGGTTTGCTCTATTTGAGTATGAGGACGTTATAATAATCAAAAGGTAATTGAGTATATCCAGCAGTTAAATGGCAGTATTAATAAAACCTACAAAGCTTCAGATGAAATTACCCAGGTTATCAATGAGATTGCCAGTGAGTCTGCCGTAGAACATTATCCAGCCACAATAATGATATTGATTTCAATGTTTATGTTCCAATAATGAATGAGCTTATTTCTCGTATTTTAGGAAGATTACCAGTAAGTGAGAAAATAAAAAAATTGGAAACGGTAAAACTAATTGACTCTTCAACTATTAGTGTGGCTAAAATTATAATGAAATTAATACAAAATGAATCTAACACAACCTGCAGCTTGTTAAAAATAAAGAGATTAATAAAACATTCGTTTACTAAAATAGAGGATGATAGCTTATTATGTTGGGGAAATGGCAGGTTAGTTAACTAGTGATTGAATCTAAAATTTTAAAATTATATTGGCAGGATATAAAGATAGTCCTATAATCATAATAACTAAAACGCAAACTAAAGACTATGAAGAGAAGAGTAGGTAGAGGCAGCTAGTTTCAGCGAGTTGGTGGTGGGAGAACAATTCTAATCCTTTACTTAAGAACATCTCGGAATTTCTAACCGAAATCCAATTGGAGAGTAGACTTAGACGGAGTCTAACCGTTAAAGATAGGACAGTATCGAATTAACAAAGGTTAATTCCGCACTGATTACTGATTGAGTGAGCGTAAAGCTAATTAGGATGGTACCGCGGAACGTTGATCCCGTCCCTATACATTTGTATAGTGACGAGGTTTTTTATTATATAAAGCTTAAAGGAGGAATATGTACAGCAGAAAAAAGAATAAGATTTAAGAATGAATATAAACTTAGCGATAATGAGATTGATATTTTAGTAGGTGATAAGCCCCTCAGTGAATTCTATGAAAGAGTAATAAAAGAGGGAACCAATCCAAAGGCAGCAGCAAACTGGATTCTTGGGGACTTGCTTAGAATGCTCAAAGAAAAGAGGCTTACATCAGAGCAGATTCCAATTTAATAAGCTTATTTAAGCAGCTTAATAGGCCTTATATAGCAGGGAAAAATAAGCACCACAGCAGGCAAAGAAGTGTTTGAAGAAATGCTTATATGAGATAAAACACCTCTGGCAATTGTTGAGCTAAAGGGCCTAAGCCAGATTAGTTCATCTGACGAGCTAATGAAGGTAATTAAAGATGTGATTTCCTCAAATCTTCAATCTGTAAATGATTTTAAAAGCGGTAAAACTCAAGCTGCTGGATTTCTCATGGGCCAGGTGATGAAAGTAACCAGGGGAAAAGCAAATCCTAAGTTGGCTAAGGAATTGCTTGATGACTTGTTGAATAACCTTTGATCTTTGTTGTAATACCTGTTTTGTAATTCCCTTAACCATTTTATATCATATATAAGTCGTAGATTACTACAAAAAATGAAAATATTTAAGAGATATAGAATTTTTTATGATGTTTAGCAGGCGGTGATAGTTTACATCATTGTTAATTGCTAAACGTTATTGTTAAGCTTATTGCAAAAAAATTAAAGAATATAAGGATAAAAATAGGCTTATTCCAAGGCACATTTTTTTGATGTGCCTTTTTAATATTGATAAAGTATAAAGTATTTAGCAAGATAGAGCGATGATGAATAGAAGTTTTCAAGAAATATTACAATAAAATATACTAAAATTCAAATAAATGGCTAAAATATATTTTTAAAATTAACCATTGACCATGAAAAATTAATGAACGATTATACAAATTTGATATTATTTTCATATTAGATATTGTTTATTTTTAAACAATGTGATAAAATCAAATTGTAAATGTAAATTCAAAAAATTCAATCTAGTCAAAAGGATGGAGGGGAAACCATGAAAAAATTAATCTCAATTACTTTAGCGCTTGTTTTTACACTTGGTTTACTTGCAGGATGTTCTTCAAAGGGGACGCCTACAGGCCCGAGCGGTAACACTTCAAATGGCAGTAAAATTGCAAAGGTTGGTCTTGGACACATCACATCAATTAAAAGCTCCAAGGATCTCGGAACTGACAAGGATGGCAAGGAAGTTTTACCGGTTGGACAAGTTGATACGGTCATTGCTGCTGTTGCCTTTGATAAGGATGGCAAGGTTGTTAAGGTAACTATTGACAATGCACAGACTAAGGTAAATTTTGATAAAAACATGCAGCTTACATCGGATATTAAAGCTCCGGGAAAAACCAAGGTTGAGCTTGGCGATGCTTATGGAATGAAGAAAGCTTCACAAATTGGTAAAGAATGGTATGAACAGGCCGCTGCACTTGGTAAGTGGATGGAAGGTAAGACCGTAGATGAAATCAAGGCCATGAAGACCTTTAAGAGGGATGACGCACATCCAGCAGTTCCGGATGTTGCCGAGCTTAAGTCATCTGTAACGATATCAGTGCAGGATTATATCGCCGCTGTTGAAGAGGCATATAAAAATGCCGTTGAAGTTAAGGGTGCTGAAAAGATAGGTCTTGGACATGTTATATCAACTGCTAAGTCAAAGAGCTTGGGAACTGACAAGGATGGTAAGGAAGTTCTTCCTCTTGCACAGGTTGATACTGTAATGGCTGTTACAGCCTTTGATAAGGATGGTAAGGTTGTTAAAGCCATAATAGATAATGCCCAGACCAAGATTAACTTCAGCAAAGACGGTAAGGTAACTACCAACAAGAATGATGAATTCAAAACAAAAGTTGAGCTTAAGGACGCATATGGAATGAAGAAGGCTTCACAAATTGGTAAAGAATGGTATGAACAGGCCGCTGCACTTGGCAAGTGGATGGAAGGTAAGACTGTAGATGAAATCAAGGCCATGAAGACCTTCAAGAGGGATGACGCACATCCAGCAGTTCCAGATGTTGCCGAGCTTAAGTCTTCTGTAACAATATCAGTTCAGGACTATATCGCTGCTGTTGAAGAAGCATACAAAAATGCAAAATAATTTGATAGAACTTGAATAGTTATAAGACTCCTCTACCTGCGGTGGAGGAGTCTTATTTAAATCTAATTGCTGTTAAAAAGCATGTTTTTTTGTTATTATTGATAAGGGGGATGCAAATGAGAAGAATAGTAGCTGGATTTTTGGCAGTACTTTTAACAGTGCTTTTTTTTGCAGGCTGTAAAAAAGAAACGAAAAGTGAGTACACCAAATATAGTGGAACTTTTTTCGATACCTTTGATACGATGACAATGGTTGTAGCCTATACTAAAAGCGAGCAGGAGTTTAATTATTATTTTGAAAAAATTCATGAACGCTTTGAGCAACTTCATAAACTGTATGATATTTATAACGATTATGAGGGCATAAACAACATAAAAACTATAAACGACAATGCAGGTATAAAGCCTGTAAAGGTTGATAAAGAAATAATAGAACTTATTCTTTTTGCTAAAGACTGGTATAAGCGTACGGGAGGAGTAACAAATATTGCCATGGGTCCAGTGCTTAGTATATGGCATGACTATCGTGAGGCGGGTAAGGATGATCCTGAAAACGCCAAGCTACCCCCTATGGAGAAGCTGAAAAACGCTGCAAAATATACTGATATAGATAAAGTTATAGTTGACACTAAAAACAGCACAGTTTATCTGTCAGATAAAAGGATGAGCCTCGACGTCGGAGCAATAGCAAAGGGCTATGCGACAGAAATTGTAGCAAAGGAGATTATGGCTGAAGGGCTTAAATCTGGAATTATAAGTGCTGGTGGTAATGTAAGGGTCCTCGGAAAACCCCTTGATGGCGTTCGTGAACGCTGGGGAATAGGCATACAGAACCCTGACAAATCTATTGTATCAGATGATAGTAATCTTGATACCGTATTTCTTAACAACGAATCAGTAGTCACCAGCGGTGATTATCAAAGATATTATATTGTAAACGGCAAGGTTTATCACCATCTTATAGATCCTAAAACCCTTATGCCAGGAGAATATTATCATTCTGTAACGGTAGTTGCCCAGGATTCAGGAGTTGCAGACTTTTTATCAACTACTCTGTTTTTACTGCCCTATGAAAAGAGCCGTGCTCTTGTGGAAAGCCTTAATGGAGTTGAGGCCCTATGGGTTATGCCTGATGGAAAGATAGAGGCAACCGATGGTATGAAAAAAATTATGAAGAGCTATGGTGCAACGGGTGCAAAAGCTGAATAAAAACGTTATTGTGCTGCCTCCGGGCAGCTTTTGTCATCTTCAATGGCAATTCATATTAATTTTACATATAAAGCATATTTTGGGGTGGTGGAAAAAGGTAAGTTGGGGTAAAATAAACAATGTGAATTTCATATTTTTTATCTCCAACACAGCAAGTTTAATTATCTAATAACTATATTTTTACGGAAGGTAGAGGTGTGAGTGTGTTAAAAAGGCTTATAAATGATTGGATTATTCCTATAGCTGTAGCTGCAGTTATAGCCCTTGCAATAAATAAGTTTTTGTTTTTTCAGGTATCGGTTCCCACTGAATCTATGTATCCTACAATAAAGCCAGGGGATAGGATAATTGTAACCAGAGTGCATAATGTGCAAAATTTGAAAAGAGGAGATATCGTGGTTTTTTATTCAGATGAACTTCATGAAACCTTGATTAAAAGGTTAATTGGACTTCCAGGTGATGAAATAGAAATAAAGGAAGATGGTACTGTGTATGTAAATGACCAAAGACTTGATGAGCCCTATGTAGTAAACAGAGATAATAAAACGGGAAGATATAGGGTCCCAGAGAACAGCTATTTCTTTCTGGGGGATAACAGGCTCCAATCGAAGGATGCAAGGTACTGGATAAATCACTACATTTCAGCAGACGATATACAGGGGAAAGCAAGATATATTATTTTTCCATTCAACAGGTTTGGCCCACTAAAATAACTGGAAGGATGGGGAGATGATTTATGAATAGCAACTACAAAAAAGAATTTGAGGTTCACTATTATGAAATTAACAAATATCAGGAAGCCACTCCCGTTGCAATAATCAATTATCTTGAAGAAACGGCCATAGCACATTCTGAATTCGTTGGATATAGGCTGGAAAGGCTTAAAAAGGATGGATATGGATGGGTTCTTAATAGATGGAGTATAAATATTGAGAAATATCCCTTATGGGGTGAAAAAATTCTAGTGGAAACCTGGCCATCAAGATTTGAAAAATTCTATGCAAACAGAGAATTTAAGATTTTTAACGGCAATGGGATTGAAATTGGAAGGGCTTCATCCCTCTGGATTTTCATGAATACAGAAAAGAGAAGGCCGACAAGAATACCTTATAGTCTGGCTGAGGCATACAAAATCAATGGCGAAATTGAAATCGTTCCCTTTTCAAAGGAATTTGAAAAAGTTGAGCATTCATCATATGAAAAAGGTTTTAAGGTAAGAAGAAGCGATATAGATACCAACAACCATGTTAACAATACAAAATATGTGGAATGGCTCCTTGAGGGAATACCTGATGAAGTTTATAACAATTATAACCTTTCATGCATTGAAATAGTATATAAAAAGGAAACGTACCATGGCAGTTCGGTTTATGTAAACTGTAGTGATAAATATGAAAAGTATGATATAATAGAATTCGATCACAGCATATTTGACTATGACAGGTCCATTGAACTTGCCTCAGCTAAAACCAGGTGGTGCAGAAGAATATTTTAAAACAAACCGAATATATTAATTCTGAAATAATAAAGTACAAAACCAATAAGTAATAGGACAATCACCAGTTTAATAACAAGCTTTGCAGTTTTAAAAATAAGATGGAGTAAAATAAAGGTGATTATTGCAAAAACTATATACTCAAACATAAAACACCTCCGTACTGTTTTAAATAGTTATGCTTTAATTAGGCTCACTGGAAGGTATAATTATAGTGATCTAATTCTATTATAAATATGTATGAGTTATTAAGGCAACTAATGATAAAAATTAGCGATATAATACTAATCAATAAAGAATTTAAGCAGCGTTTTTTGGCGATCTATAAATATACTTTGATTTTATGCAGGTGTTAAAGTGAAGTTTACTTAGTAAAATTCAAGACACTATGATTTAAGTGAGGTTGATATGTAATAATGGAAAAGAAAATAAGTGATACCAAAGTCGTTGTAGGTATGTCAGGTGGCGTTGATTCCTCTGTCGCAGCCCTTTTGTTAAAGGAACAGGGTTATGACGTCATAGGTATATTCATGAAAAACTGGGACGAGAAGGATGAAATGGGATACTGCACCTCAGATCAGGATTATGAAGACGTTAGAAAGGTATGCGACCAGCTGGACATACCATACTATACAGTTAATTTTGAAAAGGAATACTGGGATAGAGTATTTACCTATTTTCTTGACGAGTATAAAAAGGGTAGAACTCCAAATCCCGATGTAATGTGCAATAAGGAGATTAAGTTTAAGGCATTTTTAGATTATGCTTTAAAAATAGGAGCGGATTACCTTGCAACAGGACACTATGCCCAGGTGGATTTTCATGATGGTGAGTACCGACTCTTAAGGGCGGTTGATGGCAATAAAGACCAAACATATTTCCTATGCGCACTAGGGCAAAAACAGCTTTCAAAGGCCATATTTCCTGTAGGCCATCTAAAGAAGGCTGAGGTCAGGGAGATTGCAAGAAAAGCTGGTCTTAAAACTGCTGATAAAAAGGACAGCACGGGTATATGCTTCATAGGGGAAAGAAACTTCAATGAATTTTTAAGCAGATATCTACCTGCGCAGCCCGGGGAGATTAGGACCCTTTCCGGTGAAGTTGTAGGCGAGCATAATGGTCTAATGTATTATACCTTTGGCCAGAGAAAGGGGCTTGGAATAGGAGGAAAGGGAACAGGAGAACCGTGGTTTGTAGCTGATAAGGATTTAAAAAACAACATACTCTATGTTGTTCAGGGAAGCAACCATCCTGCTTTATATTCCTACGGCCTCATTGCAGATGATGTAAGTTGGATTAGTGAGCGTAAAAAGGAAAAAAGCTTTAAATGCACTGCAAAGTTTAGATACAGACAGCCAGATCAGGGAGTTACAGTGAATATTTTAGATGATAATAGGTGCCTTGTTGTGTTCGATGAACCTCAAAAGGCTGTTACACCAGGTCAGGTAGTTGTATTTTATCAGGGTGAAAGCTGCCTTGGTGGAGGAACGATAGATGTAATTTATAGAGATATGGACTCTTTAAAATTGGCTTTAGGGGATATTTAAACATAATAAAGCTGTATAAGGAGGGTGTTAAATGGAGGCTATACTTTCCAGGAGAAGTATAAGAAAATATACATCAGAGCCGGTGCCTGAGGAGACAATACATGAGCTCTTAGAGGCTGCAATGAGCGCTCCCTCTGCAGGCAATGAACAGCCCTGGCACTTTGTCATTATAGATGAAAGAGCTATACTTGATAAAATTCCAGAGTTCCATCCCTATTCAAGTATGCTTAAAAGCGCAAGTGTTGCAATACTGGTGTGCGGGGATGAAACCCTTGAGAGGTTTAAAGGCTACTGGGTTCAGGACTGTGCTGCAGCCACGGAAAATATGCTGATAGCTATACAGGATAAGGGGCTAGGAGGAGTATGGCTCGGAGTATATCCTGATATGGATAGAGTAGAATCCTTCAGGAATCTGCTTGGACTTCCGAAACATATCATTCCTTTTTCACTGGTGGCCCTTGGATACCCTGCTGAAGAAAAACCTCCTGCAAATAGATTTAACGAAAATAGAATACATCATAATAAATGGTAAAAGTTATGGAAATATTCAAACCCTCTGGAAATTATTAATAGTATGATTAAGCTGTTAAAATGGAAGAATAATAATGCATCATCTCAGAGGGGGTGTTTTTTAATGGGGCATGGAAATAATCCCCATGGTCGCAAAATAGACGACTTAAAAAGATATAGAGTAGAAAATGCCCGAAGAGTTGATCAGCTTATAGATCTGGTTGAAAAGCACACCAGAACTAAAAGGCACCTTGAGCAGCACTCAGATATAGCTTCCCTTGATGCCCTTCAGCATGCCTTCAAAATTCAGGAGGAGAGGGAAAGACAGATTGAGCACTTAAAGGATATAATCGTATCTGGAAAGCATGCTGCTGATGAAATAGCAAGCCTTGAGAGGAACTACAGGTATACGAACAACTATATTTCCCATCATGAGGGGCATATGGATGATTTTACGCTTCAAAAAACAAGGGAGAAGCAGGAACATCGCCTTGAGCAGTTGGGATTCCATAAACAAAATGATTTACAGTAGATTTAAAATTTTAAGGCCTTCCTTTGGAGGCCTTTTTTACCTTAATTTAATGGTTCTAGCAACAATTTGAATAATGAAAAAGGATGGCAGACAGCCATCCTTTAATTTTTGGAATAGAACTCGATAACCTTTGAATCTTTAAGATCTACTGGAATTTCTTCTCTTAGTGGAATTCTTACAAGCCTTCCACTAAAGTTTTCGACATCCTTTTCAAGATACTTCACATTTAATTGTATAGCTGAAAAGTTATCAGCAAATATTTGATTTTTTCTGGATTTTTCCCTTAAGCTTATGACATCGTCAACATTTACTCTATATGAAGGTATATTTACCATTTTACCGTTTACAAGTATATGGCCATGCACAACCATCTGCCTTGCCTGTCTTAATGTAGAACCGAAGCCGAGTCTGTATACTATATTGTCAAGCCTTCTTTCAAGGTTTTGAACTAAAACATCTCCAGAGTTTCCCCTTGATTTTAAAGCTTCAAATACGTATCTTCTAAATTGCTTTTCAAGCACTCCATAATATGCCTTTAGCTTCTGTTTTTCAAGAAGCTGCTGGCCATAGTCTGAAAGCTTATGATTTTTTACACCCCTTTTTAATGCCTTTGGGTGATTGAATACATTTACACCTAGGTGTCTAGCAACTTTAAATCTAGGACCTCTTGGTCTTGCCAAATATAATTCCTCCTTAAATTTTTATTCGTGCCAGCCAAATAATATATTATCAAAAAAAGGTTAGTTTGTAAATGATAATTATTATTAATTTCTTCAAATTATTTTTTTATAGATTTACCATGGCAATGTAAATCGGTTATAAAATCTTAAAAAATTACTTGGACAGGTGTATAATAAAAACAGGTGCTTTTTAAATACTTGGTCTTTTAATTGTTTTACGCAAGTACATTTATAGTAGAAAGCTTACTATACTTACTTGCATGTTATCAAAGTAAACTTATATCAATTATATGAAAGCGATGGTGAGGTATATTGTCTAAAAAAGTTTTAATCATTTACGAGAAGATGGGGATGGGTCATTTAAGAATGGCAAATATTCTTCAGGACATTCTCGAGGGAGAAGAGGATGTTGAAATTGTAAAGTATGCAGGAAGTGAACTTCTTGGACAATCAGGTGTTGATATTATCGTTAAGCTGTGGAACGGACTTATAAGGAGAAATCTTATTAGAACCGTTGATGTACTTGTAAACTTCTTTATAAGAATATTTGTGCTCCCATTCATTGAGGTTTCACAAACGGTACCTTTTTATGAAAAACTCGACGAAATAAAACCGGATATAATTATATCAACTGCAGATGGCTTCAATAAGGTCCTTGGAACATATGCATCTGAGAATAAAATACCATTTTATATCGTTATAACTGAAATATCAACGTTCCTGGACCTTGTGAATCCACATGCAACTCATATAACCTATTTCAATGAAACCCCCGAGGCTATAAGAAATTATGATTTTGATTTAACCTATTTTTCTTATAGCTTAAACAAGACAACAAGGTTTTATCAGAAGGTCGAATACATTCTAAAATATTATAAGGATTTTGTTTTAAAAGCCTACGAAAACTCCATTTTCAGAAATCCAGACAGGGAACTTGAGCAGCTAAATAACGCAAGGTGCAGGGTTATTGGTCCACTTGCTGAAAAAAAGCATTTCACGGTTAAAAATGTAGATGAAATTAAAGAAAAGTATAATATACCAAAGGATAGAGATAATGTTGTCGTTGTAAGCGGCAGCATAGGAGGCAAATTTCTTGTTCAAATGGCGAAAGCTCTAACAAAGAGGTATAACAAGCCTCTTAACCTTCTTGTTATGTGTGGAAGGGACAAGAAGACTTATGAGAAGATGGTCAATTTCAAAAATACAAATGAAATGATAAACATAATACCCTATGAATATACAAATAACTTCGATGAGTTCATTGCCGTTGCAGACTGCCTTATTGTAAGGCCATCCGCAGGTATATTTATAGAAAGTGTCCTGGGTATGGCACCTATATTAACATTTGATCTTGTAACCTCAAATGATAGGGGATCATTGACTATGATAGAAAAGTACAAGCTCGGGGAAATATGTAAAAGCAAAAAGGAGCTTATACCTGCACTGGAGAAGATTTTAATAAATAAGGAAGTATACAAAAAAAATATTGAAAGACTTCAAAATATGTATGCAAGAACCTACGATGAAAAGAAGCAGCTTTTAAGGCAGATAATATTCGACAATGAATTTGTTGACTATGAAGAAAAAGGAAGTCTTCACATAGAATCGCCTTTAGAAAGCAGCATAAGCCACTAAAATATCATAATACAGGATTAAAGTAGAAAAAGGATGGTTTATCGACCATCCTTATCTTTTACCAACAATTTCAGCAATCTTGACAATAACTTCGACGGCCTTTTCCATTGCAAAGGTTGGTATGTATTCATACCTTCCGTGGAAGTTATGTCCTCCTCCAAATATATTTGGAGTTGGAAGGCCCATAAAGGAAAGTCTTGCACCATCTGTTCCGCCTCTTATGGGTTTAATCTTCGGCTCTACACCTTCTGCCTTCATAGCTTCCAATGCAATGTCTATAACATGTCTTGCCTCATCTATTTTTTCCTTCATGTTATAGTATTGATCCTTTATTTCAATTTCTACGGTGCCTTCGCCATATTTTTGGTTTAAAGTTTCTCCTGCTCTCCTTACAAAGGCCTTTCTCTCAGCAAACGCATCCTTTCCAAAGTCTCTTATAATATAGCGAAGTTCAGTTCTTTCAACGCTTCCATTTATTGAAACAAGGTGATAAAATCCTTCATATCCTTCTGAATTTGAAGGTGTCTCATCCTTTGGAAACATATTAATAAACTCTGATGCTATAAGCATGGAGTTTTTCATTTTATCCTTTGCACTTCCTGGGTGTATGTTAATTCCATTTATAACAACCTTAACTCCTGCGGCGTTGAAGTTTTCATATTCAAGTTCCCCGAGGGGTCCCCCGTCCATTGTATAGGCAAAGTCAGCGCCAAACTTCTCAACATCAAAGTGATCTGCGCCCCTTCCGATTTCCTCGTCGGGAGTAAAGCAAACCTTAATTGTTCCATGTGGAATTTCAGGATGATCAACCAAGTATTCCATAGCAGTTATTATTTCAGCAATTCCTGCCTTATCGTCGGCACCAAGCAGAGTGGTACCATCGGTTGTTATAAGCGTTTTTCCTATGTATGATGATAACTCAGGAAAGTCCTTGGGTGAAAGAACAATATTTTTTTCGCTGTTAAGGATTATATCCCCACCATCATAATTTTCAACGATTTTAGCCTTAATGTCCTTTCCAGGCATTTCAGGGCTTGTATCCATATGTGCAATAAATCCAACTGTGGGAACCTTTCTATCCATGTTTGAGGGTAAAGTAGCCATTACATAGCCATTATTATCCAGTGAAACGTTCTCCATTCCTATGCTTTTCAGTTCCACAGCAAGCATACGGGCAAATTCAATTTGGTTCGGAGTGCTGGGGGTTGATTCTGAGTTTTCATCTGAACGGGTGTCATACTTTATATAGTTTAAGAATCTTTCAACAACCTTTGACATATTAATACCTCCTTATTTTAACGCATTGAATACGTCAGTTAAGTATTATCTATATTATACGCTACTATGTTCAATATAAAAACAATATAGCCTCGCCGTTTTGGCGAAGGCCTATATTATTTTTGAAGTTTAAATTCAGGGTTTGTTAATTGAAATACTTTATCAGCACCTTCAGTGGTGTATACCTTATGGTCTTTTGTTATAAATATTGCATCTACTCCCTTAAGGCTTTTAACGAACTTCATTCCCTCCTCAAGGCCCATTGAAAATACGGAGGTTGAAAGGGCATCGGCATCTGCAGAAACATCAGTGATTATAGAAACGCTCATAAGGTTATTATCAACAGGATAACCTGTAATATGGTCCAAAATATGATGATATTTTTTACCATCTTTTTCAAAGTATCTTTCATACACTCCGGAGGTAACGACAGTTTTACCACTTAATGTAAGTATTCCGACCTGTTCTCCCCTTGTTTTGTAAAATGGATCCTGAAGGCCGATTTTATAGGGTGATCCGTCAGGTTTTCCCCCAATAACAAGTATGTTTCCTCCAAGGTTTATAATTGCATGCTTAACTCCATTATCAATTAAAATTTTTTTTATCTCATCAGCCGTATAACCCTTGGCAATACCTCCAAGGTCTATAGCCATTCCTCTTTCTTTAAGCATTATCGATTTATCATTTTCATTTAGCATTATGTTTCTGTAATTGATAAGAGGAAGGACAGCCTTTATTTCTTCAGGGGCAGGTACCCTTGCAGCCTCGGTTCCTATTCCCCAAAGCTTAACCAAAGGTCCTATTGTTATGTCAAACCTTCCGCCTGAAAGCTCGGAATAGTACTTACCCTTTTTTATTACTTCGAAGGTATCGGGGGATACCTTGACGTAGGATTTGCCGGATGCATTGTTTATGTCGATAACCTCGCTCCTGTCCAGGTTTATGCTCATTTTGTTTTCGATATCCCTCACCCTTGCAAATGCTTTATCAAATACCTGAGCGTCTTTTTCATTATAAACTGTGATAGTCACAGGAGTTCCCATTAATATTTCCGTACGCTCAAAGGGCTTTGAAGCAGTTTTTCTATTGCAGCCGGACAAAATGAAAGGAACAGTTATTAGCAGTGTAAAAATAACGAATAGAACATTATACCTTGAATTTTTCATGTGTAATCCTCCATTTAACGCAATTTTAATGTTGTAATTGGTAAAAGAATAATTGCAGCTTCTTTATAATTATATCATCTTTTAAGGCAATATAAATAAGGATTTGAGCCAATATTTAGAGATTTGCATATTTAAGTTTGCATGTAGATTAAATCATGGGAGGTCAAATGGTTAACAATTGAGGAAATTGCATATTTCTAAATCATTGATATAACTAACTTTTTCTTAATACAAAAAGGAAATTCACCCCAAATGTCGAATATATTAAGTGACACCAAAACAATCCAACAAAGAGGTGAATTCCACTTATGTATATTCGACAAGAATGCTTTTTATCCTTTGAAGAAATTATAAAATTTCAGAAAGAAACAAAATTACAAATGGTTTTGGCTCAACTTGATTTTAGTATTTTAGTTTGTAAACTTTCAAAACCGTCTCATAAAAGAGGGCCGAAAGGCCATGAAATTTTACCACTACTAAATTCTTTAATTGCTATGCAGATAGAAAAAATAAAAACGATACATGGCCTTGTACAAAGACTAAACTCCGATCCAATTTTTCGATATAATTGTGGCTTCGATATATTGAAACCTGCTCCCTCTGAATCAACTTTTAGTAGATTTCTTGATAAACTTTCAAGTTCTGTCGAACTTGAAGAAGAATTTAAGATATTAGTATTAAAAGCTAAAAGCCTTGGTATTATTGATGGTACAGAGGTTGCAATAGTAGAGCAAAGCTAAACGCTTTTGAAAAGCCAAAGCCTAAATCAAAAATTAATAATGATGGTGTATCCCCTAATTGGGGAAAGAAAAAAGATACCGATGGCAATGATGTAAAGTGGTTTGGATGGAAGCTTCATATACTTGCTGATTGTAAAAGTGAACTTCCACTAAATATAGCAATTACTCCTGCAAG
>NZ_SOAZ01000037.1 GCF_004364155.1 Fonticella tunisiensis | reverse complement strand
ATTATCAAGACTAAAGGATATTTATGGTAATAAAATACATCAAATATTTAAAACTATAACTGCTGACAATGGCAAAGAATTTAGTGATTTAGAAACTGTTGTTAAAGAATGGGGAACAGAAGTATACTTTGCTCATCCCTATTCCTCTTGGGAAAGAGGTACTAATGAACGCCAAATGGTCTTATACGCCGCTTTATTCCTAAAGGTAAAAAAATCAAAGATCTATCAATAGATACAATTGAAAGAGTTCAAAATTGGATTAATCATCTTCCACGCAAATTATTGAGCTATAAAACACCTGAGGAATGCTTCTATGAGGAATTAGTTAAAATTTCTTAAGCCCATATTTTATCTATTGTAGAGCTCACTTGTGATTTATCAAGGGTAAAGACTTCGCCTGCTCCGCAGCCCTTGACAAATCCCTACATTCGCTCAATTTTAGTAATTAGGATGGGCTTAAGGTTAAGTATGGGCTACCTTAACCCTATTCAACACGATTTTTCATTAAGTGTTGCATTTAATATTGCAATTTAAGTGTTAATGTTAGATTAAAAGAGGCTAGTGATCTTATAAAGCTATTAGATACAATACCAAGAGTAGGCCCCAAAGCAGCTCAAGATATCTTAGCAGAGATAGGTACAACTATGGAACAATTTCCTTCGGCTTCCCATCTGGCAGCGTGGGCAGGGGTTGTTCCAGGCAATGATGAGAGTGCCGGTAAAAAAAAGAAGTAAATCTCGCAGTGGTAATTCATCATTAAAGCGTACCCTTATTGAAGCAGCCCGAGCTGCAGCTCATACTAAGAACACCTATCTATCAGCAAAATACCGTAGAATTGCTGCAAGGCGTGGTGGCAACCGTGCAGCATTAGCCTTAGCCCACACAATATTAATAATCACATATAACATTATTAAAAATAAAATACCGTACCAGGACCTTGGCCCAGACTACTTTAATAAATTAAATGAATCAGCTATAGTTAAACGTTCAACTAAGTTCTTAAACTCTCTAGGGTATAAAGTTGTAAAAGAATAAATAGTATTATTAAATTGTAGTAGCCATAGGTGTCATAAATTTATATATGACACTTCTAGGAGGGTGTTTTTTGTCCTTTTAGGCTACACTGGGTATAGTTTTCAGAGTAGCACAACGAGTTAAATTATAATATATCGCTAAAGAATCCGATTTCAGGCCTTTCCAAAGTCCCCACTATCATTTTTCTATCCAGCAAAACATTAAATTCCTCACAGCTTGTTTCAGATACAAGAGTGCATGCATGACATGCTGCAAGATTTAATGAATCTCGACCCTGTCCCCTGCTTTCCATGCATACAGGGTCAACAGAACACCATCTGGCTCTTTGTACGGAATTGTATATGATTTTCGGCAATGTGTCCGGAAGCCCCTGCCTTACAAGTCCACCAAGCGTACCCTCAGCATCTCCACTTGCTGTGTAAATAAATATTCCCGACATCTGGTATTCGTCGTCCGGATCATTGCAGTATATCCTCTCCCTTAGTGAAGCAGAGGAATAACCACACTCAAAGCTAAGTTCACGTATAAGAAGGTGAGCGAGTGTATGGAGTAGAATAAACTTTGCCGATATTTCTCTTTTTGTATAACCTCTCTGGCTTGATATTATTTCATATTGTTTATTTAATATCTGAGCACTTTTGCCTATCTCTTCGTTTCCATTACACCATGTGTCAATCATTTTATTATCGAGTTCGATGAATATTCCCTCTCCTCTCACTTCATATGCTGGATACCAGTTTGTATCTTCTTCCTTAACGCTGATAAATCTAACTTTTCTGCTCATTTCAAAATCGTTTCCTATAAAGTTCTGATCAGGTGGGCTAAGCCTCGTGAATCCAGTTAAAACTCTGACTTCCCTCATCTTATGGACAAGTACAACTTTGCTTAAATGAGGCATATTATATTTATCTATATCCATTTCTTCAATCTTGAAGTCCCTGCTATCCAGAATTTCCATTGGGGTATCTCCTGTAAGCGCCCTGTATTCTTCTTCTTTATACTTGTTTTTTGAAATTCTTGTTTGTTTGTTTTCTGATCCATTATTCAATATTTTTCTTTCAATAATCTTTCGAATAGATTCGGCTGGCTTTCTAAGTTCATTTGCAATATTTTCTACATGCTCGTTAAGATCTTCCTTTATGAATTCATCCTTTCTTCCCCTTGATACAGCCTTATTATAATCCCGAATAAAGAACTCAAATTCCTTGCTGTTCTCAATCTCCACATTCAAATCATCCGAATATGGCGGAATTACTATTGAACTTTCTATCTTGGGGAAATACACATTAGATGCACCCCTCTGGACTGTCCTTGGATAGAGATTACATGATTCCTTTTTTCCCTTCCAAGGCATTTTTCCCTTACACTTGAACAGCTCGTCATAATCACTGTTAATCTTAACAGCTTTTTCTTCCACTTTTTCAAAAATATCTTCCGAAAAGGAGTTTGCCATTGTTGTCTTTGCACCGCACTTACACTCTATTTTAATACCCTCAAGGCCTGAAGAAGCTGAACCTGTTTTAATCTTTAACTGAGGATTTGAACATATATTCTTTTTATCCTGTATATGAACCCATTCAACCCAAGGAAAATCCTGTATATGCCCATGCTCACATACTGTAATAATTCTTGCAGGCACCAGTTGCGGATGTCCCTTACATTCAAGACATTTTGGTACCTTCATATCATCAGAAGATTTATTGTTTCTTGGTTTGTATTTTTGCTTGTATTCCCTTTCCCATTCGTCTATTGGCTTGAACCTTCTGCATGCTGGACAAAAGTACCATTCAGGAAACCTTACAAAAGGCAGTCCAACTTCATATTCATCAACCGATAATGGCATTCTGAATTCATTTACCCCAAGTATCTTTTCAAGACGTTCGTCATGTATCGATCTACCTTTTCCCCAGAATTCAGGTGCAGCTGCCATAAGCGTCTGATCTATAAAATCAACCATTGCACCTGTGCCAAATGTTGTTATTGCCTGTCCTGCTCTTAAATTATGTGTTTTGTTATATAAATCGATATATCTCATTTATCATCATCTCCGAATACAATTATATGTACCCCACTCTCAAAGTCAACATTTCTCATTGACTGAAGTGTTTCAAATGCAGTATCTCCATCCTTTTTCCCAAATGGTTTTATAAGATGCTTTCTATCCTTTTTTGAATAAGTAAGAAACTCTCCTTCTGAAAGGCTGTCTATCTTTTCTATCCATCTGTACCAGAAGCTCCTTATTTCATTCTTAACATCGTCAATCTGTGATTCATCTATTACTTTAACTCTTTCAACAATATAATCCTCAATTTCTTTTGTAATCTCCATGTCTTCCCTGAAGTCTGTTGCCATTTCTTCGGAATTTAACCCTCCAATGTGCCTTACCATGCTTATTAGCAGTGCATGAAGGGCTCTGTCCCTTGCCGGGCCTGAGAATGGTGTAACACTTGTCGGCTCAACAAACTTGTAGAAGGATTGGTGGTAGGAATAGAACTGCTCATAGTGGGACCTGTCCCTGCTCTTTGCTGAATCATAAAGCGTAAATACCAGTCCCGGGAATGTTCTCCCAACTCTACTGGAAGCCTGTATATACTCTGATGTAAGCTTTGGCTGTCCAAGAATAAGCATAAGGTTAAGCCTTGATACATCTACACCTACTGATATCATATTTGTTGCAAGCAGAACATTAACAGGATAGTTTTTATTTTCAATATTCTCTCTGCAGTAGGCTGTTTCAAGCCTGTCCAATGTCTTTGTTATAAGCCCTGACGGTATTCTGCTTGTAAGTTCATCGGCCTCCATAATCACTCTTAGTGCTTTCTTATCGGCAAGCCTGTTGGCAAGCCTTCTCATAAAGTCCTTTACGTCATCATCCACAAGAGTTGAACACTTTCCAAGTTCACGAAGACTGTTGAAATATCCTACAAGAGTCCAGTATTTATCCTTAACTTCATCGTGAATATTCATCATGCTTATTTTCTGAAGCAAAGTTGCCATAAGTCTGATTTCAACCGTTGTTAAAGTTTTTCCTGATGGCATAATGCCCACATAAAGTCTTCCTGGATTTTTATCATCAACCTTTATTTCTCTTGTAAAAAATGAATCATCTGCTGAAAGCCCGGGAGCCGGGAATTGCATTACTTGGCGGACATAAAGATTCCGGCACTGTTCTTCAGCTCTTCTTATGGTCGCTGTTGATGCTATAATTTTAGGCTTAATACCTTTCACACTACACATTTTATCAATAGCTGTTTCGTATAGTCCTACTATAGTTCCAAGTGGCCCGGATATAAGATGAAGCTCATCCTGTATAATAAGCTCCGGAGACTTTGTATTATTTCCATGGTCAAGAGCAAACAGTCTTGACACTTCCTCTTCCCATGTTATCATTGCAAATTTATCAACGGTACCAAAGAGCAGAGTTGGTGGATTTTTATAAATCACTTCATCAACAACTTTAACTGGAAGACCTGCATTAAATTCACAATCTTCATCGGGGCAGAATAGCATTCTGTTTGGCATAGTACTGTAGCCCCATTCTCCCTTAATTTCTCCATCTACAATTTCCTTCACAAGCTTTGTTCCACACCATGGACACTTTAATAGCTGAAACTTGTTACACTTTTCCTTGGTACTTTCAAGCATCTCCTTCCTTGTGCATTTGTAAAGTTCGTTTATTAGTTCCTTTGCCTCTTGTATCTTGTTTGGAGTAGACTCACTGCCAATCCATAACCCTATAGTTATTGGTTCCTTTCCTAGTTTGTACTTACCTTCTCTCCTTATCAGCTCGCAGGCACATATTAATATACTTGATCTTATAAACTGCTGTGCTGCAAGAAGTCTTAGAGTATATCTCATTAGTATGGTCGTCCCTCCACCATCTACCGGATCCTTAAGCCTTCTCAGAAAAATAGTAAAGGCAGTAAGCCCAAGGTATGCCTCTGTTTTTCCACCACCAGTTGGTACCCATATCAAGTCAACTATATCCCTGTCAAAAGAAGTCGGATCATCAATTGACTTGATACACATCAGCAGAAATGCTAACTGAAACGGCCTCCAGCTTGCATCACTGTCAGGCACTAACTTATAGTCAATTTCTTTAAGTTCTGATTCTCCTGGATATCTTTCACAGCTTTGTATCTTGGAGTGTACTCTCTGCATAAGCATAGCTCTATTTGCAAGTAAAAAAGCCTTAAACACATTTTCGTTCTCCTCCAAAGCATCCACTCCGCAGTACATCCTTTTTAAAGCTATTCTGCATTTTTCTATATGCCTTTTTGCAGCAGCATGAAATTTCTCTTCAAGCTGCTGCATCTCTTTTTCGAGTCCAATTATCCAATTTTCATAAGCATTCACGAATTGCCTTAGGAGGCTAATTATATCTTCCTTCCCATACTTCGAGAAGTCCGAAAGATTCTTCATTGGCAATACTCTTTCAGATATCTCCGAAATCTCTTCAATGTTGAAGTTAAGCTTTGGTACTTCAAAGTAAGGCATAAAATCGGATACTATTTTTCCTTTTCTACTTATTTCATCAACATCATAAACAGCCGAAACACCATGCCCTATAGCATAGGTCTTCTTATGCCTGTACAGGAGGTCCAAGGACTGTTCTTCATCGTACCCTCTATCCTCCTTTTTCTCAAGATATGGATTTTCCATGTATTCAACAAATGACATACCCGGATTATTATTAGTTTCAATACTTATTTCTGGCTGGAAGAATGTATTCCTATATGAGGGCTTACCTTCATTTGTATTTACAAGAATAATTGTAAGGCTTATTATTCCATCACTGTACTGTCTTCTAAATGCACATAGCTCAAGATTCGAATCATCAAATATTTTCTTCCTGTAAATATTTGACCCATGTTCGAATGTTACAGTCACTTGTGCTTGTTTTGGAACCCTTACAAATGCTTCCTTACGGAACTTTGCATTCGAATCACTGCACTGGGCACTGAGCTTGTACAAAGCATTTTCAAATTCATCACTTGATACTGCCCCTTCTGCCTTTAACCGGTTAATATCGCTTGTATTTAAAACCTTCTTAAGCTTAAGTTTTCCACCTTCTTCATATATAAATTCACTTAATAAAGGATCATCCAGTTTTCTTTTATCCAAATTATCACATGCAACGCATGCATCCTTAAAAGTGCTCAATCTATACTCTGCATATTTTACTCCAACAACAATACTATCACTTATTCCCTTTGCAAAGAAAGTTAAACCCATCGAAGAAGGCAGAAACTGATTTGCCATGTTTATTTGCTCATCTATTTCCTTATTTCTTTCATCTCTTACAATGGTTGTTACTTTCTTTTCAAATTTCTCAATTTCTTCCGTTTCATGTAATTCCGATTCTTCTCTAGGAATTTCCCCATTTTCCTCCTGTGTATTTATTAATTCGTCGTTTTCCTGATTCTGAACATTCTTTTGGGGATAAAGTATTCCTACATTATATCTTTGCAAAGGAGATTCGGTTATAATCTCATGTTCTATATCAGGACCTATATCTTCAGACCCTGGTCCAATAATTTCCGCTCTAATCCCCTTTAAAATCTGTTCCCTCGCATTTATAAAATCCTGTATAGTTACATCTCTGCTCATTTAAACCCTCCCAAGCTACATTTCTATGAGTTTGTTTGCCATATAGGCAGGAATCTCTTTTTCAAGCTCAAAGATACTTTCAACTTGAACAATCTGGGCAAGCTCTGACAGCTCGCCCACAATCTCCCTGATTATTCTAAATTCCGAATTGTCTTCCGCGTTAACACCTACAACTGATTTTATTATGCTACTAGCAAGGTATTTTTTAAGTCTTGTATGCAACTTTCTTATTATGGAGCAGGCTTCATGAATTTTAACCCAGTTTTTAATCATAAAGCTGTCATTTGTTATGGAAGCAAGTGCTTTATATACATTCTTCTCCAAAGGCCCTATTATTTTATTACTTCTAATCCAAGTTGCAATGGTCGCAGCATCTCTTGAACAGTTATATGCCGCAAGCTGCCTTGAAATGTATTCTTCATTAAATCCGGTGCTTTCAAGGTAATCCCTGAGTTTTTCCTTCCATATCCTGCTCAAATACAAAATATTGTCATATTTGTCCTTAAAATCCCTATTCATCATAAGCCTGTCAATAATATCAAGTATTATATCTTTCTCCATATCATGTTCATTACGAACAAAAACAAGTTCATCTCCTGGTTTCAGATCCTCTACGTTTTTTTCTATTATATTTTCGCTATCTCTATCAATCACATTTGGTTTAAAATACCTTGTAAAATATGCTCTTTCACCAGTTTCAAATACCGCACATCTTATGCATTTAATCCTTGATACATTTCTTTCCTGCTCAAATTCGTATATGGTTTCACTCCTGATTATGCTATCAATAATCGATTCAAGCTCGACAAGTTCATTCACCTCATTTTCAGTTTCTTTATCTAGAACAATATCAGGTTCATATGTTACAGCTGTTTCCTCATATTTAACCAGTGAGTTGACTTTTTCAATTTCTTTTATCAGTTTATCATTCATCTTTCTTGCCCATAAGAAATGTTTTGCCTCTATAGGGTAGGCCAGATATTTCTCATTCATAGCATAGCAGTTATTAAAAGCATTAAATTTTTTGTCATCATATACGCCTACCAGTAAAATTTCATCATAAAAGGCATCCTTTGTATATTTTGATACCGGCAGAATTTTTATGTTATGTTGAAGTCCTTTTTCTCTAAAGCACACATAAATCGCCTCTGCATAATATGCCTTTGGAACCAGCACAAGATGTGATTTATACTGTATTGCTCTTATCTCCTTTATAAATTCAGCCCATTTAGGATTGAAATCCTGTATCTGTTCACGTATATATTCAAGTTTACTTAGAATAAAATCCACCTTTGACTTATAGTTGCTTGTCCAAGTATATTCCAAAAGTCTTCCAGCAAGTATCCTTAGCTCGGCTAGCGCTCTTCGTGGATGCAATGCAACAAGTTTCTTTTCATCTATGGCCTTCTCTAGATATTTAAGCGGAACAGGCAGCTTTTCAAAAATTGATAATAGACCATAGGATATTTTTATAAACTGATTTTTATCATCACTATCCGCATTAGTTTTAGCCAGCTCATTTAAAGTCTTCCTAATGTCCCTAATTGTGCCTGAAATCTTTTCATCGTCATCAACTCTTAAAAGATCAACATTCCTGTTTAGAAAGTAGTTTATTACCTTTTTCTGTTCTATGATATAAGCTGATGTGGTATTCCTTATGTCTAAATAGTTACTAAGGTTTATGTTACTTAAAAGAGCTTCCTCGCTCCATGCGAAAACATTATATTTTTCCTCACCACCAAGCATGTACTGTATAGATGAAACATTACTCCAGTCAAGTATAATTATTACATTATCTACTGATTTTCTCTTTAAAATCCACTCCAGATCCGAAAGATTATTTTTATAAATATCTTCACCCAAAATAATAAGATTTTTTATATCTTTATTTACTTGAATTATATCCCTTGCCGTTGAAATTTTCGATGTGAATTTTAAAATGGGCTCACTGTTAATAGCATTACCTCTAAAGTTATCCATCCTTTCTACACTGCCGTAATATGCACAAGGAAACAATGATGTAAACTCATAGGAATTCTCATCATCTGATACTCTAATGTTTTTAACCATTTCATATATGATGTTCTTTGGAGCTACAATTAATGTTGAATATTTTATTATACTCGACATAGTTGTTATATCAATATCAAAAATTTCTGATATAATGTTCTTGGTTACATTACGCCTTGTGCTTTTCTTAACAGGGTATTTACTCAGTGTTTTCGCATTTCCATTATACTTCCTTAATTTATAACTAAATTTAAGAGGAAGCCTGCTTGTCAAGTCACTGTACTGCAGAATAATTTTGTCATCTTCTATTCCTACAAACTTGGCCCTTGCCCCTTCGATTTCGATAACATCACCTTCACTAATGAAGTTTAGAAGATGATTGTTCGGGTCTCTCATGTTTTTAAGGTATTGTACTATTGCACTCACAATGATTGACAGTATAAACAATACATTACCACCTAGATGTATAAAAACATTCCTACTTTTTTCCTGATTAATAATATCATTCAGTATATTTATATTAAATTTATCATATTCACCGAATGTAAGTTGCTCATTTTTTATGGAAAACTTTAGTTTTTTTAAATATTCTTTTATAACTATTTTTTCCACCTGAAAGCTCACTAAACCACCTTCTCCCATTAATAATGTTAGCTTGCCTAATTTCTCTCTAACAAAAGACTGCTTCTTGATTATTTTTTTCATCAAAAAGAATAATCTTAACTATATTGTAATACTTGGAAATTAATATTTCACTATATGTTTTTTACAAATATGCTATATTCATGTGTAAAATTTAATATTTCTACCATAAGAAGCAAGTAATAACTTGTTCCATAATGCTAATATGTTGGTATAATCCAAGATTGATTAAAAAGGATAATTTGTGTTAATGTTTATCTTTCTCCCCTATTTATTTAAAGTATTCAGTCACACAAAATACGCTAAAGTATTTATGAATTAATATCTACTAATTATTCTTTTATGCTCTCCAAAAACAACCTTTCTTTAAACTTACCTCGTTTCTCTCTCTTCTCCAGCCTAATCCTCTCAGCTTCTCAACACTGCTTCCCTTGGCCTTCACAATCGCATGCACAACCTCAACCAAATCCGCCAATTCCTCTATACTTCCCGACTCATAATACTCCTTAAGTTCCTCCATCAGCTTCTCATTGAGCTTCTCCAAATACTCATCATCGTTAAGCCTTCTAACTTCGCACTTTTTCCCTGATACTTCGATTATCTCTGATATCCTGTCCCTTATCAGCTTGTTGTATATAATCATAAATATCACTCCTTACTTATCCCTCGTAATGTACTAACTGGGGCTTCAACCTTCTTACTCCTCCCTTTGGATTTTCAACATCTCCCTTATACCTTGGAATTAAGTGAACATGCAGGTGGAATATCGTCTGACCTCCATCATAGCCAATGTTTACACCTACGTTATAACCCGTTGGTTTGTATTCATTATCAATAATAACCTTGCATTTGTGCAGCAAATCATATATGGCCGATATTTCTTCCTGAGCTGCATCAAAAAAGCTATCAAAATGCCTCTTAGGTATTACAAGTACATGTCCCTCATTCACCGGAAAGGCATCATATATGGCAAAGGCAAGTTCATTTTCCGCTATTATCTTGTCTTTTTCATTTTTATATATGTTGCAAAACAAACAATCACCCATTATATCATCCTCCTACTTCTGAAATATTTTCCTTCCATAATACTCCTCAAGCTTCTTATCACACCATTCCACAATCCATTCCTTCTCTTCCATACTCAACTTCTTCCATATATGCCTGTTAAATTCCACATACTCAAGGTCCTTGCTTCTCTTCATAAATCTCATATCCTCAAAACGCTTAAAAGGATTGGAGAATATATTCCTTTCAACTTCCTTCTCAGTGTAACCTTCCCTGCAGAATATGCTGTTTGGCTTTTCAACAGGCAGCCCCTTCTTTTTTCTATCCTCATAAAAGGTAATAAAATAGTCAACTATATCATCCACTGCTACCTTACCGTCCTCTCTGGCATATTTAAGCATTGCCTTAAGAAGGACCGGCTTATATGAGTAGGACATATCCATTGTTTTAACCATATCCATAAACTTATCCTTCATGTTGGCAGGGGTTATAAGATCCCATCCGAATTCCACAGCATACTTTTTAACGGTTTCCTCTTTGAAATACTTAAAGCTTCTACTTCCCATTGGAACTTCAAAATCCGGAATTATCTTTCCTTCCCTTATATACCTTTCTATCGTTTCACTCTGTGCATCCACCATTTTTACAAATTCAATCTGGGAAATTAAATCTTTAACCTCATCCTGCCAGTTGAAAAGATCTATGGGTTCATAATCTGCCGCGTATACTGGAAAGTCAAGGTATACCTCTGGCTTCTCTCCTTTGAACAGTAAATCCTTTTCTAGTTTTCTTAAATTTTCAGGTGCCAGCACATATTCTCCCGGCCTGTATTTGTCTATGTTAAACACCCTGTGGAGTGACAATGGCATATTAAATAAGTTTGCATTATCTATAAAGTCAAACACCATTAGGTATTCCTTACCCTCACTCTTTCTCATTCCCCTTCCAAGCTGCTGGAGATATATGGTCTTTGACATTGTTGGCCTTGCCATGAAAAGCACCTGTGTTTTAGGACTATCCCAGCCTTCGTTTAGAAGGTCGCAGGCACAGAGGACGTTAATATCTCCATTTTCATATTCCTCAAGTATCCGTTCCCTCTCCCTTGCCTTTGTCAAACCTGAAACTGCTTCAGCTTTAATCCCTGCATCCTTAAATAATCCTGCTATCTCCTCAGCATGCTTTACAGATGCGCAGAATATTACGGTCTTTTTGTTCTTTACATAATCAAGGTAAGTGTCCAGTATAACCCTGTTTCTCTCAGGCACAAATAGCTTGCTTTCAAGGTCCCGGGCGTCATACTTTATACCGTTTATTCTAACCTCGGACAAATCCACATTTGTCTTTATTCTTATGCCCCTTACGGGTACAAGTTCCCCAAGTTCCACCGCTGTTTTAAGGTCAAGCTTATGAGCAACATTTTTAAACAACTCAAGTATATTCTCCCCATCCATCCTTTCTGGGGTTGCAGTAAGTCCAAGTGTAAAATCAGGTTTAAAATAGCTTAAAATCCTTTTATAGGTATCGGCTGTTCCGTGGTGAGCTTCATCTATAATAATGTATCCAAAATCATCGGGTTTAAAAGAATCAAGATTTAGAGAGATGCTTTGAACACTTCCACAAACAACGTATGCATCCTTATCCTTATGCTCTGAAACGAAAAGCCCTGTATCCACCCTGTCCCATATTTTCTCGAAGGTTTCCTTAGCTTGGACTACAAGTTCCTTTGTATGGGCGAGGAAAAGAGTCCTTTTACCTACTTTCTTTGCATCAGATACGGCGGTTACCGTCTTTCCCGTTCCTGTTGCGTGGTATAAAAGTGCTATGGTTTCACCCTTTTTCCTCATTTCATCAAGGTTTTTAAGGGCAGTTTCCTGATGATCCTTGAGATTAAAAATCTTTCCCCTTTGAGATGGCAGGAAATCCTCCATCTCCTTAAAAGCAGGAAACTCACCAAGGAAGGTTTTAAGCTCATCTTTGACCTTCTCTCTCTGCTCCTTAAGCTGATTGTACACCCATCTATATACCTTCCAGTTATTATATACAAGGCTGTTCTGCTTTAAGAGATCATCATAATATTTGTTTGAAGAAACCTTCTCTGGATTATGATAGGTTTCCCCGTCTATTTCAATTGCTACCCTTTCATACATACTTTCAAGAGCAAAGTCTATAAATCTGTGCCTTCCGTAGATATCAACAAATGGATACTGTATAAAAAGATATTTTGTCTTTTCAGGGCCAAACACCTCCGAAAACAATTCTATAAACAAATCTTCAGCGGTGCTGCCAAGTCTTATAGTTTCTGTTTCCTTTTCAGTTCTCCTTTTCATCTGAAGGCCTCCTATGGTGTTGTATTTAATAATGTTTCTTACAAGCCCGTTACAAATAATATTCTAAACAAAAACTGAAAATCCTACCTGTTTTTATATTATTTTATGAATCTATATATTTATAAACTTTGATACTCACGCTGCAAGTAAACCTGTATAACTCCTTATGACATTGCAGGCTGAATTAAGCGATTATGCAGTGTTTTCATTTACAGTAGATAAAACCGAGACAAGTAAAGACGTATTGAACTATAAACGAAATAGACATCCCTTATATATAATGCTCTTTTCATGACTGCATTAGAAAACCTCACCTAAATATCAGGATTTTTATTTTGAAAGGGGATTATCTTAAAAATGAAAAGGGGCAGATAATAGCTTTTCCTATTACAAAAAAGCCTTTATCTGTCCCCAATTTTCTAATAAAAACTCAATATCACAATTCCCACTTATCAAGCCGTATAAGCCGAACCTTCCCGTTCTTTGAGAAGAATTTTATTCCTTTACTATCCTTATCAGGATATATTCTTGAGGTGAAGACCTCCTCGCCGTCGTTTATAAATATTTCAAGGGAAGAAGTATCCATAAAAATATTAAACTTAATCTTTCTAGCATCCCTCAAAGTGCAGCGCCTTATTCCACCATAGCCCTTTCCGCTCTTATTCCTGTCAAGCTTTAGCTTTCCTTCCGATGCATCGTATGAAATAATAGTTTTTTCGTTTCCATCCTCAGAACACCTAAGCATAATACCAAATTCCAAGGAATCAAACAACTCAAATTCAGCTATAAGTTCAAGCACATCCCCCTCGACTTTTTCCAGTTCTATTTCATCATTATCAATTAGTATATCACTATAGGCTACATGATTTTTCCTCAAAAGTTTCATTTCCTCAACAGGACTTTGATATATTTTATTATCCCTAAGTTCTAGAACCCTGGGAATCGTTAATGCATGTATCCATCCATTCTCTACAGTTGGGTGATCTTCCTCTTCGGGTAGTCCCATCCATGCCACCAGGAGCCTTCTACCTTTGCTGTCCAGGGTTGTTTGAGGTGCGTAAAATTCAAATCCCCTATCAAGCTCAATGAAGTCTCCATGCTTGAGTCTTCCTGTTTTATAATCAAGTTTTCCTACGAAATATCCTGCTTGATAAATATTGTTATATAGGTCTCCTACGGGCTCTATACCTTGGGGACAAGTTATAAGTACATCCTTGCCATTTAGATTAAAAATGTCAGGGCACTCCCACATATATCCCAGATAGCCTGTGGAATCTATATTTGATCCCGCAGCTTCCCCAATAAAACTCCACTCGGTAAGGTCCCTTGACTTAAATATAAGAGCCCTTCCTTCAAGTTTTTCATTCTGTGCACCTATTACCATATACCAGTCCTGTCCGTTCCTCCAAACCTTAGGGTCCCTGAAATGTCTGGTATATCCTAAAGGCTGGTTGTGAATCACAGGATTGCCTTCATATTTTCTGAAATTGATTCCATCCTCTGAAAGTGCAAGGCATTGATAGGTTTCCCTGTTTCCTTCACTATCCTTCACGTTTCCTGTATAAATCAGGGTTAATGTGCCATTGTTATTTATTGCACTCCCAGAATAACACCCATGGGTTTCATACCACATAGATGGAGCAAGGGCGATGGGAAGTTCCTCCCAATTTACAAGGTCTCTACTTTTTACGTGTCCCCAGAACTTTAGTCCATGCTTCGTATCAAAGGGGTGAAACTGATAAAACAGATGATATTCCCCGTTCATTTCAATGAATCCATTTGGGTCATTCAAAAGCCCTGCAGGAGGCATAATATGATATTTAAGTCTATAATAATCACTGTTTACTTTATCCTTATTTTTTTCTATACATTCATAGGCTCTATTTAAAAGCTCTTCAGTTTTATCCATAGGCTTAACTCCCTTATTTATATTTTTCCACCTCTTCCAGGGTTGGAAGTGAGGATATTGCTCCAAGTCTTGTACACACTATTGCACCCACTTTATTTGCAAAGGAGGTGATATTCCTTATGTTTTCAAAGTCAGAAACTAGGTTTTCGAGATTATTAAGAGCTGCTGCCTTGTAAAGAAAGGCACCAACAAAGGCATCACCAGCCCCTGTGGAATCTATTGATTTTATTTCAATGCTTGGAACCACAGCAGACTCAACTCCATTTGATACAAAGGTACCTTCCTTGCCAAGGGTTACAGCGACAATTTTGGCTCCGAGTTTATGAAACTCATGTACGCCATCCTTAATATTATCCTTACCGGAAATTATTTTAATCTCTTCATCGCTCACCTTCACAAAGTCTGCATATCCTATGCATTCCTTAGAAGCAGATATGAATTCATCAAGTCTTCCCTTCCACAAATCCACCCTGTAGTTAGGATCAAAGGATATAAAAATGCCATTATCCTTTGCTGTATTAATTGCTTTCATATAGGTTTCCTTAAGCCTTCCTCCAAGTAGGGCAGTGGCAGAGCCAAAATGTACTATTTTAGATGAAAGTAATTTTTCATTATCAAGTTCCTCAAAGCTTAAATGCTCATCTGCACCCCTGTTAAATACAAAGTCCCTCTCTCCATCAGATTTTAATGATACAAAGGCAAGGGTAGTGCTTTTGCTATTGTCAAAGACTAGCATAGAAGTATTAACTCCTGCAGCTTCAAGGGTGTCCCTTAAGAAAAGTCCAAAGGGATCCATTCCTACCTTTCCAGCAAAGTATGCATTGCCGCCAAGCTTTGAAATTGCTGCAGAAACATTAGCAGGGGCTCCCCCAGCCTTTTTAACAAAATTCACTCCTTCAGAGAGGGTTGTATTTATATCAGAACAAATGAAATCTATAAGTAATTCTCCTATGCATAAAATATACTGTGACATATTTACCTCCGTAATAAATCTTTTAATATTGAGAAAAAGAGGAGTTGCTCCTCTTTTCATTATACCTTAAAATTCTACAGATATGATTTCGTCCTTAAAATCCACAAAATCTTTTTTTAGTTCTTTTATATTCTTACATTTGTCTGTATTAGTTATAATTATCGGAGTTATAGTGGATTTAGCTCTTTCATTAATAAGGTTTAAATCTACCTCGAGAAGCTTATCCCCGGCATTTACCCTATCTCCTGTATTTACAAAGGACTTGAAGCCTTCTCCGTTCATCTTTACAGTATCTATCCCCACATGAATCAATACTTCGATCCCTGAATCGCTGACAACTGCAACTGCATGCTTTGTTTCAAACATATGGGCAACTGTTCCATCAACGGGGGATACTACAACGCCATCCTCAGGAATTATAGCTATTCCCTTACCAATAATTCCTTCTGCAAAGGTTTGGTCAGGTACTTCATTAAGAGATACTGCCTTTCCTTTCATTGGGGAGAGAAGTATTTCAGCTTCGCCATTAAAGGAGACAGTTTCTTCTGCAGCATCTTCCTTTACTTCATATAATTCTTCCTCAATATCATCCTTAAAACCAAGTATTAATGTTACTATAAAGGCTCCACCAAAGGCTATCACTATACCGATTATATAGTTGAGCATTGACTTCTGAGGAACAATCGCAATTCCAGGAATACCTGTAACCCCTACCGCAGTCATGGCAACCCTGGTGAGAACTACATATCCACCACCAAGGGCTCCTCCTATGGCAGCAGCAATAAAAGGCCTTATGAGTCTTAGGTTTACACCAAATATGGCAGCTTCAGTTATACCAAGGAGTGATGAAAGTGCAGCGGGTGGAGCTATAGATTTTATCTTCTTATTTTGGGTTTTGAAGTATACTGCAAGGGCAGCACCTCCCTGTGCTACGTTAGCCATTGACCATATTGGAAGGAGGAAATTTACACCTATAGATGGGTTTGCAAGAAGCCCTGCCTCAATGGCATGGAAGCTGTGGTGAATACCTGTAATAACTATTGATGAGTATAGTCCACCAAATACAATTCCTGCAAATGCCCCAGCTGTGTTGTAAAAGCTTTGTAGTCCTATTGAAATTGCATCTCCAATTATTCTTCCTGCAGGCCCTATAACAAGGAGTGAAACAAAACCTGAAAGCATGAGAGTCAAGAATGGAGTTAAAATTATATCGAGAACATTTGGAACAACCTTCCTAAGCCCTCTTTCAATATATCCCATTACCCATACAGCAATAAGAATAGGTAATACTGTACCCTGATATCCAATCATTCCAACATTTAATCCAAATACTGAAATTGTATTTTTTACTCCCTGACCTAACGTCCATGCGTTTTGAAGGTCAGGGTGAATTAAAATTCCACCTAATACCGCAGCAAGGAAGGGGTTTGCACCAAATTCCCTAGCAGCACTGAAGGCTATTAAAACAGGAAGAAATATAAATGCAGCATTGGAGAACATGTTTAGAAGTTTAAATAATCCGCTATCCCCCTGAACCCATCCAAAGGTTTTGCTCATTCCAAGAAGTCCCATTAAAAGTCCACTTGCCACGATAGCGGGGATTATCGGAACGAATATATTTGATAGCATCCTAGCAAATCTTTGAACAGGATTCATCTTCTTCATAGCTGCTTTTTTAGCATCGCTAAGGGAAGACCTGGATATATTTGTACCGCTAATCATAGCTTCATATACCTTGTTAACAGCTCCCTGACCGATGATAATCTGGAACTGTCCTGAGCTTGAAAAGGCTCCCTTAACCTCGTCCATTTTTTCAAGTTCTTTTTGCTTAACTTTATTTTCATCCTTTAATATCATTCTAAGCCTTGTGGCGCAGTGTGTTGCACTTTCAATGTTTTCTTCTCCACCAACAAGTTCTAGAATTCTTTTGGCTACCTTCATGTAATCCATAATAATTCCTCCTTTATTATAAATTATAAAAATAAAAACCCAAATCGAGCCCAATGATATCCCATAAATATTCCATAGTACAATGGAACATTTATAAGGCTTACATTTAAAGCTCAATTTAGGTTTTGCCTGCATTACCAGTAACAACCCTTAATTTTTAGTTTTTAAGTATGAAAGGACTTTTTGCAGGTGAAGGGAAAGATATACAATTTCCTCATCACTTACATTATAGTTATAGTCCTTCTCTATATAAGCTTTTATTTTTAGTGCACAGTTATATGCCTTTTGATATTTTTCTTTAATCATAGGAAGAAATTCTGACCCATGGCCATTAAGTTTTTTATTTGATATAGCCCTTTGGGCAAAATACTTAAGGTGTGTTATAAGCCTGTCGTAGGACAAATCATTCTCATCAAATTCTATCATTAGAGAGTATTTAACGATGTCTAATATTTTCTTTACAATAGAAGTAATGCTCATAGTGCTAGGCATCGTCTCACCGATAGAAGCGTTTATGAGGTGAAGGGCTATGAAACCGGCTTCATCCTCTTGAAATCTTACATTAAGCTCCTTTTCAATAAGGTTAAGGGCCCAGAGGCCAACTTCATATTCCTTCCTATATATCCTTTGTATTTCCCAAAGCAGATGATTTTCAATTTTAATACCGGCGTTAGCTCTTTTAATTGCAAAGGCGAGGTGGTCGGTAAGTGCAATATATATGTGGTCGTCAAACTTAGCATTTAACTTTTCCTTGGCATAGCTTATTATCTTTTCTGATACCCTGACATATTCAATAGGAATTTTATCAATAAGCTTTTGAAACTTTTTATTATTGTTTTGGTTTTCAATATTAAATACCTTTTCAATTTTGGATTCGTCAATCTCTTGGCCAACCTTCTTATTAAGTGATGAAATTTTTCATAAAGCTTTCTAATGAGTCTTTTACCTCCGGTAATTTCACCCTCATCTTTATCAGAACAATCTTTTTTAGGTTCTAA
>NZ_SOAZ01000036.1 GCF_004364155.1 Fonticella tunisiensis | reverse complement strand
CCATATTAACATAAACATAATCGCAGTGGCGAACATCGTTCGCCACCATAACGCCAGTTCCATATTAACATAAACATAAATGTAGTGGCGAACACCGTTTGCCATCATAACGCCAGTTCCATATTAACATAAACATAATCGCAGTGGCGAACATCGTTCGCCATCATAACGCCAGTTCTATATTAACATAAACATAAATGTAGTGGCGAACACCGTTCGCCATCATAACGCCAGTTCTATATTAACATAAACATAAATGTAGTGGCGAACATCGTTCGCCCTCACAACATCAGTTCCACGAAACATAAAAATTATGTTTAAAAACCTTATTTTTGGGAAAACTCCTTAAAGAATAAACTTTAAGGAGGATGTCTATGGCAAACTCGCTAAGTGCCAACATTAGAACTCATATATCAAAGGGGGAAAACCACAGGCTTAGAAGCAGCGGAAGGATTCCAGGCGTCATATACGGGCTTAAAAATCCAAACTTCAACGTAGAATTTGCACAGATGGAGCTTTTAGGGGTTTTAAACAGCGAAGGGGAGCACGCAATACTTGACGTAAACGTAAACGGACACAGGGAAAAGGCAATGATAAAGGAGGTCCAGAGGCACCCCGTTACAAGAAAGATAATGCACATCGACCTTCAAAGGATTGATGAAGGAGGGAAAATCCACGCCAAGGTGCCACTTAGGATCGTCGGAGAGGAGTCCATAAGGGGAAGGGGAGCAATAGCCCAGCTTCAGCTTGACCAGGTTGAGGTTGAATGTGCCCCTGATAAGCTTCCAAGATACATAACGGCAGACATTTCAAACCTTCCAACAGGAGGAAGGATAACCCTTGGGGACCTTGAAATAGCTGAGGAGATAGCAATAGGAGGAGACCCAAACACAGTGGTCGCATCCATTACATACATAAAGGATATGCAAAGGGAACAGGAAGACCCCAACGAGGCTATGGCGGTTCACGCAGAACAGACAAAATAGCCCCCCGGGGTTATTTTTTTAAACATAACGTGCAAGATAAATTATATATCGACCCTAAGCCCCTGAACTAGGTCTGCATGAAACAAAATTCACCACAAGATTATGAAAACAGTTTCATTAGTAATAATCTAAACTTGAGCTAAGAAAACTTTTATACTTACCTTAACGTTTTGCAGTACCTTAAGGGTCGATAAAAAATATATGAAATTCACGTTTTTTTAAATCCCGAGCCTTAGAACTTCTTTGCTAAGCGTACTGGTGAATGAAATATATTTTTTATCGCAGCGCCGATCTGTAAATTTATCTATATGGAAAGTAGCAAGGAATCATACTCCTCCTGTAGGGGCGATTATCAATCGCCCGCCCTGAAATTAGTGCTTACTCAACGGGTAAATACTATTCGCTTCTACAAAGAAATTAAATCTTTAATACTTTCTATATAGCACAACAAGTTAAAGATAATAAAATGTTAATAAATTACAGGCTAAAAAATTTGTCATGTTATTTAAAATATATTAAAATTAAGTATATGTTTGTAGAAAGTAATGACATATCCTTGATTTTATTGTCTAATATTAAAGAATAACAGCTGGATTTGAAGTGAGGTATCACATATGGATTATAAAACATACTTAAAGACGGAAATTCAAAGGCTTCTATTTATCGAAACAGGAAGGGACATAACCCTGAACATCAAGGGAAACCCCGTACTAAAAAAAGGGGAGTATCCTGTGTTTCCAGATTCTATTATAGGGCTTGCAGTTAAGGAAGAGGATGGAATACCTGTAAACTCAATAGTGGACGCAATGATACACCTTATTGCCTGCGACCCTTCATTTAAATATAACGATGATTACAAAGGCTTTCTAAAAACCATACCCGGAATAGAAAGCTTTATAATAATGAACATTGAAAGGGACAAGAAGGAAAAGACAAAAAGGGCGGTTATATACGCAACGACCCTTACAGCCCTTAACCCAAACAGGGAATACAGGATGAACAGGATATACCTTCTTATGGAACTCTATGAAAAAACAGGGCTTAAATGCGTTGAGGATGAGATATTAAAAAGCCTCAGGGACCTTGCTGAGGACTATCCATCCTACGGAACTCCAAATTATTATCTCGGGCAGTACTACCTCGAAAAGGATATGGATTCTGCAAAACTGTACTTAAGAAAAGCCCTAAACGATCCGATAACATACAATGAAGCCTCAAAGCTCCTTGAAAGGATAAAAAGAACAGAGGAGTATGACAGCGCCGTAGAGCTTGTAAAGTCCGGAAGGGGCATGGAGGCCCTTAAAATTTTAATTCCATACATTGAGGACAACCCCCAGGGCCTCGATGCCATATACTACGCGGCAGTTGCCTACAGGCAGATAGGAAACTACGAAAAGGCCCTGTTATACCTTAATGAGCTTTTACAGTACGGTGAAAGACCGGAGGTATACAGCGAAATAGGAATTAACCTTGCTGCCCTTGGAGACTTTAGCCAGGCAATAGAGCACTTCAGGCGTGCCCTTAAGATAACACCCGACGATTCGGGAATCATATGCAACATTGCAGTATGCCACTTAAATCTAGGGGAGATAGAGGAGGCCAAAAGGGCCTTTAGCCTTGCAACAAGAATAAACCCAAAGGATGAAATCGCAAAGGAATGGCTTGAAAAGTTGAAGGAGGTTTAAAGATGGAACAGGAAATGACCCTTGATTTAAGGGAAATATTTGAGATCATTAAAAAGAGGCTCAGGCTCATACTTATAGTTACCGCTGCATCCACATTTATAAGCGGTGTGCTGAGCTACTTTGTAATACCGCCAACCTATGAAGCAGAGACAAGCATAATAATAGGAAAGGCTCCCTCTACGGTTGACGAAAGAATACAATATAACGACGTTTTAATGTATCAAAAGCTTGTTAAAACCTACAGCGAAATTGCAAAATCAAGGACAGTTGCAGAGGCTACATCACAGAAACTTGACGGGCTTATATCGCCCGAGGCTCTAATGAAGGGCATAAGCGTAACTCCCCAGGCTGACACCCAGATAATGGTTTTAAAGTTTCAAGGCAAAAACCCTGAGGAGGCTGCAAACATAGTAAACACCCATGCCAGGGTTTTCATAAGGGAGGCGGCGAGGCTCTACCCAACTGGAAACGTTCAGATAATGGATGAAGCTGCGGTACCTGAAAGCCCTGTAAAGCCAAGGCCCCTACTTAATATGGCAATAGCCTTCTTCCTTGGAATCATGGTATCCCTTGGAGTGACGTTCCTTCTAGAATACATGGACAGCACAATTAAGACGGAGGACGACGTTGAAAAATACCTTGGCCTTCCTGTTATAGGAATAATTCCAAAGAACATGAATGAATAGGAGGATATGGATGTCAGGATTAGTTGTAGAAAAAAACCCAAGATCCCCTGTATCGGAGGCGTATAGAACCCTTAGGACCAATATACAGTTTGCATCCTTTGACAGGGATATACAGATAATACTTGTGACAAGTTCAGGCCCGGGGGAAGGAAAATCAACAACATCAGCAAACCTTGCCCTTACAATTGCACAGGCAGGAAAGAGTGTACTTCTAATAGACTGCGACTTAAGAAGGCCAAACCTTCACAGGAAGTTTAGACTATCAAATGCAGTGGGCCTTTCAAACCTTCTCGTTGAAGACCTTGAGCCGGTACAGGCCTTGCAGATGTATATGGACAAGCTATATATACTAACGTCGGGAACCATTCCTCCAAATCCTGCCGAGATGCTGGCATCGAGGAAGATGAAGTCCTTCCTTGAAATGATGAGAAGGGAGTTTGACTATATAATATTGGATACACCACCTGTAAACGCAGTAACCGATGCCCAGCTTCTATCAACAATGGCAGATGGGGTTTTGCTTGTAATATCCTCAGGAGAGGCGGAAAGGGAAGCTGCCGACAGGGCAAAGGACCTTTTAAACAGGGTTAATGCAAACATACTTGGTGTGGTTTTAAACAAGGTGGATATAAGTTCAAGGAGAGGCTATGGATACTATTACTATGGAGATGCAAATGAAAGAAGGAGAAAAAGATGATAGACATCCACAGCCATATAGTTCCCGGAATAGACGACGGGGCAGACACCATTGAAACATCCCTTAGGATGTTAAAAATCGCAGAGGATGACGGAATAAAAACCATATTTGCAACTCCCCACTACTACAGGGGAAGGTTTGAAACGGACCAAAATGAAGTTAAAGGACTGATAGATGAGCTTAATATAAGGGCAAGGGAACAAAACATAAACGTTGAAATACTCCAGGGTCATGAGGTATATCTTGACAGGGAAATATTAAACCTCTACAGGGAAGATAAAATAAAAACCCTGAATAACTCAAGATATCTTTTAATTGAACTTCCCTTTGACAGGCTTCCTGATTATGCCCTTGATATGATATATGAATTAAGGCTCCTTGGTGTAGTTCCAGTAATTGCCCATCCCGAGAGATATATGTATTTTATAAAAAAGCCATGGGAGATCAACAAATTCATTGATGAGGGCTGCCTCTTTCAGCTAAACGGAGGAAGTATAACGGGGCTATTTGGGAAGGAAATACAAAAAACATCTGAAACATTCTTAAAGCATGGAATAGTAAGCTTCATAGGATCGGACGCACACACAACAAACAAAAGAAGGCCGGAGCTTAAAAAATCCTTCGACATCATAGAAAAAAACTATGGTGAATTAAAAAGAACATTGTTGAATAACGTTGAAAAAGTGATAAATAATGAAGAAATACTTTGCACATCTGAAAAAATAAAAGATAAAAGAAGTATTTTTGATATTTTTAGAAGATAATATTTAATGAATCGTCAAAATAAACTAAAACAGGAAAATATGCCTGTTTTTTTTATTTTTTAATTGTGAAATTTTTGTTATAATTGTTTCTGTAATGTTTTTTAAAAATATGTAATAACTTGTCGCATCTTAGGTGATCGATGAAGCTGCCTTCTTATCTGGGCCCTTGAAGGCAGTTGAGATAGTAGGGCACCCACCACCTTGGATTATTTTATATAATTTTGTGTATTATAATCCAAAGGAGGATTTACATATGGAATTATATCAAATCATGGAAACGATCAAAAGGCGATTGCTGCTAATAGCAGTTATTACTATCCTTTCAACTTCCATTTCTGCGGCAATCAGCTATTTCTATATAACTCCCCAGTATAAGGCAACAACAACCCTTATAATCGGAAAGATGCCGGATCAGGCCGATCAGAAAATACAGTATAGCGACATAATGATGTATCAAAAGCTTGTAAAGACATACGTAGAAATCGCAAAGTCTGAAGGGGTTGCGGAAAAAACTGTGGAAAGGCTTTCCTTAAACCTTTCTCCGGAAAAGCTCAGGTCAAAGCTTACGGCAGCTCCAGCTTCAGATACAGAGGTTTTATACCTATCTATAGTCGATGAAAAACCAGAGGAGGCTGCGTTTATTGCAAACGGGCTTGCGGAGGTTTTCATGAAAAGGGTTAAGGAGCTTATGAAGGTTGAAAACGTCCAGATAATAGACTATGCAAAGGTTCCTAAGTCCCCAATAAAACCAAAACCACTTCTTAATACTGCAATAGGATTTTTCCTTGGAATTATGATATCCCTTGGTGTGGCGTTTTTACTTGAATATATGGATTCAACGGTAAAGGATGCCGATGATGTTGAAGACAATTTAGAGCTTCCGGTTATCGGAATAATACCGTTAGTAAAGTAAGGAGGTATTACTTTGGCAGTTTCAAACATTATAACTATAAAAGATCCAAGGTCTCCGGTGTCGGAGGCATACAGAACCCTTAGAACCAATATACAGTTTTCATCCTTTGATAATAAGATACAAACAATTGTTATAACAAGTTCAGGCCCTTCGGAGGGAAAATCAACGACGGCTGCAAACCTTGCAGTTACTATGGCCCAGGCAGGGTATAAAACAATAATAGTAGACTGCGACCAGAGAAAACCAAACCTTCATAAGCTGTTTAAAATATCCAACCAGGCGGGCCTTTCAGACTTTCTAATAGGTGAGGCTGGCTTTGAAGACGTAGTTCAAAAAACTGAAGTTGAAGATCTCTACGTCCTGCCAGCGGGAACAAGGCCCCCAAACCCTGCAGAGCTTCTAGCCTCTGTCAGAATGGAAAAATTCATAGAATACCTTAAGCAGCAATTTGACTGCATAATCTTCGACACACCGCCTGTAATCGTGGTAACGGACGCCCAGATACTTTCAAAATACGCAGACGGAAGCCTCCTTGTTGTTAGTTCAGGAGAAACGGAAAGGGATGCTGCAGCGCGGGCAAAGGAGCTTTTAGAAAAGGTAAACTCAAGGATACTAGGCGTTGTTTTAAACAAGCTTGACACCTCAAGGAAGGGCTACTACGGAAATTATTACTATTACTACTACGGCAGCGAAGGGGAAAAGAAGGGAAGAAGGAGAAGAGGGGTTTTTAAAAGGTTTGGGAAGAGGTAGGGGCAGCATTTGGTATGGATAAATTGGAATGTAAAAGTTGAGATAAATCATAAAATAAAACTGGAATTGAGTCGAATTTTTAAATATAATAAAAAGTAAGTTAAAGAGAGGTGATATGGTTGGAGCCGCAGGTAGGTTATGATTATGAAGTCCTTATTGAGGACTATGATAAAGGTTTTTTATATGAATTTATAAAGAGAATTATAGATATCCTTGGAGCTTTAGTCGGACTCATACTCTTATCACCGGTGTTTATAATAACAGCCATTGCAATAAAGCTCGACTCAAAGGGGCCTGTCCTCTTCGCTCAAAACAGGTGCGGGAAGGATGGCAAAACCTTTAAAATGTTAAAATTCCGCTCAATGGTAGTTGATGCAGAGAAAAAGCTTAAGGAGCTTAAGGATAAAAACGAAATGTCGGGCCCCGTTTTTAAAATAAAGGATGATCCCAGAATTACAAGGGTAGGCAAGTTTATAAGAAAGACAAGTATTGACGAGCTTCCCCAGCTTATAAACGTACTTAAGGGCGATATGAGCCTTGTTGGCCCGAGGCCCCCAATAGACAGGGAAGTTAAAGAGTACACCCCATATCAGATGCAAAGGCTCCTTGTAAAGCCAGGCCTTACCTGCTACTGGCAGATAGGTGGAAGAAATAACATAGATTTTGATGAATGGGTTGAACTTGATTTAAAGTACATAAGGGAAAGAAATTTATGGATAGATATGAAGCTTATATTTAAGACGTTTTTTGTATTGTTCGGGGATGAAAATGCAAGGTAGAAAGGTTGGGTTGTGATGCTTTGTGGACTTATTATGGCAGGAGGTAAAGGTGAAAGGTTCTGGCCCCTGTCAACTGAAGAAAAACCAAAACAGTTTTTAAACCTCCTTGGTGAGGATACTATGATTCAAATGACTGTTAAAAGGCTTGGAAGGCTTATTCCAATTGAGAGAATTTTTGTTGTAACAGCTGAAAGGTATGTAAAGCTTGTAAAGGAGCAGCTTCCGAATTTGCCTGAAAGAAACATAATAGTTGAACCTGTAGGTAAAAACACAGCACCATGCATAGCTCTTTCAGCCTTTACAGTTGAAAAATATTATGGGGATGCAACGCTTGTTGTTGTTCCATCAGATCACTTAATAAAGGATGTAGAAAGATTCATTAGAACCATTGGTGCGGCAGCAAGCTTTGTTGAAAGCAAAGAGGATGCAATAGTAACCCTTGGAATAAAGCCTGACAGGCCTGAAACGGGATACGGGTATATAAAATATAATAATTTGGAAGAAAAAATTGACGGCCTTGGTGTAAACAGCGTTGAAAGATTTGTGGAAAAACCCAATCTTGAAACAGCACAAAAATATCTTAATGAAGGAAACTACCTCTGGAATAGCGGTATGTTTATATGGAAGGTTTCAACAATAAAGAAGCACACTCAGACCTATTTGCCCGATACATATGAAGTTATCGATGAAATTGCTGCCTCAGTTGATATGGATGATTTTGAAGATGTACTCAGGCAAAAATATAGTGAGGTTGAGAGTATATCGGTGGATTACGGAATAATGGAAAAGGCGGAAAACATATATGTTATTCCATCGGATTTTGGATGGGACGATGTTGGAAGCTGGAGCAGTGTGGAGAGGTACAGTGAGAAGGATGAAGATAATAATGTCAGTATTGGACATGTGAAATACATAGAATCTAGAAATAATCTTGTTATAGGAAATGGGAAGAAAGTTGCAGTGGTAGGACTTGAGGATATATTTATAATAGATACGGATGATGTAATTCTTATAGGTAAAAAGGATCTGCTTAATGATATAAAAAACATAAAGGAGCAGGTAAATAATTAATGAAAGGTGGATATTGGTGAAAAAGGCATTTATAACGGGAATAACAGGACAGGATGGTTCATATTTAGCAGAGTTTCTTTTAGAAAAGGGATACGAAGTTCATGGAATGATAAGAAGAGCAAGTACATTTAACACTAAGAGAATAGACCATTTATTTGAAAACCCTGAAATAGGAAATAAAAAGCTATTCTTACACTACGGAGATCTTAGCGATTCAAGCAATATAAACAGGCTTCTGGAAAGGATTAAGCCAGATGAAATATATAATCTTGGTGCACAAAGCCACGTTAAGGTTTCCTTTGAGGTTCCTGAGTATACTGCTCAGACAGACGCAGTTGGAACCCTAAGAATACTCGATGCAATAAAGGAAACGGGAATAAAAACAAAGTTCTATCAGGCATCTACATCTGAGCTTTTTGGTGGCATTCCAGGAACGGCACCACAAAGCGAAAAGACTCCGTTCTATCCCAAGAGCCCATATGGTGCGGCAAAGCTTTATGCATACTGGATAACTGTAAACTATAGAGAAGCATACAATATTTTTGCAGTAAATGGGATACTGTTTAACCACGAATCTCCAAGGAGAGGGGAAACCTTTGTAACAAGGAAGATTACAAGGGCCGTTGCAAGCATTATTGCAGGAAAGCAGGACAAGCTTAGCCTTGGAAACCTTGATGCAAAGCGTGACTGGGGATTTGCAGGGGACTACGTTGAGGCAATGTGGATGATGCTCCAGCAGGAAAAACCCCAGGATTATGTGATTGCAACCGGCGAAACCCATACGGTAAGAGAATTTACAGAATTAGCCTTTAAAGAGGTTGGGATAGATATAGAATGGAAGGGTACTGGAGTAGAGGAAAAGGGATACGACAGGAAGACTGGAAAACTTCTTGTCGATGTAAATCCAAGATACTTCAGGCCTGCTGAAGTTGAGTTTCTCTGGGGAGACCCATCCAAGGCTGAAAGGGAACTTGGCTGGAAGAGAAAGGTCGACTTCAGGGGACTTGTTAAGATGATGGTTGAGGCTGATGTTAAAGAAATTGCAGGAATTGACCTTGAAACCTATCTTGAGGCAGCCACTGATAAGAGATGAAGACCATAGCTTTTTATATATCAAATCATGGCTTCGGACATGCTGCAAGGAATATACCTATAATCCAGAACTTATTGTTATTGGATAGAGATTTAAAAATTATTGTAAAAACACATACTAGACAACTTGAATTTATAAAGCAATCCTTGAGTCGTTTTAGCTCGAGGATTGCATACTATGACGAATATGTAGATTTGGGGCTTATATTAAAGGAAAACAGCTATCTTGTAGATAAGGAAAAGTTAGATGCTGAATTGAAAGGTTTTATTTCTACCTGGGAGGATAGAATTGAAAAAGAAACTTCATTTATAAAGGAAAATAAAATTGATCTTATTGTATCAGATGTTGTCCCATGGATTTTTCAATCGGCTAAAAAGTCTGGCGTGAGGTCAGTATTAATATCTAACTTTACATGGGCAGAGATATATAAGGAACTTTTTGATAGTGAAGTTGTGAATATTTATGAAGATTCATATAGAAAAGCAGATTATGCCTTTATTTTTCCCCTTGCAGGTGATATAGGTAAATATTTTAAAAATACCTATGAGGTAGGCCTCAGCTCAAGAGAGTTCAATGAGGAACCTGTTAAGTATATAAAAAATAAATATAAAAGGCCAATTGTATTTGTCAGCCTTGGAAGATCCGTTGAAATCAACGATGAAATAGAAGTAGAACATTTGCCCTACGATTTTATATATACAGAGGGCATAAAGCTAAGGGGAAACAACACCTATAAATTGCCTGTTGATACTGGTAATACACAGGATTATATAAAGGCAAGTGAAATAATTATAACAAAGGCGGGCTGGAGCACGATATCGGAATCTATATGTGCCCAAAGGCCAATACTTGTTTTAAACAGGCCTGAAATAAAAGAAGATGTTAATACAATAAACAATCTATTGAATTTAAAAATTGCAAATACAATTGAATTCAATCAACTTGATGAAGAAAACTTAAGTATTCTTATAGAAGAGACGAAGAAATTAATAGAGAATTATAGATTTTTACCTGATAGATATAAAAATAGCTCAAAAGAAATTGCAAGCAGTTTATTAAAACTCTCATACTAAGGGGATGGCAATATGAATAAGGATAGCAAAATTTACGTTGCAGGACATAGAGGACTTGTAGGCTCTGCAATAGTTAGAAATCTTGAATCTAAAGGTTATACAAATATAATAAAAAGAACTCACAAAGAACTTGACTTAACTAATCAAGAAGCAGTAAGAAAGTTTTTTGAAGAAGAAAGACCGGAATATGTGTTTTTAGCTGCTGCAAAGGTTGGGGGGATACATGCAAACAATACATATCCAGCAGATTTTATATATGAAAATTTGATGATACAAAATAATGTGATAAAGGCAGCACACGACTTTAAAGTAAAGAAACTTCTGTTTTTAGGAAGTACTTGCATATATCCCAAAATGGCTCCTCAGCCAATAAAGGAAGAGTATCTTCTTTCAGGGTATCTTGAGCCAACAAATGAAGCATACGCTATAGCTAAAATTGCTGGGCTTAAGATGTGCCAATTCTTTAAGAGGCAGTACGGTGATAACTTCATAAGCTGTATGCCAACAAACCTTTATGGTCCAAATGATAACTTTGATTTAAATAATTCACATGTAATGCCAGCGCTTATAAGAAAGTTCCATGAGGCGAAGGTTAATAACTTACCTTATGTCGAAGTATGGGGAACTGGCAAACCACTTAGGGAGTTTTTATATGTAGATGATATGGCAGATGCATGTGTATTCTTAATGGAGAACTATGACGGTGAAGAACATGTGAATATAGGAACCGGACAGGAAGTTTCTATAAGGGAACTTGCTGAGATGATAAAAGAAGTTGTTGGGTTTGAAGGAGAGTTGGTGTTTAATACTGAGAAGCCGGATGGAACGCCTAGGAAGTTGACGGATGTTACCAAACTACACTCGCTTGGGTGGAGGCATAAGGTAGAGTTGGGAGAGGGAATTGAAAAGACATATAAGTGGTTTGTGGAAAATTATAAATAGATAGAGGGAATCTAGATGAAAAAAAGACTTTTAGTATATGCTCATTACTTTTATCCTGATGTAGCTTCAACAGGGCAGATACTTACTGAACTGTGCGAAGGGCTACAGGACGATTTTGATATAACAGTTATTTGCGTAGTTCCAAGCTATGATGGAAAAGTAGATGAAAAGTATAAAAAGAAAAGAATATATAATGAAAAATTTAAGAACATAAATGTTATAAGAGTAAGGGTTCCTGAATTTAATAAAAGAAATAAAATTAGCAGGATAAAGAATATATTAGCATATTTCTTTAATGCAATCTTTACTACTTTTAGAGTAGGGAAACAGGATATTGTATTTAGTATATCACAGCCACCAATTTTAGGCGGACTATTAGGAACTATAGGAAAGTGGATTAAAAGAGCAAAATTTGTCTATAACATTCAGGATTTCAACCCTGAACAGGCAGAAGCAATAGGATATGCAAAAAACAAGGTTTTAATTGAATTCGCCAGGACATTAGATAAGTTTAGCTGCAAGCAATCGAACGTGGTGGTTGTTGTAGGTAGAGATATGCAGGAGACCCTCAATAAAAGATTTAAAGGGAAAAAAGTGCCTAAAAATGTTGTTATAAATAATTGGATTGACGAAAAACAAGTATATCCTTTACCCAAAGACCATCCTAAAGTAAGAGAATTTAGAAAGCAGTATGGATTAGAAGATAAGTTTGTTTTTATGTATTCAGGTAATTTAGGGCTTTATTATGATCTTGAGAATATTATAAAGGTCATAGGTGAGTTTAAGGATAGAGATGATGTTGTGTTTGCTTTTGTAGGGGGTGGAAATATGAAGCAAACTCTAGTTGATTATGTTAATGAAAATGGTTTGACCAATGTTAAGTTTATTCCATATCAAAAGAAAGAGGATTTGATTTATTCGTTGAATGCTGCAGATGTTCATATTGTTACGAATGCTAAGGGGATAAAGGGGATTTCTGTGCCAAGTAAAGTTTATGGAATCATGGGTACTGGTAAAACAATTTTAGGAATTTTAGAGGAAGGCTCTGAGGCGAGATTGATAATTGAAGAGAGCAATTGTGGAATATGCAGTAATCCAGGTGAATATAAAAACTTAAAAGAAAAGATTGATTTGTTTATACAAAAGAAGCATAATTTAACTACAAGTGGAGTAAATGGAAGACGATATTTAGAAAAACATTTAACAAAAAGAAAATCTATTGAGAAATATAAAGATTTAATTGTGGAAAATTAGAGGTGAGCTAATGAAAATAGTGAATATTAACACACGATTTAAAGGAGGCGGAGGAGCTTCAGCTATAGCTAATTTACTACATTCATTTATTAATAATAATACTGAGCATGAATCGGTGTTCCTATATGCCCGTGGGGATAAAGGAGACCAAAAAAGTATTGTAATTAATAATCAGTTTGATGTATATTTCTCAGCTGCTTTCGCAAGAATTTTTGGGGTTTCGAAAAATTTGAACTTTAGTTCAGTAATTGAAGAACAAATTGCGAGAGCAGATATAGTTCATATACACAATATTCATGGTTACTATATAAATTATGAAAAGCTAATTAAGATTATTAAATACTATAAAAAACCTGTTATATGGACATTACACGATGTTTGGCCGATAACTGGTAGATGTGCTTTCACCTATGATTGTGGTAAATGGGTAACTGGTTGTTATAATTGTAGCTATAAAAATACTTATCCCAAAACGCTTTTAGATAGGTCATCAAAAGAATGGAATAGAAAAAAAGAGCTATTTTGTAGTTTAGATAAGGATAAGGTTATATTTGTATCACCTTCAAGATGGTTAGAAGGATTCGTAAAAAAATCATTCTTAAAAGAATATTTCACGGAAGTTATACCTAATGGTATTTACTCAAGTAGCTGTGTGAATGTTGATAAGAATGATATACGAGAGGAACTGAATTTACCAATTAATAAAAAAATAGTTTTGTTTGTTGCTGCTGATCCAAACGATAAAAGAAAAGGAATTTCATATGTATTAAATCTATTAGATAAATTGGGTGAAGATGTAGCATTTGTTTCGGTAGGAAAAAAGATTAAAAAGATTAAAAAAGACAATTTTATTCAATTAGGTTATATCAAAGATAAAGCTTGCTTAAATAAGATATATAGGGCTGCGGATATTTTCTTAATAACATCTTTAGATGATAATTTTCCTACCACAGTTTTAGAGGCTTTCTCTAATGCTTTGCCGGTTATTGGATTTAAAGTTGGTGGAATAGAAGAACAATTATCTAATAACTGTGGAATTCTAGTTGAAAAAGAAAATGTATACCAGCTTGAAAGAGAAATAAGATCTTTGATATTAGATGAAGTGAAATTGAGTGAGTTAGGAAAAAATGGATTCAATAAGTTTAATCAAGAGTACACTATAGATGTTTTTGCAACAAGATATTTGAAATTATATGAAAAACTTTATAGGGGAGAATAGAATTAATGTTAAAACGAAAGACAAGCATTTATTTTACTATCAAAGGATTGCTAGTTGGAGTTTTCATAGTATTAAATCTATTCATTTTGTTTATTAATCTAAATAGATTTAGTGAAACGACATCGAGTTTCTTTTTAAGCTATGTTATGTTAAATACATTATTAGTAGTTATACTTTTTAATAAAAAGTTTAGTCCTTTACTTTGCACTATCCTTGTTTTCTTCTATATTTTCATGTGGTTAACACCAATATTTCAGATAAAACAAGGAGTATTTCCTAATACATTGTTAGTAAATGCTAGTGATGTTAATAGAACTAATATTTATATTAGCTTATTTTTGGTATCAATTATAATAGGGTATAAGATTCCAATTACTAAAGGAAATATTAAAGAAAATATCATTTCGAATAAGATAGTAAATATTGCATTTATTTTCTCATTAACGGTAACAGTTATATTTGGCAATGTAATATTTAAACGATTAGTACAATCAAATGTTGGCTTAGATGTAGAAAGTAGCACAAGGTTAATAATAGATAAGTTTATTTTTATGATTCCATTTGCATATACCGTTTTAGTTCTTACTAAAGGTAAAGAACTTAAGCATAAGATGCACTTTTTATTTGCATCACTTATGGTTTTGATTTATTATAATCCACTTGTTCAAAAAAGAAACTCACTAGGTCCAATACTGTTAATGATTTTCTTCTATCTAATTAGAAAGAGAATTAATAATTTTACTTATATAGCTTTGAACCTATTAATATTATTGTTTGTTTTTCCATTAGCTAAAATAATAACACATAATCCATCATTAGTTTTAGATAATTTATCTTCATTGAAATCTTCCATACAAAATATTAGCTTGATAAGAGAATATACAGGTTTGGATTATGATGCGTATTCTAACATAATCGCTACTAATAATTATGTAAATTTATTCGGTTTTCAATATGGAAAACAATTAATGGGTGATTTCTTATTTTTTATACCACGTAAAATATGGGAACTAAAACCGTTGAATACTGGTATGCTAATAGGAAGATATCTAATGTATAATAATGGTATGTGGTTTGATAATCTATCTAATCCAATAGTTAGTGAAGCTTTTATAGACTTTGGTATTATAGGGATTGTAGTATATGGATTAATAATAGGACGTTTGGCGAATTTCATTGAAATTTCTATAAGAGATAACTTTTCGTTTATTGTTGCTTTATTTGTATCACAACATTTTATTTTTCTATTAAGAGGCGACTTAATGAATGGAATAGCTTATTTAGTAGGTCCTTTATTGGCAATAGTGATTTTTAAGGCCATTAACAAATATTTTTATAAACATGAAATTTACTATCAAATATTAAATACGCATAAGATACAAACAAAGTAGATTTAATACATAACAGAAAGATTTTATGGAGGGTAATGATGTATTATATTGTTAATTATTTTTACTTAGAAGATAAAAGTAACATGAGTAATTATGCAAATTTGAAAGAAAAGGATCCAGATAAAAAAATGAGTTCTATTTTAGATAAATAGTAAATTTTTTTAAAGTAGCTATACATGAAATAAATTTCACCAACTAGAATGAAAACTACCTCCATAAAGCAGTTTGAATATTACTCTGATAGTTGGGAAGAATTCAAATAGTTGGTACAAAGTCGATTGTGTTTGGTACTGCTTAGACCGAAACTAGCTTGATTTTAGCCTTCTTTATGTACCAACTATTGTCGCTCCTCTTTTGGAAGCACGCAGAGTAGATTATTAATATCAGAAGGCTTTACCAACTATTTCTTTAAGGAGTAAATCGATATGGAGGTATTGTACAAAAATTGTTGTGGACTTGACGTCCATAAAAAAATTATTGTTGCCTGTGTTTTGACTCCAAATGGTAAAGAAATTGAATCATTTGGAACTATGACAGAAGACATTCTTATGCTTGTTGATTGGATAAAGCAAAAGCAATGTGAAGCTGTCGCTATGGAAAGCACAGGGGTATACTGGAAACCAATTTACAACTTGCTTGAGTTAGAGCAAATACCAACTCTAGTAGTTAATGCTCAGCACATTAAAAACGTACCTGGTCGTAAGACCGATGTTAAAGATGCTGAATGGATAGCTAATTTACTTAAACATGGTCTCTTAAAAGGAAGTTATATTCCTTCTAGAGAACAACGAGAGTTAAGAGAAATTGTGCGTTATAGACGTAGTCTGATTGAAGAACGTTCTAGAGAGATCAATAGGCTTCAAAAGGTACTTGAAGGTGCTAATATTAAACTTTCTTCAGTTGTTTCTGATATTCTAGGTGTATCAAGTAGAGCTATGATTGAGGCTATAATCAATGGGGTTAATGATCCAAAAGCTTTATCTTCACTTGCTAATAAAAAGTTAAAGGCAAGCCCGGACTTACTCCAGAAGTCTTTAAAGGGGCTTATTGGCGAACATCAAAGAAAGCTAATTTCAATTCAATTAAAACATATAGATTTCCTAACTCAACAAATAGAAGATATAACTAATGATGTTAATGTTAGATTAAAAGAGGCTGGTGATCTTATAAAGCTATTAGATACAATACCAGGAGTAGGCCCCAAAGCAGCTCAAGATATCTTAGCAGAGATAGATACAACTATGGAACAATTTCCTTCGGCTTCCCATCTGGCAGCGTGGGCAGGGGTTATTCCAGGCAATGATGAGAGTGCCGGTAAAAAAAAGAAGTAAATCTCGCAGTGGTAATTCATCATTAAAGCGTACCCTTATTGAAGCAGCCCGAGCTGCAGCTCATACTAAGAACACCTATCTATCAGCAAAATACCGTAGAATTGCTGCAAGGCGTGGTGGCAACCGTGCAGCATTAGCCTTAGCCCACACAATATTAATAATCACATATAACATTATTAAAAATAAAGTACCGTACCAGGACCTTGGCCCAGACTACTTTAATAAATTAAATGAATCAGCTATAGTTAAACGTTCAACTAAGTTCTTAAACTCTCTAGGGTATAAAGTTATAAAAGAATAAATAGTATTATTAAATTAACTCGTTGTGCTAGTTCATAGCACAGGAAATATTTACAAATAGAAAAAATCCAGCATATTATGTTAACTTATCATTGAAGTATGATAAACAATGATAGGAGGTCAACATATGCTGGATCTTAACAAGAAATATTCTACTACAGAAATTGAAAATCTAAAAGACTTTATTACCGTAGCCTACGTGATAATTGATGAAATTTACCACGTAGTAGCTCCAACACATGTTAAAGAACGTAGAAATATCAAGGTTCAAAGATGAGCGATAGTGAAATAATTACCATCAGTGTTGTTGGTGAATTGCTCACTATTGACTCGGAAAAAGCCTGGTTTAACTTCTGTAAAAAGAATTTTAAAGACTTATTTCCAAGGTTTTGTGATAGAAGTAGATTTAATAGAACTCGAAGAGCTCTTTTCAAAATAATAGAGCTGATTCACAAAAAACTATCACAATTATTGGGGTATTACGATTCTACACTTAGAGTTGTAGATAGTATGTCCATCCCAGTATGTCACTTTGGTAGAGCAACATTCCATAAGACATTTAAAGGTTATGTGAGTTATGGAAGATGTCCGTCTAAGAAAGAAACTTATTACGGATTCAAACTTCATCTGCTTATTACACTAGATGGCTATATAACTGATTTCTGTCTTACTTCAGCTGATATTGATGACAGAGCTGCACTATGGGATTTAGTAGAATCCTATCATTCAATAGCTATACTTGGAGATAAGGGTTATATAGATAACCGTCTTGCCTCTGAATTAAAAGCTGAAAAGGGTATAACCTTGCTTCCACTAAAGAAGAACAATAGTAAGTCTCAGTATCCAAAACAGTTAAGACGAATTATATTTAAGCTTCGTAGAAGGATTGAAACTATTGGTTCCCAGCTATCTTGTCAACTTAACATTCAAAGAGTTCTGGCAAGGTCAGTCTGGGGTCTTATCACTAGGATTAAGACTAAAATTTTAGGCCATGGATTTTGTTACTACGTAAATAAAGTATTTAATAATGAGTCTAAAGTATCTCAAATAAAAGGATTAATTTTTGGTTAAATAAACCTGTTGACAATTCATAATAGTATCTTGGGAATAGTGTAACTATTTTATTACCATAATATTCCTAAGTCTAAAATTTTAAATTAGCACAACGAGTTAAATTAGGAGGAAGGAATTGAATTGAAAGTTTTATTTTTATGTTTTACACCGTATCATATAAAGGTATCTAATTGGCTTTCAAAAAATAGATATAATAAATTTGAGCGAACAATAATTCTTTCATCTTTCACTTGCATAGATAAAGATAGATTATATAGCTTTGTTCCTGAAAATCTTTACGATAGCAGCTATTATTACCACTTAAACTATAAAATTAGTGAAGTTATAAAGAAACCTATTAAGTATAAAAGAATATATATGGAGGAACTTTTTGATTTTTTGGAAAATGTTGATAAAATAAATCCTGATCACATTGTTTATTTTTCGGATAATCCCATTCCATATCAAAAGTTGTTTAACAAAATGAAAATTAAAGGGAAAAAACTTGTGTTCGTCGAAGAGGGAACGGCAATTTATCTTAATGAATATAAATTTTCCGTTAAGGAAAAGTGGCAGTTTTATATAAGAAAGTTATTATTTAATGATAAAGAGTCTAGACTTTTTTATCATGGTAGAGGAGGTTATGAAGATATTGTAATATTAAGAGAACCTGATTTATTTAATAGTGAGGCAGAGAAAATAAGAATTAGTTCAGAAGAATTCAAGGAAATAATTTTAAACAGTATTAAAATAAATTTTAATATTGAAAAGGAGAGTTCGCTTTTTTGCCCTGGATATACAACATACAATAAAAGTATTAGAAATAAAATTTATGAAGAAATTTTTGATTATTATTATAAATCTAGAAAAAATTTATATGTGAAGTTGCATCCAGCAGAAAAAGAAATAAATCAGATAAGAAGCTTGATAAAAGAGTATGAGCCATATGTTAAATTTATTGATAAATTAAATATTACTTCAGAAGATATTATATATGATTCAAATATAAAAGAAGTAATATCGGACTTTTCATCAATTTTAATAAATGCATATTATTTAAGAAAAGATATATATCTTACTAGTTACGCTAATATGCTCAAGAAAAAGTATGGAGTACAAATTAATTTCAGTTGTTCAATATTCGATAAGTTATTTTTGGAAGGTAAAATAAAAAGTTTTGGTGGATACTAATTTAACTCGTTGTGCTAGTTCATAGCACAGGAAATATTTACAAATAGAAAAAATCCAGCATATTATGTTAACTTATCATTGAAGTATGACAAACAATGA
>NZ_SOAZ01000035.1 GCF_004364155.1 Fonticella tunisiensis | reverse complement strand
CACGATGGACACCCTTGCCTTTGGCTAGTGGTTCCCACTACCAAGCCCACAGCGGACTTTCACCGCCAAGCTGTCGCCCATGCCGGGCGCACATTGAAAAGCCCGTCTCAAATATGAAAGACGGGCTTTTAATCATTTATCTCTATAGATCTTTCCTTCTCTTTCTTGACCTTATAACCATTATACCTCCTGCCGATATTGCAGCAAATCCCAATATTGATATTGAACCTGCATCAAATGGTGATCCTGTTTTAGGAAGTTTATCTTCTAATTCATTTGCATAATTATCACTACCCTGTCTGCCATTATCCTCATTTCCACTGCTGCCAGAATTTTGATTTCCTCCATCACCTGAATTTTCTCCTGTTCCTTCAGAGCCGTTATTGCCTGTATTAATTGAAGTAAGCTTCCTGTCTGTTATGAAATATTCACTGAAGTGTTCTACATCAAATGTTATCGTTCCATCATTATTTAAAACTTCAGCAACGGCTACAGGTCCATTCTGTGAATTATAGTAAACATAAAGCTTCTCACCCTTTAACGACTCGTCTTCAATAGCAACAGTTACTTCTATCTTTGTTCCAAACACTCCTCCAGGAATATTTGTAGTAAAATCGAATGCCTTTATAATCCTTGCAGAGTTCCTTTTCAAAAGTCCTTCAATGTCAGTGGTGTTCTGAAGCTCCTGTGAGTTAAGATAAATCTCTCCAGATATTTTCTGCAGCAGAGCATCGGTTAAATTTTCATAGGGAATAGTAAACTTTACGTTTCCCCTGTCAAATTCCACTGACTTTTTAAGGGCCCTTGAGAGAATGAGGACCTCTCTGTCTATAACATCTTCAGGACCAAATATCACTTTTTCATCTTCCGTTTCCTTAACTTTTTTAATTGCATTTTCTATCTTCTTTTCCGTCTCTGATTTTACTTTGTTTTCAACTATATACTTAGGATCATAGGCATCCCTGAGTGCATTTTCCTTTATCGTTACCTTTTTAAACTCAGTTATAAGGATTATGCCGAACTTTTCCGGAAGGTTTACGGTTACCCTACCATCGCTTACAGTATATTCTTCTCCTGTTATCGCATCATAGAGCTTTGTTCCATTTGGGATAGCGCCTTTAACGTCTATAGAAACTCCATCAACCTTTGCCCCTCTATTTATGGCAATAACAGCATGGCTACTTTCATCATTTCTTGTAAAGGCTATTATATCCGAGGCATTTTTATCAGGTAATGCTATACTTATATCTCCCATTCTTAAAACTTCATACTGATTTCTTATATTAGCAAGCATAGCATACCATTCCACAAGGTTCTTATCCCCCTTACCCCAGCTCATAGCCCTTCTATTATCCGGATCATCCGCACCATACATTCCTGCTTCATCTCCGTAGTAAATCGTTGGTGCACCAGGATATGTCATCTGGAATAATGGAACAAGATACACAATCTTTTTAGCATCTTCACTTGGAGCTTCAGCAACTGCTTTTACGCTCTTTTCATAGCCGTCAAATGCCGAAATGATTCTCTGGGTGTCATGTGAACCAACAAGATTCATCATAGCCATAAAGGCCTCCTTAGGATACTGCTCCCTCATCATTTCCAGCATGTTCACAGCCTTAACTGCATCCACTTCTTTTCCTGACAGAAAGCCTAGTACAGCATCCCTGAACCTGTAATTCATAACCGAATCATACATATCTCCAAGTAAATATTTACTTGCATCGGTCCATATTTCACCTATAATTACATTGTCTCCTTCTTCCTTAACTGCATCCCTGAAGTGCCTCCAGGTTTCATCTGAAACTTCATTTGCAACATCAAGCCTCCATCCGCTTGATCCCTGTCTAAGCCAGAACCTTGTGTTAGAATCCTCTCCATCGATTATTTCATCAGCCCATGTCTTAACGTTGTATTCAGAGCCATTAAGGGATTGAATTACAGGCATTGAGTCATATCCCCACCAGCCTTCATAGTTATAGTGTTCAGTAGGCTTTCCTTCATCTACCTTCCTATTTTCAATAACAAACCAATCTTTATAATGGAAATCTGTAATTCCCTTCGCTCTTAAATCCTCCTGAACCTTCTTTTCTGCTTCCTGCTGATTTATTTTCTCTAGATTCATTAAGTCATATACCCTTGACCAGTACTGATATGCTCCAATCGGCTTACCCTTTGCCATGTATTTGCCATATCTGTCAAAGTAGATTGAATCGTCCGAAACATGGTTAAACACGCCGTCAAGAATAATATGCATTCCTCTTTTTTTAGCTTCCTTAGCGAGGTTTATGAAATCATCCATATGACCAAGCAGCGGATCTAATTCTCTATAATTAGTTGCATCATATCTATGGTTTGAGATTGATGCGGAGATTGGATTGAAGTAGAGTACGTTAACGCCAAGTGCCTGAAGGTAATCAAGTTTAGCCTCAACTCCCTTTATGTCTCCACCATACATTTCATTACCCCATTGTCCATCCCCTTTTGTTCCTTTATAGCCAGCATCGTTTTCTATTGCCGGATCCTCGGGAATTGCATACCAGTCGCTGTAGAATTCGTACGGTAGATATCCTCTGGCAAGCTTTTGTGCATAATCGTTTAAGGTGTCTCCATTGAAAAATCTATCAGGAAAAATTTGATATATCACAGCGTTTTTCATCCAGTCGGGTGTTTTAAAGTTTTTATCATATACATTTAGATCATAGGTTAATATAGAATCAAGTCCGGTAACCTTACCTGAACCAAAGTATCCATCATCATCTCCATAGGCCTTAACCTGTGAACCGTTTGTAAATAGAAAGTAATATTTATACATACCCTTTGAACCTGCTTCATATTCACAAGTCCATATATCATATTTATCATCTAAGGGCTTTTTTGACATATCAACCATTTTATTGCCATCAGGGGCTATAATAACGAGTTTAACCTGTGTTAAATCGTCCTTTGCAGCCCTTATGTTAAAGGTTATTCTCTCCCCTTCCGGTACTGCACCATACGGATTTTTATATTGTAATTCCCTTGAGTTGAAATAAACTGCCTCCGCATTGATTTCCTTGTTAGAAGCATCGCTGAATATCCACCCGGAGGATGTATCATAACTAAAGGTTACTTCCTTATCCTCCGTAAGCGTAAATGCTGCGATCGCATTTTCTTTATTGTTAACTGTAACTTTAAGATTTGAATAATTTCCTGAACTTAATGCTACCTTAACGCTGTATACTCCACTTAGGGTATAATCCTCCATTGTATAATCCCTGTCAAGCCCTTTAAGAACAGGCTTAACAGCAAGCGGAGTATATTTAATGGAATCAGTTGCAACGTGGCTTATGTCTGAATAATAGAATGTCACATCCATGGTTTTTGGCACCGATACTGATATATTTTCTCCGCCTCTGACGCCATTTTTACCATAGTTCTCATCCCATGAACCCATTGCTATTTTATATTCATAGTTTCCCGCAGGCATGTTTTTAATTGTATAGGTATACAAGCCATTTCCTCTATAGATCATCCTTGTACTTCTAGCACCTGGATCCCATGCTGAAGTGCCGGGAACCAAACTTTGAAAACTTCCAGCAAGTATAACAAGCCTTCCGCCTTCAACTTCAGTAACTTCCCTTACAACATCTATATACTCCGTTACTGAGTTGCCCTCTGAATCCCTTCCGGTAACCTGAACCGGGATACTTTCCTGCCCCACTGGAACCTTCTTTACTGCACTCAATTGTCCCTTTTCGTTTACCTCAACAGCATCGCTGTTTGTGGACCAGGTAATCGTCTCTGGATCAATATCTTCAAAAGTTCCATCCAGCTTATATGCCTGTGGAATAAGCTGCAATGTTGTTCCTTCCTTAATCTGTGTCGGCATTTTTATCTTTGCAAATCCTGGCACATACACAATGGAATTATCCATTTCCCCTGTTCCCGTTGCCATCTTGTTCATTGGGTCCCTCATCCAGGTTCCATTAACAATAAACTTATATGTATACTGTCCAGGTTTTTGATTTACCGTTACGGACCACACATTGCCATTCTTTGTAAAGTCCCTTCTCTCCTTCCAGTCCCTATCGAGTATACTTCCTGCAAGCTGAACAGAACTAGCGCTTCCTGTTACATCGTTGTAGTTAAATGTTATTGTTCCATCGGAGTTTGCTACAGGGCTTAATGCAAATTCGGGCATTGTGAACTTGGAATTCCTTCCACCATAACCATCGTCAACGGTTTCCTTATTAGATGGATCCGCTACCCATTCAGTATTTCCATTATCATATACAACCACAAATTTATATGTGTAGTCCCCTTTATTTAATGGAAGATTTATAGACCAGATCCCCTTTGAGTTCTTACTCATGGGTTTCTTTGTCTGATTCCAGTCTCCTCCAAACATACTTCCAGCAAGGTAAACTTCCTTTGCGTTATCATTTTTATAATTAAACGTTACTGTTGCATTGTTGTTTATTACAGGGCTTTTAACTACAACTTCCCCTTCCTTTAATCCAAGAAGCTCTGCAACTTTGCTGTAGTCATTAATTGAATTATATATATCATTATTAGTATAATCGGCAATGAATACTACATATTTCCCACCCTCAGGTATGGTTATTGTCTTATTTCCCTGGGAGGGTATTTCTCCACTTCCCCATTTATAATCCTTTATAACTTTATATTCATACGTACCACCATCGAGGAATCCGCTGTAAATATATTTTCCATCACCTGTAAGATGTGAAAACTCAAACCCCTTTTCCTCAGGTAACCATTCCCTGTCAGTCCCCGGCCTTATTGTTCCTATAAGTGAAACTGTTCCCGAAATTAACGGAGCCTTCTCCGAATCGGTACAAATACCCAGATCAGGATTTGCAAGGAATGTTACTGTCTTATCCTCTGCAAGATTTAAAGTAACGTTGTTTTTTACTTCGCCATTACTCCATCTGTGATCATAGGCAACCTTGTATTCATATGTTCCAGCTTTGAGATTAAAGGATTTTTTAAAGAATCCTCCTCCAACATATTCGAGGTCATATGCATCATCTGCAGGTTCCCAATCCTTTCCGCCTGTCTGTGCCAATGTTCCTGCCAAAGTAGCCCACGTCTTAAATCTGCCAGGATCGTTTACTGAATCATAAACTTCCCTTGTTTTCGAATTGTACCTGACAATTACCTTCTGTGGTCCAGGAACATTTATTGACTTATTTTGTGCAGGATAGCTTTCGCTCCAACTTCTGTTTAAAGTTACTTTATACTGTCCTGAAATAGCCTTATTAAAGTTTACTACTATTTCATAAAGTCCATCACTGTATTCCTTCATCAGTGCTTTGTTATTGTCAGCGGCCCATTCACTACCAAGACCAACATCGTCGATAAAATCACCTGCTAAGATTACAGGTAAATCAGCCTGTGGTATAATTTCTTCCGCCCTAACTCCGTATTCGAACTTTGGAATAAAGGTAAAAAGGAAGAAAAATACCATCAGTAAACTGATTTTTTGTTTGAAATATTTCATGCTATCCCCCCTTTAATTTATTGTGCAAACGTTTGCCAACAAAGCAAATAATATAAGCCACCGTAAAAATCATGCAAACGTTTGATTATGTAAGAATATTTTTAATTTTACAAATATTATAAAATAATTATTTATAGCATGTCCATTTACTAAAATTAACTATATTTTCATTTTTAAGGACTTACATATGTTTTACATACATTTTCTAGCTATATCTCAACTTTCTGCTCATTTGGATTAATGCTTTACTGCTTCCTGGAAAATTAAAATGGAGGCTAGGAACAGATTATACAATAAAATACAATCCCAATATAACAATTGAAATAACAAAATCCAAAATTACTATAAAGTTTAAACCCTTTCTTGCAGCACTATATCTTTTAAGAAGTACAATTAATTTTGCAGATGTAATAAATAGTGCCGCAAAGCCAGATATCATAAGCATAAACCTGATTGCTCCAGAAAATTCTATTTGCACTCCGTCTGTCAGAGTATTATAAAACTTTAAAATCAGAAAGGTTCCAATTATATCAAGAAAAATCAATAAAAATCTAATTCCATCTCTATTTTTATTTCGTTCTGTATCGTTTATAATTTTTATATTTACATAGGCTGCAGATGCTGCCAATGAAAGTACAAATACTAATCCAAACAAACCTATTCCTCCAAATACTTTCTTTACTTAATTTTACTTAAATTGGTGCTTATATATTACAAATATAGGAAACAGCCACATGGCTTAACGTTCTGCATACCTTCGTTTGGAACTTCTAATTGCCCGCTTTATGTGAATTTAATATATTTTTACCTCCGCTTATTTGTAAAAGAACCGGCACAGCGAGTTTAACTTATAACCCATTTTGAATTGATAGAACTAATAAAGCACTGCCAAAATTTTGACAGTGCTTTATTATAATTCAATACTCTCCTTATGAATTGCTCGTCAGAAAATGATATAGAGCCCCAACCAGGTTTGCATCATTTTTATATGCACATCTTTCAACCTTTATATCGAGGGTTGAAACTCTGTTCTTCATCTGCTTTAAAAGCCTATTTATCTCTTCAATAACTTCGTCCCTCTCGCTTATGGCTCCACCTATAAGTATCTTTTCAGGGTCTATTATATACTGAAGATTGAAAATTCCTGTTGCAAGCCTCTTATAGAACTTCCTAATCTCCTGTCTGACTACTTTATCCCCTGTTTCAGCCATTTCAAATACCTTTTTGCCGTTAAGGCTGCTGTAATCCATCCTCTTTGCCTTTGCAACGTTTCTAACCAATGATTGGGTGGAAGCCGTTGAACTCCATATCTTTCCATAGGGCTCTTCAAATATATCCTCCATTATCATGTAGCCAAATTCCCCTCCATGATAATGTTTTCCTCTCAGTATCTTTTTATTAAGAACGACACATCCTCCAATGCCGGTTCCTATCACTATACATATGTAATTTTGAACATCCTTTGCTGCGCCAAGCCAGCCCTCTGCAAGCCCTGCGCAGTTAGCATCGTTCTCTATGGAGGCAGGCAGGCCTGTTCTTTCCTCCAGCATTTTTTTAACATTGGGTCCATGAATGTAGGGTACGGCGCTTCCTCCGCCTATGTACCCGGTATCGGGCTCAACGGCTCCTGGAAGGCTTGCTGCAACTCCCTTAAGCCTGTATTCCTTCTTATAGCTATCAACAAGGCTTCCTATTATCTCAATGAAATCTTCAATGTTTGTCCTTGGAGTTTCAATGCCATCCTGATGCACAAACTCCCCTTTATCGGTCATAAGAGCATATTTAATTGAAGTTCCTCCAACATCGAATACGAAATAGTAACTCATAAACCACACCCCATGCAAAATAGTTTTAAATCAACGGTTACTCAACGTTAACAGTAAAGTAAAGCGCTGCTCCAAAGGAACTTGACTTTATCATATCCTTTATTTTTCTTGATAATTTTTCCTTATCATCCTCATTTGTAAACACCTGAAAAACAGCATTTAAAGGAGTTGTGTTCTTTAAATATCTAATCTTTAAACCATCTTCCTCATATCCATCCAATAGTTCAACGACCTTTTTACCCATTGAAGTACTTACTATTACTTTCCTTTCAATTAAATTCTCTGCCAAATGAATTACCTCCTTTGATCAAAAGCACTATAGCAAGATATTCTAAAATATGCCCTGTTTAATCTATCGTACTTTTACCATTAAATTTTATATTGCTAAGGACTATTGTAACATATATTAAATCAAAAAATATACTTTAAAATACTTCATTCCCATAATTTAGGTTTGTTTCAACTGCAGCCAGCATCCATGATTATCACTGACATATTTTCCTGTACCTGCACTTATCGCATTCGCCGCTCACCTTCTTTGGAAAATCTGATGGGCTGTATCCCGATAGGCTCCTTGAAAATTTTTCATACATGTCCTTAAGCTGTTCCATCACTTTATCTTCATCATATATTATTTCAACCCTCTCGGGTATGTTCAGAAAATAAAGCTGAAGCGTTAAATCCTCTACCTTAATCCCATTAATATATAAAAGCTCCTTAACTGCCTTCCCATAAATCTGAAGCTGAAGCTCATATGTTTCTACAAGCTCCTTTAATCTATCACTACAGTCAATTCTGTTGGTTTTATAGTCAGTTATAACTGCTTTGAGCCTTCCATCCCTTTCAAATACCTCAAGTCTGTCAATGAATCCTGTTACTGAAAACCTTCTGTCACCGTAGGGCACAAGATTATATTCAAGTTCATTAAACCTGAGAACAGGTCTTTCTACATCCTTTTTCTTTCCTTCAAGAGCTCTATACCCTTCAAGATAGTTCTTTAACCTTTCTTCAATGCCATTAAACTTTTCAAGTCCATATTTTCTTATTATCCCACGAACAGCCTCTTCCTCGTCAATATTCCTGCTGCCGTTTAATACCTCTATAAGGCTGTGTACAGCTGTACCTATAATTGAAGAGCTTATTTTGCCTGCGTCAAATTCAAGCTCCTCTGAGATTTCCATGTCAATATATTCCCTTCCATTAACCTTTAATACATTTTCTATATAGAACCTTCTCGGACATTTTTTATAATTCATATATCCTGTAGCACTTACTACAGCACCTGGCTCAGCCTTAAACTTATATTTTATCCTTTCTTCTATTTTTACTTGATCAATTTCCTTGCTCTTTGTTTTACCTTCTACCTCATCAAGGTCATTTAAATCCTCTGCATCTATAAAATCAATTAGACTATCGTCAGCACCTTTAACCCTCAGGGCATACTTTATTTGCTTTAAAAAGCTGTTTAACTCATTAACCTTTTCTTCATTGGAATTAAATTCCTTTGGATCCTTTCCGTCATCCTCACCGGTTAAAATAACATATTCCTGTGCACGGGTCATAGCAACATATAAAAGCCTTATATATTCATCTACTTCCTTTGAAAACCTCGAATCGTAATAGATCTTGTATTCCTCAGACTTATCGCCTGTATCCAGATTTATTGATGAAAGTATTTTATCTCCTGTATATACTATCTTGGATTTCTGCATTTTACTTACACTTAAAAGGTCCCCATGTATCCTTGGAACTATAACGCCTTTAAACTCAAGGCCCTTCGACTGATGTATTGTCATTATCTTCACAGCCTCTGAATCCTCGGTATCTAAAGGGGCTTCAGAATCAGCTCCACTGTTTTCGTTAAGCTCCTGTATATATTCCACAAACTGTTCCAAGGTAAAAAGTTCCTGGTCATCAAACCTTTGTGCCTCGTGTATAAGCTTTTCTATGTTCCTGAACTTCTGAAATCCACCTTCCATGGAGAGCATAATTTCAAAAACTCTACACTCCTCCACTATAGCTCTGAGTATCTGTACAACACTTAGCCTCTCCTTCAAGATAGCAAGCTTTCCAAGGGTATTGTATACCCATAGGAGCCTCTCTCTATCTACCCCTACCTTCATGCCGTCAATTACAAGGTTCATGGCCTCGTAAAGGTTTTTACATTTACTTTCATCCCTCTCTATGCTCATTTTAAGTATCAAGCTGTCCGGTATTTCAAATAGAGGTCCTCTAAGGGCCTTTATAAAGTTGATGTTATCCTCATAGGAAAATTCGTCGTTGAACCCCCTTATTATAACCCTGTAAAGGTTCAATATTTCATCCACTTCCCCCTTTTGATAAAAACCCCTTCCTCCAATAATGCAATATGGGACGTTTCGTCTTTTAAGCTCCTTCTCAATCTCCGGTATAGTGCTTTTGCTTCTAACGAGTATGCATATGTCTTTAAAGTCAAGGCCTTTGTCCCTTAAAAGTTTTATGGCCTTCATTACTACAGCGCCATCCCTGTTTTCCTTTGAAGATAACTTATCATAGCTCTCCTTAAGGGCTTCAAAGGCTTCATCAAGGTTTTTATAATATAAGCTTGTCTTACCCTTAAGCAGATTTTTTATCTCGCCAGTAACTGATTTATCCTTTTCATTGCTTTTACTTGTAGTTATTATCTTTATCCTTTTTTCCTTGTTCGGCATATGCTCAGGGCATTTTAAAGGCTCGTAGTCTTCAATTAGTTTACTAAATATTGAGTTTATGCCTTCTATTATTTCATTTTTGCTTCTATAACAGGTGCTTAAGGGTGCATGTCCATCTTCTCCTATATCACTTGAAACCTTCTTAAATATTGTATAATCAGTACCTCTAAAGCCATATATACTCTGCTTAAAATCCCCAACTATAAAAAGCTTTGCAGGAATTAAATTTCCCTCATCATCTGCAGCAAGATAGTAAATTATCCTTCTTTGAATTTCATTTGTATCCTGAAATTCATCTACAAGAAGAGTTTTGTACCTTTTCCTGTATCGTTCTCTAATTCTTTTATTCTCAAGGACCTTTAACGTCATAATTTCAAGATCGTTATAGTCTAAAAGGCCTCTACCCATTTTGTATTGCTGGTATATCCTGTCTATTTCAAAGGCAACTTCATATACTAGCTTCTCAAGGCTTCCTTCACCCGAATTTTTCATTAGTTCTTCCAGATCATTCCCCTGTCCCTGCACCTGCTCCCTTATTTTTTGAATATCATTTAAAAAAACTGAATTCAGATATTTTTCTCCATAGACCCTTGAGAGTTTAACAAGAATATCCTGATATTTCTCCTTGCTAAAGCACTTAGCCCTGGCCTCATCCGCTGCTTCCCTTAGTATAATGGATTTATCCACATCGTTTATGATGTCGCTGTTAAAATCTATACCAAGACAGGCAGCATTTTCCCTAATCATGTTTGAGCAGAACCCGTGTATGGTGCTTATATTTGCCCTTCCCAGCCTATCTAAATGCTCCATCCACTTTCTTTTTTCCTTCTTTCCCCCAGTGCTTATTTTCTCAATTATAGCTCTTCTTATCCTTTGCTTCATCTCAAGGGCGGCCTTTTCCGTAAAGGTTATTGCAGCTATTTCATCAATTTCATATCCTGCATCTAAAAGTCTCAGATACCTGTTAGTTAGAACCCTTGTTTTTCCTGAGCCTGCACCTGCTGAAACTGCAATATTTTTAGTTATATCCACCGCCCTCTCCTGCTCTTTGCTGAGACTAAACATACTAAATCCCATATCTATTCCTCCAAAAGCACTCTCATTTTATTCTGGCTATACCTGCAAAGGCCTTCATATTCGCAGCCATATGAACTAAAACCTTCAATATGTTCGCACATGAGTTTATAGTTAAACTTTCCTGATTTTATGTTTTCAATGGTATTTAAAATAAGCCCCTTTATATACTCCATTAGCGGCAAAAAGTTTTCCCTTTTGATGTCCAGACGTTTATTATTTAATCCAAGGGCTTTTTTGTATTCGGACATATATATTCCGTCAAGCTCAAGCTTATCCTCTGTACCCTCAACGCTTAAATATAAAAGGGCCATGCACTCCATATTTTTAAGATTCAATTCCTTCTTTAGCTGCTCAGTTGAAGCATAATAGTAAATCGGAAGCTGATAGTCCTTGTTTTCTAATATATCGTTTATTCCAGATATGCTCTTTTTCTTATAATCATATATAACATATCTTCCAGTTGGAACAAGCTCGCCATCCTTTAAACTGTATTCAAGGTCTATCCTGTCCACTTTGCAGGTTATATTAACTCCAAAAGTCCTGCTTTCATCCATAACCCCTTCCAGTATGTAGGGCCTTAATACATTCCCCTTGCTGTGCTTTTCAAAGTTTTTAAGCCTTTCAATATCAAGGGAAATGAAGTTTTTAAGCCTATCATAAAAATCCATTCTCTTTCTTTTAGACTCTTCCTCAGATATATGAAGGGTTCTTAATCCATTCCATGCATCCGTAAACACATTGTCAAAGAGGCCTTCGTCAAAAACCTCAAACTTCTTTTCATTCCTGTAATACTCATAAAACACTTTATGATAGAAGTTTCCTATTTCCCTGTCTGAATATTCTCCTTCATCTTCCTCATCTTCACCTGGTTTATAGAGGTATTTTACCATATACTTAAAGGGACACTTGAGATATTCATTAAGGGCTGAAGGCGAAAAGCTTGCAATAAGCCCTGCAATCCTTTCAAAGCCACTTTCCATAATCCCCTCATACTCATTAAAATCCTTCTCCATCTCCCTGTGGTATTCAACCATTCCCTTTGTAAGGATTTCATCCATATCCTTTGAAATGTTTCTGATGAATTTATAGGAATTCACAAAATTATCCGAATACTCTTTTCTGTATTTTCCTTCGAAATATTCCTTTACATACCCTCTTTCAAGCTCATTTACACTCATGGCTGAATTAAAATCCTTTTCAAACCGATCCCTCATCGTCATAGCTCTGTTTTCCTCAAGGCCTGAGAGAAACTTTATTTCATCTACAAAGGATGATGCTATGGCAAACTTTCCATCCTCATCGGAACCCCTGTAACTTAAAGTTATACTCTTTTTGGCTGAGGATAATGCAAGGTTGAATCTAATCTTTTCCCTTGAAAGTTCCCATAGAAAATCCCTGTACCTTATTCCATTTTTATTTAAAATAGAAGCCTCAAAGGAATCAAAAAGTCCATTGTTTTTAATTTCAGCTGGTATCTCTCCTTCATTTAATCCTAAAACATATACATGTTTGAAATAAACGCCCTTGGCATGGGCAGTGCTCATAATTTTAACTCCACTGTTGTTTCCCTTCTCCATAAAAATCTTTGTACCGGCAATACCCTCAAGCATATATCCTATAAAGTATTCTCTGTTTAAAGCATAATTTATCATTCCACTTTTTTCAAAGCTTGCCCTGATTCCTTTCGCCAGATTTCCAAGTGCATCAAAGGCCTTTATTTCAAGTTTATCAACAAAGTCAATTTCACCCTTTAATGCCCTTTCAATAAGCCCTCGTATGTACTCCTTTTTACTGTCTAACTCCTGCTGAAGGATATCCAGCCACTCGCCTGCTGAAAGAGATTCTTCATCCCTGTTTTCAAAGCTCTTTATAATTTTTCTAACAAGCTCAGAGCTTCCGGAGGGCAGTTCATAGGTAATGGATATTGGAATTCCAAACTCCTTAAATATCCTTACCATAGGCTCAGCATAGGCATCACCATTGTTTACATAAACTGCAATTTCCTCCGCATCTTCACCAGCCATAAGTCTTTCCTTAATGCTTCTTGCGGTTTCTCTGACCTCCGCCTCTATGCAGGGATACATTTGTATGGAAAGCCCCTCAAGTTTTCTCTCCATATTTTCCCCTGAATAAAACTTGTCACACAGTTCCTTAAAGGTCGGTAAGACCTCATACTGCGTTCCATCATCATATATAACCTCAAAGCCCATTTTACCGAAGGGTTTTGCAATTTCTTCATTTAAGAAGTCTTCGGAAAATTTATTTCTATAGGGACAGTTAACATAAATATTTACTTTATCTATCTTTGAAATGGCTTCAACTAACTTCATACTCACAGGCTCTATATCCGTAAAACCATCGATTATTATGGCCTCTATTTTATCAAACCCTTTATAGTCATTTACAAGCTCCACTACACTCTTTGAAATATCGTTTCTATCGTAAATTCCATTTTCCCTTAATGTTCTATCGTACTCCCTGTAAATCATAATTAAATCGTGTAGCTTGTCCTTTAAGACCTCATCGTTAATCTTTCCTTCAATAGATGAAAGCTTTCCTTCATCTATGCAGCTCCTTTTGAGTGTTCTAATAAATGCAGCTATCTCCTGATGAAAACCTTTTTTACTATATATGTTCCCATAATATCTAAAGCAGTTCCTGAGCCGTTTGCATACATCCGCTATTATTACCCTGTCCATCGGGTCGTATATTACGCTGTCCATCGATATCTTATCCTTGACTATATCAAGCTCCAGGTCGTCAAAAACTATAACCTTTGAGTTTAAAAATCCTCCGTTCTCCTCTGCAAACCTGTCCCTCACCTGAAAAATAGCGGCACTTGAAGGCATTATGTAAATAAAACCTTTACCCTTTTTTTGAAGTTCAAGGCACATTTTTATTAGCTTTTCCCTTCTGTTTGAGAAGAGCTTTTCCATATACACTTTCCTTTCCATAAAGATCCTCCAAACCTACCTCCAAACCTAATGGTATCCCATTTATATTTTTAATTATATCAGATAAAGAATTGGAGGAGGTTATCAATTGTTTTCTTTTGTTAAAATATATAAAAAAAGAACCCTGTTAAACATAAGGCTCCTAATGGTGATTTGCACGAATGTATGGCATTTTGCCTTGCGTAAACCCCCTGGTTTTCGTGTGAATGTCAAACATTAATGCAATGACATTTTGCATGAATGTTTGACGCTTATCTTCATGATAGGAAAGTGGTAATTGAAATAAATCAGGAATAAAAAAATTATTTTATGAATCCAGATATTTACTTTTTATAATTACTAATATACTCGAATCCATGTTAATAGTTCATTTATCAAATAACTGGGCAAGCTTTAAGGAAATCTAGTTAAGCCAATAAACTTTTTAATTATTGTACAACTTCCCCGCTATAATAAACAATTCACAAAATCTGTTGAATATTCTAATTTATTTCCCATTACTTTTTTATAAATAAAACTTTAGGAGGGATTTCTATAAAAAAACAAGACTTTGACAGTGTTTTTAGGCTTAATTAAGTTCTTTTCAATTTTAATTAATCCAATTAATGCATTATATTTAAAATTATTCTAATTCAAGTTAATCAATATCGCAATTATAATACTGTGTACTACTCATGGATGTCATATCCACAGTATCAATATAGAAATACATCTATTGTCGTATTACGGATCATATTCAAACAAAATTGATGGGCCATATGATTCTGGATGGTTTTTTGCCAGCAGGCCATATTAGACTTTAGGAGAGGTTATAAATGATTAAAAAAACATGCGATAATTGCAATTCTAGAATAGAGCTCGGATATATTATAAAAGCACTTTTAAAAAAGTAGGAGATACAATAGTATGTCCTGTTTGTAAAGAGGTATTAAAGCCAACATTTATATCAAAATTTATATTTGCAGGTATATTTGTGGTTCCTTTTGTGGAAATACTTGATACTTATAGAAAAAATACTATCTTGAGAGTGCTTTTAGGTATAAGCTGGTTTTTAGTAAGCTCTCATATAATAAGCCCCATCATTTATGTTTACAAGCATAATGAATAATAGCATACTATGCGTAGGTGGGTGCTATACTAGATCTTATTTTTCCCATATTCCGCAGTAAGGAGTAGCAGCTCGAAGTATTTTTTAAAAGGGACATCTATCCTTGGAAGTGCTTCATTCCATTCTCCACGAAAAGTTTTTTATTTTTAGAAAACATCATATTACTCCTTCAATAATAAAATTAAATATGGCTACAGAATCAGTGATATATACACTTTAATATGAAAAATAACCTGGTTATTCCAACCAGGTTATACTAATATGTGACATAATTTTACTGTCAAACATTGGTGCAAAATGTGTCAGAAACTTGCACTAATCACCAATTGGTAGGGCGTACAGGGCTCGAACCTGTGACTTCCACCACGTCAAGATGGCACTCTACCAGCTGAGTTAACGCCCCCTGATAAAAATAATTTTAGCTTAAAATTCAAATATTTTCAAGATTAAAATTACACTCTGCTTGACACCAATCTTAATGTAAACGCTGATTCATTTGTTTGAAAATTCCTACCCGGATGTATACTACACAATATTCCTTGCCTCCATTTTGATTCATCATAAAGCAGCTATACATGAAACAAATTTTACCACAAGATTATGAAAAACGTTTTGCAGTACCTAATGGTCGATAAAAAATATATGAAATTCACATAAAGCAGGCAAATAGAAGTTCTAGGCGAAGGGATGCGGAAAAATCCTGGAACTTTCGTGACTTAGCGAGGCGAGTTTAACGAAAGTTTTTGATTTTTCAAATCCCGCGCCTTAGAACTTCTTTGCCAAGCGCACTGGTGAATGAAATATACTTTTTATCGCAGCGTCTTTAAAAAACCGAAACTGGCACAACGGGTTAATTTAACACATAAACATTAACATACTTTACTGCCCATTTACGTGCTTCCTCATATGTATTGAAAAACACGTCAATTTTATCACCTTTAATGCCACTTCCAGTTTCAGCGGCTATTGCAAATCCATAGCCCTCAACAAAAAGCCTGGTACCAAAGGGGATTATGCTAGGATCTACAGCAATTGTACTGTATCCGTCCGGGTTTCTAACAGCCTTCCTTCCTGAGGCAGTGTAGGTTTTCCCTACACCATTTACGGCCCAGTAAGCAGTTGCCCTTGCCTTAAACATCCTTCTATAAGGTATGATGCCTCCACCCCTTGAAACTGGCATTGATGGATATGTACCCTGAACTATAAGCCTATCCACTGGTTCCTTAATAACAGTTTCACTAACGACTTTTTTTGAAACCTCTTTTCCGTTCTCATAAACTACCAAAGAAGTTACCCTTTTCTCCCCATTTTTCCCTTCCTTTATAACCTGCCTTTTAGTATTGGGCAGGCTCGGGTCAGTTTTAACAACTTCTTTAAAATTTACAGGCACATCTTCTACAACCGTTTTTGTCTCTATCCTTGTTATTTCAATTCTCATACCGTCTGAAAGTTTTTCATCTTTATCGGGTTTAACCCTGTCTTCGCTATTTAAACTTATTCCCTCTGCCTTTAGCATTTTATCCACATTTTCTTCTGAGGATTGAATGGCAAGCTCCTTTTCATCAACTGCAACCGTAACATTTACTGCTCTTTTTATGTTTATAGTCCCGTTTTCAACAAGCTTTGAATCAAGTGAAGGTTCAACTTTATCCTTTGCATTTATAATTATATTCTCATGCTTCAGTGCTTCTCCAACGCTACTTCCGTAGGTTGTAAACCTGATTTGCTTACCATTAACATTAACTGTTATTGTCTTTCTTTTAATAGCCAACACAACCAGCACCACTGTCACTGCCAAGATCGCCATCATTGGAAACATTAATTTTCTCGCAGTTTTTCTATTAAGAAAGTTCTTTATATTTATAAAATTCCCTCCTTCATATTATGTTATAGGAAAATAATACCTATTTCATTTTGTTTTGTCAAATATAAAAACCCTTTCTTTATCAAGCTGGATTTTTGATGGCCAGAAATATTTTTACAAGCACTGCATGAAACAAAATTCACCACAAGATTATGAGAACAGTTTCATTAGTAATAATCTATACTTAAGTTAAGAAAGCTTTTATATTTATCTTAACCTTTTGCAGTACCTAAGGATCGATAAAAAATATACGAAATTCACATTTTTCAAATCCCAAGCCTTAGAGCTTCTTTGCTGAGCGTGCTTATGAATGAAATATATTTTTTATCGCAGCGTCGATCTGTAGATATTTTCTACTTTTATTCCAATGGGCTTTTCAAAGTATCGCTACGAAAATTATCAGAACTGATCAGCGGGAAATAACGGCCCCACCTGATTTCTTGCCTCATCCATAACCTCCATAACATCCAAAGCCAATCTGTAGGTGTTTGTGCTTGACTCCAATTTATTGTTTTTTATGAGGTTTATAAATTCTTCAATTTCATACCACATATCATGTTCTAAATGGGACCTGGTTAAATCCTCCACATCTCCATTTCGATATTCTATACGCACCTTCTTAAAAAGAGGCACCTTATCGATTATTATATTTCCATCTTCACCCTGTATTTCACTTGGCAGGAATGAGTTCGTTATCTTAGAGTGCATAATAACAGCATCCATATCATCATATTTCAAGAGTATACTCCCTTCCCCATCAACTCCAGATTCGAGCATGACAGCATTTGCCTTTATTTCCCTGGGCCTTCCGAATAGTGCTATAACGGGATATACGCAGTAAACTCCTATATCCATAAGTGATCCGTTTGAGAATTCCGGATTAAAGGTGTTGGGGTTTTTGCCATCCTTATATAAATCATATCGTGAGGAGTACTGGCAGTAGCTCATAACAACTCTTCTTATTTTCCCTATCTTATGAAGATTATCCCTTACAGCAATAAAGTTCGGAAGAAATGTTGATTTCATAGCTTCCATAAGCAAAACGCCATTTCCCTTTGCAGCATCTATCATGGCTTTTAATTCTTTGGAATTGGATGCAATTGGCTTTTCACAGAGGACATGTTTCTTATTATTTAAAAATAATATTGACTGACTTGCATGAAACGAGTTAGGACTTGCTATGTATACTGCATCTATAAGATCGCTTTTTGCCATTTCCTCAAGATCAGTAAATGTATTTTCTACCTCATATTTTTCAGCAAACTCTCTGGCCCTTTCCTCTGTTCTTGAATATACAGCATTTAATTTAAAATCCTTTACTAAAGCTGCAGACTGTAAGAACCAATCTGTTATCTTGTTTGTACCAATTATACCAAACCTTATCATTTTTACCTCCCTATTAACCCTTTACTTTGAAATTCTATTCTTTTAATAATATTTTAATCATTTTATAACCTGAAGGTCAATTTGATAATTTCAATGAACTATTTTAAATTGGACATACACTCTATGGGAATTGTTCTGCTAATGGGTATGCTTTTTTCAATGGAATCATACATATATTTGTGTAAATCACACCTATCGACGCTTTCTCTTTTTTGTTTGTGCAACTTAAAAATACGAAAAAATAACTATAAAATATTTTGAAAAGAGTATTTTGTTTAGCCTGAACAAAATATATCCTTTATTGGCCTTAAGTAAGAATTGAAAAAGTATAAAAGCATGGAGAGATTTAGTTGAAAAGTATGGCTTACCGCCTGAAACCTTTAGATTTTTTTAAATAAGCTTCAGAAGGTTTTATCATAAAAATAGTGTAACTTTAATTTTCCCCGGTAGGTAAAGAAGAATTTCTTGAGACATAAAACCCAAATGTAAGCACTACCAGGGCAATAATCCATGGAAATACAACTATAATTTTGTGAGATAAATGCACTGCAATTAGCTTGTCCTCCATTATCATTTTTAAAGCTGTGTGGGCGAGGATTGCACCTGCCATGTATATTACTAGAGTATACTTTTCCATAAGGTTAGAAACAAATCTGCTTCCAAAGAAAAGTATAGGTATATTTAAAAGTATTGCAAAAACTATAAATTCAATTCTTCCATTAGCTGCACCTGCTATTGCAAGAACATTATCAAGGCTCATGCTTATATCAACAATGATTATTATTCCAACGGCCTCCCAGAAACGATTCGCAGCCTTAATTTCAGTATCTTCATCCTTTTGAGGTTTTATAAAATCCCAGGTAATTTTTATAAGTAAAATACCACCTAAAAGCTTTACAGGGAGCCACTGAATGCTAACTATAATCGTAATAAATGATGCGAAAAGAATTCTAAGCATTACAGCTGCACCTATCCCTAATATGCTGGCATTTTTAGCATATTTTTCAGGTAAGTTTCTAGTAGCAAGAGCCAATTATACCTATATTATCGCCACTTAATGCAAGATCTAAAAGAGTTATCTGCAGGATAGAAAATATTAATTCTGCTGTATGATTCAAGATTTTCTCCTCCTTTCATAACTATACAAAAAACAATATAATTATAACAATTGTCCATTAATATTTGCAACTACCAACTTATAATATCAGAGATTTCGCATCTAATTTCCAGTAAAGCTTTTTTCTTTATAGGAAATTAGATTTTTTCTATTTTATTGAAATTTTGGAAGGGAAAAAGGC
>NZ_SOAZ01000034.1 GCF_004364155.1 Fonticella tunisiensis | reverse complement strand
AAAATCGGAATTTACATATTTCAATTATTATTCATCTAAACCATTACATATCAAGGGGCTACGCCCTATTTATTTTTTTAGCTGCGAAATTTCTGAAGCATTAATGAGTACTACTGTAGTAGATTATGTTCAAAAAATACAAGATGGTATATAATATTTAAGGTATACAGGAGGTGCATTTTAATGATAAGAGGTAATCTTGAGGGAATTAAAAAGATTTATATAGAGGCGCTTGATAGGTTGTTAGAGAAGGAGATGGATAAAAATTATATTATTGATCTGGATGTAATGAAGGAGATATCAAGAATATCCAGTGAAATGAACAGGGAAATATCGATATATGTAAACCGCAGGGGTAAGGTTGTAGACGTTGCTGTTGGAGACAGCTCAACTGCTCCCCTTGAGGCCATGACTGAAAAGAGGGGTGAGATGGGGCTTTGTGGAGTAAGATGTATTCATACCCATCCCGGCGGCACTTCAATGCTTTCACCTGCCGATATGACGGCCCTTATTAGCCTTAGGTTTGACTGTATGATGGCTATAGGCGTAAAGGATGGAGAGCCTGAGGAGTTTACCTTCGGGTATCTTGATGTAGAGAATGGGAAACTTAAGGATAATGTGGTGTGCTTGGGTCCATATAAGGCTATGGATATAAATAGGATTAACATTCTCAATATAATTGAAGAAATAGAATCGGAACTCCATGATAAAACCCACAGGATATATGAGGACAGGAAAGAGAGGGTAATAATTGTTGGTGGAGTTACCTGTGATCTTTATACTCCGGAAGAATCCCTTAACGAACTTCAGGAGCTTGTTGAAACGGCAGGAGGAGAGGTGATCCACAAAGTTTTGCAGAAGAGGGGTAAAATCGATCCTGCATATTATATAGGAAGCGGAAAGGCAAGGGAGCTGGGGCTTTTAAGACAGAGCCTTATGGCCGATACCGTTGTTTTCGATGATGAATTGTCCGGTGCCCAGGTGAGAAACCTTGAAGAGGCTGTTGGCTGTAAGGTTATTGACAGGACAACCCTCATACTTGACATATTTGCCCAGAGGGCGATTTCGAGGGAGGGAAAAATACAGGTTGAGCTTGCACAGCTTAAATACAGGCTGCCGCGCCTTATGGGACTTGGAAATGCTCTTTCACGTACAGGAGGAGGAATAGGCACAAGGGGACCCGGAGAAAAAAAGCTTGAGATAGACAGAAGGCATATAAGAAGCAGAATATTAGACCTTGAAAGAGAACTTGAAAATATAAAGAAGACAAGAGCCCTGCAGAGGGAAAGGAGAAAGGCAAATGAAATACCTGTTGTTGCTATAGCCGGATATACTAATGCAGGTAAATCCACACTGAGAAATAAGCTCTGTGAGATTGCAGGCGTTGATAAAGAAAAGGTACTTGAGGCAAATATGCTTTTTGCAACTCTTGATACTACCACAAGAGTTGTGACGCTGCCCTCGGGAAAGGATGTTCTGCTTTCTGATACAGTTGGATTTATAAGAAAGCTTCCCCATGAACTTGTTATGGCCTTTAAGTCAACGCTGGAGGAGGTTATATACAGCGATCTAATTCTTCATGTGGTTGATGCATCGAATAAAAATGCACCGGGACAAATAGAAACGGTGAACAGGGTTCTATCCGAGCTGGGAGTACAGGATAAAAATATACTTCTTGTTTTTAATAAAGTGGATGCGGCAGAGCCAGATGCCCTTAATATATTGAGAGCAAAATTTGGAGGCGGCATTGAGATATCAGCCCTTGAGGGAACAAATCTTAATGTTCTTCTCAGCCTCATAGAAAAGGAACTTTATAAGGATTTTATTAAGGCTGCACTTATTATTCCCTATGGAGAGGGAAAGGTGCTTTCCTATCTTCATGACAACAATTGCATTGAAAGGGAGGAATACAGGGAAGAAGGAATATATGTTGAGATTAAAACTACTGAGGATATATTTGGAAGGGTAAAAAAATATCAAATCTAGACGAAAAAATTTAAATATGCTATTGCAAAATAAAACAAACGTGATATAATAAATAATGTCATCGCTGCCGAGTCGCCAAGTTGGTAAGGCATCTGACTCTGGATCAGACATTCGTGGGTTCGAGTCCTACCTCGGCAGCCAAATTTAAAATATTATATCACGCTTAACATTGCCGAGTCGCCAAGTTGGTAAGGCACCTGACTCTGGATCAGGCATTCGTGGGTTCGAGTCCTACCTCGGCAGCCATAAAAAAGATGAGCACTGCTCATCTTTTTTCATATCTATTTAATATTCCGGCAGCCATGAAGCAGCCGGACATAAATATAACCGTATAGGAAGCAGTTATTAAATAGGTTATTATTGAAGTCGCTTTAAAAAACCTCTCAAAATCGTTAATATATTTTGATGCAAATTGCTGTCTTATTGTGTATATTTCCCTGCTGTGGGCTACCAGCGAGTTGCCGTACATATAAATGCTTTTAGGAATACCTAAAATATCGCAAATGGTTGGTGCAATGTCAGTTTGTTTCCTAACTATATTGGAGGGTGCTGGATTTAGGGAGGAGAGGTTTTTATCGATTATAATCAGTGGAGTTTCAATGGAGTTTTTACTCATGTCACCGTGTCCTCCTTCATCTCTGTGGCCATGGTCGGACGTAATGAGCATCGTGTAACCCTTATCCTTTATAAGGTTCCAGGTTCTTTCAATTTCCTCATCCAATTTCTTCACACTTTTGTCATATTCATTTGATCTTCCTCCATATTTATGGCCTGCATTATCAACTGCCATGGGATGAATTAAGATAAAATCGGGCTGGTCCGTATTTATAAAATCAATGGCTTTTGAAAAGGTTGCCCCATCCTTGATGTAATAGTAATATTCTCTGTCTATCCTGATTGGATAAAGCTCTTTTATCCAGTAAAAACCGCTTGCAGCAGTCTTAAGCCCGCTGATATTTGAAATATAAAAAAGGTTTGGGGTTAGTGAAGGGAGGTAGGATTTATTGTTTTTAATGCCATTTATGGGGCTGTCGGTGCCTGTTATAATGCGTTCATATCCCGGGCGGGATTCGCTTGGAGAGGTGGCAAGGGACTTATACATTATTCCAAGGCTTGTTGAGCTAATTTTACTTAGAAAGTCCATTTTTGTTACAGCATCGTATCTTAGTCCGTCTATTATAACAAGGCATACTCTTCTGCCCGTTGGATGTTTTGAAGTTTTAAGGCTATAGAGATTATGTTCAAATATAAATACTGAACTTCCGACTATCGATAAATATAGTAAAAAGTAAATAGCCACCAATTTGTCCTTCATATAAATATCACCATTTATAATTTTTGTAGTTATACGTAAAATATTAAAAGAAATAGAGGGAAATAAAGAATATAAATAGATATGCAGCCTTAGGATGGAAATTAGAAAATAATTATCAATAAATAATAAAATACTATAGATAATTTTGATAAATAATAATATAATATTGATGTAGATAATATTATGGATAAGGTAGTATAGTTAATCGGAGAGCTGCAGCTTTAACAACATAGGATATAAATATAAATATCTACCTTGTTCAAAAATCACAACGAGTTATATTAAAAAAGAATGATATGTATTAATGAACATAGGGCAATGTTTGACAGGAAGGATAAAAGTATAATTCAGATAAAAATACTTAATGCTTGAACATGGTAAAAAAATGAATTATACTACTATATATCGCATGGTATATAAATGGGTTGATTTATATGCAGGTGTTTCTGCAGGGAGATATCAGGATGGATGATGCTTTAATAAAAAAGTTAATAACCTGCACGCAATATAAATGGGTGTGCAGGACAAAATAAATACATAAAGTAACTATTAAGGAGGATTAATAATGGATAAGTGGATTTGCACAGCATGCGGATATGTTTATGATCCTGAGGTAGGAGATCCAGATGGAGGAATAGCTCCAGGAACAAGGTTTGAGGATATCCCAGACGATTGGGTTTGCCCACTCTGTGGTCTTGGAAAGGATGCATTTGAAAAAATGTCATAATAAAATAAAAAGCGGGATGAGTAAAGGATCGTCCCGCTTTTTGTTTTGTGATATTTTGTATTTGGGAGAATATATTATATGTGAGGAAATTATAATTGGATACTATTCAGCATATAGATGTGATGGTTTTGTCTGTGCCGGAATGAAAAATATAAATTTTAAGGAAATTACGTTTATAGTCGGAGGTCTTAAATGAAAAGAAGGGTTTTTACATCCTTAATTATAATGATGTTAGTTTTCACCACAACAGCCCAGGCTCATAAGCCTATGTTTGAAGGGACAAATTCCACATATGAAAGGCCTGTGGTTGTTCCTGACCATAAAATTTCATATGTCGTATATGGTGAGCTTAAAGATGAAAGGGATATAGATTTTATAAAGTTTACAGCTAAAAAGGGCGATCCACTTTTTGTTGAGACGGCCATTCCAAAAATAAATGGAAACGAGGATTTCAGGCCCTATATAGCTATTGCAGGTAAGGGGATTTACAGCAAGGACAGGGTTCCATTTAATGTCGTAAATGGCATGGGGGTTACCGTTATTCCACCTGCTGCATCCAGGGATTTTTATGAGAAGTTCACACAGACGTCCTATTACCTTGTACAGAGCTTAAGGGGAGAGATAACTGAAGATGGTGATTATTATATAGCTGTCTATTCCGTTGGCAGAGGGGGAAAATATTCCCTTGCCATTGGTGAGAGGGAGGACTTTGGTTTCAGTGACGTTATAAAATTTCCTTACACATATATAAAAGTTAAATATTTCTTTAATCCTGTGGGAACAATAGCTATTATAGTGGGCTTAGCAGTTTCAATCACAGGTATTATACTAATAATGAAACGTGTAAGGGGTCGATGATGGAATGTATATATGCCCTGTTTGCAATGGACTGATAGATTATATAAAATATTGTAAAAGATGCGGTGAAAGAATGAATATATTGGATAGGCTGGAAAATTATTATGATGATTATTCACCATATCTTTCATATGAGCTTACTGATATGGATGATGGCGATATGTACTACATATGTTCCCATTTAGGAGTATGTCCTAATTGTGGGGATAAGGAGATAATCGGAATAAGAAACGTTATTGAATAGTTTGTACGCTGCAGGACAGCGTTTTTTTTTATGAATATTTGTATTTTTGTTTTCTATTTGATATAATTGACTTTAAATATTTAGCCTAAAGTGTATTTTAAGGAGGTGAAACTGTAGTGGGATTGGATATAAAAAGATATCAGGAAGCCTATGAAAGGGTTGTGAATGAGCTTAAAAACAACAGCCGGGTGGTAGCGATTATCGTATATGGAAGTATAGTTTCAGGAGATATATGGGAGAAATCGGATATCGATTTTTTAGTGCTGACAAATGAACGGGATAAGGCGGAAAGTATATACACCAGGGTATCGGGCATACCGATTCACATAAACTATCTGTCAAAGGATATATTTGTTAAGTCGTGTCAAAACCTTTTAAAGGGAGGAACTTTTCATAAGGCCTTCTTTACGGGAAAGCTCGTGTTCAGCAGGGATGGTTATCTCGATGATGTTTATCTTTCTACCCGATTCTATGGGGATAGGGACAGGAGTATAAGGAATGTAGAAATATTATGTAATCTTTTAAACGGAATGCATTATACTGAAAAATATTATATTACAGGAAAACTTGAGACATCTTACCAGTGGTGTATGGAGCTTTTAAAAAATTACGCAAGACTTCTTATGAACATAAATGGGCATATTACAGATAATGATATATTATCCTATGCTGTTAACATGAATGACGAAGTAAAATATCTCTTTAATGTACTAACAGGTTCTAACAGCCTTGATGTAAGGATAAAAGAGGTTCTGGAATTTGTTAATAGGTTTCTTCAGATAAACCTAAGGACAATAGCCATGCCGGTTATAGAATTTTTAAAGGAAAGAAAAACGGCTGTATCCATTGGAGATATGAAAAACAGCGGATGGTTTAAGCATGTGGATGGAGACCTTAGCCTGCTTATGGATGAATTGAGCAACCATGGTATTATAAATGAAGGTACAAGAAAATACACCACATACGGAGATGAACATCTTATAAACGAAATAGTGTATTCAATAAAATAAATAATGTAACTCGTTGTGCTAGATAAATTTATAGATCGTCGCTGCGATAAAAAATATATTTCATTCACCAGCACGCTAAGCAAAGAAGTTCTAAGGCTCGGGATTTGAAAAATCAAGAACTTTCGTTAAACTCGCCTTGCTTAAGTCACGAAAGTTCTTGGATTTTTCTTCATCACTTCGCCTAGAACTTCTAGCTCTAAGCTTTATGTGAATTTCATATATTTTTTATCTTCGCTCAGATCCTGAACTAGTACAACAGATTAATGTAACCTTATATTAAATTTTTCCATGAAATGTTTTAAATCTCCGACTATTAAGTTATAATATTAATAGTAACTTATAGGAGGGCGTATTGTGAAAAAAATTAAGATATACACGGATAGCTCATGCGATCTTGACGTTGATGTTTTAAATGATTTAGGGGTGAAAATGATACCTTTAACCGTTCATTTTGGCGATGAACTATATAAAGATAGGGTTACAATAGGTACAAGAGAATTTTATGAAAAGCTAAAAAACAACAAAGAACTTCCTAAAACCTCCCAGATAAACCCGGCTGTTTTTAAAGAGGAGTTTCAAAAAGGACTGGATGAGGGATATCATATAATATATATAGCCTTTTCATCTCGCCTAAGCGGAACCTACCAGTCCGGACGTGTTGCCCGAGATATGCTTGATAAGGAAAGCATCGATGTAATAGACTCAAAGGCTGCCTCCGTTGGCTTGGGCCTTATTGTAAGAGAAGCTGCTGTTATGGTAAAGGAAGGAAAAACAAGGGAGGAAATAATAGAAAGGGTTGAATATTTAAAGGATAGGATGGAGCATATTTTTGCGGTAGGTTCGCTGGACATGCTAAAAAAAGGTGGAAGGATTTCAACTGCCCAGGCTGTAATAGGAACTTTATTAAACGTTAAGCCAATACTTCAGTTTGATGATGGAGCTATTATACCCTATGATAGGGTAAGAGGAGAAAAGGGCATTATAAAAAAGATGATAGAGACCATGAAGGAAAGAGGTTATGAAATAGATAAGCAGGTGATCGGATTAAGCTATGCAGGCGATTCAGCGCTGTGCATGGAACTTAAAAAAGAAATAGAAAAGGTCTTTGGGGTCAAGGAATTTTTAATTTCTGAAATAGGGCCTGTCATCGGCAGCCACGCAGGCCCCGGGACGCTTGCGTTGTTCTTTTTAAGAAGATAATAAGGGCCATTTGGGCCCTATTTTAGTGTGATTTTATCCTTAAATTATACATTTGATGGGGTGTTAGAATGAAGTACTATGAGTCGATTGTTTTAAACAGGGATTCAAAGGAACCTATGTATATACAGCTTTATGAAGGTATAAAAAGCCTTATAGAAAACGGTTCAATAAAAGGAGATGAGAAGCTTCCAACTATAAGAAAGTTTGCTGAAAAGCTTGGGGTAAACAATGTAACAGTTGTTAATGCATATAAGCTTCTTGAGCAAAAGGGATATGTGTATTCAAAGGTTGGGAGTGGAACCTATGCAAGGGGAGCTAAAGAGTCCCATGTTTATGGCAGCATCGACACCGCCTCTATAAACATTCATCATGGGTATATTAAACTCGGGAAAAATGAAATCAATTTTTCAACCTCTACCCCAAACCCTGAGCTTTTTCCAGTGACGGATTTTAAGGAGGTGCTTAATGAAGTACTGGACAGGGATGGAGGGTTTGCCTTTGGATATCAGGAATCGCAGGGTTATTATCCTCTCAGGGAGTCTATAAGGGATTATCTTGAAGAAAAGGATGTTTCAGTAAATACCGAAAACATACATGTTATATCCGGTGCCCAGCAGGGAATTGATATTGTGGCAAAGGCACTTATTGGTTTTAATGATACAGTTATAGTTGAAAGTCCAACATATACCGGAGCCATTGCCGCCTTTAAATCGAGGGGGGCTAATATTATTGAAGTTCCAATACGCAGGGACGGAATTGATACAAAGGAACTTGAAGAGGTGCTTAAAACAACGGATGTAAAGCTTATCTATGTAATGACGAGTTTTCAAAATCCAACGGGTGTGTCCTACAGCCAGGATAAAAAGCTGCAGCTTCTCTATCTTGCTCAGAAATACAATGTATATATACTTGAGGATGATTATCTTTCGGAGTTGAGATTTTATGGTGAGGGAAGCATGCCAATAAAATCTCTGGATGCAAAAAATAAAATAATATATCTGAAGAGCTTTTCTAAAATATTCATGCCTGGTATAAGATTGGGTTTTCTTGTTGCTCCCGATGTTATATCAAGGAGAATACTATCGGCAAAGCATAATACCGATATATCAACCTCAAGCCTAATGCAGAGGGCCTTTGATCTTTACTTAAGAAAAAGAAAATGGCAGGAGCATTTAAATCTGATGCTTAGAATTTATAAGGAAAGATATGATGTTCTTATATATGAACTAAAAAGAAAAATGCCCTATGTGTATTTTGAAGAGCCTGAGGGGGGAATTCATATATGGGGAAAAACTGATTTGGAGTCTTCGATATTGAGCAGTATCGGACAGCAAAAAGGGGTGCTTATTGCACCGGGAAGGGTATTTTATATAGATGACAAGGAAAGCAGCTACTTTAGGATAAGCTTTGCAGGTGTGGAAAAGGATAAAATATCCGAAGGGGTTGAGCTTTTAAATGCCGCGTATCAGGATTATAGGAGTGCAAATACGGCTAACATAATGCCGTTTCTATAAATAAAAAAGACCGTAAAAATTTTACGGTCTTTTAAATTATTTTTTTATTGCCTCATTGAGATCCTTAACCAAAGCATCAACATCCAATCCATGCGCTAGAGCACCCTGCTCTAGATTTTCAAACCTTGCAGCCATTCATCCAAAGCAGTGCATTCCATAGGCTTGGAAAACAGGCACTGTCTCAGGATATCTATCTACAATCTCTGTTATGCTCATGTATTTAGTAATCATGAGAACACCTCCTAGCATTATGTTATGTAGAATAGATAGAATCTATTTTAAAATTAATTATTATAATATTACCATATAATGCTTGACAACGCAAGGAAAACATGCTTTACTCTGCCAGAATAAAAAAGCTATATGCCAAGTGGCTGTCGCCTGGCATATAGCTTTTGAAAAATTATTTTTTAATTTTGGCGTTTAAATCCTCTAATAAAGTATCGATATCAAATCCATGGGCTAAGGCACCCTGTTCAAGATTTTCAAATCTTGCAGCCATACATCCTATGCAGCCCATTCCATATGAAGCGAAGACCTCTGCTGTTTCAGGATATTTCATCACTATATCTGTAATGCTCATATCTTTAGTTATCATTTTAACACCTCCTTGGATATGTTTGTTTAATTAAAGCCTATCAAATATAAATCCCACAAACAACAGATAGAGAGATTTTCAATAAATAAATTGTTTTATATAATATTATTTAATACTGGATGTTAAAAGGGTGGTTTCAATGAAAAACATATCCTGGGAAAACATAGATAACCTGGAGGATATAGAGATTACCTATCTTCTATATATTGAGGGTAAGGATATTAAAACCATAAGCAGGATAAGAAATATTGATAAAAATGAGATTGAAAGGCACATAATACAGGCTAAAATAAAATACAGGGCCTATGAAGGAAACTCCGACACAGCCGATATTGTAAGAAAGCTTATGAGATACAGCAGGGAGGAAAGAATAAATATATTAAAAAATATGCCACAACATGAGAGGAAGAAGCTTGAAGAATATGCAGTCAGCAGGTTGTTTGAATCCTCAAAGGATGAGTGCCTGTTTTATATATGGCTTCTCGGTGAGCTTAGAAGCAGGGATGGGGTAAATTCCCTTATGGCATTTTTAAAGTCAAGGGATGGTAATATAAAGAGGATGTGCTGCTCGGCCCTGGGGAAAATTGGGGATTTAAGGGCTGAAGATGAACTTATAAAGGCCTTAAGGGATTCAAGGCCGCAGGTGAGGGAATACACCGTAAAAGCCCTTGGAAGGATTGGAAGCCTTAAAGCCCTGGAGCACTTAAAGGGCATTGTGGAGGACAGCGAAGAGAAGGAATACGTAAAAAGGGCTGCTGAAACAGCAATACAAGAAATTGAAGCAAAGGTTTCGCTGAGGCTAAACGTTTAAAAGATGAGGGTGTTTTCCGTTGCAGCGGTCCTTTGAAATATAAAATATGAAAAGGTGATACTTATGAAAAGGCAGGATTATACTGTACTCAATCAGGTTGAGGTTTCATTTGAGGAGAGGAAGTCTCTTTTTATATGCAATATAAAAAGAATCAGCGACGAAAAGGAAGCCATGGACTTCATAAATTCTATAAGAGAGAAATATAAGGATGCAACCCACAACGTTTTTGCCTATATAACCAATAATGGGATATCCATGAGGTATTCAGATGATGGCGAACCCCAGGGAACGGCAGGTCCACCTGTGCTTGAGGTTTTAAAGAGGGAGGGCTTAAACGATGTGGCTGTTGTAGTCACAAGATATTTTGGCGGCATACTTTTAGGTGCCGGAGGACTTGTAAGGGCATATGGAGCCTCCTGCAAGCAAGGGGTGGACGCTGCAAAGAAAGTTAAAAGAGTGGAGGGGATTTTGTTTAAACTTGTTTGCCCCTATGATAGATATGGAAAGATAAATAACTATTTTCAGAGCAGAAACGTTGTTATCAGAGAAACTGAGTTTTTAGAATCAATAACAATGAAAATATTGTGCATAAAGAAGGACTTCGAGAAAATACATGGCGATATAATTGAAATGATGAACGGGAATGATATAATTAGTATACAGGAAGAATTATTATGCTTCGTAGATGATAATGAGGTTTTAATGGAGGTGTAATATGGATATTCAGGATTTTAAAGATAAAAAAGTCTGGGCGGTGGTTGGAAGCGTTCATAATAGGGAGAAGTTTGCATATAAAATATATAACTTCTTAAAGGCAAAGGGCTACAGGGTTTATGCAGTTGACCCCTCTGGAAAGGACGTTGATGGGGATAAAAGCTATGTTTCCCTAAGCAGCCTTCCAGAAAAGCCTGAGGCTGTGGACATGGTAATTCATCCTGCAAAGGGTGGAAGTTTTGTGGATGAGGCAAAGCATCTTGGAATAAATTACATATGGTTTCAGCCAGGGGCGGAAAGTGAGGAGCTCATTGAAAAGGCAGGAAGCTATGGAATGAAGGTTGTACATCATAAGTGCGTTATGGTGGAGTTTAAATAGGGCTTAACGGCCCTATTTTTATCTTTGCTTCACTTATCCTTCTCTTTGCAAAAGATTTCGTAAACTCCCATAATAAATAGAAATATGCCAAACAGTCTTCTAAGTATCCCCGGAGTGAGAACAACAGCAAGATACGAACCGGCAATGGCACCGATTATGCCCCCAAGGATGAGCTTAAAGGTCAGTTTTTTTTCTATGTTTCCCTGTTTAAAATGGGATATAACGGCCACAAGCCCCGTTGGTATGAAGGTAAGAAGATTAACGCTCTGAGCTATGTGCTGCTTTGTACCAAAGAAAATGGTAAGGGCGGGTATGCGTATGGTTCCACCGCCTATTCCCATTCCGCTTATTATGCCGGATAAAAAACTTATCAAAGTTATAAGCATTACCAGAACACCATCCTTACAGCTGCAATGAGCATGGATATTCCAAATATCCTTCTTAAAGTGTGGTCTGAAAACCGATTTAGAATGCGGGAACCAGCGTATCCTCCAATGACGCTTCCAAGGGTAACTTTAAGGACAAGATTCCAGTCGATCAATTGATGCGATATATAAAAATAGGAGCTTATTACGGAAAGCGGAAGAATAACAGATATCGCCGTGGCATGGGCCTTGTTTTCCTTTATATCCAGGAACATGACCATGGCAGGTACGAGAATTGTTCCACCGCCGGAGCCGAATATACCATTGCATATGCCTGTTATAAGTCCAATCAAAAATATCTTTAGCAGATTTTTTTTCATCCTATCACCCTTAACAATGTGTTATAAAATTAATTTATCCAATATCAAAGGGGTTATTCCGCACATAATTGTATTATTGTGGAGAATATGCTAATATTGAAAAAACAATATGAAGGAACAGGTAATTTGATTTGTTTTGATGGTTTTGGCTTAAAGGGCGCTGTGATATTTTATCCATCGCCTGGCTTGTGCAGAGAAAGTTTATGGTTCTGGGTAGCTGACAGGGCAATTTGATAAAGTTTGATTTTTGTGGTAAAATTTATAGGCGATTTAAGTCTTAAGGGGGAATAGAAATGTCAGGACATTCAAAATGGGCCAACATTAAACATAAAAAGGGCAAGCAAGATGCCCTAAGAGGAAAGATATTCACAAAAATCGGCAAAGAAATAGCCGTTGCAGTTAAAGAGGGAGGCTCAAATCCTGATGCTAACTCGAGGCTCAGGGATGCAATTGCTAAGGCTAAGGCAAACAATATGCCGTCAGAAAATATTCAAAGGGCAATCAAAAGAGCCGCAGGTGAGCTTGGAAGCGTAAACTACGAGGAAATCATATATGAAGGATATGGCCCATCAGGAGTTGCAGTTATTGTTCAGGCACTTACGGATAACAGAAACAGGACAGCAGGAGACGTTAGACATATATTCGATAAATACGGTGGAAACGTAGGAACTCCTGGATGTGTTTCCTTCATGTTTGAAAAGAAGGGACTTTTAGTCATAGAAAAAAGCGACTCAATAGATGAAGATGAACTTATGATGATGGCACTTGACGCTGGAGCTGAAGACTTCGAGTCCGATGATGATGTATATGAAATAACAACCTCGCCTGAGGATTTCTCAGCTGTTCGTGAAGCGCTTGAAGCAAATGGCATAGAATTTGCCTCAGCTGAAGTTACCATGATACCAGGTACAACGGTGAGCTTGGATGAAGAGACTGCTGCAAAGTTTGAAAAGCTCATCGATGCCCTTGAGGATAATGATGATGTGCAAAACGTTTATCACAATGCTGAATTCCCTGAAGGATGGGGAGAGGAGTGAAATAATGGGGAGATTAAGGCTCCCCTTATTTTTTTGCTTAAAATTGAATAAAAAAAATAAAATTGGACATAATTATCTCTAAAAGAGGTGATTATATGTTAAAAAAAGGTATTGTCATATTTTCGGTTGCTGCTATTATTCTGACGGCAAGCTTCTTTGCAGGGTATTTCGTAATGAAAATGGCTGCAGAAAAATCAAACTCCATGAGTTTTTCACAGCAGTTAAATAAAAATGGAATGGTTTTTGCAAAGCAAAGCGATGATGGCAACAGATCAATAGTGGACGGCAACACAAAAATAATTAAAGTAGAAACATATGAACTGCTGCCGATGTATCAAAGAAGGGTAGAGGAAAGGGCAAATGAACAAATAATTGGCTACAATCTGGAAAAGGTTAAAAAATATTTTAAAGAACAGGGATACAAGGATGTACAATATTCATCGGAAAACAATGAGATAATTGCTCAAAAGAAGATATCCAACTTAGCTCCGTCCAACTGCTATATAATAAAAGCAGATGAGGAAAGGGTTTATATCTATAAATCGGACCAGAATGGAAATATGATTCCCCTTAAACATGATGAAATAAGTATAGATGATATAGATATTTCCATGCAGAATGAAATTAAAAACGGCAAGGTATTTGAAGAGAAGGAAAAATTTCTAACCTATATAAACGAAGATTTAGAATTGGATATCAATCTGGACGATGGCGTGATTTAGTATAAACTCCTGTTTTTCAGGAGTTTTTTAATGCCAAAAGTCATCAAAAGTGCTATAATACTAATCGAACACATTTTCGAGGAGGCAGGTAATGATAATTATAGGCATTGACCCTGGAATTGCTATAACGGGTTATGGAGTTGTTGAGTTTATAAACAACAAGTTTAAGGTTTTGAATTATGGGGCGGTTACTACTACCAATAAAATAAACCTTCCCGAGAGGCTTGAGGTACTTTATAAAGGGCTTGAGGACATTTTTCATAGATATAAACCCGATGCTGTGGCTTTTGAGGAATTGTTTTTTAATCAGAATGCCAAAACAGCCATAACAGTTGGACAAGCAAGGGGAATTGCCATACTCTGTGCCCAGAGGAATGGCTTTAACATATATGAATATACCCCTCTGCAGGTTAAACAGGCGGTTGCAGGCTATGGAAGGGCGGATAAAAAGCAGGTGCAGCAGATGGTTAAGATGCTTTTGAATTTAAGGGAAATACCAAAGCCGGATGATGCTGCAGACGGCCTTGCAATTGCCATATGCCATGGCCATTCTAGCCATATGGGCGATATGTTTAAGATAAAATGAGGTGGTTTTATGATAGCTCATATTAAAGGGATTCCAGAGGAATACGGTGAAGACTATGTGGTTATAGATTGCGGCGGGGTAGGATATTCAATATCGATGCCCTTAAATGAAATAGAGAAGGTAAAAAAACAGGGCGGAAGGGTTAAAATATATACATATCATTATGTAAGGGAAGACCAGATGGGGCTTTATGGTTTCCTTGACAAGGAAGCACTAAGCATGTTTAAAATGCTAATAAATGTATCAGGAGTGGGGCCAAAGGCAGCCCTTTCAATGCTTTCCTCAATATCCCCTTCAAATATGATTCTTGCAATAATAACAGGGGACGACAAAACCCTTTCGAAGGCCCAGGGAATAGGAAAGAAACTTGCCCAGAGGATTATACTTGAGCTAAAGGATAAGTTTAAAGACTACAGCTTCCTGCCTGAGGATGAAGAAACAACGGGTAATATTGACCAGACGGGAGAGGCCATGGGAGCCCTTATGAGCCTTGGATACACCAGGCAGGAGGCAGCATCAGTCCTTGGTAAGGTTGATAAAACAAAGAGCATAGAGGAAATAGTAAAGGATGCGCTAAAGCTACTTATGAAGGGTTAGGTGGTATAGATGGATGACAGAATAGTATCATCCGAACTCAGGTTTGAGGATATGGATGTGGATGGAAGCCTGAGGCCAAAAAGTTTTAAAGAATATATAGGCCAGGAGAAGGTTAAGGAGAAGCTTTCCATTTTCATACAGGCTGCAAAAAACAGGGGGGAATCCCTTGACCATGTTCTTTTATATGGACCGCCAGGCCTTGGTAAAACAACCCTTGCCAGCATCATTGCAAATGAAATGGGAGCGGGGCTTAGAATAACATCGGGGCCTGCCATAGAGAGGGCCGGCGATCTTGCAGCAATACTTACAAACCTGGGTGAAAACGATGTTTTATTTATCGATGAAATACATAGACTAAATAGAAGTGTTGAAGAAGTTCTTTATCCAGCGATGGAGGACTATGCGCTGGATATAATAATTGGTAAAGGCCCAAGTGCCAGGTCTATAAGGATAGACCTTCCTAAATTTACTTTGATCGGAGCAACCACTAAGGCAGGAATGCTTACATCGCCTTTAAGGGATAGATTCGGAGTTATATTGAGGCTTGAACTTTATAATGTAAAGGAACTGGCATATATAGTTAAGCGTTCGGCCGGAATATTAAATGTAAAGATCGATGAAGAAGGTGCCCTTGAGATAGCAAGGCGGTCAAGGGGGACCCCAAGAATAGCGAACAGACTTTTAAAAAGGGTAAGGGATTATGCAGAGGTAAAGGCCAATGGGGTTATAGACCATGAGGTTGCAAGCAGGGCCCTTGACCTTTTGGAGGTTGATAAGCTCGGCCTTGATAATATCGACAGAAAGATGCTTTTAGCCATTATAAACAAGTTCGGAGGAGGCCCCGTTGGGCTTGATACCCTTGCCTATTCGATAGGGGAGGAGAATGAAACCATAGAGGATGTATATGAGCCATATTTGCTTCAAATAGGATTTATAAACAGAACGCCGAGGGGAAGGATAGCAACAAGGACGGCCTATGAGCACATGGGTATTCCCCACCCGGCGGAGTAGTATCTAGTAGATTGAGAGGTGCAGTTATGAAGGTACAGGATTTTTACTTTGATTTGCCGGAGGAGCTTATAGCGCAGGAGCCTCTTCCAGAGAGGGATATGTCAAGGCTCATGGTGCTGCATAAATCTGATGGCAGGGTTGAACATAAAATATTCAGAGATATAATAGAATATCTTGATGAAGGGGACTGCCTTGTTTTAAATAACAGCAGAGTAATTCCTGCAAGGCTCTATGGGATTAAGGAGGATACAGGGGCAAATATGGAATTTGTCCTTTTAAAAAGAATTGATAAAGACAAATGGGAAACCCTTGTTAAACCGGGAAAGAAGGCGAAGATAGGCTCAAGATTTGTATTTGGAGAGGGAGAACTTAAGTGTACGGTGCTCGACAGTACTGAAGCAGGTGGAAGGATAATCGAATTTGAGTATCAGGGAGTGTTTGAGCAGATTTTAGATAAGCTTGGGCAGATGCCTCTACCTCCATATATTAAAAAGAGGCTGGAGGATAAGGAAAGATATCAGACAGTGTACTCTAAAATAGAGGGCTCTGCTGCCGCTCCGACTGCAGGGCTTCATTTTACAAAGGAACTGCTTCAGAAAATAGAAGAAAAGGGGGTTAAAATAGCCTATATAACTCTCCACGTTGGTCTTGGGACCTTCAGGCCTGTAAAGGTTCAAAACATAGAAGAGCATCAAATGCACGCTGAATTTTATATGATTGATGAGGAGAATGCCGAAATAATCAATTCAGCAAAAAGAAATGGCAAAAGGATTATATCAGTTGGGACCACATCCTGCAGGACCCTTGAAACGGCTGCCAACGAGGATGGATATGTCAGGCCGGGTTCAGGATGGACTGATATATTCATCTATCCCGGGTACAGGTTTAAAATACTGGATAACCTTATTACAAACTTCCATCTCCCCGAATCAACACTTATAATGCTTGTAAGCGCACTGGCAGGAAGGGAAAAGATTATAAATGCCTATAGAATTGCTGTTGAGGAAAGATACAGGTTTTTCAGCTTTGGGGATGCGATGTTTATAACTGATTAAGGGCGTGCCCGTAGGGGCACACCCTTTCATACATTAAAACCAACTGCTTTTTGTGAAGCTCTAACAAGGTTGTAGACTAAAGTTGTTGCAAGAATGTTTGTAAGGGCCGTAGGGAGCACTATCCCGAGGAAAAGGGCGGTAAATGGTGCCGGAAGTCCTACTATAAGAAGTGCTGACATCAGGAATACAGTACCGCTTATAACGGTGCAAACAAATCCTACTATTGCAACAACGATTTGCTTGTTTAGGAACTTGCTTAGTATCTTAAGAAGCAGGTATGCGACAATGGAAGTTATTATCTTGTCAATAACGTTTGGTATCTGGCCTCCGGGGAAGGTGGTTGTTAATGCAGTGATTATTCCCCCTGCAAAGCCTGTGAGAATAGCGTTTTTAAAATCCATGTTTATTGCTATTATGACAAAAATCGTTGTAAGCTGAATATCGAATTTCATTCCTCCTATTGAACCGGGAACGATTTGATGAATTATTAGACCCAACGCAAGAAGAAGAGCGCTTAATATATTTTTTCTTAGACTCATAATTTTTACCCTCCTAAAATTATAATTAATTTACAGCTGTTTTTAGATTTTATTAAAGTTCACTTCATTTGAATCCCTCCTAAAAAAGGTAATAAAAAAAGCCTTCCAATCCCAATAGGACGAAAGACTGTTTCGCGGTGCCACCTAAATTAGACGCAAATGCGCCTCACTCTACCGGATACGGAAACTTAAGTTTCGATATCCTGTTCCTGTAACGTGAAACCCACGGTCGCGGCTACTCCAAAAAGTTTCGCCTGACTTTTCATGAACCCATTCAGTAAACCAATCTGCATCAGGCTCACACCATCCCTGACTCGCTGGAGCATATGCGTTTACTTACTCCCTTCAATCATCAAAGTTACCTGTATTTTTATTTGCTTATAGTTTACAACTTAAAAGTGGTAAAGTCAATAAAAAGTTTTATATAATACATAATATGAAGAAAAATGCTTTTGGTGACATTTTGCATTATTGCTAATATTGTAGTAAAAAATAATATATGTTATACTTTTATAGCTTGTTATGGAAAATACACTGATTTACATAAGGAGGAAAAATGATGGGAGCGATAAGATACGAACTCATAAAGCAGTGCAGGCAGACCGGGGCAAGACGGGGAAGGCTCCACACACCCCACGGGATTATTGAAACGCCTATTTTTATGCCCGTTGGAACACAGGCAACGGTCAAGGCCATGACACCCGAGGAGCTTAAGGAAATAGGTGCACAGATTATACTAAGCAATACATATCATCTCCATATGAGGCCTGGTGAGAAGCTTATTGAGAAGGCAGGAGGGCTTCATAAATTTATGAACTGGGATAGACCTATACTTACAGACAGTGGAGGGTTCCAGGTTTTCAGTTTAAGTGAGCTAAGGGATATAAAGGAAGAAGGGGTAACCTTCAAGTCCCATATTGACGGCTCAAAGCACTTTATATCACCAGAGAAGGCCATTGAGATAGAAAACGCTTTAGGGGCTGATATTATAATGGCTTTTGATGAATGCCCTCCATATCCAGCCGATTATGATTATACAAAAAAGTCACTTTATATGACCATAAGATGGGCTGAAAGGTGCAAAGCTGCCCATAGGAATACAGAAAAACAGGCCCTGTTTGGAATTATACAGGGAGGCATGTACAAGGATTTAAGGGAAGAAGCAGTGAGGGAAATGGTAAAGCTTGATTTTCCAGGATATTCAATTGGGGGTCTCAGCATAGGTGAGCCGAAACCCATAATGTACGAGGTACTTGACTGGACAACTCATCTTATGCCGGAGAACAAGCCAAGGTATTTAATGGGAGTTGGAAGTCCCGATGCGTTAATTGAGGGCGTTATAAGAGGAATAGATATGTTTGACTGCGTACTTCCAACGAGAATTGCAAGAAACGGCACTGTGTTTACGAGCAGGGGAAAGGTAGTCGTTAGAAATGCTGAATATGCCGAGGATTTTAGACCCCTTGATGAGGAATGCGACTGCTATGCATGCAGGAACTACTCAAGGGCGTATATAAGGCATCTTTTTAAGGCAAAGGAAATTCTTGCGGCAAGACTTGCTACGATACATAATTTAAGGTTCCTTTTGAAGCTTATGGAGAATATAAGGCAGGCTATTATGGAGGACAGCCTTCTTGACTTTAAGAAGGAGTTCTTTGCAAAATATGGTTATTCTGAAAAATAATTCTTGATAAAGCGCCTTAGGGAGTGTTAATATTTTATTAAATAACGTATTGTGCTGTTTTTTGCTTTAAAAGACGCTGGGAAAAAATATATTTCATTTACTAGCAGCCTGGCAAAGAAGTTCTAAGGCCTGGGATTTTAAAAATCAAGAACTTTTGAAAACTGGCTTTACTCAAACAAAGCCAGGGAAGCAATATCCCTGCCGGAATGGTAAATGGAGAAGTAAAGAACTGGCACACCAGGTTAAACAAGTAAGGAGGAGAAGAGATGAACTTTTACAATTTAATTACATGGGTTTTAATCCTTGGTGTATTTTATGTTTTCATGATCGTTCCCGAGAAGAAAAGGCAGAAGAAGATGAGGGAGATGATGGAAAGCCTTAACATTGGGGATAAAATTCTTACAAGGGGAGGAATATACGGCACAATATCAAGTATGGATGGCGACAGAATAGTAATTGAATCAGGTCCCGATGCAACCAGAATTGAGATGGCAAAATCAGCTGTTTTAACTGTTATTTCAAATGATGCAGGTAAAAATGAAGAGGAGAATAAAGTAGAAGAAAAGGATGAATAAAATATACATATAAACAGAATCTCACTCATATTTATAGATAGGGGGTGAGATTTTGTTTAATAAGGAGGATAAGGGTTCCAATGTGCTTTTAACTTATGGAAAGGCACTTATAAGAGGCATAGCCCTTACAGTTCTGCTCCTTATAATAGCGGCGCTTATCTATAATTTTACCGGCCTTGGAGAAGAGGCCTTCGATACAGCAATATGGATTGTACTTATACTTGGGATATGTTTTGGAAGCATCTACGGCTCATTAAAGATAGGGCGAAGGGGATACCTTCACGGAGCAGTTATTGGAGCATTATATACCATAATTATACTGCTTATCGCTTTTTTAATTGAGCAGGGAGATGTAACTATGAAAGGGTTTTTAATAAGGTTTATCATGTCCATTGTAATAGGTGCCCTATCAGGAATGATTGGTATGGTAATGGGGAGCAGGGATTAGTATGGGTTTAAGCATTTTGTACACCGCTATTGAGTAACAAAGTTTGTTATGCTATAATTTAAACGGTAATCTTGGATTATTATGCTAAAACATTTAGCAATAAAAAAGGAGGAGTTTCAATGAAACATATCAGGACAATCAACATGGGAGCATTAAAGGCAAGCATCAACAAGCCAGGCTGCAAAGAATGTGCTAACTCTTGCCAGTCAGCATGTAAGACTTCCTGTACAGTTGCAAACCTGGAGTGTGAACACAAGTAATAAAGGGGCAGTAACTAGAAGTTACTGCTTTTTAAACATTTTTAAGGAGGAAATAAAGTGAAAATTCATAAGTTCAGGCAATGTGATTTGAATATAGTAATTGACGTGAACAGCGGCGCAATACATATAGTTGACGACGTAGTATACGACATTCTTGACCATTATGAAAGCAAAAGCAGAGAGGATATAATTGCAGTACTTATGGACAAGTATTCACATGAACAGATAGAGGAAGGACTTGGGGAAGTTGAATATCTTGTTAAGGAAGGCATGCTGTTTTCCGATGATCCATATAAGGACATGATTTTAAAGGATGAAGGCCCTTCATATATAAAGGCCATTTGTTTAAACGTTGCCCATGACTGTAACTTAAAGTGCAAATATTGCTTTGCTTCAGAGGGTGACTATAACGGTGCAAGGCAGCTTATGAGCCCTGAGGTTGGAAAGAGGGCTATAGATTTCGTTATAAGAAATTCAGGGCCAAGGCATAATATCGAAGTGGATTTGTTTGGTGGAGAACCGCTGATGAATTTCAAAGCTATTAAAGAAATTATGGATTATGCAAAGGAACAGGGAAAGATACATAACAAAAACATCAGGTTTACAATTACAACCAATGCAACGTTGCTTAACGACGAAAATATGGACTACATTGATAAGAATATGGGGAATGTAGTGCTTAGTATAGATGGAAGAAAAGAAGTAAATGATAATATAAGAAGAAGGTACGATGGTTCAGGTACATATGATCAGATAATGCCTAAAATAAAGAAGATGGTTGAAATTAGGCAAAAGGGCAAGCAGTATTATGTAAGGGGAACGTTTACATCCGAGAACCTTGACTTTTACAACGATGTAATTGCCCTTGCAGATGAAGGATTTAAAGAAATATCCATTGAACCCGTCGTGCTTGAAGAGGGCCATCCCCTTGCTTTGAAAAAGGAACATCTTGAAACTATATTTGAACAATATGACAAGCTTACAGAGGAGATAATAAAGAGGGAAAAGGAAGGCAGGGGCTTTAAGTTCTACCACTTTGCAATGGATTTAAATGGAGGACCATGTGTATACAAGAGAATATCAGGCTGTGGGGCAGGACATGAATACGTTGCAGTAACTCCAGAGGGCGATATATATCCATGTCACCAGTTTGTTGGAAATGAAAAGTTTAAAATGGGAAATCTTTCAGATGGGGATGTCGATAAAAACATATCCAACATGTTTAAAAACGGACATATTTACAATAAACCAAAATGTATGAACTGCTGGGCAAGGTTTTACTGCAGCGGTGGATGCCAGGCAAACAACTACAGTTTCAATGGCGACATCCATGTACCCTATGAGCTTGGATGTGAAATGATGAAAAAGAGAGTTGAATGCGCCATTGCAATAAAGGCCAGGCTCTCGGTTGAATGATATGGTTAAACCTGTGGAGGGACACATATGATAAGAAACTATTTTGAAAAGCTGCCCAAGATTCATTCCGAAGCCTTTGTTGCAGATTCAGCCGATGTAATAGGGGATGTGGAGGTTGGCGAGGGTTCAAGCATCTGGTACAGAGCAGTGCTGAGAGGGGATATTAACAGCATTAGAATAGGAAAGAATACCAATGTACAGGATGGGGCTGTTATCCACAATGATTATAAATCCCCTGCTGTTATAGGGGATAACGTTACTATAGGACATAATGCCATAGTCCATGGAGCGACAATTAAGGATAACTGCCTTATAGGAATGGGAGCAGTAATATTAAACGATGCGGTAATAGGAGAAAACTGCATTATAGGCGCAGGGGCCATTGTAACCCAGGGAAAAGTCATACCACCTGAAAGCCTAGTACTTGGTGCACCTGGAAGGGTTGTAAGGAGCCTTACCCTTGAGGAGATAGAATCCATAAGAAGAAATGCAGATATATATGTGAACCTTATAAAGGGGCATAGATGAATTTTATGAATATCAATTAAAAAATAAAGAATAATAAAGAGGGCAGGGGGTTTTTTATAATCCTGTCCTCTTTTTATGTTATTTTAATTTGGCCCCATGCAGGAAAAAACATGATTTTATAGAATATATTAAAGGAGCGCTTGCTATGGTAACTTTGGAAATGGTGAGAAACAACATTGAAGTGAAAACTTATATCGAGTACGCCAACATTCATCTTGGAGAGATAGGCTTTACAGAGCATGGTTTCAGACATGCCGGCATAGTTTCTAAAATAGCCTCAAACATTTTAAGAGAACTTGGTTTCAGTGAAAGGGAAGTGGAACTTGCGGCTATAGCAGGAATACTTCACGATATAGGAAATGCTGTTAACAGACATGACCATGGACAGACGGGAGCAATTCTGGCAATGAGGATTTTAAGGGAGCTTGGAATGGATCCGGAGGAAATTGCGCTTATTGCAGCCGCTATAGGAAACCATGAGGAGGAATACGGACATGCTGTAAACAGAATAGCTGCGGCCATCATTTTAGCGGATAAGTCCGATGTCCACAGAGGGAGGGTGAGGAACAGGGAAATCGCAACCTTTGATATACATGACAGGGTAAACTATGCAGCAGAAAAGTCCGAGGTATTGGTTAACAGGGAAGATAGAATTATTGAACTCAGAGTAGTTATAGATACCAGCATAGTTCCACTTATGGAATATTTTGAAATATTTTTAACTCGAATGATCATGTGCAGAAAAGCAGCCGATTACCTTAAATGTCAGTTTAGGCTTGTCATAAACGATGTAAGGTTGCTTTGAGCCTTGAAGTTCAATAAGTTGACTTAAAATTTCAGGGGCTGTATAATTATTGCATATCAGCATTTAGGCAATTGCAAAACTCATTAAAATTTTAGCTGAAAAATTAGCCTTCTTTAAAAAAACAGGAATTTAGACAGGGAGTTTTAAACAAAGAAAGA
>NZ_SOAZ01000033.1 GCF_004364155.1 Fonticella tunisiensis | reverse complement strand
ATTATCCATAAAGAGCTTTTTGGGAATTCCTCGACGCTGTACGGCGGTTTTAAATACTGACAGGACTGCATTAAGGTTTTGTTCGAAGAAGGCGGCACAAGCCATCACAGCCCTTGAAGAGTCATCAACTATGGCAATGATATATGTTTTGTGTTTTCGCCCATCTATGGTAAGGTATGGGCCCATACTAATATCCGTTTGCCAGCAGACTCAAGGTATAGATAAAATATGGGATAAGAAACGATGGTAGGAGCGAGTAAGTTTTGCCACAGCAAGGACATAAAAAACGCTGAATACTAATGATAAAATGTTGATTAAGGGTAACTACGTTCCTATCATAGTGACAATGGCGGTGAATCATGCCTTCATATCCGCATGAAGGGCATCCATACGTATGCTCAAAATTTTTTTCTCTTAATAACAAGTCTTTGATTATATTTTCGGAAAACTTGGCAATACTTATCATTGTAGGATTTGTTTTTAGGGGAAAGAATGGTTTTGAAACCACTTTCCCCTTCTCCTTTTTTTGTATTTTTTATAAGTATTGACAGTTTTCTAAATTTGCATTCCTAAAGGTCAGATTATTTAATTTTACGCAAGTATTAAAGTTGATTTTATTATGCCGTTTTTAGGTAAAATTAATATGGTTTATTTTGACGTTTAACACAAGAATGAAAATAAAGTTGTATTGAGAATTACTATGGTTAGTACAATGGATATTTTTAAATTAAGATGAAAGCCGATACTAAGCTGTTTCAGGGAGAATAACAGAATAGAGGTTATTTAAATGTGTTTTAAAAGCCACAAGGCTGAGGGAAATCTGAAAGAAAAGGCTTTTCAAATGAGGATGCTTCTATGAAGGGTAATCTACAAACATAAATATTTTTAGAGAAAAATATTTAATTTTAGCATAGAAATGGTAAAATTAGTGTAATAAATGATTTTGAAAAGGAGAGGATAGTTATGAAAGAACCAGCACGATTTTATCGCTGCGAAGTATGCGGCAACTTCGTAGAACTTATAAAAAATGGGGGTGGGCAGCTTGTATGCTGCGGCAAGCCGATGAAGGAATTGAAAGCCAATACGACCGAGGCATCAGTGGAAAAACATATACCCGTTGCTGCAAGGAAGGATGGAAAGATTTATGTGGAAGTAGGATCTGTACCCCATCCGATGACAGAGGGACACTACATTGAGTGGATTGCTGTGGTAACGGACGATGGCACAGAAAGAGTTTTACTTACACCATCCGATGAGCCAAAAGCCGTATTCTGTGACAAGGAGAATGCAGATGTTTATGCTTACTGCAACCTCCATGGGTTGTGGAAGGCAGAAGTGAAATAAGGATTGGCACTTAAATTTATATGGGAGGAGATAGAATAATGAAACCGTTAAAAGGTACGAAAACAGCTGAAAACCTGATGAAAGCCTTTGCAGGAGAGTCACAGGCAAGAAACAGGTATACATATTATGCATCTGTAGCCAAAAAAGAAGGTTATGTACAGATTGCCAACCTGTTTACTGAAACAGCAGAAAATGAAAAGGAACACGCCAAAAGATTTTTTAAGTTTTTGAATGAAAGTTTAAATGGAGATATAGTTGAAATCAACGCAAGCTATCCTGTGGCTTTAGGTGATACAAAAGCTAATCTGCTTGCAGCAGCCAACGGCGAAAATGAAGAATGGACAAACCTTTATCCAGAATTTGCGAAGGTTGCCGATGAAGAAGGCTATCCAGAGGTAGCGGCAGTGTTCAGAAAAATTGCTGAAGTGGAAAAGCACCATGAAGCAAGATATAGGAAACTGCTTCAAAATATAGAGCAAGGTACAGCTTTCAAGAAAGACGCCGTTGTTCGCTGGAAGTGCAATAACTGCGGATATATCCATGAAGGCGACAGTGCTCCTGAAATGTGTCCAGCCTGTGCACATCCTCAAGGATACTTTGAGGTGTTTGTGGAAACTTATTAATTTGAACAAATAAAAAAAGCTATAGATGATTCTATAAAAATCAACTATAGCTTTTTTTGTTTTGAGTTTGATTTACAAAAAACATTTATTCAACTTATGATTTCTTTTTTAATTGAAAATATAATGGTAATAATTCAATAATTTATAATATTAATACATTTCTTGATATTAAATGCTAACAAATAGAATAGTTTTCCTATTTTTGGTTTGACATTATAAATAAAAAAGTTTACTATTTTATTAGCACTCATTAATATAGAGTGCTAATAAAATAGTATAAAAAAGGCTAATAGAATGTTTTTAAAATTTTTAAAAACAAAATTATTTCTCAAGAGTGTAAAATATCTACTTTATTTATTACGGTTACAGTAATTACTATTTTACTATTTGGAGTTATTACTTTTATAGCATTGAAAAACATGCTTTTTATAACCAGGACATGAAAGATCTTTACAATGAATAAATACTTCCGAATCCAAGCCTCTGCTTTGGGCGACCTGGCACTAAATGTCAAAAAAATATTGATATCCTGAGATAGGCAGTGTTACTGAATTGATAGCAGGTATTTCAGAGCAGATCAACCTTCCTGCGTTGAATACTGCCATAGAAGCTGCTCATGCAGGTGAAATGGTCGAGGGGTTTGCAGTGGTTGCGGAAGAAAACTTGAGCAATATCGTTTCGAACTTGAAAGATGTAGCCATAAGATTTAATGTATAGGTGCAGCTTAGAAAGGAAAGGTAAATATCATGGAACTTGTAAATACAGATGTTGTAAAAAAGCAGGATTGCATTGACTATCTACCAGAAACGCCAGGCAGAGCATATTTATATAAATATATAGCTGAAGAAAACGTCTCGGCGATTTTATTTATAGATGTGGATAATTTTAAGTATATCAATGATTGTTACGGGTATAAATTTGGGGATTGCCTGTTAAAGTATATAAGCATCTGGTTGGAGGATGAAGTTGGAAGTTTCGGGAAAGTATTCGTGTTTGGCGGAGATAAGTTTGTTGCAGTAATAAACCGCTGTACAGAGAGTGAAATTATAAGTATGGCTAGGCAGATTATTAAGAAACTTGAAACAATGGCATTTTACGTTGAAGGACAAGAAGTGTTATTAACTATAAGTATCGGCGCATATATTCCAGAAAAAAGGAATGAACCAGCGGAGAATATGATAAGGAAGGCAGATATTGCCTTATTTAAGGCAAAAAGAAATGGAAAAAGCCAATTGGCTTTTTACGATAAGCCTATGGATGACGAGATTAAGAGGAAACTTCTTTTGACTTCTGAAATGAGAAAGAGTATGAATGAGAAGGAGTTTTCTGTCCATTATCAGCCAATTTTTAATATAAGCATGGGGAAAGTAACGGAGGCAGAAGCACTTTTGAGATGGGAAAGCAGGACTCTCGGCAGTGTTTCTCCTGCTGAATTTGTACCTGTAGCCGAAGAAAATGGTCTGATAAGCGGAATCAGTTATTTCGTGATGGAGAGTGTTTTCAAGCAATTAAAGCTATGGGAAAAAGAAGGGATAGAAATAAAGGTTGCAATAAATATATCACCTGTTCAATTGTTAAACAGAGGTTTTATCTCAAGTTTCAAGGAATTAGTGAGAAAATTTGATATTGATTATAGGAAAATCAAGTTTGAAATTACCGAAACACAGATATTGACGGATGAAGGAGGGATTGTTAAATTTCTTGGCAGGATGCTGAAAACAGGCTTGGATATTTCTCTTGATGACTTTGGGGTGGGCTTTTCATCAATAAAAAATATGATCCTATTTCCAATTTCGGAAATAAAAATCGATAAAAGCTTTACAGATAAGCTATTGCATGATGAAAAGGCTGAAGCTATTGTAGAATCAGTTATCCATGCAGCAAAAAAATTGGGGTATAAAGTAACAGCGGAAGGGGTTGAAACCAAAAGACAATTTGAAAAGCTAAAGTATATGGGTTGTGATAAAATCCAGGGTTATTACATCAGCAAGCCGATGCCGCCAGAGGGTATTATAGCTTTTATACGGTCTTTAGAGCTCTAATATGTTATAAAATGTGTTATTATTTTGTCGAAAATATAATGCAATGTATTTATTCAGAGTGGTTAAGTTGGTTAGAGAAAAATTAGGGGAGGTAATTAATAATTTAGCCAAATTCAAAAACTTATACGTTGTAAGTGTGGTGGACCCAATAAAAAAGTCAGCTTTACCACAATACAAGGCGAGACTTATGCTCTGAAGGAGGAACGCTGTTACAGTTTTTTGGGAATGGAATATGTCCTCCGAACAATGTATTGTAATGAAGGCATACATTGAAAATGACTGTTTTTTCAAAATAGAAAGTAGGAAAGGGAAAATATTCCTTGTAACAGCATGTCTGAATAAATGAATTAAGAGAAAAGATAAATGGAAAAATCATAAAAATATTTTCTATGGTTCTGGAATGGTTCTTATAAATAGTATTGATGGGAAATGTATTGTATTTATATATCTTTTTTGTATTGAAAATAGTAAAATTATTAATAAAATGATAAAATATTCATTAAATGAAACGAAAGAAGGTGAGATGGTGTCGAAAGGTATAGAAAGTTCCAAAAAAGCTGAAATAACCATGCGCATATCGGAATTTGAAATTCCTCCAATGCAGGATGTTCTTCTTGTTGGCAGAAGGGCACCAATCGGACCAGAAGCGGCAAGACGCATGGTTGATATACTATCTCCAGATCAATATGAAATAATAAAGATAGATCATCCTGCTATAGAGGCTATAGTAATAAGGAAGGCTCTTTTCAATATACTTCCACAGGAAAAGTTAATTGATTTATTATTGGAGGAGGGGGGCAAGGTTGCTAACGAGTCAACAATAGTTAAAGCCCAGGTTAATATTGTGATTCAAGTTAGCAAATCAATAGACTTATGATGAGGAAAGTTTCCGAAATAATGATTAAAGATTATATTACAGTTGATGCCCTTTGTGGAATGAGATATGTGCAGGACATTGCACAAAAAACAAACAAGGACTGTTTCCCTGTAACTGATAATGGTAAAATCATTGGCGTTTTAACAAGGGGGGATTTGATAAAATCCCATCCTAACAGGATTGTGCTGGATGCCATGTCTGGAAGTTTTCAATACATTGGAGCTGATGAATCTGTCTGGAAAGCAAAAGAGTTATTAGAAGATGAAGAAGCAGATATACTCCTTGTAACACAGGGGGATAAAACGATTGGGACTATCACAAAAAATGTAATTGATATTGAAATCGGCAAACATATTGATCTGCTGACTGGTTTGTACAAAAGCGAATACATTATATACAATTCCCTTAAATTTTTGGGACAAGGCAGTGAAATATCAATAATATTCTTTGATGTTAACAATTTTGGGTATATAGATAAAGAGTTCGGGCATACAGTGGGAGATAAGATTTTAAAGGAAACTGCTCAAATCCTCAGGGATAATGCACCAGAAGGGACATACCTTTGCAGGTATGGTGGTGACGAATTTGTTCTTTTGACTAAAGAATGTGCGGAAAATTGTAAAGCATTAGCACAAAGTATATTGAACAAGGTGAAACAACATGAATTTTATGGGAATATAAATATTAACATTTCAGCAGGAATTGCAGGGGGAAGAAGGAGTAAACCAAGGAATGGGAATATGTATAAAATAGTTACAAACCTGATAAACCTTGCAAGCCTTGCCTCTACCAAGGCTAAAAAGGAAAAAAACAATTTAGTACTTGGTTATAGTGGGATTATTGACGAAATTGCCATATAAAGAATGTTGAAATATAGAAGCTCTGTTTACAGGGCTTTTGTTATGCTATTATCTGTTCGTCTGATATTTTATTTCACCTTTCACCAAGAAATTAGCCAACTATTGGTCTACCTGTTGATTTACCTCATAGCAAGGAATCAAAGAAAATATGCCAAGGAGTTTAGTAGGCATGGAAGGTGCCGGCCATTTAAAAATTCAATTCTCCGGTGGCTGGCACCTTTTCTTAATTACCGCACTCTCCTTTAGCGTTAAAGTGCAGGCTGTTGCATCAAGTTCCGCCTCCACTCCAAGGGGAACTGTTATTTTAGGCTTGCAGTGTCCCGCCATGAAGTTATAAATTGCCGGTTTCCTGGACGGGATGATGTCCTCGAATATTTCCATTAGTGTAAGGCTTGGATTTGAAGTCCTTGGAACACAATTCTTAAAGTCGCCTATTATTAGGCCCCTGCAGTCATCGAATTTTCCCGCAAGCCTTAGTTGGGTCAGCATCCTGTCAATGCGATAGGGCTCCTCATCGATTTCCTCAATTAGGAGAAGCTTTCCCCTGGTATCTATTTCGTATTTTGTTCCAATTGTTGAGGCTATTAGGGACAGATTGCCGCCGGTTATGGGCCCACAGGCCCTTCCTGGGAAGAGGCATTTTATGGCTATTCCCTCTGGATTGTCCAGCTTTCCAAGGGGCTCCTTTAGTGTAATGGCCTTCATTAAGCTTTCCCTTGTGAAATCATCAAAATCGCCTATCATATCCGATGAGGCCATAGGACCATGAAAGGTTACAAGTTTGCATTTTTGATTAAGTGCTATGTGAATGGCTGTGATATCGCTGTAGCCAATAAAAACCTTTGGGTTCTCTTTAATAACATCATAGTCAAGCTTGTCAACTATTCTCGGGGTACCGTAACCTCCCCTTAAACAAAGGATTCCGTCGACATTTTTATCTGCAAACATAGCGTTTATGTCCCTTGCCCTAACCTCATCTCTGCCTGCCAAATAGCCGTAACTTTCATAACAGCTCTCTCCAACCTTGACCTTAAAGCCCATCTCCTTAAGCTTTTTTACGGACAAATCCACGTTTTCAGGATCTCTTGTGGGGCTTGAGGGGGCCACAAGGCCGATGGTGTCCCCAAACTTCAATGCCTTTGGCTTTTTCATCGCACAGCCCTCCCTTTCAAGTTTTAATAAAGGCAGGATTACAAAACAAAAAATAAAAACCTTAAAACATCCATATAATCTGATGACTCATATTCCACCGTTTTCGCACCTGTCTGTTTTGCTCCGGGATAGAAGCCTCCCCTGTAGGCAAGAAAATGCTTTTTAAAGGAGATCTCCACGTGGAATTTTTCAGGAAGTTTTATAAGATACTTTGAATGGTCATCCTTCAATGCCTCAAGAACCTTTTCCTTAATTTTTTTAACCGCCAGATCAGGATGAATTGATATTGAGGCATTTCCAATACCTTCACTTACCGGCAGGGTCTTTATATTTTCATTTAGCTTTAATACACTTTCACAAAGCATTTTGTCGCCACTTAGGAACAGTACAGGAACCTTAAACATGGCTGCAGTATATGCATTAATAAGAAATTCGCTTGCATACTCACCATTTATTTTTACATATTCATTAGAGCCATTCATAGTATGGGCAAGCGGATTTCCGTTAGAGCCGGCGGGGGAGTGGTAGCCTATGAACAAAACACCATCATAGCTGCCATCAAGACCACCCATCATTATGCAGGGATCCCTTGTCCAGCCCCTCAGTATTTTAACTTCCTCAGGAAGCATTGATGGATCTATATTTCTTGCGGGGCCGTGGGCGTCCTTTACAAGTATTTCTTCAAATCCAGCCTCCACAGCAGCTTCGCAGGCAGCTGCAACCTCCCTTGTCATCTGATTTCGAAAATGAACGTTTCCCTCTTTCCCATGTTCCGTCTCATCCCAGTCCACGACACCTGTAATTCCCTCCATGTCTGCGCTGATATATAATTTCATAGTTAATCCCTCCATAAAATAAAATTTTTTCAATCCAATATATAATCCACAACATCTATAATTTTGCCATCCTTTATATACACCCTTGGAACTCTTCTGCTGATGGCGCTTAGGACTTCGTTTCTGTTGGTTCCAGCCCATAGCGACACTTCCATGTTCGATATGGTAATCTCCGGCCCTTCGCCCATTAATACAACTTCGTCTCCGGGCCTTGCTTCAGGGATGTCCGTGAGGTCAATCATACACTGGTCCATGCAAATAAGGCCCATGACCCTTGCCCTTTTTCCCCTGATGCCTACCTCAGCCTTTCCCGAAAGACATCTCATATAACCGTCGGCATACCCCACAGGAAGGGTACCGACAACACATTTATCTTTAACAACGAAGGATTCATCGTATCCAACTCCTTCGCCTGCTCCTATTTCCTGAACCCTGGAAAGCCTGGTTTTGAAGGTTAGGGTGTTTTTCAAGCCTAACTTGCCCTTATCAACATCCTTAGGATAACACCCATATATAAATGCCCCGGGCCTTACCATATCAAGGTGGTATTTGGGGTATCGAACCATTGCGATGCTGTCGCAAACATGTTTTATAGGAATTTTTATTCCATTCTCCTCGAGTTTACTTACTAAATCCCAAAAAAGCTCAAACTGCCTTTCATCGCTTTGAGGATTCCTGAGGGCAAGATGGGTGAAAATGCCTTCCACTTCAATGTTTTTAAGGTTATAAATTTTAGATATTATATCGGCAGTATCCTTCCCGGGCTTTATTCCGAGCCTGTTAAAGCCCGTGTCCACCTTTATATGAAGTTTTGCGGTCTTATTAAAGCCATTGGCCAGGGAGGAGACTTTTTCCGCCTGCTCAAGACTGAATATCGTAAGAGTTATATCCTTTTCCACCGATATTTCCAAATGCTCATCAGGCGTATAGCCCATGACTAAAATTGGGATTTTGGAGAAATGCCTTCTCAGCTCAAGGGCCTCTGAGGTGCAGGCAACGCATAACATGTCTATGTGGTTTTCAATTAGAACCCTTGCTGTATGAACTGCACCATGCCCATAGGCATTAGCCTTCAGAACTGCGGCTATTTTCGTATTCGGTGAGACAATCTCCCTGGCTGCTTTAAGGTTGTGGACAATGTTATCAAGGTTTATTTCCGCCCATGTGTTTCTCATTATTCTTTTATTTTCCCTTACTTCTCTCAACTATAAAACTCCCTTCGGTCAAATGGAGATAATTTAATTCGTTGTGATACTCTGAAAAGTCCATTGGAATATCTACAGGCAGGCGCTGCGATAAAAATATATGAAATTCATATTCTTCAAATTCCATGTCCTGGAACTTTTTTGCGATATTCTTCAAGCTCCTTTTCGTTGGCAAGAACAAAGTGCTCAGGCTCTATTTCAACCCAGAAGGGGGGATTTTTAGAATAGTCGTGGCAAGCAGGGTCATATATTTCTATTTTTCTATTCCTCTCAAGCCTTGGATTTGGAATGGGAATAGCGGAGAGCAGGGCCCTTGTATAGGGATGCAGAGGGTTTTCAAAGAGCCTTTCAGTCTCTGCAAGCTCAACGATTTTGCCCTTATGGATTACTGCAGTTCGATCTGTTATAAAGCGGACTACAGCAAGGTCATGGGCGATAAAAAGATAGGTCAGTCCCTTTTTCTTTTGTAGATCCGATAGTAAATTCAGAACCTGGGCGCGAATGGAGACATCAAGTGCCGAGATGGGCTCGTCTGCAATTATAAGTTCAGGCTCCATAACAAGCACCCTTGCAATTCCGATTCTCTGACGCTGACCTCCGGAAAATTCATGTGGGAAGCGACTGGCAAATTCAGGCAGCAGGCCAACATCCCTAAGGGCCTGTTCAACCTTTGCCCTTCTCTCCTCTTCGTTTTTATAGTTTTTGAGGTTGTATAAACCCTCGGATACTATATAGTCAACCTTGGCTCTTTCATTCAAGGAGGCCATGGGATCTTGAAATATCATTTGAATTTTTCGTGTAATTTCTCTGTCAAGCTGTTTTGGAATATTTCCGCTTATTATTTCACCCTTGAACAAAATTTGCCCGTCTGCTGCTTTGTTAATACGCACTATAGCCCTTCCTATGCTGGTTTTTCCAGAGCCCGATTCACCAACCAGTCCGAAAGTTTCACCTCTGTATATATTAAAGCTTACGTCATCAACTGCAGTAAATTTCTTCTTTTTACCCTCGCCAAATTCCACACGCAAATTTTTAACTTCCAATAAAACTTCCCTGGATTTACTTACCACAGCATTCACTCCCCCATTGTTCACGAAGTTTTTTTATAGCCTCAGGCGGCTCAACCTTTGGGGCTCTGGGGTCAAGGAGCCATGTTTTGGCCCTGTGGGTAGGGCTCACTGAAAAATAAGGAGGCCTAAGTTCAAAATCAATTTTAAGAGCCCTTGGATTTCGCGGGGCAAAGGCGTCCCCCCTGATTTCATTAAACAGATTTGGAGGGGTACCCTTAATGGAGTACAGGGGCTCCCCCTTAATCCCTAGCTGTGGGAGGGAGGATAGGAGGGCCCAGGTATATGGATGCTGGGGATTGTAGAATACCTCTTCAGAGGTTCCAATTTCAACTATATCCCCGGCATACATTACTCCAATCCTGTCTGCGACCTTTGCCACAACTCCTAGATCGTGGGTTATGTATATTATGGTCAATTTGTATTTTTTCTGCAAATTTTTTAAAAGTTGTATGATTTGAGCCTGTATAGTTACGTCAAGGGCAGTGGTGGGCTCATCGCATATTAGAATGCGTGGACTGCATGCGATGGAAATGGCAATAACAACCCTTTGCCTCATTCCGCCTGAAAATTCGTGAGGATACTGATTATACCGGACCATTGGGTTTGAAATGCCAACATCCCTTAATATCTCAAGGACAGTATTTTTGGCTTCCTGCCCCCGGAGGCCCTGATGAAGCTCCACGGCCTCCAGGATTTGCTTTCCTATTGTTTTCAAGGGATTAAGTGCCGTCATGGGATCCTGAAACACCATGGCAATCTCCTTGCCTCGAATCCTGAGCCACTCCTTTTCGGTCTTGAATTTACCAAGATCATACCCCTTGTAGTTTATGGTGCCTGAGTCAACCCATCCGTTTTTATCCAGAAGGCCCATAAAGGACTTTACAAAAACAGACTTTCCTGAACCGGATTCTCCAACTATTGCAAGGCTCTCCCCTTCATAAAGGTCCAGGGAGGCCTCCCTTATGGCGGTTAATGTATGTCCTCGCAGGTTAAATTTAATGACAACGTCCTTTGCAGACAAAATGGGGTGCTGATTTATATATTTTTCTTCCATTTCTCTTGATATACTATGCATTTTCTAACCTCCTAGACGTGGTTTTTGGGGTCTGCTGCATCGGAGAAGACATTTCCCATTACGTAGAAGGAAATAGTTATTACAGAAAGCACTGCCGCAGGGAAAATTAGCTGATAGCGCAGGGAAGGAACCATCATGATGACCCTTCCTTCATTGATGAGGTTGCCGAGGGAGGGGGTATCAAGGGGAAGTCCAAGTCCAATATAGGTTAGAAAGACCTCTGAACCGATTGCCTCGGGAATTGCAAGGGCCATTTTAAGCATGATTATAGATACAAGGTATGGAAGCAGGTTCCTTATAATAATTCGTCCGGTAGGCGTTCCAAGGCAGCGGGAGGCAAGGTTGTACTCCCTGTCACGAATTATTATGATTTGATTTCTTATTAAACGGGCCATTTTAAGCCATCCCGTAGCACACATGGCAAAAATAAGTGTAGAGAGGCTGGGACGGAGAATATATGTTAAAAGCACAAGAACGATAGTGGTAGGTATATTATCAAATACGTTATAAATTTCAGTAATAATCCTGTCAAGTTTCCTTACGTAGCCCCAGAGGGCACCCACAAATATGCCAATAAAGGCCTCAACTACCCCAACCATGACTCCAATAAACAGTGATGTTCTTGTACCGCTCCATATACGGGACCATAGGTCCTGACCTATGGAATTTGTGCCAAACCAGAATTCTCCATCAGGAGGATGGTTTCTAAGCTGTATTCCTGTTTTCTCATCGGTATAAATCTTTATAGGGGATTTCTGATTAGGCAGATAGGGTTGTACTATAGTAAAGGTCACGAGTAACAGCATTAATATGAGAAGGAATGCCGCAATCCTGTTTTTTAAGAAAGCCTGCCAGGTGGACTGCCAGTAGGAGTAGTTTGAGTATCCTGTTTTCTCGGCGGCACTATCATCATATTCAGCAAAGCTAAAAAGTGACTCGTCAATGTTATTTAGCATTTTATCAAGCTTAGTTTTAATCATCTTGCACCTCCATGATTCTCCAGCTTTATTCGCGGATCAAATATTGCCATCAGTATATCACCAATGAAGAGGCCGGCGATACTCAAGGAGGAATAGATAAGCACCAGGGCCTGTACCAGGGGATTATCCTGTCTTTGGATGGCATCAACTAATAAACCACCCATGCCGGGTATTGAGTACAGGGATTCAATATAAATGGAGCCGGCGATGACAAGCAGGATGGACATAGGAAGGTACTGGGCCATAGGGACAAAGGCATTACGAAAAACGTGCCGAACCATAATAGTTTTGTTGGAAAGACCCTTAGCCCTTGCGAGAAGTATGTAATCCTTGTTTAGCTCGTCAACCATATAACGGCGCATCCACATGGCGTAGCTGGCTGTGCTGCCAAGGGACATCGACACAAGGGGGAGAATCCAGCTTACGGGATTGTTCTCCTTAAATAAAATAGGGAGTTTTAATATGTTTGTAACGTATAATTGCAAAAACAGATAATAGACTGCGGCAGGCACCGCGTTGATGAATACAACGTAGCCGGTACCAATTCTATCCCAAAATTTCCCCTTACTTCTAGCCATTAATATTCCAAGGGAAATACCCGCTAGAAGTGAAAGGGTTATGGCTCCCAGGCCAAAATATAGTGAGTAGGGAATTTTAGCCTTTAAAATTTCAGCCACGGGAACTCTTGGCCTGTAGACAATTGAAACGCCAAGGTTTCCCCTTATAAGATCCCTATAGAACCTTCCAAGCTGAACATATATGGGATCTCTAAGTCCAAGATTTTTTAGAATTGTTTCCCTCTGAATGGGATCAAGCTTCTCGTAGCCCTGGCCAAAATATCCTTCTTCAGGCATTAAACGCATTAAAAGAAACACTATGGTTATTACTATAAATAGTGTAATGACAGATTGCCCAAGCCTTTTTAATGAATACTTAAGCATACCACCCTCCCCTTCTAATTTAACCTGTTGTGCTAGTTCAAGGGCTTAGCGGAGATAAAAAATATATGAAATTCACATTTTCAAATCCCGAGCCTTAGAACTTCTTTGATAAGCGTGCTGGTGAATGAAATATATTTTTTATCGCAGCGCCTTTCTGTAAATTTATCTAGCACAACGAGTTAATTTATTTAATTACGCATGCAGAAAACTAAATTTAGAGGGCTGCGGCAGGCGGCAGCCCTACTATTATAATTTTTCCATAAGTTAGCAATCGGGAACTTTCTGCACAGCGTTACTTACTTCTTTTCAGCCGCCTTCAATGCCTCAGAACGCTTCTTTTCCCATTCAGCAAAGCCTTTTTTATACTCTTCGGTGTTCAATGGCTTATTTAAAATTATCTGCCCCTTGAATTTATATCCCGATACACCAAAGGGAGAGTAGGGTGCAGTAAACGGATCAAGGTAAGATGCTATAAAGCCGCCGCCGCCAATGGCGTAGGGTATAACGAAGGCTTCATTTATTAAGAAGGCCTCTGCATTAGCAAATAGGGTATAGCGCTTTTTAAGGTCGAGAAGTTCTGACTTGGCGGCATTTACCATGTTTTCGTATTTATTTTTGCCGTTGCTTTCAGCATAACCGGTGGCAAGATGAGGCCAGTTGTAGTTGCTGTCAGGCGTGAAAGGATCGGTGTATGTTTCAGGGTCAGCGTAGTCAGGCCCCCAGTTACACTCCATCATTGCATAGTTGCCTGCACGCCTTGTAGCGTTTAGGAATCCTGTAGCTGGATAGGGAAGAGGGATTATATTAATGTAATCTGTTCCTAAAAGCTTTTCCATTTGCTGTTCAACTACCTGGGCACGATTAGTCCAGTCGCTGGAACCTGTATTATAGGGCATTGGTATTTGGACAGGGAATTTAACCTTACCACTTAGCTCCTCAAGGGCCTTTGCCTTATATTCAAGGGCCTTTTCAGGAGAGAAGGTATCGTTTCCAGAAATTTTAGCCAATTCACCCAGCTTTACATAGTCCGTACCCTCAAAGTCAACGAAGTTTTTAGGGGTTATTGTATTTGAGAGTCTTCTTTCGGGCTCATAGGGCTCCGAGGTCATCATTGCAGCCTTTCTGTCAAGGGCATGGAACAGAGATTTGCGGAAACTTAGATTGTTAACTGCAGCTTTCCAGTTATCGGGCTCATATTGTGCATCGAACTTTGGATTGAAGTTAAAGGCGTAGAAGAAGGTGTAGAAGGAGGTTGATGCTGGACGGACCTTGTCCTTTTTGTTTGGATCCTTCATCCATTCATCGATAGAAGCCGTTGGGATTAAGGCATCTGTAATTTCTCCACGAAGGAACAGCTCAGGTGACAATGTACTGGCCTCTTTGTTAAAGGTATAGGTTAATTTTTTTATGTGTACATTGTCCTTATCCCAATACTTGGGATTAGCCTCGAAAATCCTGGTATTTTGTGGCTCAAAGGTTGTTAATATATAGGCTCCGCTATACAGAAGGTTTGTATTATCTGTACCGAACTTATCTCCGACTTCAGCTAAGAATTTTCCATTGACTGGGAAGAAACACACATAGGTAAGCATTGAGAGGAAGTAGGGAGTTGGTTTTTCCAGGGTGTATTCAAGGACATATTTATCCTTGGCCTTTATTCCTACCTGTGTGAAATCAGTAATTTCACCTTTATAGAATTTTTCGGCATTCTTTAAAACGCTATAGGCAATGTTTGCGGTGCTGGAATTGTTTTTGCTGTCGAGAACATATTTCATAGCGTCTACAAAATCCTGGGCCTCCACTTCGGCATATTCCTTACCTTCATAGGTCACCCATTTGACACCCTTTCGAAGGTTAAAGGTCCAAACCAGCCCGTCACTTGATACACTCCAGTCGGTTGCCAGGGAAGGCTTTACAACGCCGTAATTGTCATGCTCAACCAGGCCGTCTACAAGATTGGCAGCAGCGGCAAACTCGTTTTCACTTGATGTAATTAAATAGTTAAGGGTCGTTACTTCTCCGGAATAAAGAGTTGAATACTCTTGAACCTTGTTAATGTTTTTATCCCCACCACTGCAGGAAGTTAAAAACGTTGCAAGGATGATTAAAATTGATAGTAACTTTTTCACACTGTTCCCCCCTTTTATATGCTTGGTTTAGATGTATAACTCTAAATTGGTTGCTAAAAGCAACAATTTAGGATTATCAGATATTGATTTGAAGGGGTTTAAATCGTAAAAAGTGCAGAAATCCCCCTATTTTTTTATATTAAGTTTTTGCTTAATATAGTACATTTTTCATAAAATCAACCTGTTAAATTTTCCTTAATCACGTAAACCTATCCGGTTAGCTTTTGCCAGAGAATTATTACGATTAGGGACGGAGAATACTACTTTACATCGAACTATTCTTTATCTTTACAAGCAGTATGTTGTATTTTAAAATTTTAATGAGATACAAAATGACAGGCATGAATTCATATTCCTAAAGAAGATGGGAGTACTAATGATGAAGTGATGAAAATAGTTGAAACCCCAGGATACTTCATATTTACAGCTTTGATTTATCCTGTGCTTCAGTTTACATATTATATGTGCTAGAGCAATCTACAATAGGCAGATTTGTGCCTGGGCAAAATAATATATTTGGAAAAGGTGATAGGATGAAATACCTTAGGAATATTTTGAAGGGTTTGGCAGTAGGGGTAGCTACAATGATTCCGGGTGTCAGCGGGGGTACAATGGCAGTGATACTTGGGATTTACGATGATTTGATACATTCCATAGGAAGTTTTTTTGAGGATTGGAAAAAGCACACCAGCCTATTGTTTCAGGTTGGCTTAGGTGGTCTTGCTGGAATATTGCTATTTAGCAAGCTGTTAGAAACAGCTTTAAACAACTTTCCCTTTGCCATGAGGTTTTTATTTATAGGAGTTATATGCGGTGGACTGCCAGTTCTCTTTAGGAAATCAGCAGAAGGCAAAAGGGGAAAATGGGATTTTTTATACTTGCTGGCCGGCTTTATAATTGTACTGGCAATGTCAGCAGAACCAGCTACTGCAGCCCTTGTAACTTCCACTGGCTTTTTGAGCATAATCCTTCTTTTAATTGCAGGTGTAATAATTGCAGTGGCACTAATTTTACCAGGTATAAGCGCTTCCTTTATGCTCCTGGCCTTGGGGCTATACGATTTTACCTTGAAGGCTATTAATGATAGAAATATAGCCTTTCTAATACCAATAGGGCTTGGAGTTCTCATAGGAACCTTAGCTACAACAAGAACTATAGAGAGGGTGCTGCGAAGGTATCCTGGTAAAACCTATATGTTGATTACAGGCTTTGTAACAGGTTCCTTGATTCCTGTATTCCCGGGAATTCCACAGGGATTTAGCATTCTATCTTCCATATTTGCATTTGCATCAGGGTTTGCATTAATTCGATGGATTAGTAAAAAAGACATTGATTAATAACAGCATTAAGATTAAGTGGCTGATATTGAAAATTATTTAAGGCTACAGGCGAACACATTTCGCCTGTAGCCTTTTATTTTATGGTCTTCCTCTTGTATCCTGCAAAAAACGTAGCCATCAACCGGGGCTGTATGGGTTACCCTAAAGCCCCTTTGTTCAATATCCTTGGCGTGGGTTTCGAAAAGATACCTGTCAACTTCCTTTTGCAATTTCAGCACAGCTTACTGTGCACTTCTTGTTTGTTACCGATTGCAACTTCGTTATTTTTACTGTCATATAATTATATCTATAAAAGTATATTGACAGACATAGTAATTTGATGTATATTATACTTGTGCTTAGGAAATAAATGATTAATCATAATAAAACTATGAGAATTTTATAAGGAGGTAAATTGATTGGGTGGAAAAATTTCATCGGACTTGCTTAGAGGACATACCGACACCATAGTGCTTAGAATATTGATGGATGGTGACAGTTATGGGTATGAGATATACAAGAAGATAATTGAGAAAAGCGAGGGATTATATGAGCTAAAGGAAGCTACACTTTATTCGAGTTTTAGAAGGCTCGAGCAGGAGGGAAGCATAACCTCCTACTGGGGAGATGAAACCCAGGGTGGAAGGAGAAAATATTATAAAATAACTCCATTAGGCGAAAGGGTATATAATCTCAATAAGCAGGATTGGGAGTTTACAAAAAAAATAATAGATAAATTATTATAGAAGGGGAAGATTGAAGTGAAGGATAGAATTAAAAAATATGTGGACAATTTATTTTCAGAGATATATGAAACAAAGCAACTTCGAGAGCTTAAGGAGGAGATAAGTGCCAACCTACTGGAAAGGATAAATGATCTGATTGCAAGCGGCAATAGCGAAGAAGAGGCGTTTAAAAAGGCTGTTTCAAGTTTGGGGGATATGGATGAATTGGTTGAAAATTTAAAGAAGGCATCCCAGGAAAAGCTCCAGCAGAACATGTTTGAAGCTGAAGCCCTTGATAAAAAACATTTAATAGCATATATAACCGCATCTGCAATTTTATTATTTGGAATTATGACTACAGGAATTGTTTATCTGAGAAATAAGGATTTAATGGCCACAACAGGAACATTAATGCCATTTTTAATAGTATCGGTATTGATATTTATGTACTTTGGACTAACCCAGGAAACAAAACACAGCTATGGCATGAGGCCAGGAAGGGCATTATTATATTGTTTAGCTACCGCTATACTCCTTTTTGGAATATTTTCAACAGGTTTTGTATATTTTTCAGGAAGGAAACTCTTTGAAGTTGTAGCTTCCTTTATGCCCTTCGTTATACCTTCAGCAGTAATTTTCATATACCTTGGATTGACAGAGAAGAACAGAACAAAGATGAACGATGTATGGCAAAAACAATGGCTTGAATACTACAGCGATCCTAAAGCAATGATGATAAGAGGAAATATATCCGGAGCGTTATGGATATTCTCCTTTGCGGCCTTCTTCCTAATTGGCTTCACTGTTGGATGGAGGTATTCATGGATAGTATTCATAGTTGCCACTGGAATAGAGGTATTGATTGAAGGTTTCTTCATGGCAAGGAAAAAAGGATAATCGATATAATAATGGAATTAATAAAAGCAAATAAACGGAAAGTCACCGATAAAGGCTTTCCGTTTATTGTATGCAAAGGGAGTTATGCACACAATTTCATAGGAAAAAAGTTGTTAAAATCCTGTTGACATTGACGCTGCGTAAAGGTGTAACCTGTTATTGTGGGGAGGTGAGGGAATGGAATATACGGTGCAGAGGCTTGCAAGGCTTGCGGGGGTCAGCACGAGGACCCTCAGGTATTATGATGAAATAGGGCTTCTCAAGCCGGCAAGAGTCAATTCATCGGGATACCGTATTTATAGTGAAGCGGAGGTTGACAGGCTGCAGCAAATACTCTTTTACAGGGAATTGGGTGTAAGCCTTGATAGAATAAAGGAGATTGTAACCTCGCCATCCTTTGATGAAGTCAGGGCACTTAGAGAGCATCGTGAAAAACTCCTTGAGAAAAGAAGACAGCTGGACTTGTTAATAGCTAACGTGGATAAAACTATAGCCTTAAAGGAAGGGAGAATTGAAATGAGCGATAAGGAAAGGTTTGAAGGTTTTAAGAAAAGGATGATTGAAGACAACGAGAGAAGGTATGGTAAGGAAATCAGAGAAAAGTATGGAAAGGAAACAGTTGAAAAATCAAATGCAAAGCTTATGAACATGACTCAGGAGGAATATGACAGGGCAACAAGCCTCGCAGAGGAAATAAGGGTAACCCTGACTGAAGCCTTTAAAACCGGGGACCCGGCAGGTGAACTTGCACAAAGAGCGGCAGATTTGCACAGACAGTGGCTGAGCTTTTATTGGGACAGCTACACCAGGGAAGCCCACGCGGGCCTTGCCCAAATGTATGCTGATGATGAAAGGTTTACAGCCTACTACGATAAGGACCAGCCAGGTACAGCAGCCTTTTTTAGAGACGCAATTTTGATTTATACTGGAATGAAAAAATAATATTTTTGAATCGTTTATGCTCTTTTTCGGCATGAAAACACCCCTTAAAGTAAACTTCAGATGTTTTTATCCGTGTTTATTTTAAGGGGTTCATTTTAGCATCGGTATTGCCAATTGGAAATTAATATGGAAACATTGAATAAAAAACCCTCCATATGGAAATAATATCAATGAAAAACTTGGAGGGGTTGATTGTTATGGATAAGGATAAACAGGTTTCAACTGCATGGCTTTTAGGAAGTATACTTAAAAACATGCGGAATTTAAAGGCGTCAGAGACAGGCGAGGAGAGGGAGCTAATAGTAAATGAAATAAGGAATGCAGTCGATGAGCTTGAGAGTATAAGGATGTATTTTAATTCCGTAAACGATCCTGAACTTTTAGATTATGCTATATATAGAGAAAAGGCAGCTATTTTGAGGCTATCATACCTTTTAAAAAAAGCAAAATATGATAATGAAATATTAAAATCTACAAATATGTAATCTAATTTTTAAAATCCCTGCATAAATATTTAATGATAAATTTTTATGGGGGATTATATATGTCTGAAATTCTTTCTAATACTCAAGTTTACATATTTTTATTCATCATTATCGTTTTATCAATTATATCGATTGCCCTTAAAAAGGGTTCCCTTATTATAAAAATTCCAATTAAGTTTTTAATTGGAGGTCTCTTTATATACATAATTAATTTTTTTGCAGAAAAGGTTTCTAATTTTACTATACCCCTTAACCCCATTACCGCGTTTGCTGTGGGGGTGTTGGAACTTCCAGGCTTAATTCTTATACTAATGATAAAATACCTAATATATCCCTTATAGCCTGTTAATCAGGCTTAATTTTTTTGATTTTAATGAATATAAATACACTTTAACTTCCAAAGGTTGACACCCATATTACCCTCTGTTACAATTTATTTTAGTAGGCTGTTATAATGATATAATCAGTATAATGATAATCTTTATCAGCTGTTACAGCCTTTTATGGATAATCTGTATCACAATATAATGATACTATAAAACGGCTGTTATACAATAGTATATTTAAAGGGTGAAGGGAGGAAAACCTAATGGCAAAGCTTGTTGAAATCCGCTGGCATGGCCGAGGGGGCCAGGGTGCAAAGACTGCATCGCTTCTTCTTGCAGAAGTTGCTTTTAACACTGGAAAGTACATTCAAGGCTTTCCTGAATACGGCCCGGAAAGAATGGGCGCTCCAATAACTGCTTATAACAGAATTAGTGATGAGAAATTAACAATCCATAGTAACATCTATGAACCAGATTATGTAGTTGTTGTCGATGAAACTCTCTTAAAAACAGTTCCCGTTACATCAGGTCTCAAAAAGGATGGAGCAATAATAATAAACACTTCAAAGGATCCAGAAACAGTAAAGAAAGAGCTTAATTTCGAAGGAAGAGTATATACAATAGACGCAAGGAAGATTTCTGAGGAAACTATTGGTGCATATTATCCAAATACACCGATGCTTGTAGCAGTTGTTAAGGTAAGCGGTATAATACCTGAAGACGTATTTTTAAATGATATTGAAGCTTCATTTAAGCATAAGTTTGCAAATAAGCCTCATGTTGTTCCAAAGAATATGGAAGCAGTAGTAAGATCTCTCCAGGAGGTGAAGGGGCTATGATAAAGGAAAGAAAGGTTAATATTACTCCAGATATGACGTGGAGAGAATTAACACCCGGTGGGGTAATACAAGATGCAGGCAATGCTGAGGACTTTAAAACAGGTGATTGGAGATCGATGAGACCGGTTTGGAATACAGAAAAATGTAAGCACTGCCTTCTCTGCTGGGTTGTTTGTCCTGACAACTCAATTAAGGTAGAAGATGGCAAGATGACTGGAATAGATTATGATCACTGCAAAGGGTGCGGTGTGTGTACGGCACAGTGCAAGTTTGGTGCACTTGACTATGTACCGGAAGAATAATGGAGGGAGGAGAAAAAATGGCAAAGAGAGTTAGCTTAAGCGGTAACGAAGCGGTTGCTCAAGCCATGAGGCAGATAAATCCTGACGTAGTTGCAGCTTTTCCTATAACACCATCAACTGAAATTCCACAGTATTTTTCGCAATTTGTTGCAAATGGACAGGTTACAACGGAGTTTGTTCCAGTTGAATCTGAGCACAGTGCAATGAGCGCATGTATAGGTGCAGCGGCTGCAGGGGGAAGGGTTATGACTGCAACATCAGCAAATGGACTTGCCCTTATGTGGGAAATGCTCTACATTGCTGCATCAAGCAGGCTCCCAATAACTCTTGCAGCAGTTAACAGAGCCCTTTCAGGTCCTATAAATATACATAACGATCACTCAGATACAATGGGTGCCAGGGATTCCGGATGGATTCAATTATACGGAGAAAACGCCCAGGAAGCATATGATAACTTCATAATGGCAGTAAAAATAGGAGAACATCCAGACGTTCAGCTTCCGGTTATGGACTGCTTCGATGGGTTTATCACAAGCCATGCTGTTGAAAACCTTGAAATGCTTGAAGATGAAGAGGTTAAGGCCTTTGTTGGAGAAAATAGAGTTGCTCCATATGCACTTATTGGACAAGAGCCAGTATCAATGGGTCCCCTAGATCTTCCACCATACTACTTTGAACACAAGAGACAGCAGGCAGAGGCAATGAAGAATGCCAAAAGGGTAATTCTTGAAGTTGCTGCTGAATTTGAAAAGCTTACAGGAAGAAAATACGGTTTATTTGAAGAATATAGGATGGAAGATGCAGAAGCAGCAATAGTTATCCTTAACTCATCTGCGGGTACTGCGAAGGCTGTTGTAGACTCTTTAAGGGCAGAGGGCAAGAAGGTTGGCCTTATAAAGATAAGGGTATTTAGGCCATTCCCTGCAGAGGAACTTGCAGAGGCACTTTCAAAGGTAAAGGCCGTTGCTGTTATGGACAAGGCCGATTCATTCTCAGCAGCAGGTGGTCCTGTATTTACTGAAGTGAGAAGTGCTATGTACGGAAGGGCAGATGGAAAGATTGTAGTAAGCTACATCTATGGATTAGGTGGTAGAGACGTTACAACAAATCAGATTGAAAAGGTTTATAATGACCTCTTTAGTGCAATTGAAACTGGTAAGTATGAAGTATACAACTATGTTGGTGTAAGAGAATAGGAGGTGCGGTATTATGCCTAACTTGAAGGAATTATCAAAGAAGCCAGCCAGGCTGACTGGTGGACATAGAATGTGTGCAGGCTGCGGTGCTCCAATGGTTGTAAACTGGGTTACAAAGGCATTAAAGGAAGGAGACAAGGCTGTTATTGCAAATGCCACGGGTTGTCTTGAGGTTTCAAGTTTCCTTTATCCATATACTGCATGGAAGGATTCATGGATACACTCCGCCTTTGAAAATGCAGCTGCGACAATAAGCGGTGCTGAAGCGGCATACAATGCAATGAAGAGAAAGGGAAGAATAGATGAAACATATAAGTTCATAGCATTTGGTGGGGACGGTGGTACATACGACATCGGTCTTCAGTCACTTTCAGGTGCTATGGAAAGAGGACATGACATGGTTTATGTATGCTACGACAACGGGGCATATATGAATACAGGTATTCAAAGATCATCAGCAACACCATTTGGCGCTGACACTACAACTTCACCTGCAGGAAAGGTTGTACCTGGAAAGCAGCAGTTCAGGAAGGACTTGACTCAAATAATGGCTGCACATAACCTTCCATATGTTGCTCAGACCGTTGCTCCAGTTCCAGGAACAAAGTATATGTTTGACCTTTACAACAAGTCTGAAAAGGCAATATATACAAAGGGTGCAAACTTCTTAAACGTACTCACTCCATGCCCAAGGGGATGGAGAATAGAAGCTGCTACAGAGCTTGATGTTATAAAGGCAGCCGTTGAAACTTGCTGGTGGCCCTTATATGAGGTTGAAAACGGAAAGTATAAACTGACCTATAAGCCGGCGGAAAAGAAGCCAATAACTGAATGGTTAAAGCTTCAGGGAAGATTCAAACACCTCTTAAAGCCTGGAAACGAGCATTTAGTAGAAAAGATACAGGCAGAAGTCGACAGAAGATGGGAAAGACTTCTTGAACTCTGTGGAGAAAAGGAAATAGCAAAGGCAGAGGTTGCAGCTTCAAATAAATAGTGCAGTTAAAACACCAATGGGGTACCCCCATTGGTGTTTCTTATATTCAAGCTGAATTAATATCAACACATCCCCGAGTATCTCTATATATAATAGTTAGATTTAAAGAGAATTTTGAAGAAAAAAGTGCATATTTCTAAATAATGATAAACTATAAATATAGCTGATATTTTACTACATGATATTATGTAAAAATCGCTTCGGTGATGTAGCAATAACAAAGGATAAAGGATAGTTGACATAATAGAAATGACATGATAATATAATCTAGCGACATCGGTCCTAAGGGACATATAAAGTTTGGCCTTTGAAAATTGAACAGTGGAAAGCGAATGTAACTTGAGTAATTCTAACGCTAGGATTTTAATTTGAGAGTTTGATCCTGGCTCAGG
>NZ_SOAZ01000032.1 GCF_004364155.1 Fonticella tunisiensis | reverse complement strand
TATTTAAAAATAAGGTATTTAGAAACGGTACAATAGATGGAATAAAGGTTGCCGCTATTGATGGAGTCGAGATATTTGAAAGTACTAAAAAGAGCAAGGTAAGATTTATAAGGTTTTTAGAGGAGATTCATGAAGGCGATAAGAAAGAGTTAAAAGAAGTCTGGATTGTAACTACGAACAGAAACATTTGTGCTGAAACTCTATGGAAGATAATTCATAAAAGGTGGGACATTGAAAATAATGTATTTCACCAATTGAAAACAGAGTGTCATTTTGATCATTGCTATTTGCATAGCCCTACGGGCATAGAGGCTATAGTTGGATTCATGATAATAGCCTTTAACTTAACCCAATTATACTTTTTTAGAAACATTCGGGGATTCAGAGAAAAAAGGCTTTTGCAGATAAATATAATAGAAGATTTGAAAGATGAAATGTTGATAATTATGAATTGGATTAATCCAATTTTTAACACCGCATAGTCGATAATAAAATTGGAAATATAGATTTTCATTATGATGGAGAGGGGGGAAGGTGTATCTATATACATGGCCTACGGCTTTTTTAAATTCCAAAATTTCAATAAAATGGAATACGTCTAATTTCCTATCAAGAAAAAAGTTTTATCGGAAATTAGATGCAAAATCTCTGGAGAATATTGATATCTGTTGACAACTTGATATTCTCATAATATAATCTTAATACAAATGAATATTTTCTTATTAAATTAAAAGGGAGTAGTTACAAATACGGTGTCAACACTACGATTATTTTAATAATCTGGCACTGTATACCAATGTTTTGGTTACGAGACTTTTAATATAGTTTCCTTATGGGAATTATATTAAAGGTCTTATTTTTTTTATAAACAAAAGAAGGGAGATATAAAATTGAAGGAGTTTTATAAAAGCAGTGTGGAGGAAGTTTTAAGGGAGCTTAAAGTTACCGAAAAGGGTTTAAGCAATTCTGATGTGGAGGAACGAAGAAGTAAATATGGATATAATGAATTGACGGAGGGAGAACAAAAGAGTGCAATTCAGGTATTCTTTGAGCAGTTTAAGGATTTTCTCGTACTTATACTTTTGGGATCGGCACTTATTTCTGCCTTTCTTGGAAAGTTTGAGAGCACCCTTGTAATTTTAGCAGTGGTCATAATAAATGCTGTTCTTGGAACAGTTCAGCACATTAAGGCTGAGCAATCCTTAAAAAGCCTTAAGGCACTATCTTCACCAGTTGCAAAGGTTCTAAGGGATGGTAAAAGGCTTGAGATACCCTCAAGGGAATTGATGGTTGGAGATATTCTCTATCTTGATGCAGGAGACTATGTAAGTGCAGATGGTAGAATCATTGAATCCGCAAGTCTTCAAGTAAATGAGAGCTCACTTACAGGGGAATCTGAAGGGGTTTTGAAAACAACAGAGGTTATTGAGGGGGACAACGTTGCCCTTGGTGACAGAAGGAACATGGTTTTCTCAGGAAGCTTTGTCACCTATGGAAGAGGAACTGCCGTAGTTACCGCTATCGGGATGGATACTGAAATAGGTAAGATAGCAAACCTCCTTGATTCTGCCAAGGAAAAGAAGACTCCCCTTCAGACAAATCTTGGTAACTTCGGGAAAAAGCTGGCCTTTGTAATAATAGCAATATCTATTTTCATATTTGGTCTTAACGTTGTCAGGGGACAGGCAATAATTGAATCTCTCATGTTTGCTGTATCCCTGGCGGTGGCTGCAGTACCTGAGGCCTTAAGCTCCATAGTGACCATTGTTCTTGCACTTGGGACTCAAAAAATGGCCAGGGAAAACGCCATAATAAGAAAGCTCCATGCAGTTGAAAGCCTTGGAGGAATATCGGTAATATGCTCTGATAAAACAGGTACACTTACGCAAAACAAGATGACTGTACAAAGGGTTTATGTGGATGGAAAGATCCTTGACCATGATGATTTGAATCACGATAAGGTTCTTGAAAAGAGGCTTGTGCTTATGGCACTGCTTTGTAACGATGCAGTAACCGTGGAAAAAAAGGAAATTGGTGATCCAACCGAAATTGCCCTTGTTAATTTGGGAGAAATATATGGACTTGATGAACTAAAGATAAGGAATGAATATAAAAGATATGGAGAAATTCCCTTTGATTCAGATAGAAAGTTAATGAGTACGGTTCATAAAGTGGATGGAAAGATGGTTATGATAACAAAGGGAGCACCGGATGTTCTCATTTCAAGATCGAAGTATTATGAAAACTCCTCAGGTATACAGAGTTTTACAGAGGAATACAGAGAAGATGTAGAAAGGGTAAATAAAGATTTTTCAAGGAATGGTCTCAGGGTTTTAGCCTTTGCCTATAAGGAAATTCAAGAGGGACAGGAAATAGGAGTAGATGACGAAAGGGATTTAACCTTTGTAGGATTAATTGCCATGATGGATCCACCAAGAGCGGAGTCTGCTGAGGCAGTTAGAAGTTGTATCAATGCCGGTATAAAACCCGTTATGATAACTGGAGACCATAAGATAACAGCATCGGCAATAGCGAAGCAGATAGGAATTTTAAAGGACGAATCTGAGGCCATGGAAGGCCATGAACTTGAAAACATAAGTGATGAGGAGCTTATGGAAAGGGTTGAAAAAATCTCCGTGTATGCCAGGGTTTCACCTGAGCATAAAATTAGAATAGTCAGGGCATGGCAGAACAAGGGTAATGTGGTTGCCATGACGGGAGATGGAGTTAACGATGCACCTGCCCTTAAACAGGCTGATATTGGAATAGCCATGGGAATTACGGGAACAGAGGTTGCAAAGGATGCAGCATCAATGATTCTTACGGATGATAATTTCTCAACCATAGTTAAGGCGATTTCCAATGGGAGAAGCATATATGAAAACATTAAAAATTCAATAAAATTTTTGCTCTCGGGTAACACAGCAGGAATTTTATCGGTTTTATATGCCTCGCTTTTAGCCCTTCCAGTGCCCTTTGCACCGGTTCACCTGCTCTTTATAAACCTTATTACAGACAGCCTTCCGGCAATTGCAATAGGGCTTGAGCCTCACAACGAAAATATAATGAATGAAAAGCCAAGGGACATAAACACTCCCATATTCACAAGGGAGTTTGGTATTGAGGTTATCCTGGAGGGAATTTTAATTGCAATAAGCACCATAGTAGCATTCCACCTTGGACTTTCTACGGGAAGCCCAGCCGTTGCAAGCACTATGGCCTTTGCAACCCTGGGACTTACAAGGCTTGTACACGGCATAAACTCAAGATCCAGGGAATCGGTTTTTAAAATAGGGGTTTTCTCAAATAAATACCTGTGGTTTGCTATAATAATTGGATATCTCCTTGTAACTGCTGTATTAACCCTTGAGCCCCTAAGGGGAATCTTTGAGGTTGTGCCGCTTACTGGAAATCAATATGCCTATGTATATGGACTGCCATTAATACCACTGGTACTTGTACAGCTTTACAAGCTTGTGTTTGTAAAACGAGATATAAATAAAATTGGAGATTGATTACCATAGAGCTGCCAAATATAATTATGACCAAAATTCTTGAACCGTTAAACAGGATATTTAGGAACTATGCTGGTTGTGGAGCTTGAATATGCATGTTTTTCACTTCCAAGTGAGGCTGTTCTCCCCGTTATAGGAGGGCAGCCTCACAAAACCAGATAAACCTTATCGGGGCTTTGTTATCAAACATATAGAATGGTTTGAGGCCTGCCTCTTTTTAAGCTCAGACATACGTCTCCTATGTATTTTTACTTATCTATTATAAAACTCTCCTATATGTCTGCTTATGGCTCCATAAATTTCCTTCAGAGGAAGGTTCGCTCTTTCTGCCGCCTTTTTTACATCCTCATACTCAGGTGTTACATTTACAACCCTGTCCTTATACTTTGAAACCTTGAAGCTTATTTCTCCAAACTCTGTACCTACCTTTTTAAACTCCCTTTGAAGTTCTGTCCTTTCTATGTTTAACTTTCTAATGCCTATTGTTGTTGTTTCTCTGAAAAGAACTTCTTTAATCCTATCCTCAAGAATCACAGGAGCAGTTACGGTTATAACTATTCCAGGCCTGTTCTTTTTCATGTAAACGGGAGTAAAATATACGTCCTTGGCTCCCTCTTCAAAGAGCTTGTCCATAAGATATCCATATATCTGTGGGTTCATATCGTCTATTGTTGCCTCAAGTATGCAGTTTTCCTGACTATCTGTTTCGCCCAGGATAACCCTTAGTACATTTGGCTTTTCCGTGTTCCTCTTTCCACATCCATAGCCTGCTTTTTTAACCTTTAATTCAGGGAATTTCCTAAACTCCGACGCAAGGGTTTTAATAACAGCTGCCCCCGTTGGGGTTGTGAGCTCCATTTCCCTTTCATCGGCATATATTGGAACGTCCTTAAGTATGTTAAGAGTTGCAGGTGCCGGAACGGGCATTATACCGTGCTGGCATTTTACAAATCCCCTTCCTGTGTTTACAGGGGATGAAACTATTTTATCAGGATTTATGTAGTCAATACATATTGCAGTTCCAACTATGTCCACAATTGAGTCCACAGCGCCTACCTCATGGAAGTGAACTTCATATATATCCTTTCCATGGACCTTTGCTTCAGCCTCCGCAACAACCCTAAACATGTCCTTTGCGAGCTTCTTAACGTTATCGTTTAAAGTACTTCCATCAATAAGGGCCTCAATGTCAAAGAGGTTTCTTCCATGATGATGGTGGTGTTCATATCCGTGGCTGTGCTCATCATGAACGTGGGGATGAACATGGGTGTAGTCCTCATGGACATGGTCATGCTCATGTTCGTGTTCAATCTGCTCATCATGGTGGTGATGATGTTCTTCCTTTAGTATCACATCAAAATCCGTTCCCTCTATTCCATTTTTAACAGCCTTTGAAATCCTTATTTCATACTCATCTGAAATTCCAAGCTTTTTCAGGTTTTCTATTAAATAATCCTGAGGTACCCCTAAATCGAGAAGGGCAGCCACAGTCATATCCCCGCTTATTCCGGAAAAGCAATCAAAGTATAGTGTTTTCATCTTATCTATTCCCCCTCCCCATAAATCCTTTGTTTATCTGCGAGGCAAGATACCCTGCTCCAAAGCCGTTGTCTATATTTACAACTCCAATTCCAGCTGCACAGGAGTTCAGCATTGTTAAAAGTGCTGAAAGTCCATTAAAATTTGCCCCATAGCCCACGCTGGTTGGAACCGCAATAACAGGAACATTAACAAGGCCTGCAACAACCGATGCCAGGGCTCCCTCCATTCCTGCAACTGCAACTACAACGTTGGCATCCCTTATTCTGTCAAGATTGTTAAAGAGCCTGTGAATGCCTGCAACCCCAACGTCATAAACCCTTTCAACGTTGTTTCCAAAGGCCTCACAGACAACGGCCGCCTCCTCTGCAACGGGAACGTCGGCCGTTCCCCCTGTAACTACAGCAACCTTTCCAACCTTCTCAACTTCCTTTGGGTTTACAATACATATTCTTGCAAGCCTGTGGTAAACAACATTATCGGTAACCTCAAGTATAGCATTGTATACCCTTTCATCAGCCCTCGTTGCAAGTATGTTGGCATCCCTCTCAAGCATATGGGCAACTATGCCCTTTAGATGCTCTAAATCCTTACCCTGTGAGTATATAACCTCCGGATATCCTACCCTTATTCCCCTGTGGTGATCTATCTTTGCATAATCAAGATCCTTAAAGGGCAGATCTCTAAGATGTTCAGCAGCCTCATCTACACTTATTTCTCCATTTTTCACCTTACTTAAAAGCTCTATAACTCTTTCCCTATTCATTTTCAACACCTACATTCATACTTCCCATGAAGTTTATCTAATTTTTCCTTTGCATTCATAAACACGCCTTCCTTTCAAAAAGAAGGCATGATCCCTTATTTTTATCATTTCTTAAAATAGCAAATTTTCTATAACATTATTATACTAAAAAAAATTACATCTGAAAAACGATTTATATGATTTATATCATTTAAATCTAAACGATTTTGATATAATATAAAATTAGCATCAGGTTAAATTAATCCGTTATGCTAGTTTAGGAACTGAGCGGAGATAAAAAATATATGAAATTCACATAAAGCGGGCAATTAGAAGTTCTTGGCGAAGGGATGCAGAAAAATCCTAGAACTTTCGTGACTTAAGCAAGGCGAGTTTAACTAAAGTTCTTGATTTTTCAAATCCCGAGCCTTAGAACTTCTTTGCTAAGTGTGCTGGTGAATGAAATATATTTTTTATCGCAGCGCCGATCTGTAAATTTATCTAGCACAACGAGTTAAATTGCCATTTATTTTATACTATTTTGCAAGTAAAATATGATATAAAATTTTCATGAACTTGCTTATTTAGATTAACATATACAACATGCAATATTTTCAAGATAGGGGATGATGTTATGGCCATGGCAAAACATATTGTTGAAGAAGCAAACAGATGCCTTCAATGTAAGGTTCCGCTATGTAAAAAAGGCTGTCCTGTAAGCACTCCTTTTAATGAAGTTGTTGGAATGCTTTTAAAGGGTGAAATAAAAAAGGCTGGGGAAACTCTTTTCAATAATAATCCATTATCCGTTGTTTGTTCCCTTGTCTGCCCCCATGAAAAACAATGTGAAGGCCACTGCGTATTGGGTAGAAAGGGAAACCCCATTCAGGTAAGCTCAGTTGAACATTATATATCAGATTATTATTTAAACATTGTAAAAACCGATGCTAAAATAGACCCAAATAAAAAGGTTGCGATAATAGGTTCAGGCCCGGCAGGAATCACGATAGCAACCATTCTTGCTTCAAAGGGCTATGACATTACCATGTTTGAAGCCCACGACAAGATAGGCGGTGTTTTAAGATATGGAATACCTGAGTTCAGGCTTCCCAAGGAAATACTCGAAAGAATTAAGAAAAACCTTGTAAACATGGGAGTTAAAATAAGGCCAAATACCCTGATAGGGCCTGTTATTACAATTGACGACCTCTTTAGAGATGGCTACAGGGCAGTATTCATTGGAACAGGGGTGTGGAAGCCCCAGAGATTAAATATAAAGGGCGAAAGCCTAGGGCATGTCCATTACGCTATTGATTACCTTAAAAACCCTGAAGTATACAACCTGGGAAACAGGGTGTGCGTAATAGGTGCTGGAAACGTAGCCTGTGATGTTGCAAGGACTGCCATAAGAAACGGCTCAAGGGAAGTTACTATTCTATACAGAAAGGGCATAGAGGATGCACCTGCAAGCAAAAACGAGATTGAATATGCAAAGCTTGATGGGGTTGTTTTCGATTTTTATAAGGCCCCCCTTGAAATACTTGATAATGGTGTAAAATACATTCAAACCAGAAAGCTTGATGATGGAAGCTGGGTAAATATAGAGGGCTCAGAGGGCATTAAGGAAGCAGATTCTGTGATCATTGCAATAAGCCAGGGCCCAAGGGCAAACATCGTTTCAAACACAAATGGAATAGAGATAAACCAAAAGGGACTTGTCATAACCGATGAATTTGGCAGAACAACCCGTGAAGGCGTATTTGCGTCTGGGGACGTTGTTACAGGTGCCAAAACCGTTGTTGAGGCCGTAAGGCTTTCAAAGAAGGTAGCAGAGGCCATCGATGAGTATGTAACCAGGAAGTTAAATGAGGAAGCTAAATAGCTGCCATTTAGTGGTTAGTAAAAAAACATCCCGGAGGATCTCCTCCGGGATATTTTTATCTATTAATACATTCCATCCATTCCGCCAGGCACTGCTGGAGCATTATCCTTCTTTTCAGGGATGTCAGCAACAGCGGCTTCTGTTGTTAAGAACGTTGATGCAACTGATGCTGCGTTTTGAAGTGCTGATCTTGTAACCTTAGTTGGGTCAACGATACCAGCCTTAATCATGTCAACATACTTTTCGTTGAGGGCGTCGAAACCTATTCCCACTTCGCTGTTCTTTACCTTCTCAATTATAACAGCTCCGTCAAGTCCAGCGTTTGCGGCAATTTGTCTTACTGGTTCTTCAAGGGCTCTCTTTATAATGTCAACACCGATCTTTACGTCTCCTTCAGCTTCAATAGCTGCAACTGCTGGAATTACTGATACGTATGCTGTTCCACCGCCAGGAACGATACCTTCTTCAACAGCTGCCTTTGTAGCTGCAAGTGCGTCTTCTATTCTAAGCTTCCTTTCCTTAAGCTCAGTTTCAGTAGCTGCACCAACCTTGATTACAGCAACTCCACCTGCAAGCTTAGCAAGTCTTTCCTGAAGCTTTTCTCTATCGAAGTCTGAAGTAGTTTCTTCGATTTGTGCCCTGATTTGAGCAACCCTGGCCTTAATTTCGTCCTTTTCTCCTCTTCCGTTTACGATAGTTGTATTTTCCTTAGTGATCTTAACTCTTTCTGCCCTTCCAAGCATTGAAACGTCTGCATCCTTAAGGTCACGTCCAAGCTCCTCTGAAATTACCTGTCCTCCAGTAAGAATTGCTATATCCTGAAGCATTTCCTTTCTTCTGTCTCCAAATCCAGGAGCCTTTACTGCAACACATGTGAATGTTCCTCTAAGCTTGTTAACTACAAGTGTTGCAAGTGCTTCTCCTTCAACGTCTTCAGCTATTATAACAAGCTTTCTTCCCTGCTGAACGATTTGTTCAAGTACTGGAAGGATGTCCTGTACGTTTGAAATCTTCTTGTCAGTTATAAGTATATATGGATCGTCTAAAACTGCCTCCATCTTTTCAGTGTCAGTTACCATATATGGGCTTATATATCCTCTGTCAAACTGCATTCCTTCAACAACGTCAAGTTCTGTTCCCATTGTCTTGGATTCTTCAACGGTTATAACTCCTTCGTTTCCTACCTTTTCCATAGCATCAGCTATAAGCTGTCCTATAGCTTCATCAGCTGCTGAAATAGCTGCAACCCTTGCTATGTCTTCCTTGCCGTCTACCTTCTTTGAAATCTTCTTAATTCCTTCAACGGCAACTTCAACAGCCTTGTTGATACCCTGTCTTATAAGCATTGGGTTTGCACCTGCTGTTACGTTCTTAAGGCCTTCCCTAATGATTGCCTGAGCAAGAAGTGTAGCAGTTGTTGTACCATCTCCTGCAACATCGTTAGTCTTTGTTGCAACTTCCTTTACAAGCTGTGCTCCCATGTTTTCATATGGATCAGCAAGCTCTATTTCCCTTGCTATTGTAACACCATCGTTTGTTATAAGTGGTGCTCCAAATTTCTTGTCAAGTACAACGTTTCTTCCCTTTGGTCCAAGTGTTATTTTAACTGCGTTAGCAAGCTTATCAACACCTCTTTGCATTGCACGTCTTGCGTCTTCGCTGAACATAATTTCCTTTGCCATGTAAATCTCTCCCTTCTATATCTAGTTTATTATTCAACTATTGCTAAAATATCATCCTGTCTAAGAATAGTGTACTCTTCTCCATCAATCTTAACTTCGTTTCCAGAATACTTTGAGAAGATAACCTTATCTCCTACCTTAACTTCCATCTTAACTTCCTTGCCATCAACTACTCCACCAGGGCCTACGGCTATAACTTCAGCTACCTGCGGCTTTTCCTTTGCAGATCCTGGAAGAACGATACCGCTCTTTGTTGTTTCTTCGGCTTCAACCTTTTTAATTACGACTCTGTCACCAAGTGGTCTAAGTTTCATACTAAACCCTCCTTGTATATATGTATGTTTTATTATTATCCTTTGGTTTGTTAGCACTCACCTAACATGAGTGCTAATCACATTTTCTATATTAAATAAATGGTACAATATAATCAAATTGCTAGTATTAAGTAAAGGGCTGAAAAAACATGATTATTTTCAATTATTATACAATATATCTTTATTTCGCTTATTTTTACATATTTTCTTTTGTTTATATTAAATTACATCTCTTTCAATAATTGCCATTAGCTATTTTTAACCATTAAAATAAAAATTATTCAATATAAAGGGCAAAACCTTTATCTATTCTTCATCCCTTATCATCCTTCAGCCCTATTTGTATCTCACGTATGTTTACCTCCCTCTTTATAAAGCAAATATAATCCATTATTATGCTAAGCCTCGAGTATTTAATATCCCTTTTATTCATATCAAGAACTGCCCTGATTTTATCCTTTTGAATAACCGCCTCGTCTATTTCATTTATTATCCCTCTGCGGCTCTGTGCCCACTTTTGAATTATATTATCCTTTAAAATTCCATCGATTAAAATATCTATGCAGTATTTTTCACAGTTTTTCCTTCTTAGCTGCTCAATGGAGGCCTTTAAATACTCTATGAAGCTTTCATCATCCTCATGCAGAAGCTCTATTATTACTTCACTATTTTTTATTTTGATCAGATCTATGGACTTTTTCTCGATGATGTAAAATACCCAGAACACCACAGTAGAAAAAATAAGGGAATAAAAAATATTCGGCTTTGGGTAGAGTATTAAATATAAAAAGCTAAATGCAGTTATTGCACAAAAGAGAGGCATTTTATAGGGCTTTGGAAGGGAATTGATGCAGTAAATTTCAAGAAGCTGATGGATTCTTGCAGCCTTGTCTAAAAAGAAAAAAATGTTTTTGGAAATGGCAGTTGTAAAATGTACTATCCATAAAAAACAAATTCCAAATAAAAAGGTATTATAAACTGGAAGCAGGGTTTCCGATGCAGCATAAAAAAGGACTATAAGCCCTGCAAGGGCAAAGGGTATTGTGAGTTTGAAATTGCTTTCAAGCTGATGCACAAGTCCCTCTGAATACATAAGATATTGATATGATAAAAGCCCCTGGTCCTTTTTATAATGTTTGTTGTGTTTTTTGTTTGGACAAAATAGTATGTCACTGATGTTCCATTTATATATATCCCTTCCATCAAGCATATAAATATCATGGCCCTTTATATTAAAATCAAAGAAGGTTTTAATACCAAAATCAACCAGAGAGATTTCATTTATACTTCCGTTTTCCATGTTCAGCGCCACAATGCAGTCTCCCTTTCCCGTAACAGCGATTATAAGATAATCTTCAAACCTTGCTATCTTACCTATTATTCTATCGCAGCTGTTAACATTTATTGTCCATTCTTGAAGCCTATATCCTATATAGTTAAGCTTCAATATTTTAAATTTGTTGCTGCCGTCAAAGCCTCCTAAATATATATCTTCATTCTCGAGATACAGGCAGCTTCCAAACATCAGGTTCCCTGGACATATATTGGCAATTTCAGCCATATTCTTATTTATTATTTTTATAGTTGTCCTGTTGTCAACGTTTCCAAGGCATATATAATTACCCAGTTCATCCTTTTCTATGTCAAAGAATATTCCCTTAAGCTTAAGTTCCATATTTTTTTCCCCTGAAGCCAGGTGCTCAGTAATGATTGTGTTCTCTTTGAATTGAAATAGATAGAAGTTGTTTTTTGAAGATATTCTGCCTTCACCTTCTCCTACTTCAATCAAAACCTTATTTTCATCTCCAGTATTTATGCAGAACCTTCCTTCGTGCCGATTTATTTTATCGAAATACACTATTCCATCATTCCTAATTAGAAACATCTGTGGAGCAATTGAGCCATGAAGCTTAAAAATCTGTGGTTTTGAAATACCTTTCATATTAAAGTCCCCTTTAAAAACGTTTACATATATATTATGCTCCATTTTTTTCATTTAAAACAAATTAATGTAATTTTGCGCAAAACTAAGCAGCAGATGAAAATTCACCTGCCGCTTAGTTTTTAAGCCCCTCTTTTCCCTTCAAATCCCTTGCATAGTAGAACAAATACTGCTGGGCAAAACCAGCATTTTTTCCGAACTTTTCCCTTCCGAAATCCCTTATCTTTTTAAGGCTCACATCCGGTGCAAGGTAGAAATGCTGCATTACCCTTTTAACCCATACGTCAACGGGAAAGGCATCATGCTTGCCCATGGAAAAAAGAAGTATACAGTCTGCAACCTTCGGGCCTATACCTTTAAGCTTTATAAGTTCCCTATGTGCATTGTCGGTATCAAGGCTTTTTATGTGTTCCAAATCTGCCCTTCCTTCAAGTATCTCCCTTGTGGTTTCAACTATGTAAGGAGCCCTAAAGCCGCAGCCGCACTCCTCAAGTTTCTCCACCGTGGCATATGAAAGCCTTTCCGGATCAGGAAATGAGTAATACTCTCTGCCCTCAAATATGATTTTTTCTCCAAAATTTCTGCTTATGTTTTCAACGGCCCTTTTTATCATCGGAATTCTGTTGTTTGCCGATATTATGAATGAGATGAGGGTTTCAAAGGGCTCCTGGTTTAAAATCCTTATGCCCTCTCCATGCTTTATTGCCTCCTTCAGGGTTTCGTCCTTTGAAAGCTCATCCTTGATTTTTCCGTAATCCCTGTTAAGGTCCAGGTAATGAATCCAAAAGTCTTTATCATGAATCTTTCCGCCCTTTATATATACGTCGCTGCCATCCTTTATAAACCTGACTGCCCTGCCTGATGCAACTCCTGTGTAGCTTCCATCCCTATCATCATTCCACCTGAAGCACTGTCCACAGTCGAATATATGCTTAAGCTCAAAATCCTTCACATCTTTAAGTATAATCCCTTCGCTATATTCAAGTATTTCCATATCGCTTACCTCCAGAGTTTCTAATCCATTTTTATGTGTTTTATGATTATATTTACCTCCAGTATATTTATGCTGGTCATATATTCAAGGTTATCCTTTATCCTCTCTGCCACCCTGTTTGCTATGAGATAAAGGGGCTCCCTTAAACTTAGTGATACCGTTGCAGTTATTTTAATTCCACTTTTTACATTTTCAATATCAACCCCCAAAACCCTGTCTACATTTTCAACTTCACGGGCAGAGAAGGTTACTATACTTCTAAGGGCCGAAGGTGTTATGTCATACTTTCCAAAATAGCTGAAGGTCGGCCTTACAACGGTTTTTTCATATGCCCTTTCATCGTTTTCACTGCCCCTTATAAGCTGCCTTATGGAATAAAGAAGGTATCCTGAAAAATCCTTTCTTATTTCAAAGGTTGGAACAGGTATTACATGTTTCCCCTTTTGCCTCCTCGTTCTTACTGCTTCCTCTATCTCCTGGGGTGATGATATATCTTCTATTCTTATAAGCTTGTACTTATCCCCAATCTCCAGAGACTTCATTATACTCTGTATCATGTGCTCAGAAGTTCCAAGTATTAAAATCCTGTCGGGATTATATTCCTTTATTGCCTTTAAAACCATCTCCCTGTGTTCCTTTTCTGCAAAGATAGCCCTTCTTACAGCTGCAATCCTCGTATTTTCCCTCTTTGCAGATATTCCTGTTATAACCTTGTTCCCCTTTATTAAAAGCCCATCGTCGAGTATATATTCTATATTATAAAGGCCTGCAAGGTGCTGTGCCCTATAGCTTTTTCCGGTTCCACTCCTGCCCACAAGAGCATATACTTCCATATAAGTTCCTCCAATTAAATACTTTAACTCGTTGTGCCAGTTCTTTTTTTAATAAGCTGTGATAAAAAATATATGAAAGGAACTATTTTAGCGAGCAACTAGAGGTTCTTGGCGAGTGGGCAGCTGAGAAGCCTTAGTAGAGTTCGTGGTGTTTGAGCAAAGCGAGTTTTAAAAGCTTACTTGGCTTGTCAGATGTCCCGAGCCTTAGAACCTCTGTGCGCAAACGTAGTTGTGAGAGCAATATATTTTTTATTACAGCGTCTTTTGAAAATAAAACTAGCACAATGCATTACTTTATAACAATTATACCATTATATATTATTATTATCATTTCCATAATTCAATAATGGAAATCGAAATACCGTCTTATATTACTATCATTTTAATGTTATACTATTTAAGTGAAAAACCATTCAGCCTTTCAAAATCCCGGGTGAAGAATTCAACATTAATTCACCCAGTATAAAATGTTATTTATAAAACTATTGACATTTTTAATCAACAGTCATAATATAATATCATAAATACCCTATAGAGGTATTTATGATAAAGAATTATAATTTAATCCGTTGTGCTAGTTCAAGGGCTGAGCGGAGATAAAAAATATATGAAATTTACATAAAGCTAAGAGCTAGAAGTTCTTGGCGAAGAGATGCAGAAAAATCCTAGAACTTTCGTGACTTAAGCAAGGCGAGTTTAACGAAAGTTCTTGATTTTTCAAATCCCGAGCCTTAGAACTTCTTTGCTAAGCGTGCTGGTGAATGAAATATATTTTTTATCGCAGCACCGATCTGTAAATTTATCTAGCATAACGAGTTAATTTATTAATGTATAAGGAGGATAAGAGCCATGGTAAGTCATGTAACAGATTCAACATTTAACAGCGAGGTATTAAATTCAGATAAGCCAGTTCTTGTAGACTTCTTTGCAACATGGTGTGGACCATGCAAAATGCTTGCACCTGTAATCGAAGAGGTTGCGCAAAAGATGGAAGGGGAAGTTAAGGTTGTTAAGCTTGACGTTGATGAAAACCCACAAACTTCACGAATGTACGGAATTATGAGCGTACCTACAATGGTGCTATTCAAGGACGGAAAGCCCGTTGGAAAACTCGTAGGTTTCAATCCAGCTGAAAGAATTGAATCCGCTTTGAGGGGAGCACTTGGAATATAATGTACGATATAGCTATTATAGGTAAGGGACCAGCTGGCATTTCAGCAGCCATAACCGCACATGCAAGGAATAAAAAGGTGATCGTTTTTGGAGGGGACAGCAAAAAGCTGCTTCTTTCCCCATCAATCCCAAATTACCCCGGCCTCATGGAAATCAAGGGAACTGAATTTGTTAAGAGATTAAATGAACACCTTGCCTCAACGGATGCGGTACTTTCAAAGAAAATGGTAACCGCAGTGTATTCCATGGGCGGCTACTTTGCAATACAGGCTCAAAATGATATGATAGAGGCCAAATCTGTTATAATTGCAACAGGGGTGGATTTTAAAAAATCCATAGAAAACGAGGACACCTTCCTTGGCATGGGGGTTAGCTACTGCGCAACCTGCGATGCTCCTCTTTACAGAGGAAAAACTGTAGCTGTAGTTGGATATAATAAGGAATCCATTGAGGAGGCAAATTTCCTTTCTGAGGTTTGCTCAAAGGTTTATTTTATTTCAATGACCAGGGAGCCCTATAATTTCAATGAAAACGTTGAAGTTATAAAGGATATCCCTGTTAAATTTGAAGGGCATATGCATGCCCAAAAGCTTATACTAAAAAACACCGAAGTTGTGGCCGACGGCTTCTTTGTTATAAAGGACAGCTATCCTCTAACCTCACTGGTTCCAGGCCTTGATGTTGACGGACCTCATGTTGTAGTAAACAGGGCAATGGAAACAAATATGAAGGGTGTTTTTGCAGCAGGTGATGTAACTGGAAGGCCCTATCAAAACGCAAAGGCCGTTGGAGAAGGGCAGGTAGCTGCACTATCAGCTGTAGATTTTCTTAACGGGAGAGATAAATAGTATGTAAAAGACAGAGAAATCTGTCTTTTTTTATGCTGTTATAAAAAAAAGGAATCCACCCGGATTCCTTTATTTCTGCTTATTCTTTGCAAAGAGGTTTGCTTCATTAAGCCTGTAGGTTAAGGTTAAAAGGCTTTCGCTTAAATGTACGTTTTCAACTATGACGTCGTCGGGAACTTCGAGATCAATTGGAGCAAAGTTCCATATAGCCTTTATACCGCTCTTTACAAATATATTTGCAACCTTTTGTGCCTGCTCTCTTGGAACGGATATAATGCCTATATCTATTTTGTTGTTTTTAAGGAAGTCCTCAAGCTCCTCAACATCCTTAACCTCTATATCCCTTATCTTAAGGCCCACAAGCTTTGGGTTTTTATCAAAAATGCCTTTAATGAAAAAACCCTGCTTTTCAAACCTTGTATAGTTTGCTATGGCCTGGCCTATATTACCGGCCCCAACTATAACTGTGCTATATTCAGTGTTAAGCCCTAATATTCTGCTTATCTCATTATAAAGTTCCCTGACGTTATAGCCATAACCCTGCTGTCCGAAATCGCCAAAGCAGTTAAAATCCTGCCTTATTTGAGATGCGGTAAACCCTATTTTTTCAGACAGCTCCTTTGATGATATTCTATCTATATCATTTCTTATTAGCTCTGCCAGGTATCTGTGATACTTTGGCAATCTTCTTATAACAGCCATTGAAATCATCGGTTCTTTACTCACAGGACCACTTCCTATTCGTTAATTTCATTTCGTTAATTTTATATTTTTATGTTATATTATCATTAAAATCATGTCAATTCTATTATATAAATTTTGATGAATTATATATTTGTATATCTTAATATAATGGGGCAAATTTTATTTTGCCCTTTCAATCTGTTGAAACAACCTGTAAGAAATAGTAAAATAAATTTGTTTGAGTTTATTAAATTGGGGTGCTTTTATGATTGTACTGTCTTTAAATAGTGTTTCAAAATCCTATGGTGTAAATACTATTCTTAAGGATATAAATTTTGCCATCAATGAATTTGATAAAATCGGTCTCGTTGGAAGAAATGGTGCCGGAAAGACCACTCTGTTTAAAATACTCTGCGGTCAGCTTATGCCCGATTCAGGAAATATTTACATTCAAAGGGACAAAACATTGGGCTACCTTTCCCAGAACCTTGATCTTGATGAAGAAGCTGAGGTTTTTGTGGAAACCATGAAGGTTTTCTCACACGTAAAGGATATTGAAAGGCGTTTAAGGGAGATTGAAGTTTTAATTTCAAATCCTAATGCTTCTTCATCGGAGCATGAAAGGCTTTTAAAGGAATACGGAAACCTTCAGGAGGAATTTGAGCGCCTTGACGGATATGGCTGTGAAAGCTATGCCAGAGGCGTTTTAATAGGCCTTGGAATTACATCAAAGGATTTTACCAAAAAAATAAAATATCTGTCAGGAGGCCAGAAAACCAGAGTTGCCCTTGCAAAGCTTCTTCTCAGGAAACCTGACATACTCCTGCTTGACGAGCCTACTAATCATCTGGACTTAAGCGCCATATACTTCCTTGAAAACTTCTTAAAGGACTACAGAGGAACCGTCATACTAATTTCCCACGACAGGTACTTCCTTGACGTCATAACCAACAAAACCTTTGAGCTTTTAAATGGAGTGATTGAGGAGTATAACGGAAACTACTCCTATTTCATAAAGGAGCGCCAGAGAAGATTTGAGGAGCGTATGAAGGACTATGAGCTTCAGCAGAAGGAGATAAAAAGGCTTGAGGAAATGATAGAAAGATTCCGCTCCTATAACAGAGAAAAGAGTATAAAACAGGCTGAAAGCAGGGAAAAGGCCCTTGACAGGATCGAAAGGATCGACAGGCCCACAGTAGATAACAGATCTGCAAGGATAAACTTTGATATAAAAATCAAAAGCGGAAACGATGTGCTCGTAGTGGAAAACCTTTCAAAGGCATATGGGGAAAAGGTGCTTTTCACTGATTTATCATTCATGATAAGAAGGGAGGAGCGTGTGGCACTTATTGGTGAAAACGGAAGGGGAAAAAGTACGATACTTAAAATAGTTTCGGGCCTTGTTTCACCGGACAGCGGCTATGTAAGGCTTGGTAAAAACGTACAGGTAGGCTATTATGACCAGGAGCAGAGAAATCTATCCCCTGAAAAAACTGTAATAGATGAGATATGGGATGAATACCCCGATATGACGGTAACCCAGGTAAGAAACTACCTTGCTTCCTTTTTATTTACAGGGGATGACGTCTTTAAAACCGTATCAACCCTATCCGGCGGTGAAAAGTGCAGGCTTTCCCTTTTAAAGGTTATGCTTTCAAAACCCAATTTCCTGCTCCTTGACGAGCCCACAAATCACCTTGATATTCTATCCAGGGAAGCCCTTGAAAATGCCCTGTTGAATTATATGGGAACCCTCCTTGTGGTTTCCCATGACAGATATTTCTTAAACAAAATAATCCACAGGATAATAGAGCTCGATGAAAATGGATTAACTGAATATCTCGGAAACTTCCAGTACTACCTTTTGAAGAAAAATTCCAACGAGGACGAAATAGTTATAAACGCCCAGGGTAAGTCCAAAACTGAAATCAGGGAAGAGCGCAGAAGGCAGAGGGAAATTCAGGAGAGAAAAAAACAGCTTAAAAAGGATATAGAGGATACGGAAAAGGATATACAGCGAATAGAGGAAAGAGTCAAGGAGCTTGAAGAGCTTATGTGCCTTGAGGAAGTATATTCAAATCCTGAAAAGTCCATAGAGATAAACTCTGAGGTTAAGCATCTCAGGGAAAGGCTTGAAGAGCTTTACGAAAAATGGGAGGAGCTTCTTTCAAGGGAAGGTTAAAATCTATGAAATAGCTTGTTGTGATAGATAAATTTACAGTTCGACACTGCGATAAAAAATATATTTCATTCACCAGTACGCTTAGCAAAGAAGTTCTAAGGCTCGGGATTTGAAAAATCAAGAACTTTCGTTAAACTCACCTTGCTTAAGTCACGAAAGTTCTAGGATTTTTCTGCATTCCCTCGCCAAGAACTTCTAATTGCTCGCTTTATGTGAATTTCATATATTTTTTACCGCCCCTCAGCCCCTGAACTAGCACAACAAGTGAAATTTAGCATGTTGTGGTCTCTAAAAACCCTATTGGAATTAGTTCTGACTTTATGTTTTGAATTTTGTTTAATACAAGGCTGATTTTTAAGTCAGCTTCAGCCTGGCAGATGAGGATAGTTTACCAACCTTACATATAGCACTGCTTATCTCCTCAATTGAGAAGGGCTTTTGCACCACTTCATCTATATATTTTAAATCCGATGACTTCAAACCTCCCGGCCATCCTGTCATAAGTATAAATGGTATGTCAGGCTTTATTTCCTTAAACATCCTTGCAATCTGGACTCCAGAATACCTGAGCATAGTTAAGTCGCATATAACGCAATCAAAATCCCTTTCTTTAAAAAGTTCAACTGCTCTATCATCATCGTATACAGCTGTGACATCATGCCCTATCGACTTTAACATTTCCGAAACGGCATCCGCCACAGGGGCCTGATCATCTACTATGAGTATTTTGTATTTATAATATTTTGAGCTATTGCTTTTATTGAGCTTCTCTTCTACCTCCCCTGACTTTACCGGAAATGATAAGATAAACCCCGTCCCCCTTCCCGGACAGCTTTCCACTTCTATATTCCCTTTCATTTCCATTACTATATTGTATACTATGGAGAGGCCAAGGCCGTTTCCCCTTTCATTTTTGGTAGTGAAGAAGGGCTCAAATATTTTTTCCACAGTGTTTTTATCCATACCAGCCCCTGTATCGCTGACATTAACAAATACATATCCCCCTTCAGTATAGGAAGATATATTTATACTTCCACCTTCAGGCATTGCGTCCGCTGCATTGGATATTAAATTAACGAATATTTCCTTAACCTCCGTCACCGCACCTTCTACAAAAGCATTTGAGTTGAGATTCAGATTTATATCTATGGGACTGTTATTTATCTGTGATTCAAAGCTCCACTTTGGCCTTGCAATTTCCACGGCCTGTTCTATGGCCCTGTCTATATCCACAAGCTCCTTTTCTCTCTTTTTATTTCTGGAAAAATCCTGTATTCTTCTCACTATTTTGGCCCCGTCATTTGCACTTTCCTCGATGATATCCAGATATTTTTTGAGAATCGGATCGGTAAGTCTGCTTTTCAAAAGCTGAACATAGCTGATTATTGGTGTCAGAATATTGTTAAATTCATGTGCTATTCCGCCTGTAAACTCCCCAAGGGCCTGCATTTTTCTTGACTGGATAAGGCTGTCCTGTATCTTTTTATATTTTCTATATTCAGTGATCATTTTTGCCATGGTTTCACATACCTCATATAAAAATTCAGCTGTTTCATTAAAGGATATGTATCTATCCTGTGTGGTGAGCCACATGTATCCATATATATCATCGTTATATTTGATGGGGATAATTATGCACGAATATATATTGTATCTTTCGAAAATGGCTTTCTTATCATCTTCCATCTCATCAACGGTATGTATCATGGACTTTGCCATATGAAATATATTATTTCTATGATGCTTTTCAATGAAATCGCTCTTTAAATATACATCCATTATTTCGTCAGGCACCCTGTATCTGATTATATTTTTTTCATCCAGCCTACCATCCCTTACCATAACCACAAAGCCGTGATGGGCATATGCTGTCTGACAAATACTATTTAAGCCGGTTTGAATTATATCACTTTCATCCTTTTTATAGGAAAGCTCTCCGGAAAGCTTGCCTATATATTGATAAACTTTATTTTGTTTGTTAATTTTTTCCCTGCGTTTTAAAAACCCGTACAATATATCTTTTACTTCAGCTGAAGAATAGAAAGCCTTATCTCTGCTATAAACCTTTATTTCCCTTCCTACTTTATATATGAAGTAGGGATTTAGTGAAGTTAGAGCGAACAAAGTATCAACCCCGAACCTGTCTATGTTATAGCAGCTAAGGGCTGATAGAGAATAGCTTTTTACAATGCTGTTGAGCTCCTTTTCATAATTATATAGAACATCCTCAGTAAATCCGTTCTCAAAGAAAACATCACTGTCAGATATGATCGACAAGCCTGAATAACCGTCCCCTAAGGCATTATTGATAATCTCAACAAGATTTCGGGGCTTAATAAAAGTTTTCCTCTCAATAAAAAACTCCTTCGCTGACTCAAGTAAAAGCTTTCCACATCCTATAAGCTCAACCAGGTTAAGCCCATATTTTTTGAGATTGAAATCAAGGTCTTCATGGAGCTGGCTGTCTGTAAAATAGATGCATCTTCTCCCCTTTTCAACTGACCATGCTATGAAACTACTCAATACACCTAATTGATTGTCTTCCTCCGTACTGATAAGGTTATACCTTAATCCTTCTTTAAAATAACTTCTTACATCCATAATTTTCCCCCTGGAACTGCTTTCAATATTTATATTTTACATTTTTTTATGATTTTTTGCAAATTCTTAATAAATTGTGGGGTAATTGTATTACATACATTTTTATTTAAGGAATATTGTAAACCCATTTCTATTGTTTGGTTGACAATACCCCTCGAATATCGTAATATTTTTATAGGAGGTGGCATGCTTGAATATTAAAAGAATTGTACGAATCGCACTTATGACTTCAATACTGTCGGTTTTATCTTTAATCTCCATTCCCATAGGGCCAGTTCCCATAACCCTTCAGACCCTTGGAGTTTTTCTCTGCGGATTTATTTTAGGTCCCCTTGATGGTGGGATTTCCGTTATCCTCTATTTAATGCTCGGAGCTTCAGGAGTTCCTGTGTTTTCAGGTGGGACAGCGGGTTTAAAAATACTTATAGGCCCAACGGGTGGTTACTTGTTATCTTTTCCCATAGCTGCATACATATCTGGCTATGGGGCAGACAGACTAAAAAAGAGAATGTCCATATATGCAGTTGGCCTTTTATGCATAGCCGTAAACTACCTTATAGGGGTTCCATATCTTGCATTTATAGCTCGCTTATCCATACAAAAAGCCCTGACAGTGGGTGCATATCCCTTTATCATACCGGATATAATTAAAATGATTGTTGCAGCAAACGTCAGTGCTAAAGTAAGAAAGATAGTTTTAAAAAGATGATGGCGGGTTCAAATACCCGCCACTTTTTAGATACCCACAATTCATCCATAGTTAACTATTCACAAAATTATGTAAATATCCACAGTATTCACATGGTTATCCACAGCCCAACACCACTTTACATGCAGATTCTCACGCTGCATGTCACATTATCCACAACCCATTAATAACACTCCTTAAAATTATTCACAGTAGTATTCACATTTTATCAACACGTTATTCAAGGTACTTTTCCCCAATTTTAAGGGATGGAATTGCATTGAGTGAAAGCTTTGATATACGTCCGTTTATATATTCATAATATCCTGCACAGGCAATCATAGCTGCGTTATCGGTACAAAGTACCACCGGTGGATACAGAAATTCTATTTCCTCCATGCTGCATTTTCTCTCAAGCTCTTCCCTTAGGGCCGTATTTGCTGCAACTCCTCCAGCGAGGCATAATGTTTTGCTGTTTTTATATTTAACTGCCCTTACTGCCTTTTCTGAAAGTACCTCAACAACTGACTGCTGAAAACTTGCAGCCACGTCAGCCCTGTTTACCTCAATACCCTGCATTTTCATTTTGTTGAGATAATTAAGCACCGCAGACTTTAACCCGCTGAAGGAAAAGTCAAAGCTGTCCTCCTCAAGATAAACCCTTGGAAAATCTATGGCATACCTATTTCCTTTCCTTGCAAGTTTATCTATAAGGGGACCACCAGGATACCCAAGCCCTATTGCCCTTGCCACTTTGTCATATGCTTCCCCGGCAGCGTCATCCCTCGTTCTTCCAAGTATCTCGTATTCTCCATAGCCCTTAACATAAACAAGGTGCGTGTGTCCTCCTGACACTATTAAACATGTAAAGGGTGGCTTAAGCCCCTTATGGGCTATGTAGTTTGCAGAAACATGGCCTTCAATGTGGTTTACCCCCACAAAGGGCTTATTTAATGAAAGGGCCAGCCCCTTTGCAGTTGAAAGCCCTACAAGGAGTGCTCCAACAAGCCCCGGTCCATAGGTTGCAGCAACAACATCTATATCCTTAAAGCCTACCCCCGCTTTATCCACTGCTTCCTGAATTACGTTGCTTACTGCCTCCACATGCTTTCTTGAGGCAACCTCAGGGACAACTCCCCCGAATTTTTTATGTATATCTATCTGAGATGAAATAACGTTTGAAAGAACCTCTCTTCCATTAAGTACAACTGCTGCAGATGTCTCATCACAGCTTGTTTCAATTCCCAGCGTCAATATGTCCTGCATTTATTTCTCTCCCATCGTTTTTTATTTATATTATACTACATATATTTATTGTTCCAAAAAGTAAAGAGGACTTGCATGGTATATTTAGAGAAGAAGTTCTAAGGCTCGGGATTTGAAAAATGTTTTTACAAAAACCGTTGATGAAATTAAAAAATTTACTAATTTCGACATCTTTCTTTGTTGTTTTACAAATTCTTAACACATAAAACCCAAAATAATGATACAATAAAACTACGGCAATAAATAACCCCAACCCATTTACCCATTTTGCCCGAGGAAACTCGGGTTTTTCTTTTTGTTCATTTCTGTTCATACCGAATGTAATGATTCTTGTTACAGAGGTAATTCCCATACTGCTATAAGATTTATCATATTTTCTACGCAAAATTTGTGTATAATTAATATAGTAATACCTTGTGGGTATATCATTGGAGGGATGAAATTGTTCTTCATTGGAATATTCGGTATGGAAACAAAGGAAAAGGAAATTAGAGATATTCAAAATGTTATATGTAAAGCATGTGGACAGATGACTTCATACAGACTGGTAAAAACCTATAACTATTTTCATATATTCTTCATACCACTCTTTAAATGGGGCAAAAAATACTATTTAATTTCAAGGTGCTGCAGCAGTATATTTGAGATACCTGTTGAACTTGGTGAAGCACTTGAAGGCGGAAGGGATGTGCCTGTAAGGGATGAGGATTTAAGTCCTATCCATCATGGATATGAATGCAGCTTAATCATCTGCCCTTCATGCCGCAGAAATGTTGATCCTGAGTATTCCTACTGTCCATACTGTGGAACAAGGATAAGGTAGACATCGTGTTTACGAAGTTGAACCTATGAATTGATAAATTTCCTTCTTAAATTGCAATATTAAATGCAACACTTAGTGAAAAATCATGTTGAATAGGGTAAGATAGCCCATACTTAACCTTAAGCCCATCTTAATTAC
>NZ_SOAZ01000031.1 GCF_004364155.1 Fonticella tunisiensis | reverse complement strand
CTGTATGTTTGGATTAGACACCTATATCATACATGATTTTCACTATGGTTGTTATTTTTTTATTCTATCTGTTGCATTTAATTTTACAATGAACCGTTGTATTTTATGGTAAGTCCATCCCTTTACCTGTAAGGCTCTGCTTCTTTTATGATTTATTTAAGTTCAATATAAAAACACCCATACCCCACAATGAGGGTATAGGTGTTTTATAGCCTGCTTTTTTTACTTCGTTGGCTTCATTGTTGGGAATAGTATTACATCCCTTATTGAATATGAATCCGTAAGGAACATTATAATTCTATCAATACCTATTCCAAGGCCGCCTGTTGGAGGCATACCTATTTCAAGAGCATTTACAAAATCCTCATCCATTGCATACGCTTCATCGTCTCCAAGCTCTCTTTCTTTAAGCTGCTGAATGAACCTCTGCTTTTGATCAATAGGATCGTTGAGCTCTGAATAGGCGTTTGCAATTTCCCTTCCGTATACGAAGGCCTCAAACCTTTCTGTCATTGCAGGATCGTCCTTCTTCTTCTTCGTAAGAGGAGATATTTCAACAGGATAGTCCATTACAAAGGTTGGCTGTATCATATGCTTTTCAGCATATGCTTCAAAGGCAGCATTTAATATATCTCCCTTTGTGCAGTCCTCAAGCTTCTTTTTGAGCTCTTCAGTAAGCTTAAGCTTCTTTGCAACCTCCCTTGCCTCCTCATCTGTCCTTATTTCATTGAAGTCAACTCCCGCATACTTTTTTACAGCATCCACCATAGTTATCCTATTCCATGGTGGTGTAAAGTCTATTTCAGTTCCCTGATATGTTATCTTGGTTGTACCAAGAACCTCGTTGCATACATATGCTATTAGGTTTTCTGTAAGCTCCATCATATCCTTGTAATCTGCATAGGCCTGATAGATCTCTATCATATTAAACTCGGGGTTGTGCCTTATGTCAATTCCTTCATTTCTGAAATTCTTACCCATTTCGTATACCTTTTCAAATCCACCAACTATAAGCCTCTTTAAATAAAGTTCCGTTGCAATTCTAAGGTACAGATCTATATCAAGGGCGTTGCTGTGGGTTATAAATGGCCTTGCAGCAGCACCGCTTGCAATAGGTGTAAGTATTGGTGTTTCAACCTCTATGTAATCCCTCTCATCAAGGAATCTTCTTATAGCTGAAATTATCTTGGTTCTCTTGAGGAATGTATCCCTTACTTCAGGATTTACTATAAGATCAACATACCTCTGCCTGTATCTTAAATCAGGATCCTTAAGCCCATGCCACTTTTCTGGAAGGGGTCTTAATGACTTTGTAAGAAGTATGAAGTCCTTAACATGAACGGATATCTCGCCTGTTTTTGTTTTAAACACAGTTCCTTCAACACCGATAATATCACCAAGGTCCAATGATTTAAAGAACTTAAGCTTTTCCTCCCCAATGTCATCTATCCTTACATAAAGCTGAAGCCTTCCATATCTATCCAGTATATGGGAAAAACCAGCCTTACCGTGAATTCTCTTTGAAATGAGCCTTCCAGCAACCCTTACATCCTTGCCTTCAAGTTCTTCATAGTTATCCTTGACATCCCTGGATGTATGGGTTCTATCATATTTTACTATTTCAAAGGGGTCCTGTCCCTTTTCCCTGAGTTCTTCAAGCTTTTGGAGCCTCTGCTTCATAAGTATATTATACTCTTCCTCAAGCTTCTCAAGATCAACCTGAGTTATTTCCTCATTTGCCATTTCTCAAACCTCCAATAAGTTTTTGTTACTGCCTTCTGATCTCGAGTATCTCAAAGGTTGTAACACCATCTGGAACCTGTATTTCAACCTTATCTCCAACTTTCTTTCCAAGAAGCCCCCTTCCAATAGGTGCTTCATTTGAAATCTTCATTTTCGCTGGGTCTGCCTCGGCTGAACCCACTATTGTAAATTCAAACTCATCATCAAACTCAAGATCCCTTACCTTTACAACTGATCCGATAGATACAACATCCGTCTTTATATCTTCATCATCAATTATTTTAGCATTCTTCAGCATATTTTCAAGGGTAGCAATTCTTCCCTCAACGAATGCCTGCTCATTTTTTGCTTCATCATATTCTGAGTTTTCACTTAAATCTCCATACGATATAGCTGTCTTTATTTTCTCAGTAACTTCTTTTCTCTTTATGGTTTTAAGATATTCCAACTCCTCTTCTATTTTTTTTACTCCTTCGTAGGTTAAAATAATCTGTTTACTGTTTTCGCCCATCTGATTTCTCCCCTTTTAAATTATGTTATTAACATTTGCCTTTTTTATATGGGAAGCTGGCTGATAAAAGCTTTAAGTTGCTGCCCATACAATTCTCCAGCTATAATTTTTTTATAGCTGGAGAATTTAGTTCCTATAAGATAGTTTATATGATATTATATGCTAATAAGTCAAAGCTATAACATCTTTTTTGAAATGGGTATAATTAATAACAAGCACCATAAAGGAATCTTTATAGTGCTTGCTGCCTTCTATCATGGAAGTTATTATAAATCACCTGTTTTAGTATGTCAACAATTTTATGGAGTGGAAATAAATATAAATTCGAAATTTTTCGCCTTTTAAAATAATAATTTTTTATCTGTTCATTATTATTATGTTTTCCTTTCTAATGTTCTGAATTCTAAATCCATCCTTCTCGGCACTAATCCAAAAAGGCCTTTTATTATTTATATCAACATAACCCTGTGCATGAATTGAGCTTAGATTATAATAATCTTTAAAATTTATAGTTACATTATCAAACCACCATCTGCCCTCAGGCTTCTTAAAAAATCTGAAAAAGAGCATCGGCCTGTTCATATCAACTATATATTTATGATGGGGCTTATCAGAGGCTATAACCACAGCATCAGCCCTCTCCGACGCCTTTACAGGATCCTCTAAAACAGCTACAGATGTTCCGTAATTAATCATAGCATGTTCTGCCTCCTCCATAATCTCCTTTTTATTATCCGTTACAAGGATTATCCTCCTTGCGAAGGGAAGGAGCAGTCTGAAGCTATTTCTCCCCTCATAGGTTGAAGCATCGGCTATAACTACTTCTCCAAGCCTGAGGTCACATCCCAGCGATACGGTTAAAAAATCCAGGGCTCTTATTAGGCAGGAATGGTGAAAAAAAGGATTATAGTTTATATTGTATTCCTTTGAAACAACATATCCATACATCTTCATGCCTATTTTATATGCCCTTTTAACCTTACTTTTTTCAAATCCATATGGGATTTTTATCTCCGTACCTATACAGTTATTAAATTCCATATCCTCCTCTTTGTATGGTCCTATAAACCTATCTATTCCCCACAGCTTTCCTGCAAATGGAAATTTTCTTTTTACGTCCTCCTCATGTGCCGTATTAATAACAGCAAAGCCCTTCATCTTCATCCTCCCATAAATTCTTTATGGCGCTAACATACCTCTAAAAGTCTAATACTATTATTATTACGACATATTTTAAAGTATTCTCCTTTAATTGCCTTCTAAAGAGCCTGTATCTTTTCCCTTTCCAGATATTCGATCCTCGGTATAAAACCCAATCTATCAAGTATCTTTTCATAATCCTTCGAGGTAAGCTCATCCGCATTCTTTTGAAGGATTGATACTATGAGGGCCTCCATAACGTTTGTTCCAAAGGATCTTCCATCAAACTCAGGGGTTGTTGTTATAAGCATATAAGCTCTCCTCCTTCTCAAGTCTTCAACATCCTCCATTGTTACGGTGTTGGTTAAAATTATCTTACCTCTCAAATCTAAAGGCATATATTTTTTTATAAAGAGATAATCCCCTGCTATTATCTCTGCATCCCTATAATACCTTTCATGCTTTGTTTCAATTACATCCTGATTTTTTCCCGTGGGATAGAGTTTATCAAAGGGCATTCTTACAACTACAGGCAAAAACATATCCGCTATATGTTTAAACAATGTGAAGGATTTTATAGGTATAGGTATGTTGAGCCCAAAAATAAGATCTCCAAATACTATATCAGCCCCGTCATCATGAAGGGCTTCTGCCATGCCAAATCTGTCTACAGCACTTGTCATTAAAACTTTTTTACCTTTTAGTGGAAAAAGATTTTCATCTATATATTTAACTGCCCTTCTCTCAAGGGTATTTTTAAGGCCTGAACCATCTACCATTGGAGTAATTTTAGCTGCTTCTTTAATTGGAATAGCATCTTTGATTATATGCCTCTTTTTTGAACCATGAAGGTATATGTCTATTCCTCCCATACCAAAGGCATCTACGTGCCCATCAAGTTCCTTTACAAGTTCAAGTAGTCTGTTCATATCTCCATCGGTGCCGATTCTTTCAATTACAAACCTTTCGCCAAGAAGTTCTACTTCAGCTCTGTGGTTTCTCTTAGATGAACCCAGGCTCACTGACACTATTCTTTTCATCTGAAGTCCTCCTATCACTTAGCCTTGTGTATTAATACAAAAACTAAAAGGTTTTACATATGATCACCAGAGCATGAAATCAATATATTTGTCTATTTTTACACTTAATTACATTTTATACCTATAGCTCCATTTATTCAATTTAGACATAGCAAAAAGACATGCATTATGCACGCCTTAAAATTACATACCCTTTATCTCTTTCTTGTACTGAAGCAGAATATTTTTTATTTCATTTATATCGTTTAGCTTATTTATTGTATCACGAATGTTAGCAGCATTTTTTATTCCTTTTAAATACCATGCCATGTGCTTTCTCATTTCTATAACACCCTTGTTGCCTTTGAACTTGAAGGCAAGGTCAAGATGCTTTAAAGCTACATCTATCCTCTCATCAAATGATGGCTCTGGAAGAAGCTTCCCTGTATTTAAGTATTCAACGGTCCTTTTAAAAATCCATGGATTACCCAGCGCTCCCCTTCCTATCATAATAGCATCACAGCCCGTTTCTTCAAATAACCCCTTAGCCGTCTCAGGGTCTACGACGTCTCCGTTTCCTATTACTGGAATATTAACTGCTTCTTTAACCCTTCTTATAATGTTCCAGTCAGCCCTTCCTTCATACATCTGTGCCCTTGTTCTTCCGTGAATTGCAATTGCAGAAGCTCCTGAAGCCTCAATCATTTTTGCAAACTCCACAGCATTTACTGATCTCTCGTCCCATCCCTTACGAATTTTAACAGTGACAGGCTTTTTGGATCTTGAAACGACCTTTTTAATTATCCTTTCAGCAAGTTCTGGATCCCTCATAAGGGCAGAGCCATCACAGTTTTTAACAATTTTTGGGGCAGGACATCCCATATTTATATCAACAACTGCTACCTTAGGGTTTAAACTTACAAGCTCAGCAGTTTCTGCCATAATATCAGGCTCTGAGCCAAATATCTGGACAACTACAGGGGCTTCTTCATCATCTATATCAAGCATAAGTTCAGTTTTCTTGCTTCCATAATGAAGTCCCCTTGAGCTTACCATCTCTGTATATACAAGGCCACAGCCAAATTCCCTGCATATTATCCTAAAAGCTTTATCTGTTACACCGGCCATTGGAGCCAAAAACACTTCATTTGCTGGCTTAAAGTTTCCTATTTTCATATAATCACCTATTTATTCTTCTCATATATTATCCTTAATCCTTCAAGGGTAAGATATGGATCTATCTTATCTATGGTGGTGCTCTCCGAGGCTATAAGCTTGGAAAGTCCACCTGTTGCAACTACAAATGGATTATCCTCCCCGAGCCTTTTCATCTCTGACTTCATCCTCTTTACAATGTAATCAACCTGGCCTATGTATCCATATATTATTCCTGCCTGCATGCTTTGAACTGTATTTTTACATATAACCGTATTGGGTTTTACAAGCTCTATCCTTGGAAGCTTTGCGGCCCTTTCAAAAAGAGCGTCTGCTGAAATTTTAATTCCTGGAGTTATGGCTCCACCATAATAATCACCATTTGCCCCAACTGCGCAGAAGGTAGTCGCCGTACCAAAATCTATAATTATAAGGGGCTTTTTATATTTTTCATGGGCTGCTACTGCATTTACTATTCTATCTGCCCCAACCTCTTTAGGATTATCATACTTTATGTTTATTCCTGTTTTTACTCCTGGACCTACAATAATCGGCTCAACCCTAAAGTATTTTCTAATCATATGTTCGAGGGAATACATTATATTTGGAACAACGGATGAAACTATTGCGGCATCAACATCCCTATAATCAAGCTCTGCCTTATCAAATAAATTTATTACCGAAATCCCATATTCATCTGCAGTCCTTGGTATATTGGTAGACATTCTCCAGTCAACTAAAAGCCTATCTCCCTCAAACACGCCTAAAACAATGTTAGTATTTCCAACATCAAATACAAGCAGCATTTTAACACTCCTTCATACTATCATCGTATATTAACTAGTTATTTTAATCCGCTTTTCAGTTCAGGAACTAAAGCGGAGATAAAAAATATATGAAATTCACATAAAGCGTGCAATTAGAAGTTCTAGGCGAAGGGATGCAGAAAAATCCTAGAACTTTCGTATGTTTGAGCAATGCGAGTTTAACGAAAGTTCTTGATTTTTCAAATCCCGAGCCTTAGAACTTCTTTGCAAAACGTAATGGTGAATGAAATATATTTTTTATCGCAGCGTCGGCCTGTAAATTTATCTGCTTTTATTCCAACGGACTTTTCAGAGTAGCACAACACGTTATATTGTTATTTTATACTCTTTCACAGCATAGCAAACGGGCTGGCACAGAGACCAGCCCCTAAAAAATCGTATTTATATATTTATCTAATAAACTTTCTCAGAGCTTTCATAACGCCCACTGATATTATTACTGCAGCAATTATTTCAAGAGGCCCATTGGTAATTCCTATACCTATAAGTATTTTTCCTATGCTGGAAACTGCTTCTTTCTTTATGTTTGCAAAGGTTTGAGCTGCAAAGACATAAATCATTGAAAGAACACCAACTGTATTTGTTAGTGTGCCTAAAGCAGCAGTCAGTGGAACGTTTTTGGTTCTTTTGTAAACAAAATAGGACACAACACCTATCATAACCCTCGGGAAAATTGATACCAGAGGATTAATAAAAACAGGTGCCATTGGACCTGATAAATTGATGAACAGGCTGGACAGTCCAAATATGAATCCAACCACTATGCCTCCAGGAGCTCCATCCACCATTGCTGCGATTATTACAGGTACATGCATAAAGGTTATTTTCATTGCAGGGAGAGGTATATACCCCAGTGGAGTTAAGCTCATCATTATTGCAATCGCACTGAGTATACCTATTCTGGTAACCCTTGCAGTTGTGAGGAAAGAGCTTTTTTTGACATTTACCATTGACATTTTAAAACACCTCTGTTCCAGCTCCTTAAGGATGCCGGACTAATTAATAAATTATTGTTTCTCAGCCGTCCCACTATGTATGCAGGCAGCTATTTTAATTTTATCATCTTTATATTTATACTTCAAGATATCATCTGTAGACTATTTACTGTTATACCCATAAAATCCCTTTATTGAAACATCGCCGCTAAGAACTTTTTTTACATCTCCATTTTCAAGCCTCACGAGGAGTGCTCCATCGTCATCAATATCTATAGCTTCTGCTTCATATTCCTCATTTATGCCAGATATGAGGACTTTTTTACCAATAAGTACGGAATATTTTTTAAGATCTTCTATAAATGGCCCTATTCCTTCCTTTTTAAAAAGTTCATAATTTCTTTCAAATCTGTTAAGTATACCTGATAAAATAGCCTTTCTGTCATATTTCTTACCCGAGTATTTCCTTAAGGATGTTGCAATATTTTCTATTTCATTATCAAAGGTTTCCTGATTAACGTTAATTCCAATACCAACTATTATATATTTTACCACATCGATTTCGGCACTCATTTCTGTTAAAATACCGCAGACTTTCTTTCTATCTAAGACCACATCGTTTGGCCACTTAATTCCGATTTCAAATCCTGTAATCTCCCTTAGCATCTCTACTACAGACACTGCAAGAACCGGAGTAATTGAAGGTGCCATATACGGGCTTATCTCGGGCCTTAGAAGGATGGTAATAGAAATAGAGTCCCTTCCAGGAGTTATCCATCGTCTTCCCATTCTGCCCCTTCCTTTAGTCTGAACCTCTGCAATAACTACGAGCCCTTCTTTTTCGCCCTTTTCTGCGTACTCCTTTGCTATATCGTTTGTAGAGGTTGTGGACTCTAAATAAACAATTTTCCTTCCAATATAATTTGTTGTAAGAAGGTTTTTTAACTCTTTATATGTAAGCACATCGGGGCTCTCAAGGAGCCTGTACCCCTTCTTGGAGGATGATTCAATTTCATAGCCTTCCTCCTTAAGTCCCTTTATATGTTTCCAAACGGCAGCCCTTGAAATTCCAAGGGATGAGCTTATATCCTCACCTGAAACATAATCTCTGCTGCTTTTAAGAATATCAAGTATTTTATCCTTCATATTTATCACCTTAATTGAAACTTTCCTTTATTATATCAAATTGATGTCAAATAAGTAAAACCCGCATCTGAATAATATCTTTATCATTTGATAATTATAGCAGAGAAGATAGGTAAATATGATGTTTAAATGCCCCTGCACTTGCTGTACAGGGGCATTTACTACTTGATTCCTAAATCGGCCTTCATACTGTTATACTCGTTATATACTTTATTAACTTCATTCATATCAGCCTTTGAAGCATCATACCATCCTCTTTTTTTCATGGCGTCATAGAGCCTATGCTCAATTTCATGTTCCTCTCTAAGTATGTTTAAAAGTTCATTATGAAGGGAACTGCAGTCAGCCTCATTTGCACCTGTGTTATAAAGGTCTGATAAATACTTTTGAGTAGCTAAAATATCGTTCATCCTGTCCTTTTCGAGAATGTTAGTTGTATTGTTATATCCTGACATGTTATCACCCCTTTATATGGCTTAAAAGCCTGTTGTAGTGGTCCTGATGTTTGGTTATCATTTCATTTACCATGTTTCCCAGCTCTGGATCGGTAATGTTTGCCTTATAGTCCATAAGCTTTTTAATGGCTATGGCTTCTGCTCCAAGCTGATCCTTCAAATAGAGAAGCTCCTTTTCAGTGTGGGTTGTGTTAATCTTCATTTCCATAGGCAAAACCTCCATAATTTTTTCATGCTTAGTATTTCCTAAAACAGAAAATATATTAAATAAACATGAAAAAATAACTGGAAGTTCATGGTGAGTTGAAACTAACGCATAACCCCTTCCCCAGCACTTACTTATTCAAGTACTGCAAGAACATCGCCGGTATTCACTGAAGCACCCCTTGAGACTAATATGTTTATAACCGTCCCCTCTTCCCCTGCCATTATTTCGTTTTCCATTTTCATAGCCTCAAGTATGAAGAGGACATCTCCCTTTTTAACCTCCTGTCCCAGTGACACCCTGACATCAAGTATCCTTCCAGGCATTGGTGCCTTTATAATTTGATGCACTGCAGATGATGCTGGTCCTGGAGCCGCATGCTCTGCGGGTGTTTTTGGCATCTCCTGTACTGCCTGTACCCTTTCAATCGGGACGGTACTCTCCCCTGCCTCCTCAACCTCTACCTCAAATCTTTTTCCATTTACTGTTACTATATACCTCTTCAAAGTTAAACCCTCCCTATTCAATTATAATCTTTGGTTTGTCATTTCCTGCCTTGATACATTTGTCCAGTTGTTATCAACCCTTTTTATTGATCTTATCCTAAGTGATGAAACATGTATATTAGAGGTGATGCTTACAGCTGCCATTATGGCTGCAACAAGTTCCTCATCCTCAACACCTATAAGCAATGCCTCTCCACGTGCAGGGCCTGAATGCACAGGGGCCTGCATCTTTTGGTGATCCTTTTTTTCATCTTTTATTCCAACTGCTTCATCTGATTTTTCAATCCTGTCTGCAATGATACCGAGCATCTTTAATAATCTATACTGTATTGAAACAATAATGCTCAGGGCAATAAGCACCAAAAAAACTATTCCCATGGATATTACTGCGGCGTTAATGCCCAGTGTAATATTGTTAGTTGAACTCATTTAACCTCCTCCCGGTTACATTGGTATATTACCATGTTTCTTGGGTAGATTCTTTTCCCTCTTAGTCTCAAGCATCATAAGGGATATGATAATATGTTTTCTTGTTTCAGCTGGTATTATTACATCGTCAACATATCCCCTTTCAGCCCCCTGATATGGACTTGCAAATTCTTCCCTATATTTTTCCATCATCTCTCTTTTCTTCTCTTCAGGATTTTCTGCCTTTGAAATCTCCTTTTTAAATATTATCACTGCAGCTCCCTCAGGCCCCATAACTGCAATTTCTGCACTTGGCCATGCAAACACCATATCCGCTCCAAGCTCCCTGCTGCACATGGCTAGATATGCTCCGCCATAGGCCTTTCTTACGATAACAGTAACCTTTGGAACAGTAGCTTCACAATACGCATAAAGCATCTTTGCACCATGCCTTATTATGCCTCCATGCTCCTGAGCCGTGCCCGGTAAAAATCCCGGAACATCAACAAAAGTTATAATCGGAATATTAAAGGCATCACATGTTCTTATAAACCTTGCAGCTTTATCCGATGCATTTATATCAATACATCCCGCAAGAACCTTGGGCTGGTTTGCAACTACACCTACAGAATACCCTCCTATTCTTGCAAACCCGATTATTATGTTTTTAGCATAATGCTCCTGAACCTCAAAGAAATCATGATAATCAGCTATGGATTTTATTATATCCTTCATTTCATAGGGCCTATTTGAACTTTCAGGTATAATTAAATTAAGCTCAGTGCAGAGCCTGTTTAAATCATCGGTTTTATCAGCCTGTGGAGCTCTGTCTAAATTATTCGATGGAAGATAGCTTAAAAGCTTCTTTATTTTGTCAAGGCATTCTTTATCATCGCCAGCTATGAAGTGGGCAACACCTGATTTTTCGTTGTGGATTAGTGCTCCACCAAGGGTTTCAGGTGACACATATTCTCCTGTGACTGATTTTACAACCTGGGGGCCCGTTATAAACATCTGGCTCCTCTTATCAACCATAAATATAAAGTCCATAAGGGCTGGAGAATAAACAGCTCCGCCTGCACAGGGACCCATTATCGCTGCTATTTGTGGGACAGCTCCCGATGCCCTTGCATTTCTGTAAAATATGTTTCCATAGCCTGATAGAGCCTCTATTCCTTCCTGAATTCTTGCTCCTCCTGAATCGTTAAGGCCTATTACAGGTGCCCCATTTTTAATCGCAAGATCCATTATCTTACAGATTTTTCTTGCATGCATTTCTCCAAGGGAGCCTCCCATAACCGTAAAATCCTGGGCAAATACATAGACTATCCTTTCATCTATGGTTCCATAGCCTGTTATAACCCCTTCGTCTGGAAGGTCAAGGTAGTCCATTCCAAAATTTGTACATCTATGCTTTACAAACCTGTCTATTTCAACAAAGCTGTTTTCATCAAGTAAATAATTTATTCTTTCTCTGGCTGTGAGCTTTCCAGATCTGTGCTGCTTTTCGATTTTTTCTTTTCCGCCGGCATTTTCGATATGCTCTCTTCTTTCAATAAGCTTCTTGAGCTTATCCACAGACTACACCTCTCTTTCACAAAGTTCAACAAGTACACCACCTGTTGATTTTGGATGAAGAAAGGCTATTTTTGCTGCACCAGCGCCATATGAAGGATTCTCATTAATAAATACAATACCAAGCTCCTTAAGCCTTTTAATTTCCTCTTCAAGGGAATTCACCCTGAATGCTATATGATGTATACCCTGTCCCCTCTTCGATATGAAATTTTTAATGACACTATCATCATCCGTCCCCTCTAAAAGTTCAATCTCGCTATCTCCTAGTGGTAAAAAGGCTACCTTAACCTTCTGACTTTCTATATATTCGATATCCTCACATTCAATTTGAAGCTGCTCACTATAAAATTTTAGTGATTTTTCGATGCTCTCTGCAGCAATACCGATGTGATCTATTTTATGTATCATATTCCCCCTCCTGACTGCACAGACTTTTGATAAGTATTTTGGCTCCATAACCCGGTGAATAGTTTTTGTTTCCTATGTTATCTAGAACGTCTTCAATGTTTTTTGACTTTAGAGATTTTTCAATTACTATATCCACCAGGCTTCTCTTAAGCTCTTCTAAGCCGATCTGCCTCCTTCTATTGCCTATCTCTTCACTTTTAATCCTTAAATCAAGGAGGCGATCTACTTCTCTCCTTAGTTCCTCTATTCCTTTCCTGCTTATACAGTCAGTTGTAATAATCGGAGGTTTTTCCCCCCTTTTAAGGGATAATATTGAACTTATATGATTATATGTTCTTAAAGCACCTTCCCTATCGCATTTGTTTATTACTATTAAGTCCCCTATTTCCATGATTCCTGCTTTAAAGGCCTGTATATCATCTCCAAGATCCGGAACTGTAATAAGAATCACCATATCTGAAAGCTTTACTATATCAACTTCCGACTGCCCCGTTCCAACCGTTTCAATGAATATGTAATCATAGCCTGCAACATCAAGTATATCAACGGCATAAATAGCACCTGACGATATTCCCCCCAGGGCACCACGGCTTCCCATGCTTCTAACAAAGCAATTTTCACGCCCTGCTATCTCCTTCATTCTAACCCTATCACCAAGAATTGCTCCCCCTGTGAAGGGGCTTGTAGGATCAACCGTTACAACAGCAGCTTTAAAACCATCATCAAGATACGTCCCTGCAAGAATATCAAGGAGAGTACTTTTTCCTGCACCTGGAGGACCTGTAACTCCTACCCTTTTGGCCCCTCCTGTTTTTTTATATAGCCTCTCATAAATCTCAAATCCCTCTTCATCCTTATTCTCAACAAGAGTTATGAGCTTTGCTATTGATCTTTTATTTCCCTTCAAAACTTCTTCATATAGATCCATAACATTACCTCTTTACGTTTTTCCTTACAAAATCAACGGCATAGGACGTTGGAGTGCCAGGAGTAAATATCTCCGCTATTCCGATGGACTTCAGGTATGATATATCCTCATCGGGTATAATTCCTCCTGCAATGACCAGAACGTCTTCAATACCTTTTTCCTTTGCAAGCTCCATAACTCTGGAGAAAAGATAATTGTGTGCCCCTGATAGTATGCTCATGGCTATGCAGTCAACATCCTCCTGAACTGCAGCCTCAACAATATCCTCCGGCGTCTGCCTGATACCCGTGTATATAACCTCAAAACCCGCCTCCATAAAAGCCCTTGCAATTACCTTAGCTCCCCTGTCGTGGCCATCAAGCCCAGGCTTTGCAACCAGAATCCTTATCTTCCTCTCCATGCCCATCCCCCTTAAATTACAATTGATGGCTTATATTCTCCAAACACTTCCCTTAAAACGCCGCAAATCTCTCCAAGGGTCCCATAGCATTCAACTGCATTAATTATATATGGCATTAGATTTTCATTTCCCTCTGCAGCCTTTTTTAAATTCTCAAGGGCCTTCGAAACCATATAGTTGTCTCTTTCATTTTTTATCTTCCTGAGTAAATCCCTCTGCTTTTCCTCCGCTTCCCCATGAACCTTAAGTATATGGCGTTTTGTATTCTCATCAATTGTAAATTTATTTACTCCAACAACGATCCTTTCTCTCTTTTCAATTTCCATCTGGTATTTATATGCAGAATCCGCTATCTCCCTCTGTATATATCCTAATTCAATAGCCTTCGCTGCTCCTCCCATTTTTTCTATCTTCTCTATGTATTCAAAAACCTTCTTTTCTATTTCATCCGTAAGGCTTTCAATATAGTAGCTTCCTGCAAGAGGATCCACAGTATCACACACTCCACTCTCATAGGCTACGATTTGCTGTGTTCTAAGGGCAATCCTTACTGACTCCTCAGTAGGAAGGGAAAGGGCCTCGTCCCTTGAGTTCGTGTGAAGGGACTGGGTTCCTCCAAGAACCGCTGCAAGTGTTTGAATGGTAACTCTTATTATGTTGTTGTCTATCTGCTGTGCAGTCAGGGTTGAGCCTGCAGTCTGGGTATGGAATCTAAGCATCATGGAGCTTTCATTTTTAGCCTTGAAGAGCTCCTTCATTATCCTTGCCCATATCCTCCTTGCAGCTCTAAACTTTGCAACTTCTTCAAAGAGATTGTTGTGGGAATTAAAGAAGAAGGAAAGATGAGGTGCAAAATCATCAACATCAAGGCCCTTTGATATAGCGGCCTTTACGTACTCAATAGCATTTGCAAAGGTAAATGCTAGCTCCTGAACTGCCGTTGCTCCCGCCTCCCTTATATGATAGCCGGATATAGATATGACATTCCATTTAGGGACATGCTTTGTGCAGTACTCGAATATATCAGTTGTTAGCCGCATGGAAGGCTTTACAGGAAAGATATATGTGCCTCTTGCTACGTATTCCTTTAAAATATCGTTCTGTATCGTCCCTCTTAAATTTTCAAAGGGGACACCCTGTTTTTTTGCAATTACAAGGTACATGGCAAGGAGCACTATTGCAGAAGCGTTTATTGTCATTGAGGTGCTTATTTTATCAATAGCAATACCCTTTAGGAGAACCTCCATATCGTAGAGGCTGTCTATTGGAACTCCAACCTTTCCAACCTCTCCTAATGCAAGGAGATGATCCGAGTCGTAACCTACCTGAGTTGGAAGATCAAAGGCGATGGATAAACCCGTTATTCCCTGCTCAAGAAGATACTTATACCTTCTGTTGGATTCCTCAGCCGTTAAGTATCCTGCGTACTGCCTCATGGTCCAAAGTTTTCCTCTATACATGTTTGGATGAATTCCCCTTGTAAATGGATATTCTCCTGGAAAGCCGATATTGTCATAGTTTAAGTTTTCATTATCCTCGGGTGTATAGATGGTTTTTATCTCTGTTCCGGAGGTTGTCTTAAAAAATTTCTTTCTTTCTGGAAATTTCTTAACCAAAGGTTTTAACTTTTTTTCTTCCCATTCTTTTCTCTTAAGCTTTATATTCGAAATATCCTTATACATCCTATCCTCCCAATTCCTCTATCTTCCTTTATTATTTTACTTTTGAAAGATGAAAATATTACTATTTTTGGTTGATAGATGTATTTTTTCTATAACTAAAATATATTACACATTTAAGCCAAATTTAAGCTGTTTACATTTCCTTGTTCATGCACGATAGTACTTTGAGCTTCGCCATATTTTTTCTTTTTCTGTTCAAATTGCTCTTTCATTATTTTGCTAATGCCAATTATTTTAACATAGGGACGGTTAATTAAATAGAGTATCTCCTGAATTCACAAAAGGGAGTACGTTATAGCAGAAACCATACCTTTTCTCTTTTGGATCCGCTCAATAACCGTCTGTTTTCCATTTCTTCTCTTGTTTTAAATCAAAAAACTTTCTCTTATCGTTTTTTGTTACTTGCTTTGCTTCAATTTTTTCTTCTTCATATTTAATTTAAGAAGCTTGTCCAATTCCATCCACAATTAAAAAAGCCATTTCCTCACCTTTTAAAAAAAATTTTATGATTTACATTCTGTATAGCCATATACCTTTATAAATTCCCTTATAAAACCCCTAAACCTTTCATCCTCGTCGATAAGCTTTAATCCAGTGCTGCTGAGCTTCGATACCCTGGCATTTGTTATGTTGCCAAGAACCCTGCATATATCGCTGCATTTGAAGTTGCAAAGGCTTCTCATCAAAAGAACGAATAGAGCCTTTGCCTCAACAACATCTCTGGCGTTTTTAGTATAAAGCTTTATCTCCTTTACATCCATTTTCATTGATACATATTCAGCTATTTCCTCGGGCCTCATATCTCTAACAAGTATCCTTCTGTAACTTCTGTATTCTGTTCCCTCATTTAAAAACTCCATCTCTTCCCTGAAATTCTTGTCATCGCATTTAAAAACAAGCTCTACATAGTTCTCCCTTGCAGATTGGGCATTATTTCCAAATAACCCCATTATAAACCCATCATCAACAAGTTCGTAGGGGTCATGCCTTAATCCAAGATATATTGAAAGGCTTGAAAACTCATATTTCTCAGGTTCTTTTTCATAACCTTTTATATCCGTTGGGTTGTTGTGAACATAGGCAGATAGGGCAAGAAGGTATCTTTCATCCTTAACCATCTTACTCTTAAACCTGTCCTGAAAAAGATGCCCATGCCTTTTATGCCTCCTGTTGAAATACTGTGCATAGGAGAAGTTTATGCTGTGCATTATCCTCGATATGTCTGAACCATTGGCATCTATGATAAGGTGAAGATGGTTATCCATGAGGCAGTAACCATATACTCTAAATTGATAGGTCTTTTGATATTTTTTCACAAGGGAAAGATACTTTAGCTTATCCTCATCGTCTTTAAAAAGGTCAACTTCACTTATGCTTTTACACATGATATGATAAATACCCTCTGGAGCTTTTTGCCTTGCAACTCTCGGCATGAAAAATCACCTCAAACTAAAGTTTTTCTTTTGATTATTGCCTTTAGATTGAGGTGATATTCACTGTTTATAGAAATTATATCCGTATACTACCTGGAATTATCAACTGTCCCTGGAATTGGATTTGTTAACTGTTCCTAGAATTGTTAGAGAACACTGCCTAAAATTATTAACTGTCCCTGGGATCTGGGACTGGTACTGCCTTAATTTGTTAACTGTCCCTGGGACTGGTACCTGTGGTACCTGATTTTGTTAACCGTCCCTAGAACACCTAGAACAGTCCGGTTATCATGCCATTTTCGTCTATATCCATCTTCTCTGCTGCCGGGATTCTTGGCAGGCCAGGCATTGTCATTATGTCTCCAGTCAGTACAACTATAAATCCTGCACCATTTGCGATTTTTACTTCCCTAACAGTAACTTTAAAACCAGATGGTCTGCCTAAAAGAGTTGGATCGTCTGATAGTGAATACTGGGTTTTTGCCATACAAATCGGCAGCTTGTCAAGTCCAAACTTTTCAAGTTCTTTTATCTGACCTTCAGCAGCCTTTGTATACAATACTCCTTCTCCTCCATATATACTAGTTACTATCTTATGTATCTTTTCCTTTATGGTAAGGTTAAGGTTGTACAGTACCTTAAAGTTTGAAGGCTGGGTTTCTATTATATTTGCAACTTTTTCAGCGAGGTCTACGCCGCCTTCTCCTCCTTTTTCCCATACTTCACACAGCGATACTTCTACACCGATCTTCCTGCATCTATCCTCTATGAGCTTTACTTCATTATCCGTATCAGTTATAAACCTGTTTATTGCAACTACAGCTGGAACCCCAAAGCTCCTTATGTTTTCAACCTGCTTTTCAAGGTTTTCAAAACCTTTAGAAAGGGCTTCAAGGTTTTCTTCCGAAAGCCTATCCTTAGGCGTTCCTCCATGATGCTTAAGTGCTCTTACGGTTGCAACTATAACGACACAGTCCGGCTTTAGCTCACCATATCTGCATTTTATATCCATAAACTTTTCTGCCCCAAGGTCTGCTCCAAAACCTGCCTCAGTTACAAGGTAATCTCCAAGCTTTAGCCCAAGCTTTGTTGCAAGTATGCTGTTACAGCCATGGGCTATGTTTGCGAATGGCCCCCCATGAACAATGGCAGGTATGTTTTCAAGGGTCTGCACAAGATTTGGCTTTATTGCATCCTTGAGGAGCATCGCCATAGCCCCTTGAACCTTTAAGTCCCTGCAGTATACAGGATTGCCATCAAGATCGTAGGCAACAACAATCCTTCCTATGCGCTCTTTAAGGTCCATAAGGTCCTTTGACAGACAGAGTATCGCCATTATCTCGGAGGCAACTGTTATCATAAAGCCGTCCTCCCTTGGAAATCCATTTATTTTGCCTCCAAGACCAACTATTATGTTTCTAAGGGCCCTGTCATTCATATCCATTACTCTTTTCCAAAGTATCCTTCTTAAATCTATTCTGAGTGCATTTCCCTGATGTATATGATTGTCTATTGCCGCTGAAAGAAGGTTATGTGCGCTTGTAATGGCATGCATATCTCCAGTAAAATGAAGATTTATATCCTCCATTGGTACTACCTGAGAATATCCTCCTCCCGCAGCCCCACCCTTAACGCCAAATACAGGTCCAAGTGATGGCTCTCTAAGGGCAATTATCGCCTTTTTGCCTATTTTGTTAAGCGCCTGACCAAGCCCCACAGTAACGGTTGATTTTCCTTCACCTGCAGGAGTTGGATTTATTGATGTAACAAGAATAAGCTTCCCATCCTGTTTATTTCTAAACTTTTCAAAAACCTTTAAAGATATTTTGGCCTTATATTTTCCATAAAGCTCGACATCATCTTCATCAATACTCAAAGACCTTGCCATCTCCATAATCGGCTTCATCTTAGCTTCTTGAGCAATCTGAATATCACTTTTCATTTCAATCCCCCCGTAGAGTATCATATTGTGGTATCATATTACTTTTTTCTTTTTATCATTGCCCGGGAAATAAATTTATCTATGTTAACTACATGTCTTTCGTGTATTCCTTCTCCTATCTTTTCAACCTCATCGTAGGCCTCAACCTTAAATATAAGTTTTTTCCCCTCTCTCTTCACAAGCTCTGCACAGGCTTTTATTCTCATTCCAGTTGGTGTTGCTGCGATGTGCTTAATATGTATCCTGGTTCCAACGGTCGTATATCCCTTTTCAAGATGAAGGTCCACGGCATTTTTAGCAGCACATTCCATAAGGGCAATCATAGAAGGAGTTGAAAAAACATCTACTACTCCGCTGGCATAATTGACTGCAGAATCCTTTGGCTGGGATATGGTTTCAATTACAGCACTAAGCCCCACCTTAATATTATCCATCATTTTTTGCACCACCCACCAAAATTCTCAATATACCAAATATGTACTTTACTCCTACCTTTAAAGGTGGAGATAGCCCTTAATGTATAAAGAAGCGGAACATATGTCCCGCTTTCTATGCATTGTTGAATATTTCTTCAAATTCCTCGGCTTCAAGCTTTTCCTTTTCAAGTAAAGCCTCAGCCACCTTATGAAGTTTGTTGATATTTTCTCTAAGAAGCTTTTCAGCTTTATCATAAGCTTCCTGGATTATTCTCTTTATTTCCTTATCTATAAGGGCTGCCACTTCTTCGCTGTAGTTTCTTGCCTTAGCAAAATCCCTTCCAAGGAATACTTCTTCATGTCCTGTTCCAAACTCAATTGGTCCAAGTAAATCGCTCATACCATATTGAGTTACCATCTTTCTAGCTATATTCGTTGCCCTTTCGATGTCGTTGCTTGCTCCTGTGCTTATGTCGTTCAGCACTATCTTCTCAGCAACTCTACCTCCAAGAAGCCCTACTATTTCCTCTTCAAGTTCAGTTTTTGAAGCATAGTACCTGTCTTCCTGTGGAAGCGACAGAGTATATCCACCTGCTCTTCCCCTAGGAATTATACTTATCTGATGAACAGGATCAGCATGTGGAAGAAGCTTCATAACAACCGCATGGCCCGCTTCATGATATGCGGTGAGCCTTCTTTCCTCTTCACTTATAACCCTGCTTCTCTTCTCTGTTCCTGCTATTACCCTTGTAATTGCCTCTTCAAGCTCTTCCATACCTATGAACTTCTTGTTTCTTCTAACTGCAAGAAGAGCAGCTTCATTCATAAGGTTTTCAAGATCGGCACCTGTAAATCCAGGCGTTCTCTTTGCAAGTACAGAAAGATCAACATTTTCCTCTAAAGGTTTGTTCCTTGAATGAACCTTTAGTATCTCTTCCCTTCCCCTTACGTCAGGGGTATTTACAACAATCTGCCTATCAAATCTGCCTGGCCTTAAAAGTGCTGGATCAAGTATATCTGGCCTGTTTGTAGCAGCTATCATGATTATTCCTTCGTTTGTTCCAAAGCCGTCCATCTCCACAAGAAGCTGGTTTAATGTCTGTTCCCTTTCGTCGTGGCCTCCACCAAGTCCTGCGCCTCTCTGTCGTCCAACGGCGTCTATTTCGTCTATGAATACTATACATGGTGCATTTTTCTTTGCATTATCGAAAAGATCCCTAACCCTTGAAGCGCCGACACCAACAAACATTTCAACGAAGTCGGAACCGCTTATGCTGAAGAAAGGTACTCCAGCTTCCCCGGCAACAGCCTTTGCAAGAAGGGTTTTACCTGTTCCCGGAGGTCCTACAAGAAGAACTCCCTTAGGGATTCTTGCCCCAAGTTCAATATACTTTCTTGGCTGCTTCAAGAAATCAACAACCTCTTGAAGCTCCTGCTTTTCCTCATCTGCACCTGCAACATCGTTGAAGGTCACTTTTTTCTTTTCATTTGATGCTAGCTTGGCACGGCTCTTTCCGAAGTTCATAACTCCTTTTCCACCGCCGCCACCCTGTGATTGCTGTATAAATATGAACCATACAATACCAAGCATAACAAGCATTAAAATATTAGGTATTGCAGATACCCAAACAGGAAATCTTGTAGGCGGTACATATGAAACTTCAATCTGATCGGCATGAGTTCTATTATATTCATCAATGTATCTATCAAAACCATCGATTGAACCTATATTTGAAACAAAGCTTTTACCGTTTTTGAGTTCACCTGTTGCATTTCTTGTTTCCAGTTCAACCTGTATATGAGATACATTATTATTTTGTATTTCCTTTTTAAGTTCAGTTTGACTTATTTCAACCTTTTTAGGATTATTGCCAAACATCGTTATAGCTGTTAAGAAGGCAACCATAATCAATATCCAAACACTGGCGCTCTTCAAAAATGACTTTTTCATTTTGGCCCCCCTTTCAGTTTAGAGACTATTATTTATACATTTTATCATAATATTAATATTTAAACAATTAATTACTTTTGTCCTTTTTGTAAACATCCTCTTTAAGTATGCCTATATAGGGAAGATACCTGAACTTCTCTGCATAGTCAAGTCCATATCCTACGACAAAATAGTCGGGTATTTCAAAGCCTTTATAGTCTATATTTATGTTTACCTTTCTTCTTTCCGGCTTATCTAAAAGACAGCATATCTTAAGATTTCTAGGATTTCTCGCCTTCAGATAGTCGTATAGGTATCTTAATGTGGTGCCAGTGTCTATTATATCTTCAACAATTATAACATCCCTATATTCTATATCAAAATCAAGGTCCTTAAGTATTCTTACAACTCCAGATGTTTCCGATGAAAGTCCATAACTTGAAACCGCCATAAAGTCCATATTTACGTCAACCTTCATAGATCTCATAAGATCCGAAATGAACATTACAGAACCCTTTAAAACACCAATAAAAAGTACATCGCCCTCAGGAAAGTCCCTTGAAATTTCCTCCCCGAGCTCCTTTACGCGGCTTTTTATTTGTTCCTCACTCAATAGTATTTCCTTTATCTCCTCTCTCAATATTCGCACCTCTTTCAAATTTTATTTCAAGAATACGCTTTGTATTCTCATCGATCTTGTAATTTCTCGTATCCCTTATACCAAATGCCCATATAACCTCGTTTTCAAGGACTATAAGAGGAATTTTATTTCTTTCTTCAACGGGTATTTTTTTATCAATAAATATATCCTTAAGCTTCTTCCTTCCTGTCATACCCTTAGGGTACATATAATCCCCATCTCTTCTATTTCTTATCTTAAGCACGTCTTTTATTTTATCATAATCAAAATATTTAATAAACTTGTTATCACTGTAATTACTAAAATTATTTAAAAAAATTCTAGTGCTTATAACAATATTTTCATCGGAAATTTCTGTAACGCCAGGAATATTTAAAACCTCTTCAAAATCCTTCCTCTTTTGTTTACTGGATATCTTAAAAATATCATATTGAATTTTAGCCACCACGCCCTCTGGAAGTTCAATTAACTTCCCGGTTTTACCCCTTTCAATAAGCTCAATACAATCCTCTATATGTTTTCCTTCTATCTGGTTTAAATTTCCCTTCACCTTTTCTATCATTATTCTAATTATTCTTCTTTTAAGGGCAATATGTAAGTTATTAAATTCCTTAATATCAATTCCTTCGTTTTTTCTAATGCGCTCATATTCCATATTGATTACATGGCTTAAATATTCATCCTCATCTCGTATTATTTCAGCATTAGCATACAAATTGGATATTATATTGGGATTAAAGTGTTTTCTTATATAAGGTATAATTTCAAGTCTAACTTTATTCCTTGTATAAATCTTTTCATTGTTGGTGCTATCTATCACTGGGTTTAGACCCTGCTCTTCACAGTATCTTTCAATTTCATCACGGCTGCAGCCTATTATTGGCCTTATGTATTTGTTGTTCCTTACAGGACTTATTCCCCTTAAACCGCTTATTCCGCTTCCCCTAAAAAAACGCATTATAATGGTTTCTGCCTGATCGTTCATATTATGAGCAAGGGCTATTTTATTTGCTCCGACGGACTCTGCCACTTCATCAAACAGCTGATACCTTAAAAACCTTCCTGCTTCCTCAGATGACATCCTGTTTTCCCTTGCAAACTCCTCAACCTTTATTCTTTTTGAAAAAAAGGGAATCCCCAGGGACTCGGCAAAGCTCTTTGCAAACTCTTCATCCCTTAAAGCTTCATCGCCCCTTATCATATGGTTGAGGTGTGCAGCGTAAAGTTTTATTCCATACTTATCCTTCAAGCTATGTAATACATGAAGAAGGCAAACCGAATCCGGCCCCCCTGAAAGCCCTACAACAATTCCATCTCCCTTTTTTATCATATTATACTTTTCTATGGTACTTATAATCTTTTGAAGCATAAAACATCACTCACTTTATTTCAATATCGATTGCTGCAGGCGCTGTGTAATGCAGACTTTGTTTGAAATTTCATTGCCTCCATTATTTTTACTTACTTTAAAGCATATATACAATATATCAAATTTATCCCACAAATAAAAGGATATTCATCCTAAAAAATAGAGGCCCCTGGGGCCTCTAAGCTTTATATAACCTTCCATATCTTTGATACCATAACCGTCATGTCATCCTTTATCCTATCTCCATAGTAGCTCTTTGCCCTGTTTATTATATAGTCTGCAACATCCTTTGGATTGCCGCTGTCGAACTCCTTAAGGGCTTTTACAATCCACTTATCCTTCAGCTCATCATTTGCATCCACAACTCCATCGGTTACCATAACAATCATATCGCCATTTTTGAATTCTACAATCTGGCTTTCTATATCAACCTCATCAAGTATTCCAACCGGCAGGCTTGTACTTTTTATAACATCGACTTCCATACCCGATTTTATAAAGGTCGGGCCTGAACCTATCTTTATAAATTCACCTATGCCGCTATATAGATCTATAAGCCCCATATCTATAGTTGCAAAGCTCTCCTCACTTGATCTTAAAACAAGTACCGAATTTATAGCCTTTATGGCTGTATTTCTTTCAAAACCGGCCTCCATAAACTTTTCAAGAAGGGTTATTGTCGCGTTGCTTTCAATCGATGCCGCAGCGCCGCTTCCCATTCCATCGCTCAGCGCCAGCATATACCTTCCTTCGCCCAGGTTTACACAGGAATAGCTATCTCCGGATATATTTTCCTTTGCCATTTTGGAAACTGATGTTACAACATTATAGTTCTCAGCCTCAACCAGCCTGAACTGACACAGAGAGGCATCATTGCTTATTTTACAGTTGCTTTTGTCCCTAATCATCCTTACCCCCAATGTTTTGGATATTACATTTACAAAATCCTTTGTACAAACCTGCTGCCCGGAGCATGGACATCTGTATATTGTAACCTCATATTTATTTCTAGGGTTTTTAATTGCAAGCACATCATCAAACTCAAGCCCCTTCCTATCAAGGGCAACTGCTATTTCTTCCTCTATGTCATTCTTAAATTCCATGGATGTTGCTGCCTCCTCCATCATGGAATTTATAAGATTTGATATTCCTCTTATCTGATCTGCAACAATAACCTTTGAGTTTATAAGCTTCTTTTTCCACCTGTTATTTATTTTGAATATCTCAAATATATGGTTTGCCTGTTTTATAAGTTCATTAGGCCTTATACATTTTCTCCTAAGGCTCTCGGGAAGTTCAGATGTGGTTATCCTTCCTGATCTTTCGAGAAGTCTTAAAAGTTCTACAAAGGAATCATATGTATAATAAAGCTCCCTCTTCCAGCAAAGATCCCTGCTGTCACACTGAGCGCATACTTTATCAGCAAGCTTTTCAACTAATCCATTTATCTCTGCCTTTCTTGCCAGTTCATTATCTATTTTTTCTTCGAGTATTTCAGACAATCCTGAAAGGGTATTTGAAATCCCTGCAAGCTTTAACCCCATTACATCCTTTACCCTCTCTATATACGACTTTTGAAGCTCAATGGATCTTTTATCCCCATCAATCAAAAGCACAAGCCTTTCATATTTGCTCTGAGGTATAACAACAAATAAAAGTGCAGGTATTAAAGTATCAAGATATATGGTTTCTATGTTAAAAAGCTCTGCTGTATAGAAGCTGAGCAGCGTTCCTGCCAGTATAAAGGAAAATGCAGTTATAAACTTTCCCATGTGCTTAAATATACCGCTTATAAGCCCACAGAAGGCATATATTCCAAGGGAAACAGGCATGGTAAAATCTGATATGCTTGATAAAATCCCAAGAATGGCTCCAGAGGCAGCTCCTACCGTAGGACCCTCTGTATAACCCGATGCCAGCACAAGGAATAAAGCTATCATATTTCCAAGTGAAAGGCCGTTATATTCTATTTTAGGCATTCCGGATATTATCATTGCAAAAATAAGGCTCAGGCATACTAATTCTTCCTTTGAAAGGATTTTTCTCTTTTTATTTTGAAAATATAAAGGTACTGCATATGTAAATATGTAAGAGGAAGCAACTATTATTACAGACTCAAGTATCATAACTATGATGTCGTATAACACAACACCATCTGGATCGAATTTCATCCCAAGAATTATATTGAGAGTAAGGTTTGAAATAAATGCAAGGGCCGACATCTTATAGACTCTATTTTTACCGTTAAATGCAAACATCATTATCATAAGAATAGCCCCAACTCCAATTTGAGCAGCAGTATGATATCCGTGATATGAACTTAAATATCCGGCTATAGCAATAAGACCAGTAATAAACGCCACTTTCTTTTCAAGTACACCAAAGACCGCGGTAAAGAAGGCAATTCCAAAGGGCGACATGCTTCTCAGCATAAACACCCTTGCTGCAAAGAAGACGGAAATATAAAGCAGCATATGCTGAAGGGTAAAAAGCTTTAGCCTTTCCGTTTCAGGTTTCAAATCCTTTTGAGATCTTTTATAAGTCATAATATCGTTTTTATATATCATAAAATAACCCCCCATTACTGTGCGTAGGGATATTTTATCAAATATATGCAGAAATGTTTGTCATTATGATTACCCTGCTTGTGCAAATTTTGTGACATTTAGCAGTGAGTTTAGAGGTTAGTTAATAAAATTCGACTTAAAAGGGGAATATGAGATATGGAAATTTATTGAATGGTAGGACATTGTGTGGAAATTTTTTGGTAATTTCTTAGAGGATAACACGTGTCTTAATGGAGAGATAGTATTAAAGAATATCTTCAAAATAGCACTAAAAAGCACCATCTACAACTAGATGGTGCTTATGTATGGTGGCGGCGAACGGATTCGAACCGCTGACACTTCGGGTATGAACCGAATGCTCTGGCCAACTGAGCTACGCCGCCATATGGTTGCGGGGGAAGGACTTGAACCTTCGACCTTCGGGTTATGAGCCCGACGAGCTGCCAACTGCTCCACCCCGCGATGATGGTGCCGGAGACCGGGGTCGAACCGGTACGGTTCTTTAGGAACCGCAGGATTTTAAGTCCTGTGCGTCTGCCTGTTCCGCCACTCCGGCGATTAAATTTTTCTTGCGACAATATAAATTATATAATCTTTTTTACCCTTCGTCAACATAATTTTAAATTATTTATTGTGTGGTTCATTGTAAAATTAAATGCAACAGATAGAATAAAAAAATAACAACCATAGTGAAAATCATGTATGATATAGGTGTCTAATCCAAACATACA
>NZ_SOAZ01000030.1 GCF_004364155.1 Fonticella tunisiensis | reverse complement strand
TGTAAGGCCTTTTTCGGTGGTCAGCCGCAGGGCATCCGCCGAAAGCTCGATAAACCCTGTCCTCGTCAACTTACCTCTGGTAAGTCCCGGCGCTTTAAATGTTATTTAAATAACAATAACTCTGATTTCACCTCCTTACAAAATATAAATAACTGTTTTTAGCTTATACTAAATCAATACTTTCATTATAAAATATATTCTCTAAATGTAGAATATGTATTAGCTATATTTTGTTTTGATATATTTTTAACAATTTATGAACAAATAATGATCAAGAAAGAATACTTGTTCTGTTAGCGTTAATCACACAGATAACTTAAAAAATTCCTACAAAGGACAATAGAAGAACATAAAAAATATATGAAGCATCTATATGACTCATCCTTTTTATTCAAACAGTGCTTTTAGCCTTTCAATATTTACATCCTCTATGCTATATACTATAATATCCGCCATGGATAAATCCTGGTTTCCAGAGTTTATGTTTTTAAACCCTACACATTTCATTCCCGCTGCCTTTGCTGCCTTTACTCCGTTATGGGAATCCTCGATTACTACGCAGTTTTCAGGATTTACCCCAAGCTTTTCAGCACTTTTTAGGAAAATATCCGGTGCAGGTTTACTCCTTTCAAGATTCTCTCCGCTTATAACAGACTCAAAATAATCACCTATGCCGAATTTTTCAAGTACAAGTTCTATATTTTCCATTGGCGAAGAAGACGCAAGGGCTATTTTTATTCCCTCTCTTTTGATACTCCCAAGCAGATCCTTAATTCCTGGTATGGGTGTTTCATCACTCTCTCTTAAATACTCCATAACTTCTTCCAAGTGCATAGAAACAAGTTCTTCAACCGTTTCATTTAAATTGTATTTGCTTTTAATTATTGTCCACATTTCTGTATTAGTTGTACCTACGAAGGCATCATACTCCTCATCAGTAACGTTTATATTAAGCTCCTTGAACCTTCTTTTACAAACCTTTTCATGGACCGGCTCGCTGTCGACTATTACTCCATCCATATCGAATATAACTGCTTTTAACATAATACCACTCCTTCCGCATTCTTAATTTTCATCTACTGATGCTCCTTATTACATTCCATCCATCAAGATAACTTTTTCTAAGTTTCATTTCAGCTAATCCCCATGCGCCCCTGCACAGGTTTTCATTTGAAAACCCTGAATCTGAAGCGGCTTTCCTCATCTCCTCATGATATTTATCAACTGTCATTTATCCTCCCCCTTATATAAAATGGCCGTATTAAGATGATTATACCATTACTTTTTCACCTCAGCCATAAAGCATATTTAATTTTCGATATTAAAATATTATTTTTCCCTCTACAAACAATGAAACAAAAGTGATATATTTATTTATATATTTTAGAATCTGTGCATATTTATAGTAAAAATTTTTGCATTTATATGGATAACAAAGGATATATAAAACTGGTCTAACAGTTTACCAAACATCACAGACAGTCATATTAAATATAGTATAACTATTATTAAAAAGGGGAGATGGGTTTATGGATTTTCTTGAACTTTTAAAAAAGCGCCATAGTGTGCGTTCCTACAGGCCTGATAAGGTTGAAGAAGAAAAGCTTATGAAGATATTAGAAGCTGGAAGGCTGGCACCAACCGCTGCAAACAAACAGGCCTTTAAAATAGTTGTAATCCACACGGAGGGACATGAGGATGAACTTAGAAGAATTTACAATAGAGACTGGTTTGTAAAGGCACCGATAATACTTGGAATATGTACAATTCCTGAAAAGGCCTGGGTAAGAAGCGATGGAAAGAATTACGGCGATGTGGATGTTTCAATCGTTATGGACCATATGATACTTGAGGCCACGGCCCTTGGCCTTGGAACCTGCTGGATTGGAGCCTTTGATAAACAGGCAGCCATTGAAGTGCTTAAACTTGGTGCTAACTTGGAGCCGGTAGCATTTACTCCGCTGGGTTATGCAAGGGAGCAAAACTTTATAAAATATAGAAAGGATCTTGATGAAATAGTGATTTATAGGTAATAATATGAGTGTCCGGCGTTTGGACACTCATATTATTTTTTTATTACATCATTTAAAAAATACCACCCATAAAAAAGCACCCCTACCTCTGAAGTGCTTTTGCAAAATGTATAAAAACTACAGCAAGCTTTGAAGAAGTTCCTTTCCTGGAGATGGTATAACCACCTTGTTCACCATCATTCCACTCTTTAAAACGGCAGCAGCGCCGGATTCAACTGCAGACCTCACGGCACTAACTTCTCCTGTTAGAGTTACAAAGGCCTTGCCTCCTATCCCTATTCCAGGCCTCACCTCAATAAGCTCTACATCTGCAGCCTTCACTGCAGCATCCGCAGCAACTATGGCTGATGCAATGCTAAAAAATTCCATGACACCAAGGGACCTTAGCCTTTCTACCTCTGTAGATGAGTTTATTGCAGGGATCAGCTGAGGGTGAATATTTGGAATTATAAGCTCATCGACCACATAGGCACCGCCGCATTCTAATCCTGCAGCGACTGATGCCTCAACAGCTCCTACATTTCCCGCAATCAGAACAATATATTTACCAGGACATACGGTTTTCGCCAGAAGAAGATGGACCTTTGCCGCTTTAATCATGGTGTCTGCAGTTTCAATTCCCTTTGCTATGCTGTTTAGTTCTATTAACCCTATACTTCTGATCATAATTCCACCCCTATTCCGCATTTTGAATGACTATGCTGTCACCTGTTACTGCATCTACAGTGCCTGATATGCTGGCATGAATGTTTGCCCCGATCTGCCCCATATCAACCCTTCCTATAACCTGTCCTGCCTCAACACTGTCTCCTGCATTTACAACGGGTTTAGCAGGCACACCTATATGCTGCCTCAAAGGGATTCTTACCTTTGAAACCTTTAGCTCTTGAAGCTCCCCTATTATCTGCCCCTTATAGGAATTAAGTCCAAGCCTTGCCACAAGCCTTGATGTTGGAACCCTTCTACAATCCCTCATCTCATGTGCCTTCACTTCCCTTAATGTGTTCTGATATCTTATTCCCTTTTCCCTAAGCTTTCCCTTAAGATATATGTTCACTTTCCTCGGAGATAGTCCCATTGGGCACGCATAAAGCTCACATATTCCACATTCAGAGCAAGTAAGGGCCTCCTTAAACACGTCGCTATCCTCAGAAAGGGCTATTGCCCTCATAATTTTATGGGGGCTAAGGGGATGACCTAAAAGATGCCTGGGACACATATCGGTACAGAAGCGGCACTGTATACATGCCGATTTTGCCTGATTTATAATGTGTGTAAGAGGCCTTCTATCCCTTTCAACAACATAATGGTTTTTAGGAATTACTATTACAGCGCCGTCGGTTTTCGTAATCACCCTGTTTTCCACGTCTTCATCGGCTATTTTTCTTCCCATCATGGGACCGCCCATTATAACATCATAATCCCGGGATAAGGCTCCTCCACATGCCTCAATACACTCCTTAAGGGATGTTCCGATTGGAACTTTTAATAGCCTTGGTTCCCTGACATCCCCTATAACTGAAAGATATTTCTCGGTTACAGGTGTATCATTTATGGCCCTGTAAATGTTATAGACGGTACCGACATTAGAGACAACTGCGCCAACGTTTAGTGGAATCCCTCCCGGAGGGATTACCCTTCCCGTTACCTCATATACAAGCACCTGTTCGTCTCCTGCTGGATAAATGGAATCAAATCTATGAAGTTTTACCCTCGAATTAAATCTTGATATCGCCTCTTCAAGGGCCTTTATCTCCCTGTTGTATTTTTTCTTTATTCCAATAACGATATGCTTTGCTTCAACCCTTTCAGTTATCTTTTCCAGGGCCTCAATTATCTCACTGGCATGTGTCCTCATTATATACTGATCAGTCTTTAAGAGGGGCTCACATTCCAGACCGTTAACGATTAAATACTCTACCTTACAGTTTAATTTTATATGGGCAGGAAAGCCTGCTCCACCTGCACCTACTACACCGGCTTCATAAATCTTGTCCAGCAAATCCATACACTACACCTCTAATTTAAAGTTAAAGACACCAGACATGGGCTGGTGCTTTATTAAATAATCCTGAAGGAATCCACCATTACGCAGCGCCTCTGCCTCGTAAAGGTTGCAGTATTGGTAAGGCCTTCTCCAGTGGGCCCCGCTATGGTAAAGGTTGTAAATCCTTCTCCCCCGAAGCCTATTCCAGCGTAGGAAGGTGCGTTTTTAACGAATATTGTGGTATTTATTACCCTTGCCATTTTAGTTAAATTATCTATGTTTTTCGAGTGCATCATGGCGGTATGGCGGTTTCCGTGCTCATCTAAAACTGCAAGGTTAATGGCCTCATCGACGTTTTTTGCTTTGACTATGGGAAGAATTGGCATCATAAGCTCCTCCTGCACAAAGGGATGATCGTTTTCTACCGTGCATATTAGGCACTCTACTCCCTTTGGAGGATGCACTCCTATGGCCTTAAGTATTTCTGATGCATCCTTTCCAACCCATTTTTTGTTTATCATATACCTCTTTTCACGGGGCTTAATATCGCATCCACTGGAACCCTTTGATGGTTCCTCTGTGAGTACAACCTCCATAACCCTTCTTATCTCATCATCCTTTAGTTCGTATACATTTCCATTCGCCTTCATTTCCCTTATAAGCTCATCATAAACCTTTTCAACCACTATGGCTTCCTTTTCTGCAATGCAGGGCATGTTATTGTCAAAGCTGCATCCAGCTATTACGTCCCTGGCAGCCTTTTTAATATCCGCCGTTTCATCTATGACAACGGGTGGATTTCCTGCTCCTGCCCCTATTGCCTTTTTACCTGAAGATAAAACCTTTTTCACTATTGCAGGCCCTCCCGTTGCAACTACAAGCCTTACCTTTGGGTGGGAGATCATCTGGTCTGTGCTTTCTATTGAAGGCTTTCCTACCGTTGTTATAATATTTTCAGGTCCTCCGGCTTCTATTATCGCTCTGTTTAAAATTCTCACGGTTTCCAGTGATGTTTTAACTGCACCAGGGTGAGGTGAAAATACAACAGAGTTGCCTGCTGAAATCATTCCTATGCTATTACATGCTATAGTATCTGGAGGGTTTGTGACAGGAGTTATGGCACCAATAACGCCATAGGGCGCCATTTCAATTAATGTAAGGCCCTTATCCCCCGTAAAGGCAGTCGTTTTGAGGACTTCCGTACCCGGAGTCTTTTCTGATACCAACTTTAATTTCAGATATTTGTGGTCAACTCTTCCCATTCCGGTTTCTTCAACGCAGAGCTTTGCAATGGACATGGCGTTGTCAAGTATGGCCTTTCTCATTGCTCTTATCAGCCTTTCCCTCTGCTCTATTGTCATTTCAATGAGTTTCCTCTGTGCCCTGTCAGCGGCTTCAATGGCATCGTCCATGCTATCAAATATTCCGTCGCCGTTTTTTATCTTAAGGCTTCTTTCGTTCATTTCCTTTAATACCTTTTCTATTATTAGACTTAATTCATTTTTCTCTAATTCCATACAAAAAGACCTCCTTAAAAACCTTTACTCCATGGGATGCAACGATCATATCCTCCTCGACGGTTCCTCCGCTTACACCGATTGCCCCAAACATTTCTCCCTTAACCCTTAAAGGATACCCTCCTCCAAAGGTTACAACCCTTTCCATATTGCCTATACCATAGAGCTCCCCTCCTGGTTCCGAAGGCCCTTTGAGCTCATGGGTCGGTTTTTTAAAAATAGCTGACGTAAAGGCTTTATTTCTTGAAATTTCTATACTGGCAAGAAGTGCTCCATCCATTCTCTCCTGAACTATTATATTTCCGCTGGCATCAGTTATGGTTATTACCACAGGCACCTTTATTTCCATGGCCTTTTCTATACATTTATCAAGTATATGCCTGGCAAATTCCCTATCAATGGTATCCTTTGATCCAAGTTTTACCCCATGCTTTACCCTGTCCTTGATGTCTATATAGTCAATATAGCGGGCAATGGTATAAATGGCATCGGATAGCCTGTTTATATATTTTAGAAGATGTTCATTAACGTCAAATTCATCCTCCAGATGAGCAATATGCCTCTCAGCCCTTCTAATCACTGTCCTTGCCACATCCAAAAGGGCAGATTCCTCAGTTCCTCCTGGAATTATAAAGGCGTTTATCTGTGGTTTCAGGCCGTCGTAATGGTCTATGAGCTTTTCAAGACTTAATACATCCTCCTCATCAATCCTCGGTTTATAGCTTTCAGTTCCTGTAGATGCAAGCTCTGCCCCAACCTCAAAGAGTTTCTTTTGAATTCCAAGTATGGCTTCCCTAAGCTCACTATCCCTTATTTTGCTTCTTGCAAGCCCAAGACTTGAATTAGCCTCATCTATAGTGCCATAGGACCACACCCTGGGGTCTGATTTTCTGGTCCGGCTTCCCCCAAGGAGGCTAGTTTCACCTTTATCCCCTGTTTTGGTATATATCTTCATTAAACCAGCTCCCCCTAATTTAATCCTCTAAAAACTTTTCATCCACCTCTATGGTGTCCACTATACCTATAATTGAAGCATCAGCAGGTATATTTCTATCCTCATATACGTGCCTTGCTCCACTGCCTGTAATTACAAGGACAGTTTCATTAACTCCCGCCCCCACAGTGTCAACTGCAACAATAACATCACCCATGGGCTCTCCCTTTAAATTTATCTTCTGAACTATTAAAAGCTTGGTCCCTACAAATTTGGGGTCCTTTTGTGTGGAAACAACGTTTCCAACTACCCTGGCAAGAAACATATTCTTTACTCCTTTTCCCTAAGGTATTTTATTGTAATTCCATTGCTTTCTATATAATCCCTCGCAAGTGGGCTTATCTTAGTGCCTCCCTCAAGACAAAGTTCAACGTGACCCTTCCCCATGCCCAAAAGATCCTCCAGGGTTAATATATTTGAAATAATCTTTTTTTCAGCCTTAGGAGGTTTACTGCTCTCAAACTTGATACCCAGTGCATGGCGCAGTCTTTCATTTAATTGGCCTGCATCCGTAAACTCAATTCCCATATTTTTAAGCCTTTCGCAGTAATTCAAAAGCATTTGATTATAATACTTGTTTTTGGTATAGCCAAGGGAAATGTTCACAGGGTTTTCAGGGTCAAAGCTGTCCTTAACCACCAGTATTTTTTTATTCATCATAACCGCCTCTGATATTCCAAGGGTTACAAGGTTATCCGCAATTCCCAGGCTAACCTTTGAAAGAGTATTTCTAGTCATAACAGGAATTACTACAAGATCTGCCCTGTTTATTTCTCCTGTCATTTCAGACTTTTCCCTTATGATTTTGCCTTTTAGACTTTCTATATACTCCCCGGGTATCACCCTTGCTGCTGCCTCGGACATTACAATGCCGTAGCTTGCCAGAGGATTTTCCCTTAGCACAGTAAAAACTTCTTTTATATTTACAGCTCCCCCTGTAATAAAAAGAAGCACCCTTTTGTTCAATCTACTGATAATTTCCGCAGCTAAAGCTTTTATCAATTCGTCTATATCCATAAACTCACCCCGTTAAAGGTCATTCTATTACAATGGACATTACAGACGGTAGATTTAACACCTGCTGTTAAGGATATCATCGCCTGTTTATCCTAATAATCCTTACCCTATCTCCATTTTTTATCTCTCCTGCATTTGCCTCATCTGTATCTATGTGAAGCTCAAGGGCGGAATTTTTGCTCACTCTTATAAGCACGTTTTTAAATACAACTCCTTTATCGCCTAAGGTCTCAACATCAACCCTGTCACCATCTTTAACCCCGTATCCTTCCGCATCCTCAGGAAGCATATGAATGTGCCTTGCCGCCACAATCACACATCCGCTTAAAACCTTCATTCCCTTTGGCCCTATAACAGAGAGGCTTTCCGCCCCCTCAAGGTTTCCTGACTCCCTTAAAGGCGCCCTTATTCCAAGGACGTAGGAATCGGTCCTTGATATTTCTATTTGGGTTTTGCTCCTGACGGGCCCTAAAATCCTCACCTTCTCAAAACATCCCTTTTTCCCGGCTATGCACACAGTTTCCTCTGCGGCAAACTGCCCTGGCTGGGTGGTTGGGTTTCTTGGGGTTAGCTTATATCCCCTCCCAAAGAGCACCTCAAGGTCCTCCTGTGAAAGGTGTATATGTCTGTTGGAGACCCCAACAGGGATGGAAAAGCTTCTGTCCTTAACATCGTATTTATCTAAAACTTCCTCAACTATCTCCTTTAAAACATTGCTATCCATATTATTCATCATCCTTCACCGGCCCATCCTTTTTATAGTGAATACAAAGATTTCTCGGCTGTCCCTTTTTTCTTGGACATGCCGGGTCACCGCATATGTTGCATATCTCTTCCTTTGCTTCTCCCTTAGTTTCTTCTTTTATTTGTAATTCCGCTTCTTCACATTTTCCCTTTGATTCTTCTTTATAATTGCCTTCAGCAAGATCTTCACTTGATAAAACTTTTTTATTTTCAATTCCAACCGTAAGGGATGATCTTTTTATTCCATCTAAATTTTCTGAAGGCCTTGGAATAATTAAAGCGCTGCACACCCTGTTTACCCTTGAGGCACTTTCCTTTGCTGCCTCAAGTGCAGCCTTTACTGCTCCAACATCCCCCTCAATTTTTACAGTTATCATGCCATATCCCTTTGTAAGTTCGTATCCTATTAAAGATACGTCAGCAGATTTTAAAGCCGCATCGGCAGCCTCAACCGCTGCTGCCATTCCAATGGTTTCTAATAATCCGAGGGCTTTTTCACTCATTTTATCCCTCCCTGGACAATCTTTCTCTAAGGATTGCTATTACCTTATCCTTTATAAATTCCATATATTCTTCATCCCCCTTACTGGAGACGTCCTTAAGGGGCATTGCCTTATAGAGCCTTGCAGCGTTGTTACCCAGGCTTCTTGCCCTTTCTCTTTCATAAAATTTTAGTTCCACATCAAAAAGGGGATTGATTTCTCTAAGTTTGTTATAGTGAATAATAACTCTATTTCTTAATATGCCCACAGCTATCCCCATTCTGGATAGCTGTGCGCTGTTATATGTTTCCTTTATTAAGCTCATGTTCTTAACATTAACTACGGAATATGGAATTCCTTCTTCTTCCATACCCGCCAGTACTTCCTTTAAAATCAGCTCATTTGCCTGTTCTGTACACACTAATATGCTTGGCTTTTCTATATCATTCATTTTTACTGCTCCTCAAACTGTTATAGTATGATATTACAAGGCCTGTAGCCACCGCATTTCTTGGACCTAAAGCTCCCCTTATATTCCCTCTTCCACATACGATTCCATAGCGGGAGAGCTCATCCGATATCATCTCGGGTATTTCAAAGTCAAGGGCAGAACCGCCAACTAAGACTACAAATTCAATCCCTCTTATATTATTAAAGGGTGCTACATCCTCCAGAGCACGTATTACATTTGTAATAAATACCTTCCGCTTTGCCTCCCTTCTTATGGTTTTTATCTTCTCAAGTGAATGCCTCGTTGGGATTGGTATCATTTCCTCCCCCTTTACAACAACATTTCTGGCAAACAAATTGGAAGGCAGAGGCTGCTGGAAAAAGCATACAGTACCATCCTCATATCTTATATTGAAGAGGCTTTCAACCCTTGCCATAGGATATTTTTTAATCTCCTCTGCAAGGTTGTAATCCTCGAGACCAAGCTCCGAGTTTATAAGCATGGTTACCATTTCTCCAGCACCTGCATGGTGAATGGATTTTACAGCTCCATCCCTGTTTATATATGCAGAGTCCGTTGACCCTCCACCAAGATCCAATATTACAAGTGGTTTTGCAGTGCCAGGGGTTGTTAAAGCCCCGAGGACTGCCATGTTAGCCTCAACCCCTCCTATTATAACCTTAACGCCTGTTTCCTTTTGCAGTTTTGCTGCTATATTTTCCATGGGGAGCTTGTTCGTTTTAACCATAGCTGCAAGGGCCACAGCGTTTTCCAATGCAAATTCTCCGGCAAGCCCACCCTGAACCCTTTGGGGTACGAAGGTATCAACGGGTAATATATCCTGTATTTTTATATCTCCCTGGCTTTGTCCTGTAAGTTCAGACATGACCTGCCTTACTCTTTCCATCATTCCGCCAACGTTTGTACCCGGCTCTCCTGATGCATCCTTAAGGGGCCAGACTTCCTTCAGCGCCTTTATAATTTTTTCAGATCCTTCCTCTATGGCAACTCTTTTTTCTCCCGTTCCATAAAGAATTATTTTACCTGCTGGAATAACCCTTTCTTTAACCTCTCCCTCCGGAGTCCTTATCACCACAGCGGACCTGTTTCCAATTAAAGCTCTGCTTATTGGAATTATGTGCTTTGTTTCCTCCGGAGTGAGATTAAATATAGTTGCCAGACCATAGGGATTTGATAAAACCTTTATAGTTTCTCCGGGGGCGGCAACCTCCACAGCTGAAACCATTCCCATGGGTATCCTGTCTATATGGGTTACCTCATCTACGATAGGAATTTTTCTTTCAAGCCTGTTTGATATGAGTACTCCATCATCTCCCTGAACAATGGCTCCCTGGACCTTTATTCCCTTTTTAAAGGCAAGGTTTAGCCTCCTTGCAGCAGTTTCAAAATCAACTGATTTTGGAATGACGCATATCACTTCCTCAGTTGATGAAACGTAATCTATTTCATCTATGAAAATAGTTCTTCCAATTCCAAGGCCCAGCCCTCCCGGAGTATCGGGATTATGGCCTATCATTGTGGATTCTGTGATAACCGTCTGGGTTATTGTCTCCATAGCCACATCCCCTATTACAGGCGTAGCTTCATTTATACATATTGCATGGAGCTGTGAAATATCAACCTTTATGTTGCTGCATGCTTCCTTAAGTGCATTATAAACCCCCACAACATTTTCCACGGTTCCCTTTATGCCTGTGGTTCTTACAATGCTGCTTGAAAGAAAGTTAAGCTCCTTTTCTATGTCGGCAATGGCAACCTCCGTTGTGGAATTACCTATATCAACCCCCGCAATCAGCTTCACTTAAATCACCTCGTAAATCCAGTTAGTTTATGCCCTTAATCTTCCTCTCTTTTCATAAACTTCAGCCGCTTCCCTTACAAGCGCTGCGTTCATTACAGCCCCATATTTGTTCTCAAGCTCCTCAGCAATGGCCAAAAGCTCCTCTCTGGTTGAGCGGTATGGCCTAAGTGCGTTATATATTTCAAGAACCCTTTCATCCGGAACTGCCGTAAGCTCTGCAGCTCTTCTGAGGTTTCTGGCAAACTGCACTCTTCCAACGGCTTCGGCTATTTGAGCCTGATAAAGAAGAACATCGGCAGTTATCTTTATATCCTCTGGCTTGATACTCCCATTCATTACATTTTCTATGTTTATATCATCAATGCCCTTACCCGTATTAGTTTTAATTAAATCTTTTCTCCTTTGAATGAGTGGATAATCATCAACTCCCAGCTTTTCGCCACATTTTGCAGCAGGCTCCTTTTTCTTCTCCTCCCCTGGGGTTGAATTTAGTGCCTTTAATACCTCATTTACGATTTGTTCTATTAATGCGCTGTCCATCCTATTCCCCCCTATTTAAAAACTACCTGAATCTCAACAGGCTTTGCGTTAGGCACAACGTGCTCAGTTTCCTTTATGTGAAGAACTGCTGCCTTTGCCTGATACCTTGGTCTTGCCATCTGGTCGTTTCTAACAGGTACAGGGTCAGGTGACTCACCCTTGGCATATTTTGCAGCATTCTTTCCTATTGCCCTGTAGGTTTCAAGGTCAATAAGAGGAGCCTGTGGGAACAGTTCAAGGTTATTTAAAGGCTCAAGATCCTTTTGGTGAATAACAGTAGTACCCTTCGACTGTATTCCAATGCCTATTCCTGAGCCGCTAAGCTTGGCAGCAGTATGACTTATAAAGGCTACATCTGAGGTATGCAGTACCCTTATTACCCTTGCGGAGATTCCCTCTTCCTCGATTCCTGCCAGAACTTCCCTTAAAACTTCGTCATGGGGAATATCGATTATGGTTTTGGTTTGACTAATTCCAAAGGCTGGACCTATGGCTACTACAACCTCGTCACTTCTCTTTCCAACTGCAGCTTCCCCTTTATTTAAAAGCTCCATCTTTCCTGATGTAGTGCCTGAGCATGTCTTGTTTTCACAGGATTTTTCCCTTTGAGGGATTTCATTTCCACCCTTTGCATTAAGCTGCTTTAACACTTCCTGTGCGATCATTTCTATTAATTCATCGTTAGACAAAGTGTTTATCATACCTGTCCCCCCTTATTACATCCTGTTCGGATCCAGTGCTGTATTTATGTTCTTAATTTCTTCCCATCTCGCTCCTTCAAGCCTATAACCTGTGCCAGGTCCCATGTAATCATTAGGATTGTTTACTGCTGTAATTACATTGAAGTCCCTGTCGAATATCGATGATGTATGGAGGTAATCCCCGGCAACTCTTTGCTTGAGCATATTGAGAACCCTAACCGCAATGTCATCATATCCTCCCTTATAGAGTGCCTTTACGATATCAAGCCCTGTTTTGCCCTTCTTTATAAGATCCTGAGCTGCCTTCAGATCCTCAACGACAACCCTGTCTGGAACATCCTTGCTTCCATGGGCATAGGTTGCAGCTTCAACCTCTTCATCGGTTATAGCTGGAAGCCCCAGTTCCTTAAATACAGCCTGGAGGGCCTTTGCTGCTCTGTTTCTTATGGCAATGACTTCTTCCTCCTTAACTGGTCTTAATCCCCCATCCACCTTGAGGTCCCTCTGAAGAACAAGATAATCATCATAGTCATCTGAGTCGAAGTTTGAACCTGCAAACATGTTATCATAGTTAGGAACTGCACTATATCCTGAGAATATGAAATCTGTCCCCGGGAGGAACTGCATCATTGTCCTTGCAGTCTTTCTAATTTGTGAGTGGGTGAATGTCTGGTCGTTTCCTGATGCAACCTCAAGGTCAAGCATTGTGGTGATCAGGTTCTCAGCAAGAACTGCCCTGATTCCTCCTGAAACAGCACCCGGAACGCCAATACAGCTTATTGAACCGTTTTGAAGTCCCTGAACCCCTGCTCCCTTTGTGATCATTATGCATCTTGCTTCAAGGTAAAGCATTGATTTTCCTTCTGCATAACCCATCTGTACTTCAGAACCTGTGCCTGAAGTAAATCTCATCTTAAGCCCCCTTGATGCATAGGCAGATGCCAGGAAGGATTTTGACCATGGTGTATCATCTCCATCCACAAACACCTGCTCTGTACCATATACCGATATGGTTTCTGCATAAGAAGTATATCCCATCATACCAAGCCTTAGCTCAGTTGCTTCTTCAAGTGCACACTGGGTTAAAACCCCTCCCCTGCCTGTTTGTGCACCAATAAGAAGTGCAAGGGCATTGAATGGAGCGTATCTGACTATTCCAACAGTAGTTTCCATCTCATCAAAACCCCTGAGGGCAGCCTCTGCTGCATCTGCAGCTATGAGGATAGGATTGTCCTTAACATTTGTAATGTGGCATTGATTAGAAGGTCTTTTTCTTGCCCTCATTTTCTGAAGGGCCATCATCATCTCAACGACATTTAGCTTGTCAACAACCTCAACTATTTTTGCAGGAGTTATGGACGTTGTAATCTTTATGATCTCTTCCCTTGGAACGTTTATATCGACAAGCATCCTTGCAATTTCGAGTGAATCCATTGACATATATTTTTCAGCGTTTTCAAGGTTTATTGCATGATCGGCTATAAATATGTCTATAAAATCAAAGTCTTCCCTCTTCTTTCCATCCATCTCAACGACTTTACCGTTTTCAATTTTTATTCCTGGCTTCGGGTCATTAGGACTTCCAACTGCAATAAGACCAACTTCAGGCCAATCCTTCACAAATCCATCCTTGTTTACGTCTCTGCTTTCTAAAACCTCAAACCTCTTAGACCTTTTCATACTATCAACCACCTATCCTGTTTTTATATATAAGGTTTTGTTGATGACACAGGATTTTGGCCCATCGCTCTCATGACCTTAAGCCCTACTTCCCTTGCAGAGATTATAGCCTGTCTTACTGCGCCGGAGTCCCCTGTAATTGTAAGCACAACTTCATTTGTATATGAGTTCCCGTGGGTAGGTGAACCATATGTTACAACATCTACACTTGCTGTCTTTAATGCGGTATCTGCCATTAATACTCCAATGGCTGCGGGAGCACCAACTATGATTCCAAAGGCTTTTCCAAGGGGTGCTCCAAAGGCTTTGTTCAAACAATAGCTTGCCCTTGCAGTGTATTGAAACTCGAGATGCCCCGCATCACATCCATAAACATCTCCAAAGGTTCTATCAAGTTCCTTTAATGCAACTTCAACTGCCCTCCTTGCGTCGGATACATCCTCAGCAGCAACAATGATAAGTGAGCCATGTCCTGCACCTCCCTTGGTATCCCTTGGAAGTTCAACAGTTACAACTTCACTGTTTGTAGCCTTTACTGCTTCATCAACTGCCATAAGTTGAGGACCTGCCCCTGTTCTTGCCCCTATAATGCCGATTGAGCGATATTTCTTATCCAATCCCATTTTCTCATGCAAACCTCTATCAACATTTGCAATCACAAGGCCTACAGTATCGCCAATGGCCGTTCCAACAAATTCAGTGAGACCTGATACACTCATAACTACTGCCTCCTTTTTTACTTCCTCTTTCTTAAGCGGGGGCTGAACTTCCGCTGCCCCCTGTGTACTCAGCCTTTTTTTAACCTCTTCGAGAATCCTTTCAACCATCTGATTATCCATAGGCTATCACCCACTAACTATTCTTCAAACTTTGGAAGTATCTTTTCAACATCAGTGTGAGGCCTTGGAATTACATGGATTGAAATAACTTCCCCAACTCTTCTTGCCGATGCTGCACCGGCGTCTGTAGCAGCCTTAACTGCTCCAACGTCTCCCCTTACCAATACGGTTACAAGCCCAGAACCTATCTTCTCGTATCCAATTAAAGTAACGTTTGCTGCCTTTACCATGGAGTCTGCCGCTTCAATTGCAGCTACAAGGCCTTTTGTTTCGATCATGCCTAATGCTTCCTGACCCATAAACAACCCTCCACAACAAATATTTTCAAATGAAGTAAAGTACAGTATAATAATACTATAATACTTGTTTAAATTTTCTGATTATTATGTCTTGTTTGCCTCTATTTTTTACTTTTTAAAATTGAATTTTTTATACGTGTTTTTGTATTTATTTTACATCCTGCTATGCAGTTATTTATTATAAGACAAGCCCATATCTCCAAAGTTATCCTGGTGAGGTGATTAATGTGACTGAACCCCATAGTTACAGCATTAGTGAAATAATCGATATATCAACCCTTCAAAGTATTCAGGATAAGTTCTCTAAAATGCTGGATTTAGCAGCGATTACTGTGGACGAAAAAGGAGTGCCTATTGTAAATGCAAGCAATTTTACTGGATTCTGTAAACTCATAAGAAACAGTCGGGAAGGATACAGGCGCTGCTCCCTCTGTGATGCTGCCGGAAGCCTTAAGGCCATGAAGTCAAAAAGCCCTGTCATATATAGATGTCATACAGGCCTCACCGATATGGCTGCACCATTAATGGTAGGAGACACTTATCTTGGTGGAATGCTGTGTGGCCAGGTAAAGATAAGGAACCAGAGTGATAAGGATATAGTGGACCTTAAAAGGCTGTCGCATGAACTTGATATACCCTTTGAAAGCCTTGAAAGGGAATTTAAAAAGATCCCAACTATTTCATACGAAGGCATTAAAGACGCTTCTGAATTCCTATACATTTTTGCAAATTACATTGCAAAAATGGGAATGGCAACAATTGCACAGAGCAGGCTTCTTGAGGAGACCAGAGAAAAAGTACGGCTTGAAAACCTGCTAAAGGATATTCAAATCAAAACGCTACAATCTCAGATAAATCCACATTTTCTTTTCAACACACTGAATACCATTGCAAGAATAGCACTCATCGAAGGGGCATCAAATACTGAGGAATTGATTTACACACTATCGGACCTTTTGAGATACAGCCTTAAAAACTCCGAGAATATGGTAAAAATCGAAACAGAAGTAAACAATATCAAAAAATATTTGTATATTCAAACTGTAAGATATGGTGACAGAATTAAATACCACATAGAAATGGATAATGAAATACTGAACTCAAAGATTCCTGTTATGACGCTTCAGCCAATAGTAGAAAACGCCATAATACATGGCCTTGAAAAAAAAGCTGAGGGTGGAGTTCTCTCCATTGCAGGAAAAAAATTTTTTAATGAATATATTATTATTGAGGTTTCAGATAATGGAGCTGGAATTCCTGAAGACAGGTTAAAGTCAATATTCAATGAGAATAGACCCGACGGTAATATCACAGGCCTTGGTATACAAAATGTGGACCACAGAATCAAATATTATTTTGGAAAGGAATATGGCCTGTATATTGAAAGCAGGATGGGAGAGGGCACGAAGGTTTTTATAAAGCTGCCATATGTTAAATAGGGAAAAAATGGGGGTGATTTTGTGTACAAGCTAATGATTGCCGAGGATGAATCGTTAGAAAGAAAAGCCATTAATATAATCATTAAAAAACATTTTGATAATATCGAGGTAGTGGAAGAAGCGAAAAACGGGCTGGAAGCAGTAAGAATCGCCAAAAAAACAAAACCGGATATTATAATAATGGACATTAAAATGCCCGAAAAAGGCGGAATTGAAGCTCAAAAAGAGATACTGCAGTTTCATCCCACAGTTAAAACCGTCATTTTAACCGCATATGATGAGTTTCAGTTTGCACATTCTGCAATTAAGCTAAATGTAGTAGATTATCTTCTAAAGCCCGCAAGGCCCCTGGAGCTTGTTGAAGCTATAAACAGGGCTATTTCACATATTCAATTCAACAAGGAGCTTAAGGATGAGGAAATTAATTTAATAAATAAGTCCTTAATTGAGAAGGCCGTCAGCTATATACATAAAAACTATTCAGGAAACATAAACCTCGAGTCAGTCGCATCATATGTTCACTTAAATCCCCAGTATTTTAGCAGATATTTTAAGGCTAATGTTGGAATGACGTTTATCGATTATGTATCAAAATTGAGGATAAAAAGGGCCAAGGAGCTTTTGACATCTACAGATGATAGCATAGGTGAAATTTCCTTTAAGGTGGGCTACATAGATCCTGGTTACTTCAGCAAGGTGTTTTCAAGGCATGAAGGGGTATCTCCCCATAAATTCAGAATGGACCATAAGACTTCAAATATGAGGATTAATCATATTGATTAATAATAAAACTTCTCCTACAGCCTTACATCTGTAGGAGAGGCTTTTATTGTAGAAACTTATCAAGTACATTCTTTGCTTTTTCATATTCCCATTTCAAAGGCACAACCCGTTTAACTTCCCTTTGTTCATCCGTAATCCATAAATCTATGGTATCTGTATTTTTCAAGACCTCTACAAATTCCTTCTGCCGCCCCCGCGGTTCATCAGTGATAATTCCTTCATATACAGCATGAGCATTATGAAAATACATGTCAAACCTCATTACAAGATTTTTCTCCTTACCATCGTGTACATTTTCAACGTATGTAGTTATTTGAACATCAAATTCCTTCTCCTTATTAATCATTTCAATTGTATCATCGTTTGCTACAATCATCATTGAAACCATCTCTTTATGCTGAGGTCCTGCAGTTATTGCAGGCATCATGGAGTTTTTAGGATATGTTTTAAATATAGTATAAACTTCATCCATATCTTCATGTGCTTTAGGCCTATCCTTCATATTCATGCCTCCCTTAGAGAATAAAATAACATTCATTTAGATAGTATTAGTAGATTTCTTCTATATAATGCATAAAAATAAGTTAGGCAAAAACCTAACTTATTTTTATGCATAGATTATTTTAGTGCATGAAAGTTCCTTGTCACATCTATACTTGATTATGTTTAGTAATATCATATCATCTATCTATACTTTCTATCTATTTCTTCAACCAAAGCAACTTTTGGCGAAGATGGGCCTGGTGTAAATTCGGATTCCAGCCATGCTTTTAAAATTGTCTTGGCAAGTTCTGGCCCCACTACCCTTGCCCCCATCGTTATAATCTGAGCGTTATTGCTCTTTCTAGCACGTTCTGCCGAATAAACATCGTGGCAGAGTGCAGCATATACACCTGGTATTTTATTTGCAGTAATGCACATTCCAATACCCGTTCCGCAAAGAAGAATACCCCTTTCAAAACGTCCATCGGCTATTGAAGTGGCAACCTTTTCAGCAATTAAAGGATAATGTGTTTCATCATCAGGCGAATTCGTCCCCATATCTTCATATTCATATCCCAAATTACTAAGATATTTTTCTATTACCTCTTTAAGCTGAAAAGCAGCTGAATCACACCCTATTGCTATTTTCATATTTTATCCCCCCATCTAAAATTTATTTAAAGGCGCAAACCATCTTTTCAAAATTTTCAGCCTTCAGTCCGAAACGTCCTATAAAAACTCCATCAACATTTTCTTTTAAGCACAATTTTTGAGCACTTTCCGGACTGACGGAACCACCATAAATAATTCTAACGGCCTGACCAACTTCTTCTCCATACCTATCAGTTATTACGCTTCTTATAAAACTATGTACCTCTTCAACATAGTCTTCTTTTGCAGCTTCACTCTGACCTATTGCCCATACAGGTTCGTAAGCTATTACAACCTTTTCAATCTCATCTTTGTTAAGGCCATCCAGAGCCCATAATATTTGAGTCTCCAGCCTTAACTTTCCATAATTGTTATTAAGATCGCTTAAAGTTTCACCTATGCATATTATCGGAATCATCCCATATTTAAAAATCAACTTTATCTTCTTATTAACCGTTTCATCCGTTTCATTTAAGTTTGCTCTTCTTTCCGCATGCCCAACCTCGACATAAGTACATCCTAATTCTTTCAAAACTAATGGAGGCACTTCACCTGTAAGAGCTCCTTTTTCTATATAACTGACGTTTTGAGCTCCCCACTTTATACAGCTTCCCTGAAAAATTTTTGAAATAACAGGTATCATGGGATATGTAGGAATTATAAAAATATCGATTTCATCAATCTTTCCTACAAGATTCCTTATTTCTTTAGCTAATTCTTCCCCTTTATAGATTGAATCTATATGCATCTTCCAGCTCGAACCAACTATTTTTTTTCTCATTTCAATTCTCCTTTTTATTTAATAGCCACTACCCAGAGGGCAGTGGCTATTAAATTATGCTAATAATTTTTTTTATAGTTCAGCAAGTTTCTATAGAAAACTTCTAGTATCATACAACTTGATGCTGAACCCGGATCCATATGGCCAATGGCCCTCTCTCCAAGCCGCATTGCTCTGCCTTTCCTTGCTATTAGGGGTATTGTAGACTGAGATCCCTCTTTTGCCCTTTCCAAAAATGTTCCAAAGGCCTTTTCAGGTTTCTCGCCAGACTCAATTGCTTCTGTAAAAGCATTAAGTCCTGGTCTTAAAGCATCTACCATGGTCTTATCACCAACGACAGCTTTTCCTCTATTTTCAACTGCCTCAATACCTGATTTAAACATTTCATAGAACTCTTTAAAGTTTACTCTTTCCTTTCCATGGGCAGGTTCACCAAGCTTCATAAACATACTTCCGTAAAGTGGACCTGATGCCCCTCCTACCTTGCCAAGCAGGGCCATACCAACCTTTTTAAATATTACGGTCAGATTCTCATTTTCCCATTGCCCCAAATTTTTCATGACTTCTCTGAAACCTATACTTAAATTGGTTCCATGATCCCCATCGCCTATTTCTGAATCCAGTCCAGTTAAATAGTCTCTATTTTCTTCAATCATTTCTGCAAGATCTTTTATAACCTTTATAAAATAGGCTTTATCTAAAATAAAATCTTCATACATTATATTGTCCCCCTTTGTGGCCACCCCTGTTTTAAGATAGTTATTTTATTACACAATAAGGCGCATCACAAGGGTAGTCTAATAATTCCTTAAGCTCATCATCTAATTTCATAAGAGTAATGGACATACCTGCCATATCCATTGAAGTTGCGTAGTTGCCTACAAATGAATTATAAATCTTAATTTTCTTTTCTTCTAATACCTGAGCCACTCTCCTATATGCTACATGTAAATCCATAAGTGGTGTTGCACCAAGGCCATTTACAAGGACACTAACTTCATCACCTTCATTGAACGGAAGATCGGGAAGTATGTAGCCCAGTATCTCGTCAACAACTTTATCTGCAGGTTCTATCTTAGTCCTTCTCACACCTGGTTCACCGTGAATTCCCATACCAACTTCCATGTCACCGTCTTCAAGCTCAAATATTGTTTTGCCGGTAATTGGAAGGGTAGAGGATGACATTGCAACTCCCATTGATCTCGTATTTGCATTGGCCTTTTCAGCAGCTGACTTAACTGCATCAAGATCATATCCAAGAGCAGCTTTGGCGGCAGCAACCTTAAATACATAGAAATCTCCAGCAACTCCTCTTCTATTCTTAATCTCAGTTGAAGAGTAGACGTCGTCAGTTACAAGGACTGTTTCTACTCTAATACCTTCTGCTGCAGCCATTTCAGCACCCATATCAAAATTCATAACATCTCCTGCGTAATTTCCATACATATATAAACATCCCTTGCCTGCGTCAACTGCCTTGACAGCATTATAGCATGGTTCAGGAGATGGTGAAGTATTAATATTACCTATAACAGCAGCGTCGGCAAAACCTTCCCCAACATATCCAAGGAACAGTGGCTCATGACCTGATCCTCCACCAATTATGATTCCAACCTTATCCTTTACGGGTGCCTTTTTGCTAACTACAACACGGCCATCATTCTCAAGAAGCTTTACATGCTTATTATGCGCCTTGCAGAATCCTTCAAGCATTTCTTCTACAATATTATACGGATCATTTATAAGTCTTCTCATTTTTTCTCCTCCCTCTCAATTCTTAAACCATTTCATTTCTTAAATATAAATTGCATTTACAAAAAGAGTGATAACATAAATCCTGCAAAGACTCCTCCAACTACTGCACAGGCTATTGTTGGAATAGCTTTCTTAAATTTATCTCCTGAATAAACCGATGCAGCTATTAAACCAGTACCTGCTGCCCATGCCATGTCTATCCATGCTTTTCCACTCTGGTTTATCATCCCAATACCATGATTTAAAAGCCATGTGGTACCAACGATAAAACCGGCTGCCATCCATCCGCCAATTGCTCCCCAGTTTTCAACCATTTTGCCCCACAGCAACCTTATTAAAAATGGAAATATAAAAGCTCCCACAAAAGTTGCGATAGCCAACTTTAAAGTCATTTATCTCGCCCCCTCTCCCTTTTATTTTAAAGTTTCCCTGATTAAACATTAAGTTCTTTAGATTCATTTGCAGTTATCACAGCTTCCTTTGCCATATCCTTCTGAATAGCTGCTGCACAAATACCGCCCGTCATTCCACCAAGTATGACAATGATCAATGTAGGTATTGACTGTACCAGTGGATTAATTGAACCTGCCAAAAATACGTCTCTCATTGTACCAGCAATTGCAATACCCAAAGCCTGATCCACAAATGCTGCTCCATTTTCGTTATTGATTATTCCCAAATAGTGATTTAAAAACCACATCGGCGCGATAATACAAAGTCCTGCAAACCATCCACCTAGTAAACCATATTTGTCTGATAGAGCTCCCCAAACTGACATTACAAACATACCTGCTATTGCGTAACCTAAAAACGTCCTGAAATGTTTCATTGCAATTCCCCCTTCCTTTATTTTAAAATTTTATTTAATCTTTAACCCCTCAGCCATTAGTCTTAATTAAATAAAAATCTATTTCAATGGCAAGAAGTTAAAAGATTATACTTTTTTTAACTGAAGTCATTACTCTGTTTCAACTTTTTATATTCACCTAAATAAGGTGCAAATTATATACCAAAATTAATATACTATTCTTAATTTTATAAATATAGGAAAATTAATGCTTTGATGGTTTTACATTTACTCCATTTTTTGATCATTGATATTTTTTACCAATGTAGTGCTATTTCCTTCCAAATATCTATAATTTTTAGCTTTAAAAAATCTTTAATATTTCTTCTAGAACTACTTTTTCATCTTCACCATCGATAATTAATCCTATAGTTTCTCCACATCTTATGGCCAAACTCATCAAATTTAATATACTTTTCGCTGATACTGTTCTATTATTTCTCTTAATAAACACATTGCTTTTATATTTATTCGCTATCTTTACAAGCTCACTGGCTGGTCTGGCATGAAAACCATCCTCTCTTTTTATGGTTACCATCATATCAATCATTGTCCATCATCCCCTTATTCCTGTAGTTTACTTAAACTTTTACTTTCAATAGCCGTTTCAATAATGTTTTTAACATTATCGGTAACAGTTGCCTGAATAACAGCACCTAAAGCCCCTTCCACAATAGGCGCATCAACAATTGTTATCTTTTCTCTAATCTCATCATCAAGCATATCCATCGCCATTTCCGTTGCCATTATTGAACTTCCAAGATCAACAAAAACAAGAATATTATCTGCATTTTTGACCTCTTCAAATGTTTCATAAATTTTTAATGTATTTGTACCGATTCTGCCATTTTCTGTTCCCCCTGCTGCCCTTATCATAATTTTGCTATTATTCATTTGCTCGGCAATATCCTTAACCCCCTCGGCCACTTTCTCACTGTGGGAAACTATTATCACTGCTATCATATTCATCCCTCCTTTGAATAAACTTTTTCCAGTCTTTTTTATGTCAGGTCAGATTTTCAATTTCTACAACCTAAATCGCAATTTTCGTGCCAACTTTTCTTAATCTTAGTTATTTTAAAGCCCTTGAATTTAGAGGATTTTAAATACTTTATCTAAACTTTTGATATTTTTATAGGTAATTTCTCCTGTTTGTTGAGATTTTTTTCCATAGAAAGTCTTTTTATAACAAAAGGACCTTAATTAAAAGGTCCAAATTTTATATTTATTCGTTCTGTAATAGTGGGCAATTCAAAACTTAATGCATAAACTTAAAGGTTTATAATTTTATCAAATTCACGCTGTGGGATTTCTTGTATTTTTTTATCAAGAATTAGAGCATGATAATAAATTTTTGCTACATCCTCAACATATTGCATTTTTAAATACGCATCCTCTAAATTATTGCCAACTGTTAGAACTCCATGTTTTTCTAAAAGACAAGCATCCGATATTTTTAAGGGCTCTACAATACTTTCTGCCAATTCTTTTGTACCTGGTCTTTCGTACTTTGCAACAGGAACATGTACGCCGTATGCCATGGCTTCAAAAACGATTGGCTTTATTTCCATTGGTATTACAGCAAATACGGTTGCAAAAAGTGAATGTGTATGGCAAACTCCATTTATATCTTCTCTATTTTTATAAGCCATTAAATGCATCTGTAACTCACTTGATGGCTTATAATTTGTTTTATTCTCAATTATTTCCCCATCTATATTAACAACAATAATAGAATTGGCATCCAAGTCATCTCTTTTGGCGCCTGATGGTGTAATTAGAATATAATTTGTATTTTCATCTCTTATACTAAAGTTTCCTGATTTATACTTGCATAATCCGTCTTTTTCTGCTTGTTTTGCAACTTGAACCAGCCTTTCTTTTAATGATTCCAGCATTTTTTACCACCATCCACCCTCTTGTTTATAATATTTTTCCAGTACCTAACACTTTCTTTTAGAGAGGGAATAACTTCATAATCTGCATTGCCAAAGGGCTTGTAAAACAGTTCCATTATTAAGTAAATTTCATCAACGCCAGTTTCACAAACTGCATCCAAAATCTTTTCTCCATCGATAATGCCTTTTTTATTGTATTCTTCTGTAAAGGGCCAATGTCTACTTGCCTCTTTGTCCGTTTGCTGTATGTGCAAAATTTTTGTATATTTCAACAACTCCTTTATCCAGCTAATTGGGTCTCTGTCCCTTTCGTTATTCGATAATATATTAAGATGGCCAACATCCAGATTTAAGTATATTGGAATTGATGACACACTATTAAGTTTTTTATTTATATAAAGGCTTTCTTCAATTGTACAAGGATATTCTCTTGGAATCGACATTGGTTCTATTAATAAATATTCCAAACCTTTTTGAGATGCATAATCGGACAGTTCTCCCATTATATTTATGTAATCATTTAATACTTCATTTTTTCTTTTTTCATTTTGTATATCAGCCATACTAAAAGCCCCGACATACACTCCTGTAGATTTAGACCCCATTTGTGCTGTTTCATCAATAGCCTTCCTATACCAATTTATAAAAGATTTTCGTACTTCCTTATCTGGGTGTAACAAGAAATTTGTTTGATGGGAGATCGCACCGGAAGCTGTGTTGACAATTTCAATTCCCTTTTTCATTGAATATTCCCTAATTTCCTCGCATATTTTCTCTCTAACTTTCTCTTCTATTATTACAGGATCCAAAAGGTCAAAATAAAATTGAACATATTTTAATTCAAGTTCATCCGTAACGATGTCTATCCATTCCTTGGGTAATGGAAATCTATTTAAGGCAAAACTTGTATTCATACCAAGCTTTATATCCATCAAAAATCGTTCCTTCCTCAAAATATTTTTTCGGATAGCCTGAAAGGGCTATCCGATTTTTCATTTATAAAAATTCATATTTATGCTAACAATTGCTTCATCATTCTTTTCTGCTGCATTTCTTTCATAGTCTCACCTAGTTCATCCCACATATTCCAGTTAGTCATGTATATTGTCTTATATAAATTATATAATTTTTCATATTCTTTATGGTTAGACATATCCGGTTCATATAGCCTCTCAAATCTCACCATATGGCTTATGGCTTCATCATAATCACTAAAAAGTTTAATTGCTACAGCAGCGTTAATTACTGCTCCCTTGGCACCAAATTCACTTCCTGCAGGAACTTTTATAACTTTTCCTGTAGTATCAGCGAACATCTGGCACCATAAATCGCTGGACGCTCCACCACCAGACAGATGAATTTCAGTAATCTCTCCAGGCATATGTTTGTAGCAATCCAGCATTTCCATAGCTACACCTTCATAAACGGCCCTTAACATATCATATTTTGTATTGTTTAAACAAATCCCCATAAATTGCGCTTTTGCCGAAGGTTTTACAAAAGGAGCACGTTCTCCTCCTGGACTAATATATGGGTGATAAACCACCCCATTTGATCCTATTGGAATGTTCTTTACCTTGTCTTCGAAATACTTATATAAATTTATGCCTAATATTTTTGCAGCGTCCTTTTCGGCCTTAGCTATTTGGTCAATAAACCAGTCCAAATTCGGAGTCCCATTCATGGCACCTAAAGCCCTCATCCATTTACCCGGAATTCCATGTGCTATGGTCATTCCAACATTCAATGGTGTTATATCAGGTGTATCCATTGTCACTTCGTTAAAACATGTTGTCCCTACAATTGAACATCCAATTCCACTATGAATAGCATCTACTCCTATGGCAGTTGATACAACGTCAAAGGGGCCAGTAACAAGGGGAGTTCCCTTCCTAAGACCAGTAACCTCTGCAATATCATCTTTAATGTATGATATTGCCTCACTGGCTGGGATAACCTCCGGTAACATCTTTCTCATATCCTTAATTCCATAGTACTCTAAGGTTTCATCTGAATATGTTCTATTTACTATATCAAAAAATGGTAATGAAGCATCTGTTTCATCTGTTGCAATAACACCTGTAAGTTTAAATCTTAGCCAATCCTTGCAATAAAATGCGTAAGCTATTTTTGAAGCATTATGGGGCTCGTTATCCTTCAACCATCTTAATATTGCACCCTGAGCTCCAGGAAACAAACTTGAACCGCATATGTTATATGCCTTATCACAAATGCCTTCCTTTTGCCATTGATTAATTAAATCTGCAGCTCTGCCATCGGACCATAATATGGCATTTCTTACGGGATTGCCATCCTTATCTATCATCCAGCAGCCATCGCCTTGAGCAGTTAAACCTATTGCAACTATATCATCTGGAGAAATTCCTGAACTTACTATTACATCATTTAATGTCCTTACTGTTGCAATAAATACCGAATTCATATCTTGTTCTGACCAATCAGGGTTAGGAGATAAAACCTCTGTCTTTTGTTTCGAAACATAAATTTCATTTCCCCTAGTATCAAACAGTACACTTTTTACTAAAGAAGTTCCAGCATCAATACCAATTAAGTATTTTGCCATACTTTATCCCCCTTTAAAATATAAATAATAGTCTCTTGCAAAACCTTGAAAGGCTTAATTTTCAAGGCTCTGCATTCATCTATATGCAGGATATCCCCCAACATTTATCGAATTATATATGTA
>NZ_SOAZ01000029.1 GCF_004364155.1 Fonticella tunisiensis | reverse complement strand
CTCCAATCGCTATGGAAGACGGACTTAGATTTGCTATTCGTGAAGGCGGAAGAACAGTAGGAGCTGGAGTTGTTTCCAAGATATTTGAATAATTTATAACGATAAAAATAGGAAGGTGAGCGCGCCCCTTCCTATTTTTTATTGTGTATGGTATTTTTGAGTGCTTTCGCCTCAGTTTCAATGCATTTATTTCGATTCCCAAGTTTAGAACTTCTTTGCCAAGCGCTCTGGTGAATGAAATATATTTTTTATCGCAGCGTAGGTCTATAGATATTATCTACCTTTATTACAATGGACTTTTCAGAGTAGAATAGCACAATTGATTAATTTACATCTTTTAATGGGTGAATTTTACAGGGCCGGAGGGAACTATTATTCTTTACAAATTAAGAAAAATATTTTAATCTATATACATATGTGCTAATTTATATGACATTTTTAATGAGTTCAAAAATATTACAAAATAATATATTTCTCTTGCACATTTTTAAAAAATATTGTAGAATATAAGAGTTGTGAAGTACTCGGACTGCGATGATGCAAGAGGTTGCCGGTTACCGGGTTAATTCTTGCTGAGAATGTCCTGATCTAGAATCGGGCGACGGGGTCCTGTATACGTTATTCTTATGGGCACGATGAGGAAACACCCGGAATAGTGTACAGAACAGCCGCTGTCGTGCGTAGAAAAAACAAAGCGTGCGATGAAAAGGAGGGAAATTTTTATGGCAAAACAAAAAATCAGAATCAAGCTTAAGGCATTCGATCACAGCTTACTTGATTCTTCTGCACAAAAAATTGTGGAAACAGCTAAAAAGACTGGAGCTCAGGTTTCAGGGCCAGTGCCACTACCAACTGAAAGGGATGTTATTACAATCCTTAGAGCTGTTCACAAGTACAAGGACTCAAGAGAGCAATTTGAGATCAGAACACATAAGAGACTTATAGACATACTTAACCCGACTCAGAAGACTGTAGACTCTCTTATGAGACTTGATTTGCCAGCAGGTGTAGATATAGAAATAAAACTTTAATTTTAACTATTATGAATACAGAAAACTGTATTCCGCTAATAAGTTGAGGAGGTGCACATCGTGAAAAAGGCAATAATGGGAAGAAAGCTTGGAATGACTCAAGTTTTCGATGAAGACGGCAGAGTTATTCCTGTAACAGTAATAGAAGCTGAACCAAATGTTGTTGTTCAGAAGAAGACAATTGAAACAGACGGATACAATGCAATAAAAGTTGGATATGGAGATGTTAGAGAGAAGCTTGTAAACAAGCCACATAGGGGACAATTTGAAAAGGCAGGTTTAAAGCTTAGAAGGTATCTTAAGGAATTCAGGCTTGATGATGTAACAGGGTATGAAGTTGGAAGTGAAATCAAGGCTGACATATTTAGTGCCGGAGAAAGAGTTGACGTCATTGGAACATCAAAGGGTAAGGGATATCAGGGTGTTATAAAGAGATGGAACGCTAACAGAGGACCGGAAACTCACGGATCCAAGTACCACAGAGCAGTAGGTTCAATGGGTGCTTCATCATTCCCATCAAGGACATTTAAAAACAAGAAAATGCCTGGACATATGGGAAATGTGAGAACAACAATCCAGAACCTTGAAGTTGTAAGGGTAGATGCGGATAGAAATATCATCCTTGTAAAGGGTGGAGTGCCAGGACCAAAGAAGGGTCTTGTAGTAATAAGAGACTCAGTAAAAGCGTAATTTCTGAGGAAAGGAGGAAACAAAATGCCTAAGGTAGCTTTATATAACATGGATGCACAGCAGGTTGGAGAAATAGAACTTTCCGATGCAGTGTTTGGTGCTGAAATAAATAAGGAAGCTATGCATCAGGTTGTAAAGATGCAGCTTGCAAATAAGAGACAGGGAACTCAGTCAGCCCTTACAAGAGCTGAGGTTCGCGGAGGTGGAATTAAACCCTGGAGACAAAAGGGAACGGGTAGAGCAAGACATGGTTCTATTAGATCACCACAATGGACGCATGGTGGTATCGTATTTGCTCCAAAGCCAAGGGATTACAGCTATACACTTCCAAAGAAACTTAGGAGACTTGCTCTTAAGTCAGCTCTTTCATCAAAGGTTGCTGACAATGAAATAATAGTGCTTGATGAGCTTAAGCTCGATGCTCCAAAGACGAAGGTTATAGCAGAAATGCTCAAGAAATTTGATGTTAAAAAGGCTTTAATCGTTGTTCCTGAATCTGACGAGGTGATTTACAAGTCAGTAAGAAATATAGAGGGGGCAGCAGTAATACCAGTTAATAATCTCAACGTATACGATATTCTGAAGTACCACAGCTTCATCGTAACTAAGGACGCCGCTCAGAAGATTGAGGAGGTGTATGCATAATGAAATTAACAAATTATGATATAATTTTAAGGCCGGTAATAACTGAGAAATCAATGGCTCAGATGGCAGACAGACAATACACCTTCCTGGTTCATGTTGATGCGAATAAGTCAATGATTAAGAAAGCTATTGAAGATATTTTCGGCGTAAAGGTTGAAGATGTTAAAACAATGAACTATGAAGGAAAAGTTAAGAGAATGGGAGTAAATGTCGGAAGAAGGGCTAGCTATAAGAAGGCAATAGTTAAGCTCACTGCTGACAGTAAGACAATAGAATTCTTTGAAGGATTTAATGCTTAATTAAAAGATGAAATAAGCTGTTATTGACTTTAAGGTCAGATAAGCGTAGAGAAGGAGGGAATATGAATGGCGATTAAGCAATACAGGCCAACTTCTCCTGGTAGAAGAGGCATGACAGTTCTGGATTATTCAGAACTCACTAAAAAGGAACCAGAGAAGTCATTGGTTGTTACACTTAAAAAGCATTCAGGAAGAAACTCATATGGTAGAATAACTGTTCGTCATAGAGGCGGCGGTGCAAAGATAAAGTACAGAATTATCGATTTCAAGAGAGATAAGGATGGTGTTCCAGCAAAGGTTGTTGCTATAGAATACGATCCAAACAGAACAGCATTTATAGCTCTATTACAATATTCAGATGGTGAAAAGAGATACATCCTTGCTCCAAACGATCTTAAGGTTGGAGATACAGTTATGTCGGGAGAGAATGCCGACATAAAGGTAGGAAATGCTCTTCCACTTAAAAATATACCGGTTGGTACAATGATTCATAATATTGAGCTTTTCCCTGGAAAGGGAGGACAGCTTGTTAGATCAGCAGGTGTTGCCGCACAGCTTATGGCCAAGGAAGGCGACTATGCTCAGGTAAGGCTCCCATCCGGCGAAGTAAGGCTTGTAAGGGTTGATTGCAAAGCTACAGTAGGTATGGTAGGAAATGCAGCCCATGAACTCGTAAATATTGGTAAGGCCGGAAAGAAGAGACACATGGGAATAAGACCTACAGTTAGAGGTTCTGTAATGAACCCTGTAGATCACCCACACGGTGGTGGTGAAGGTAAGTCACCAATAGGACGTCCATCACCAGTTACTCCATGGGGTAAACCGACCCTTGGATACAAAACAAGAAAGCACAATAAGTACTCAGATAAATTTATTGTTAAGAGGAGAAAGTAATTTAATTACAGGAAGCGAGGTAGTGCAGGTGCTGTACTCTGCTTCCTGATTATTAACCTTTGCGAAGGGAGGCAAGTAAATTGAGTAGATCAGTTAAAAAAGGACCATTTGTTGAAGAAAGACTTTTAAAGAGAATAATGGATATGAACAAGACCGGTGAAAAGAAAGTTATAAAGACATGGTCAAGAAGTTCAACAATCTTCCCACAGATGGTAGGACATACAATAGCCGTATATGATGGGAGAAAGCATGTTCCAGTTTATATAACGGAGGATATGATAGGACACAAGCTTGGTGAATTTGCACCAACCAGAACATTTAAGGGACATGATGATACAGAAAAGTCATCAAAAGTTAAGTAATGGAAGGAGGGGCTCAAATGGAAGCAAAGGCACATGCTAGATATATTAGAATGTCTCCACGAAAGATTCAGGTAGTGCTTGATCTTATAAGAGGAAAGAAGGTTGGAGAAGCTTTCGCAATACTTAAGCATACACCAAGAGCAGCAGCTCCTGTGGTTGAAAAGTTATTGAAGTCAGCAGTAGCAAATGCTGAAAACAACTACAATATGGACGTTAACAAACTTTATATTTCAGAAACATATGTAGGTCAGGGGCCAACACTTAAGAGGTTTAGACCACACGCTCAAGGTAGAGCATTCAGAATAAGAAAGAAAACCAGCCATATAACAATGATTGTAAAGGAAAGAGCATAACGAAAAGGAGGGAAAAGTGTGGGACAAAAAGTAAATCCACATGGATTAAGAGTTGGTATAATCAAGGACTGGGATGCTAAGTGGTATGCAAACAATAAAAATTTTGCAGACCTTCTTGTTGAAGACAACATGATTCGAGAATACATCAAGAATAAGTACTATGTGGCAGGAATTGCCAAGACTGTAATCGAAAGAACAGCAAACAGAGTAAAGGTTAATATCCACACTTCAAAACCTGGTATGGTTATAGGCAAGGGTGGAGCAGGTGTTGACGAGCTTAAGAAGGAGCTCGAAAAGATGACTGGAAAGAACGTTCTTGTTAACATAGTTGAAATAAAGAATCCTGAAATTAACGCACAGCTTGTTGCTGAAAATATAGCTGCTCAGCTTGAAAGAAGAGTATCCTTTAGAAAAGCTATGAAGCAGGCTATATCAAGGGGAATGAGATTCGGTATAAAGGGTATCAAAACAGCTGTTTCAGGAAGGCTTGGCGGAGCTGAAATGGCAAGAACGGAAAGCTATCATGAAGGAACAATTCCACTTCACACATTAAGAGCTGATATAGATTATGGATTTGCAGAGGCGCACACAACTTATGGTAAGATCGGCGTTAAGGTATGGATTTACCATGGAGAAATTCTTACAAAGAAAAATGAAGAAAAGCCAGCAGAAGAGGTAGCAAATAGCTAATTGTTACAGGAAGGAGGAGTACAACATGTTAATGCCTAAAAGAGTTAAGCATCGTAAGGTACAGCGTGGAAGAATGACAGGTAAAGCAACAAGAGGAAACACTCTTGCGTACGGCGATTATGGTATAGTAGCATTAGAACCAGCTTGGATAACAAGCAATCAGATAGAGGCTGCCAGAATAGCTATAAACAGATATATTAAGAGAGGCGGAAAGCTCTGGATAAAGATATTCCCGGATAAGCCAGTTACAAAGAAACCTGCTGAAACTCGTATGGGTTCCGGTAAGGGATCACCAGAATTCTGGGTAGCAGTTGTAAAGCCAGGTAGAGTTCTATTCGAGCTCAAGGGAGTTAATGAAGAGGTTGCCAGGGAAGCTATGAGGCTCGCTTCACACAAACTTCCAATCAAGACAAAGTTTGTGACCAGAAGGGACTTCGAAGAAATGGGTGGTGAAGTAAATGAAGGCTAATGAACTTAAATCAATTCGCGGAAGCAGCATAAGCGAATTACAGAAAAGAATTATCGATCTTAAAGCTGAGCTTTTCCAGCTGAGATTTCAGCTTGCAACAGGTCAGCTTGAGAATCCAATGAGAATAAAGGCTGTTAAAAAGGAAATAGCACAGCTCAAAACTATCCTTAGAGAGAAAGAGCTTGGTATAAACCGAGACTAATGAAGGGAGGTACAGCCTGTGGAAAGAGGGCTTAGAAAGACCAGAATAGGTAAGGTTGTTTCTGATAAAATGAATAAGACAATCGTTGTTGCTGTTGAAACTAAGGTTCGTCATCCACTTTACGGAAAAACAGTTAACAGAACAACGAAGTTCAAGGCTCATGATGAAAATAACGAAGCTAGAATTGGTGATATAGTAGAAATCATGGAAACAAGACCACTCAGCAAAGAAAAGAGATGGAGACTTGTTCAGATAGTTGAAAGAGCTAAGTAATGAAGCTTGAAAGGAGGTTTCAGATATGATTCAGCAGCAATCAATTCTAAAGGTTGCAGACAACTCAGGTGCTAAGGAAATCATGTGCATCAGAGTTTTAGGTGGATCAAAGAGAAAGTATGGTAACATCGGAGATATAATTGTTGCCAGCGTTAAGAGCGCAACACCCGGAGGTGTTGTTAAAAAAGGAGACGTTGTTAAGGCTGTTATCGTAAGGTCTGTACAGGGAGTTGGAAGACCTGACGGTTCATATATAAGATTTGATGAAAACGCAGCTGTTATAATCAAGGAAGATAAGACTCCAAGGGGAACAAGAATTTTCGGACCTGTAGCAAGGGAACTTAGAGATAAGGAATTTACAAAAATTCTTTCACTTGCTCCTGAAGTACTATAATGCAAGGGAGGTGGCTTAAGTGACAATGCCTAAAGTTCACGTTAAAAGAGGAGATACTGTACTTGTAATTGCAGGTAAGGATAAAGGCAAAAAAGGTGAAGTAATAAAGGTTATACCGAAAAAGAACAGAGTAATCGTTGAAGGTGTTAACATGGTAACAAAGCATGTTAAGCCTAACGTTGCAAATAGACAGGGTGGAATGGTAAAGCAGGAAGCAAGCATACATGCTTCAAATGTAATGCTTTACTGCAAGAACTGCAATAAGCCTACAAGAATAGCACATAAAATTCTTGAGGATGGATCAAAGGTAAGAGTTTGCAAACACTGCGGTGAGACATTCTAAGGGTTGAAAGGAGGTTTACTAAATGATACCAAGACTTAGAGAAAAATATGAAAAAGAAGTGGTACCAGCATTAAGAGAAAAGTTTGGATATAAGAGCATAATGGAAGTACCAAGGCTTGAAAAGGTAGTTATAAACATGGGTGTTGGTGATGCAAAGGACAATCCAAAGCTTCTTGATGCAGCTGTTAACGACCTTGCAACTATAACAGGTCAAAAGCCAGTAGTTACAAGAGCTAAGAAGTCCATCGCCAACTTTAAGGTAAGACAGGGAATGCCAATAGGCGTTAAAGTGACTTTAAGATCATCAAAAATGTATGAATTTGTTGATAAACTAGTAAACGTTGCTCTTCCAAGAGTTAGAGACTTTAAGGGCGTTTCAAATAAGGCATTCGATGGAAGAGGAAACTACTCATTAGGAATTAAGGAACAACTTATATTCCCTGAAATAGAGTATGATAAGGTTGAAAAATTAAGAGGAATGGATATCATCTTTGTAACAACAGCAAAGACTGATGAAGAAGCTAGAGAGCTTTTAAGACTTCTTGGAATGCCATTCGCTCAAGTATAAGAGGAGGGGAAACTGTGGCACGTAAGGCAATGATCGAAAAGTGGAAGAGAGAGCCCAAGTTTTCAACAAGGGCTTACACCAGATGCAGAATATGTGGAAGACCACATGCAGTTCTGAGAAAATTTGGAGTATGCAGAATCTGCTTTAGAGAGCTTGCATATAAAGGTGAAATCCCAGGCTGCAAGAAGGCTAGCTGGTAAAATAGTTAATATGAAAGGAGGCAGTAAATATGGTTATGACTGACCCAATTGCTGATATGCTAACTCGTATCAGAAATGCAAATATAGTAAGGCATGAAAGCGTAGAGCTACCAGCCTCAAAATTAAAGAAAGCAGTTGCTGATATAATGCTTAATGAAGGATATATAAGCGGTGTTGAAGAATATATGGATGGTTCAGTACCAATGCTCAAGCTTACTTTAAAGTACGGACCAAATAAAGAAAGAGTTATAACTGGACTTAAGAAAATATCAAAGCCAGGCCTAAGGGTATATGCTCAAAAAGACAATATACCAAAGGTTCTTGGTGGACTTGGAATAGCAATACTCTCAACTTCAAAGGGAGTTATGACAGATAAGCAGGCTAGAAAAGAAGGAATCGGCGGCGAAGTTATCTGCTACATCTGGTAATACGATACGAATAGGAGGTGCAAACATGTCAAGAATAGGAAGACTTCCAGTTGCTCTTCCTCAGGGTGTAACTGTTACGGTTGGAAACGATAATACAGTAACAGTTAAAGGACCTAAGGGAACGCTAAGCAAACAAATGCACAAGTCTATGAATATAAAAGTTGAAGATAATGCAGTAGTAGTTACAAGACCAAGCGATGAAAAGGAAATAAAAGCTCTTCATGGGCTTACAAGAGCATTAATTCAGAACATGGTAACAGGAGTTACACAGGGATACCAGAAGGCTCTTGAACTTGTTGGTGTTGGTTACAGAGCATCAAAGCAGGGTAAGAAGCTTGTACTCAATGTTGGATATTCACATCCAGTCGAAATAGAACCGGTTGAAGGTATAGAATTTGAAGTACCTGCAGCAACTTCAGTAATCGTTAAGGGAATTGACAAGGAAGTTGTAGGTCAGGTTGCAGCACAGATAAGAGAAGTTAGAAGACCTGAGCCATATAAGGGCAAGGGAATCAAGTATGTTGACGAAGTAATCAGACGAAAAGAAGGCAAGACAGGTAAGAAATAATAGAAGGGAGTGAGCGAAATGTTCAATAAGCCATCCAGAAACGAACAAAGATTAAAGAGGCACTTAAGAGTTCGTAAGAAGGTTTATGGTACTGCTGAACGCCCAAGATTGAATGTTTATAGAAGTGAAAAGCATATATATGCTCAAATTATAAATGACGACCTTGGAACGACTCTTGTTTCAGCTTCATCAATCGACAAGGAACTCAAGGATACTTTGAAGGTTGGAAGTAACAAGGAAGCGGCAAAGGCAGTTGGCCAGCTCATAGCAAAGAGAGCACTTGAAAAGGGAATAAAGGACGTTGTATTTGATAGAGGCGGATACATTTATCATGGAAGAGTTAAAGAGCTTGCTGAGGCTGCAAGGGAATCAGGACTTAATTTCTAAAAAAGGAGGGAAATAGATGAGAATCGATCCTAGCAGATTAAACCTTAAGGAAAAGGTTGTATATATAAACAGGGTTGCTAAAGTTGTTAAAGGTGGTAGAAATTTTAGATTCAGCGCCCTGGTTGTGGTTGGCGATGAAAATGGCCATGTTGGAGTAGGAATAGGAAAAGCTGCTGAAGTACCGGAAGCTATTAGAAAAGGCATTGAAGATGCTAAGAAAAATTTAATAAAGGTAGCTATAGTTGGAACAACAATCCCACACGAAGCTATAGGAGAATTCGGTGCAGGTAAGGTTCTCTTAATGCCAGCTGCCGAAGGTACAGGAGTTATCGCAGGAGGTCCTGTACGTGCGGTGCTTGAACTTGCTGGAATTAAGGACGTAAGATCAAAGTCACTAGGTTCAAACAATGCAAGAAATATGGTTAATGCAACAATAGACGCTCTTTCCAGATTGAGAACTGCGGAGGAAATAGCAAGACTCAGAGGAAAGACAGTAGAAGAAATCTTAGGTTAAGGGGGGAGCATCGTGGCAAAGCTAAGAGTTACATTATCAAAGAGCTTAATAGGAAAAAAAGAAGATCACATAGCAACAGTTAAAGCCCTTGGCTTAAGGAAGATTGGCCAGAGCGTGGACCATGAGGATACCCCTCAGATAAGAGGTATGATTGAAAAGATCAAGTATATGGTTAAGGTAGAAGAAATATAATAAGAGGGAGGTGCTACGATGAGACTTCATGAATTAAGACCAGCTCCCGGAACAAACAAGGAGCCAAAAAGAGTAGGTAGAGGAACTGCTTCAGGGCAGGGTAAGACTGCAGGAAGAGGACAAAAAGGTCAAAAAGCACGTTCAGGAGGTGGAGTAAGACCTGGATTTGAAGGAGGTCAGATGCCACTTCAAAGAAGGCTTCCAAAAAGAGGATTCACCAATATATTTGCTAAGGAATACGCAGAGGTTAATGTTGAACTTTTAAATAGATTCGAGGATGGAACTGAAGTTACTCCGGAGCTTCTTAAGGAAGCAAAGGTGGTAAAGAACCTTCTCGATGGTGTTAAGATTCTTGGAAACGGAGAATTGACAAAGAAGCTTACTGTAAAGGCTCATAAGTTCACTAAATCCGCAATCGAAAAAATAGAAGCTGCCGGAGGCAAAGTAGAGGTGATTTAATTATGTTAAAAACCTTACGTAATGCTTTTAAAGTTCCTGATTTAAGAAAGAGATTATTCATAACCCTTGCACTGCTTGCGGTATTCAGGGCAGGAGTATTTATTCCTGTTCCTGGCGTTAATACCGATGCAGTTGCGAAAATTGCAGATCAGGGACTATTATTTGGATTCCTTGATATGATATCAGGTGGGGCTTTTAGGTATTTTGGTATTTTTGCACTGGGAGTGACTCCATATATTAACTCCTCTATTATAATGAGCTTACTGCAAATAGCAATACCAAGGCTTGAACAGCTTTCAAAGGAAGGCGAAGATGGACGAAGAAAAATTGCAGAATATACAAGGTATGGAACTATTCTCTTTGCTGTAATTCAAGCCTTTAGTATAGGTATTTATTTGAGAAACAGCGGTGCTCTGGTAAGCAATAGCGTTTGGCAGGTTATAATTATTATAATCACCCTCACAGCAGGTACAACATTTGTTATGTGGCTGGGAGAAAGGATAACTGAGAGCGGGGTGGGTAATGGTACATCTCTTATAATCTTCTCAGGTATACTTGCAAGGATCCCGGCGATGGTAGGAGGTTTAATAACACTTGTTAGGGGTGGGGGACTTGATCCCATGACTGCATTGTTATTTGCTGCATTTGCAGTGCTTATGATTGCAGGCGTTGTAGCAATGGACTTAGGAGAAAGGCGTATACCGGTACAATATGCCCAAAGAAGAATAGGATTAAAATCCTATGGAGGGCAAAGTACTCACATTCCAATAAACGTTAACTCAGCTGGTGTTATTGCAATAATATTTGCTTTATCAGTTTTGCAATTTCCGCTTATTATTACCCAGCTTGCCTTTAAGCCGGGTCATCCGGTACGTACTCTATTTGAAAGCGGCTGGCTAAGTTCGCAGTATCCAATATATCCTGTTGTATATGTATTCCTTATAATATTCTTTACATGGTTCTATACTTCAGTAACATTTAAGCCAGATGAAGTCGCAGAGAATCTGCAGAAAAATGGTGGTTTCATACCTGGTCTCAGGCCCGGAAAACCAACAGAGGAGTACCTAACAAGGGTATTGAGTAAAATGACTATAATAGGCGGTGCCTTTGCATCTATTGTTGCAATATTTCCGATTATAGCTGGTATGATAAATAGAAACCTTGGCAATATACAGTTTGGTGGAACTGCAGTGCTGATTGTAGTTGGCGTTGCACTTGAGATAAATAAACAGCTGAAAGCTCAGCTTGTTATGAGACATTATGAAGGATTCTTAAAATAATGGAGTTGATTTAAATGAAGATAGTTCTTCTTGGCCCGCCAGGTGCGGGAAAGGGGACGCAGGCAAAATATATAGCAGAAAAATATGAAATACCTCACATATCAACAGGAGATATATTCAGAAAAAATATAAAAGACAGGACTCCTTTAGGTATAAAAGCGGATGAGTATATTAAAAAAGGACAGCTCGTTCCAGATGAACTAACTGTTGCAATAGTGGAGGACAGAATTAAACAGCCTGATTGTGAAAAGGGTTTTCTGCTTGATGGCTTTCCAAGGACCCTTATGCAGGCAGATGCTTTGACAGGAGTTTTAGCTTCGATGGAGAGCTGCCTGGATCATGTTATAAACATTCAGGTTCCAGAGGAAGTGCTTATTAAAAGGCTGACGGGAAGAAGAGTTTGTCCTGCCTGTGGTGCAAGCTTTCATGTAATATTCAATCCACCAAAGTGGGAAAATAAATGTGACTACTGCGGCGCTGAGCTTGTTCAGAGAGCAGATGACAGTGCGGAAACAGTAAAGAACAGACTTTACGTATATAATAAACAAACTCAACCATTGATAGAATACTACTTGGAAAAGGGCCTCTTAAGAAATATTGATGGTGAGCAGGAAATAGATAAGGTATTTGAAGATATCTGCAATGTATTAGGGAGCGAAAACCGATGATTTATTTAAAATCGAGTAGTGAAATAGAACTGATGAAAAAATCGGGGCGAATTGTTGCAGAAACTTTGGCAAAAATCGAAGAGGTAATTAGACCTGGAATCACCACGAAGGAACTCGATAAGATTGCAGAGGAATATATTACAGGCTGTGGAGCCCGCCCTTCTTTTAAAGGATACAACGGGTTCCCGGCAACTTTGTGTACGTCTGTAAACGATGAGGTTGTTCACGGCATACCTGGTAATAGAGTGCTTCAAGAGGGCGATATTGTAAGTATTGACTGTGGAGCGATTTACAACGGTTTTCACGGTGATGCCGCACGAACGTTTCCTGTTGGAAAAATAAGCCCGGAAACTCAGAAACTTATTGATGTTACCAGGGAAAGCTTCTTTGAGGGCATAAAGTATGCAGTGGTTGGAAATAGAATCGGAGATATTTCCCACGCAATTCAAGTTTATGTTGAATCCCATGGTTTTTCTGTTGTTAGGGATTATGTGGGCCATGGAATAGGAAGGGAAATGCATGAGGAACCTCCTGTTCCTAATTATGGAAAACCAGGTCGAGGACCTAAGCTTACAAAGGGTATGGCACTTGCTATTGAACCTATGGTTAACATGGGAACCTATGCAGTAAAGGAACTTTCCGACGGCTGGACCGTGGTAACTGCCGATGGAAAGATGTCGTGCCATTATGAAAATACTGTTGTTATACTTGAAGATGGCCCTGAAGTACTGACAATAATATAAATTAAGAGGTGGAAGGTATGGAAGGCGTTGCCCTGGGGCAGATAGTCCATTCTAGAGCAGGACGGGATAAAGACAGATATTTTATAGTCGTGGGTATCATAGACGAAAACTATGTGCTTATATCTGATGGAGACCTAAGGAAGATAGACAACCCAAAGAAAAAAAAGATAAAGCACCTTGTATTTCATAACAGGTTTGCTGAAGACATCGCGGAAAGATTAAGAAACAAAAAAAACATCAGCGATGCTGATTTGAGAAAAAGTCTGCAATCTATGGGTTTACTATGATAATATTAGAAAATATACAGACTTTAGCAGGATCACGATTGATTTCAGGATTATCTGAAATCATGGAAGGATGATTCTGTTATGAGGAGGTTTGATTACCTATGTCAAAGGACGATGTAATCGAGTTACAGGGTACGGTAATTGAGGCTTTACCAAATGCAATGTTTCAGGTAGAATTAGAAAATGGGCATAAGATTTTGGCACATATCTCTGGAAAACTCAGAATGAATTTTATCAGAATACTACCTGGAGATAAGGTTACAGTGGAAGTATCACCCTATGATTTAACAAGAGGTAGAATTACGTGGAGAGCAAAGTAATAAGGAGGGATAGCCATGAAGGTTAGACCATCAGTTAAGCCAATTTGCGAAAAGTGCAAGATAATAAAAAGACATGGCAGAGTAATGGTTATATGCGAAAACCCAAAGCATAAGCAAAAGCAGGGCTAATTTGATCGCGGCTGCACTGAAGGCTTTCAGTGATTTATAATAAACAACCAAATGGAAAAGTAGAACACAGGAGGTGTAGAAACTCAATGGCAAGAATTGCTGGTGTAGACTTACCAAGAGAAAAAAGAGTTGAAATAGCACTTACTTATATCTACGGTATTGGTAGACCAAGTGCTAACAAGATACTTGAAGCTACAGGTGTTAATCCTGATACAAGAGTAAGGGACCTTACAGATGACGAAGTAGCAAGGATTAGAGAATATATCGATAAGAACTTCGTTGTTGAAGGCGATCTTAGAAGAAATGTTGCTTTAAGCATAAAGAGATTAATGGAAATAGGATGCTATAGAGGCCTAAGACATAGAAGAGGATTACCTGTTAGAGGACAAAGGACTAAGACAAACGCAAGAACGAGAAAAGGACCGAAGAGAACAATCGGCGGCAAGAAGAAAAAATAATTAAGGAGGGACGATAATGGCAGCTCAAGCAAAGGGTAAGAAAGTAAGAAGAAGAAAAGAGCGCAAGAATGTTGACCGCGGTCAGGCACATATCAAGTCAACATTTAACAATACAATTGTTACAATAACAGATACAGCTGGAAACGCCATTTCCTGGGCAAGTGCTGGAGGATTAGGCTTCAGAGGTTCAAGAAAGAGCACTCCTTTCGCTGCACAGATGGCGGCTGAAACAGCAGCTAAGGCAGCTGTTGATCATGGAATGAAGACTGTTGAAGTATATGTTAAGGGACCAGGAGCCGGTAGGGAAGCTGCTATCAGAGCTCTTCAAGCAGCTGGACTTGAAGTTAGCCTTATAAAGGACGTTACTCCAATTCCACACAATGGCTGCAGGCCACCAAAAAGAAGAAGAGTGTAATGATAGGAGGTGTAGTGAATGGCAAGATATACTGGACCAGTATGCAGACTTTGCAGAAGAGAAGGCGTTAAACTTTATCTTAAGGGAGAAAAGTGCTTTACAGACAAGTGCCCGGTGGCTAAAAGGGCTTATGCACCTGGACAGCACGGACAAAACAGAAAGAAACTTACAAACTACGGAATGCAGCTTAGAGAAAAGCAAAAGGCTAAGAGAATATACGGAATACTTGAAACTCAATTTAGAAGATACTATGAAGAAGCTGAAAGACAAAAAGGAATTGCAGGTGAAAACCTCTTAAGACTTCTTGAAATGAGACTTGACAACGTTGTTTACAGACTTGGGTTTGCAAATTCAAGACCTGAAGCAAGGCAGCTCGTAAGGCATGGACACTTTACAGTAAATGGTAAAAAGGTTAATATTCCTTCATACGAAGTAAAGGTTAACGATGTTATTGCTGTAGCTGAAAAGAGCAGACAGAGTGAAAAGTTTAAAGCTCTTGCAGAAGTTGCTACAACTGTACCAAAGTGGCTCACTGTAGACAAGGATAAGATGGAAGGCCAGGTAATAGCTCTTCCACAGAGAGAGGATATAGATATTCCTGTTAACGAGACACTTATAGTTGAGCTTTACAGCAGATAATTAAGGTGTAGAATCAGTTGCCCTCAATTTTTCATTTACCTTTTTATAAGGAGGGTTATATATAGATGTTAGAGATAGAGAAGCCAAAGGTAGAATGTGTAGAAAAAAGTGAAGATGGTATGTACGGCAAGTTCGTCGTAGAACCACTTGAAAGAGGTTACGGTACGACTCTTGGTAATGCAATGAGAAGGATATTACTTTCTTCATTACCAGGAGCTGCAGTAACTTCAGTTAAGATAGATGGCGTTCTTCATGAATTTTCAACTATTCCAAACGTAAAAGAGGATGTTGTTGAAGTCATATTAAATTTAAAGGGCCTTGCTATAAAACTTGAAGGTGATGGCCCTAAGACCGCAACAATTGACATCACCGGGCCTGCAGTTGTCACAGGTGAAGATATTAGATCAGATGGAAGCGTTGAGATTGTAAATAAAGATCACCATATTGCAACTGTCAGCGATGGTGGAAGGCTGTATATGGAATTAACTATCGATAAAGGTAGGGGCTATGTTCCTGCGGAAAAAAACAAGCAGCCGAATCAGCCAATAGGAATAATTCCTGTTGATTCAATTTATACGCCAATCAAAAGAGTTAACTATAATGTAGAAAATACTCGTGTTGGTCAGATTACTGACTATGATAAGCTAACCCTCGAAATATGGACTGATGGTACGATTACTCCAGATGATGCGGTAAGTTTATCAGCTAAAATACTTATTGAACATTTCAAGCTCTTCCTCAGCTTAACAGACGAAGCAGATAAAGTTGAAATAATGGTTGAGAAGGAAGAGGAAAAGAAGGATAAAGTTCTTGAAATGACCATTGAGGAACTTGACCTATCAGTAAGATCCTATAACTGCTTGAAGAGGGCAGGAATCAATACTGTTCAGGAACTTGTTCAAAAGACTGAAGAGGATATGATGAAGGTTAGAAATCTCGGGAAGAAGTCCCTTGAAGAAGTTGAGCAAAAATTAGCAGCGCTAGGACTTAGTTTAAAAAAGAGCGATGAATAGGAGGGATTGAAGTGGCAGGATATCGTAAGCTCGGCCGTCCTACTGATCACAGAAAAGCTATGCTTAGAAATCTTGTAACCAGCTTTTTCAAATCAGAAGACGGCAAGATAGTAACAACCGAAGCAAGAGCAAAGGAAGTAAGAAGCCTTGCAGAAAAGATGATAACTCTTGCTAAAAGAGGAGATCTTCACTCAAGAAGGCAGGTAGCTGCTTTTGTAACGGAACCAGCGGTAGTACAAAAGCTCTTTAGCGATATAGCACCAAAATACGCTGAAAGAAACGGTGGATACACTAGAATAATAAAGATGGGACCAAGAAGAGGAGACGCTGCGGAAGTTGTAATCCTCGAACTTATATAATACTTACACGGGATTAAGTTAAGTATGTGTTGCTTAATTCCTTTTTACATATTCAAAATTATTTTATACGTAAGCAGCGAACATTGTTCGTTATCAGGTAACCGTTACTGGGTGGGAGAACACTGTTCTTCCCTACACAAAAATGTTAATTATTATTACTTTGCATATAGAAGGTGTTCTTGATGGAAAACAGTATGCTCCAAGCACAGAAGGTGTATTTCTATTATAAAAGGCAAAACAATGAGGACTTTGGCATTGCTCTTGATGGAATTGACTTGGAGGTTCATAAGGGCGAATTTTTAGTTGTTATAGGTCATAATGGATCTGGAAAATCAACCCTTGCCAAGCATTTCAATGCGATACTCATGCCCTCCGACGGCAAAATACTTGTTGATGGGATGGATACAAGGGATAAAAAAAACCTCTGGAATATAAGGCAGAGGGCCGGAATGGTATTTCAAAACCCTGACAACCAGATAGTTGCAACCATAGTAGAGGAAGATGTAGCCTTTGGGCCTGAAAACCTGGGTGTTCCCCCTGTGGAGATAAGAAAAAGAGTTGATGAAGCACTTAAAGCCGTCAATATGTTTGACTATGCGCATCATGGTCCCCACCTTCTTTCTGGAGGTCAGAAGCAAAGAGTTGCAATAGCAGGTGTTCTTGCAATGAAGCCAGAATGTATAATTCTTGATGAGCCAACTGCAATGCTTGACCCAGCGGGAAGAAAGGAGGTTATTCAAACTATTAAAAGACTTAATAAGGAAGAGGGCATAACGATAGTTTTAATAACTCACTTTATGGAAGAAGCCGTTGACGCTGACAGGGTAGTTGTAATGGAAAGAGGGAAAATAGTACTTGAGGGGAGTCCAAGGCAGGTCTTTTCAAAGGTAAAAGAGTTAAAGGCTCTGGGACTTGACGTTCCTGAGATGACTGAACTGGCATATGAACTAAGACAGAGTGGAATTGAGATTCAAGAAGATATTTTAACTATAGAAGAGATGGTGGATGCGATATGTCAATCAAAGTAGAAAATCTAACATACAAATACATGCCTGGAACACCCTTTGAAAAGACAGCGATAGACGACGTTTCCTTCGAGATTAAAGACGGTGAGTTCATAGGGCTTATAGGGCATACGGGATCGGGCAAATCTACACTTATACAGCAGCTAAACGGTCTTCTAAAACCCACATCAGGAAATATATATATAGACGGAGAGTGTATAACAGAAAAGGGAGTAGAGCTGAGGAAAATAAGACAAAAGGTAGGACTTGTCTTCCAATACCCCGAACATCAACTTTTTGAGGAAACCATATATAAGGACGTGGCCTTTGGACCAACAAACCTGGGACTGTCTGCAGAAGAGGTGGATGAGAGAGTAAGGCGTGCCCTTGAGGTGGTAGGTATTGATATAGAAAAATATAGGGATAAATCGCCCTTCGAACTGAGCGGAGGACAGAGGAGAAGGGTAGCTATTGCGGGAGTTCTTGCCATGGAACCTAAAATACTCATACTTGATGAACCCACGGCGGGGCTTGACCCAAGAGGAAGAGATGAAATACTGAGCCAGATTAAAAGGCTCCATGAGGAGTACAAAATAACGATTATACTTGTTTCCCACAGCATGGAGGATGTTGCAAAACTTGTAAATAGGCTTATAGTTATGTATAAGGGGAAAAATATACTTATGGGTTCTCCAAGGGAAGTTTTCAGAGAAGTTGAGACCCTTGAGAAAATAGGGCTTGGAGTTCCGCAGGTTACTTATCTTGCCAGGAGGCTCAGGGAAAAGGGTTATAATATAAGGGAAGATATAATTACTGTAGAGGAAGCCAAACAGGAACTTATGAAAATTCTGAGGGGAGATATAAAATGATTAAGGACATCACTATTGGACAATACCTGCCCGGAGATTCCTTTGTACACAAACTTGATCCGCGTGTTAAGATTTTGCTGTCCTTTGTGTTTATAGTAGTTCTATTCATTGTAAATAACTATAGAGGGTATATATTTATAGCCCTTTATACACTGGCCGTTATATTGATTGCTAAAATACCTTTTAAATATATATTTAAAGGTATCAAGCCAATACTATGGATTATAGTGTTTACAGCAGTGCTTAATGCCTTTTTAACCCCTGGAACCCCCATCTTTCAGAAGGGACCAATAACCATAACAGATAGGGGAGTTTACCTTGCGGTTTTTATGGTATTAAGGCTTATATTTCTTATAATAGGAACATCTATATTGACGTTAACGACTTCTCCTATAGCCCTTACAGACGGAATAGAGAGGCTTTTAAACCCCTTCAAGAGAGTTGGCCTTCCCGCACATGAGCTTGCCATGATGATGACTATCGCATTGAGGTTTATACCTACACTTCTGGATGAAACGGATAAAATTATGAAGGCCCAGATGGCAAGAGGAGCAGACTTCGAATCTGGAAATATAGTTAAGAGGGCTAAGAACCTTGTTCCGCTGCTTGTGCCTCTTTTCATAAGCTCATTCAGAAGAGCAGATGACCTTGCAATGGCCATGGAAGCAAGGTGCTACAGGGGAGGAGAAGGAAGAACAAGGCTTAAACAGCTTAAGATAGAAAAACGGGACATAACAGCAGTTGTCATAACAACGCTGCTGGTTGTCATATCAATTCTAAGCAGGCGATTTTAGATGAGAAACATAAAAATAGTCATAGAATATGATGGTACAAGATATGCTGGATGGCAGAGGCAGAAAAATGCCATGTCCATACAGGAAGTAGTAGAGGATGCTATAAGCTCCTTGACAAAGGAAGATATAACGATAATAGGTTCAAGCAGAACAGATGCAGGTGTGCATGCAAGAGGACAGGTGGCTAACTTTTTTACTGATACTAAGATACCGACAGAAAAGCTTCCACAGGCCATTAACGCCAGGTTGCCAGAGGATATAACTGTGATCCTGGCTGAGGAGGTTTCGGATAATTTTCATGCAAGGTACTGCAGCAGGGGAAAAAGATACAGCTATACAATACTTAACAGAAGGGCTAAGCCTGCATATATGAGAAACTATGTTATGCACTGTCCCTATGCCCTTGACTTTGAAGCGATGGTGAAGGCCTCGAGGGCGTTTTTAGGGAAGCATGATTTTTCTGCCTTTAGGGCTTCAGGAAGCTCTGTTAAAACCTCTGTAAGGACAGTAAGGCAACTGGAACTTATAAAGGATGGAGATATAATCAAAATGTTTATAGAAGCGGATGGCTTTCTGTATAACATGGTTAGGATTATAGCGGGGACCCTCGTTGATATTGGGAGGGGCAGGATAGCTGGAAGTGAAATCGAGGAAATAATACTGAGCAAAGACAGGGAGAGAGCAGGCCAAACAGCTCCAGCATCAGGACTGTGCCTGGAAAAAGTATATTATTGATACTTGACACACCCGGCTCGTTGTATTAAAATATAGAATGGTGTTTAATGAAGAAGTCATGATCCACTAGCCCCGGATCTGTCGATATAAGTTTAATAACAGGAATACAGGTACCAGATAAGTTCAGGGAGGGAAAAAGATGAAAACATACATGGCAAAGGCCGAAGATGTTAAAAGAAAATGGTATGTTATTGATGCAACAGATAAGACACTTGGAAGAATGGCAAGCCAGATAGCAGCAATACTTAGAGGTAAACATAAGCCTACCTTTACTCCACATGTTGACACCGGAGACTTTGTAATAGTTGTAAACGCTGAAAAGGTAGCTCTAACAGGAAAGAAGCTCGATCAAAAGCTTTATAGACATCACTCACTTTATCCAGGTGGATTGAAGGAAACACCATACAGAAAGATGATTGAAACTAAGCCAGAGCTTGTTATTGAAGAAGCAGTTAGAAGAATGCTTCCAAAGGGACCACTTGGAAGAAAGATGATTAAGAAGCTCAAGGTATACAGAGGACCAGAACACAACCATGAAGCACAGAAACCAGAAGTGCTCGAGCTTAAATACTAATGTGGTGTGAAGGGAGGATGCAGTGATGGAAAGAGTACAATACTACGGAACTGGAAGAAGAAAGACTTCTGTTGCAAGAGTTAGGCTTGTGCCAGGAGAAGGTAAGATAACTATAAACAAGAGAGACATAGACGACTACTTTGGCCTTGAAACTTTAAAGGTTATAGTAAGACAGCCGTTAGTACTTACTGGAACAGAGGGTAAGTATGATGTTATTGTAAACGTGCATGGTGGTGGATTTACAGGCCAGGCTGGAGCTATAAGACATGGTATTGCAAGGGCCCTTGTAAAGGCAGATGCCGACTTAAGGCCAGTCCTAAAGAAGGCAGGATTCCTCACAAGAGACCCAAGAATGGTAGAAAGAAAGAAGTACGGTCTCAAGAAGGCAAGAAGAGCTCCACAGTTCTCAAAGAGATAATGAAAAACCTCTCATACGAGAGGTTTTTATTTTTTGTATTGTGAGAATCAAATAAAAAGGTGCCTGACATCTTTTTGCTCGATTTTATTTCTATTCAAGGTTGGCGAAGCCCTGTTTATTCTATTAAAATTATACGCAATTATAATAATAGACCTTTCCGTTTTCTATGGAATAAGTTATCTTATCACTGTTAAATAAATATGCAAGAAATGCCGAGAGTGATGAATGATAAAGGTGATACTGAGTGTAATTTACTGCAAAATCATTAAGCACTATAAGGTTTTCAAGGAGCTCCTCACGGGTCAAAGGTTGGTCTAAAAGTTCCTTGATTTGCATTATATACTTATCTATATTGTTGAGATTAAGGTCAATGAGCTCCAGCAGTTCCTTCCGACTAAGGAATTGGTCGGAATGGCCAGGTACAAAAAATTCACACTCGACTTCTCTTAGATAAATAAGCGTGTCAATGGTTTCACCTACGTCATTAAGATAAGGCAATCCATACTTATTAATAGTTTCCTGGCTAAATATGGAGTCTCCAAGGAAGCATACTTTCTCTGGAGTAATGATACCTATCTGATCTATTGTGTGTCCCTTAAGTGGTATGATTTCAAACTTTTCGTCGTTTATTTTAATGCTTCCTTTTTCAAGGGTAAAATCTACCCTTAAGGGCCTTTGTTTTCTATAGAGTTCTTTTGGAGGGCTTGAGGAGAATAAAGTTGTTGGATAAATATGAGGATTTTCGAGATATACCCTTTCAAGTTCAGAGGTATACACTATACATCCAGAGTAATTTTCCTGAAAATAGGAATTCCCTCCGCAGTGATCCAGATGACTATGGGTATTTATTATGTACTTTGGATGAAATCCACTCCTTAGAAGTGCCTCCTCAAGTTTTCTGGCCTGGCCGTTATTAAGCCCTGTATCTATAATGAGGCAGTTTTTATTTTTAAAAACATATACACCTGAATTAGTAGGTGCATTAAAGAAGTATGCATTTCCTTTTATCTTGATTAAGTCCATGTATTCACTTCCTATCAATGATTAAGTCGTTTATTTATTGCGTTTATTAAATAATATCATAAAAAGACATCGGCGACAACGAACCATCTATGGCAATAACTATCTATGTAATATTTTGGCTTTTCTTATATTACTATTAAAAACAACATATAATTAATTTAGATTTTTTTAAGGGTGGTTTGGTGTTAAAGTATTCAAGGGTATTTATAATAATATTAATAGTATTATTCATATTAGTATTTGATATTACACAGGAGTTTGTTTTCAAAGGCAAAAAGGTTCCTTCAAGTAATAAGGTTATATTGATCTATGCATGGCATGGAGGAAGGGATTATAGAGCAATAGTCAAGAATGGAGCAATTGAGAAAGAAATAAACCTGAGTATATCGAAGAGAAGCACGGCAATATTTGTAGAGTGTGGATTTTTGTCTAACCCTGAGGAAAAAATATTGCTTCAGCAGGAGGACTATCAGAATAAGTTGTCTGGGCTATATATTGTGGATTAACCGGGTATTTAACAGAACCAAAGTCTGAGAATAATCTTGAATAGATGAATAAAATGAGGAATGCATTTTAAATGCATTCCTCATTTATTAGAACACTTGATATACAAATTTAACTGCAGCCTTGACTTCAGTGGGTGGATCGCTTTCAAGTGATAATCTATAGTATTTTGCAAAATAAAGTGGGGCTATAGCTATTGGATTATAGACTACAGGAGGTCCTGCAACAGCTTTGGGTGCCAGGTCTGAATAATCATCAACCCAGGTAATTCCGTCTGCACTTGCCTGTATCTTAACATTAAGATCAGTAAGCAGGCTTAAATTTGTTACAAAAAAGGTTCCATCCTTCATTTTGCTTGTATTAATTGCAGGGGTTGTGTAAGAATCGTCTGTGGTGTCTATATTAAAGGTTTTTTCTTTGAAAGTTACAAAAGCCATCATAATCACCTACATCGCTAAAGTTAATTTAATAGTATTGATAAACAAACTTTACATTCACATTCCAGGTTCCTGCTCCCGAACCTATGAGTCGATAGCATTTCCCAAAGTAAAGAGGAACCAGTGCTATACTTCCATTAGTGAGGGTATCAGAACTGTCAGTTACCCAGGTTGTTCCGTCGGCGCTTACTTGAATAGTAAAGGTCAGCGGGTCTGTACCCGCATCTGTTCTTGTAATAAAGAAGGTTCCATCCTTAAAGGTGCCTACACATGTTGAAGTTGAGGTTGGAGAAGTATTGGACAGTGTAAAATTCTTCTCTTTAAAGTTAACAAGGCTTGGAACTGGTTTCGGCCCGAGACTGTAAATAATTCTAAGCTTTGGAACAAGGTTAGGGTCAGGGTTTATCGCAGAACCGAAGGTCATAAGGGAGCAGGAGGACTCTGTTCCCTTTATCATTAATCCATAGTTAACTAAATTATTATTAATCCAGTTTGATACGATATTAGTAATATCAATTTCAACTGGACCGCTGTGATATCGCATCTTTGTATATGGGCTTCCAAATGTAGGGAAATTTAAAAACGTTGTATAGTCTCCAAAATCCGATGTGAGTGGATAAACAAAAAAGCATTTTTTGCAGCATGGATAGAAATCTTTTATAATAGGAAGTATAAGGCTTACTGATACGATATTTAAAGTATCAGATAATGATGAGGTATCAAAGTAAAGATAGCTTCTATAGGCATTATTCTCGTCCCTTCCTATATAAAGCGTATCTGTATTTATATTCCCATTTAAATCAGCTGTAGTTGTTGTAAGGCTTCGTTCTGCTGTTAAAACTATTTCAGGCATCGAAATTCACCTACTTTTACACATAAAATATAGTTAGTAATTTTAAGATTATCAGCTAATAACAATCCAATTTACATTAGCAATGCCTACCGCGCTAGCCCTTACATAAATTTGGTTAAGATTTGAAACATCAAGGGTTACACTTGAGCCAGCTACTAAATTATAAAACTGTCCAGAGGAGCCACCTACTAAAACGCCAACAAGATTAACAAGGTCTGCTTGTAAAATTACCTTTTTACAAGGCAATGAAGGAAGCTGAGTTGCCGTAGTACCAATAGACGTTAGCTGCCCGGAGGTTAAAGTAGTAGCTGCAGGAGTAGGTCCGCTTATTGATTGATTCAATATACCCTTTAAAAGCTGCATAATGCTTGTCATTGTATCGTCAGGGTCTGTTGTTTTTGCTAAATCAGGAGTTCCAAGTAATTTTTTCAGATCAATTACAGCAAGATTTGGCATGAATGTTACACCTCCATAGATTGAATCCAGCAAAATTGTTTAATTAAAGCAGGATTCTTTTCTCAGTACATTATATTATGTAAATTTGTAAGTGTGACAATTAATTAAAAGTATTGACGGTTTTCTTAATTTGCATTCCAAAAGGCAGATTATTCAATTTTACGCAAGAGTTAAAGGTGATTTAATTATGCCGTTTTCAGGTAAAATTAATATGGTTTATTTTGACGTTTAACAAGTAATTGATTCTCCTCGGGCTTAATTATAAAAAGCCTTTCATATCGTGTTAAAAGCGTTCATAAAATAGTATTGATTTCGCCGGGGGAGTGGTTTTGTGTTAAAAAGATATAGCCAGATAATTATAGTAGTAATAATTGGTCTATTAATTGCGCTGTTTGATATTACATATAAAAATATATTTCTTCACAGAAATGTTCCATCTGGCAATAGGGTAATCATAATAGATGCAGGCCATGGAGGAAGGGATCCAGGGGCTATAGGCAGGAGTGGAACTCTAGAAAAGGATGTAAACCTTAAAATATCACAAAAGCTAAAGGGATATCTGGAGGAGCACGGCAATACTGTCATAATGATAAGGGAAGTGGATGAAGGGCTGTATGCTGAAACGGATAAAAATAGAAAGAGTACCGATATGAAAAACAGAAAGGAGATAATCAAAGAGTACAGGGCCGATGTATTTATAAGTATCCATTTAAACAGTTTTCCACAGTCTCAATACTACGGAGCTCAGGTTTTTTACAATAGGGATGACGAAAAAAGTAAAAGGCTTGCTAAAATAACCCAGGAGGAGCTTATAAAAGTATTGGACAGGAACAATAGAAGGGAAGAAAAGGCTAACAATACCTATTATATATTAAAGGATAATCCGGTACCTTCCATACTTGTGGAATGCGGTTTTCTTTCAAATCCTGAAGAAGAGAGACTTCTAAATCAGGAAGATTATCAGAATAAAATAGCATGGGCAATATACTGTGGAATTACAAGATATTTTACGGAACCTCAACTGGAAAATTAAAAAATAAAATGTATTTCATTCACCAGCAAAATTAACAAAGAAGTTCTAATGCTTATGGCAGCTAACAGGCCAAGTAAGCTTTTAAAACTCGCTGCGCTCAAACACCACGAACTCTTCTTTGGCTTCTTAGCTACCTATTATTTATATAATAGAATTTACAGAAAGTTATGTATTTATGGAACAAAAAAGTGTTAAACTCTTACTAAGGAGGTGTTAAAATGGGTAAAATTTTGGGATATTATGTTATGCCTCATCCACCAATTATAATCCCTGAAATAGGAAAGGGGGAGGAATATAAGGCTGAAAAAACAATTAGGGCCCTTGAAAAGGCTGCAGATGAAATTAAGGAACTTAAACCAGAGATAATAATTATAATCACACCACACGGGCCATTGTTTAGAGATGCAATATCCATTTCAAATGTACCTTCTATAAAAGGTGATTTCAGAAGATTTGGAGCACCACATGTAAAGCTTAATATGAACATCAGCATGCATCTTACTGAGAATATAATAAGGCATGCAGATGAAATGAATATATCTGTAGTTCCATTAGGAAAAAACTCAGTGAGAGAATACGATGTGCTTTGTGAGCTTGATCATGGTGCAGCTGTACCTCTGTACTATATAAACAAAGTTTATAGGGACTTTCAAATAGTGCATATAGTCTATGGGCTTCTTCACAAGATTGATCTTTATAGGTTTGGAATGGCCATAAAAAGGGCAGTTGAGGAGGATGACTTCAGTGTGGTTTTAATTGCAAGCGGGGACTTATCCCACAGGCTAAGGGATGAAGGACCCTATGAATATAATCCCCGCGGAGAGGAATTTGACAGGGAGATAATAAAGCTACTTGAAAGGGTTGATACTAAAGGAATATTTAATATGAATAAAGATCTTATAGAGGACGCTGGGGAATGTGGTATGAGATCCTTCTATATTATGCTTGGTGCTATGGAAGGCTATTTTGTAAAGGGGCAAACCCTTTCATATGAAGGTCCCTTTGGAGTGGGATATGGAGTTTTGAGATTTGAAGTACAGAAAGAGGCAGAAGAGAGACAATTTCTTGAGGATTTAAAGGCTATAAGGCAAAGGGAGTTAGAGGAAAGAAGAAAAAATGAGGATGTTTATGTGAGGCTTGCAAGAGAAAGCCTTGAACATTATATAAATGAAGGTGAATATTTAAAGATACCAGACTATATACCAGCATCCATGCTGAAGGAGAAAAGAGCCGTATTTGTATCCCTTAAAAAGGACGGAGAGTTAAGGGGATGCATAGGCACAATATATCCCATTACAGACAACGTTGCGGAGGAAATAATAAGGAATGCTGTTGAAGCAGGAGTGAATGATCCAAGGTTCTATCCGGTAGGTAGAGATGAACTTGTTGACATAGATTATTCCGTTGATGTGCTTATGCCTCCTGTAAAAACATCAAAGGAAGATTTAAATCCTAAAAGATATGGAGTAATTGTTAGAAAGGGAAATAGAGCAGGGGTCCTTCTGCCAGATCTTGAAGGAGTAGACACAGTTGATGAACAGATAAGCATAGCGCTTAAGAAGGCAGGAATTTCTGAAGACGAGGAATATGAAATAGAAAGGTTTGAAGTTGTAAGACACAGTTGATTAAATGATAAAGGAAGCAATGTTCTATGAGAGAATAGATAATAAATATATCCTTTGCTATCTCTGTCCCCATCATTGCCACTTGAAAAACGGCCAAAGAGGTATATGCAAAGTAAGAAGGGCTGAGAAAGACAGGTTGTATACAGTTAACTATGGAGAGATAAGCTCCCTTGCCATCGACCCAGTTGAAAAGAAGCCGCTGTATCACTACAAGCCCGGTAAAACTATATTATCTGTTGGAGGCTTTGGATGCAATTTTAGCTGCGGCTTCTGCCAGAACTACTCCATATCTAAAAGTTCACCTGAAACAAAATATGTAAACCCGGAGCAACTTTTAAAAATAACTTTGGATGCTGCGAAGGAAGGAAGCATAGGTATAGCCTTTACCTATAATGAGCCTTCAATATGGTATGAATATATATTTGACTTTTTAAAGGAAGTTGAAGTCAGCATTAATAAACCCGATATAGTCCTTGTTACAAACGGCTATATTGAAAAAGAGCCATTAAAGGAAATGCTTCCGCATATTAGCGCCATGAATATAGACCTTAAAGGCTTTAATGATGGTTATTATAAAAACATATGTATGGGGAGCCTTGATGAGGTTCTTTCAACCATAGAGCTTTCTTCAGATAAAACACATGTGGAGCTGACAACGCTTATAATAGATGGATATAACAATAGCGATGATGAAATAGAAGAGATGGCAAAATGGATTGCTTCTATTGATAAGGATATACCTCTCCATCTTTCAAGATACTATCCTGCCTATAAATTCACGGACAGGCCAACAAAGCCTGAAAGCCTGAGAAGAGCAAGGGATATAGCCAGGAAATATCTTAACTATGTTTATATAGGCAACCTTCCAGGGGAGGATAATAATACATACTGTCCAGAGTGCGGAGGAACGGTTGTTGAGAGATACGGGTATTATGTGATGATGAATTTAAATGATGACAGATGTCAAAACTGCGGGAATAAAATCAAGATTGTACTTTAAGTATCGATATAGGTTGAAATTTCCCGGAAAATGAAAGTGCCCTTTTTATCCAGGATAAAGAGGGCTAAAATTTTACTCATATTCCTTTTTCATGCAGTGGGGACATGGTCTATAAACAGGGTGGTCAGTTATGAGTGAGCCTTCATTTAGAGAGCTGTACATATCAACGTTTTCTTCATCTATTTCATCGATCCTGCATTCAGGTTTCTCATTAACAAGATAGTGTAGAGTGTTTGTGACGATGTCATATAAGTACTTCTTGCCAAAGTAGGGATAACCAAATCTAATCATCATACCAGCTCCTTACGCAGTGTTATAATTTTATTTTAATATTAAATGTGAGAAAAATAAACAACGTATTACATAATATCAAAATCCTTATCAATTTTTATAATTCTCCATTTGGAATTTTCCTTGCCGACGGTTATTACTGCATGCCATGTAAATTTATCCGATGCTGAGGTTATCGCTGTAAAAATTATTTTATATACGTAAGTAGATTCATCGGTTTTTTCCTTTACTATTTTATAGCTATCCACCCAGGGGCTTGAAAATCCGGTAATCCATGTAATGCTGCCTGTTTGTTCTGCTAAATTTTTAAATTCATTTCTTAAGGACTCGCTTAATGCCAGATATTGAAAGACGCCATTTCTTTCTTTAATGCCCCTTGCCCAGAGTTCAGCTGCTTCATCGGGGCTATTTGGTGTATATATACGAGCAAAATCTTCAAATAATTGACATCTCGCATTATACATCATCTTTGTAATATCATATATTCTAAATCTGTTTTCAGGCCTGTCGTAAAATATGTTAAAACCAAAGTCCCTTCTAAGAGCATCCTCCGAGATATAGAGTTTACCATCCTTCATGATGTAACCATCAGGAACTTTTATTTCTTTGTCCTCAACGAATATTTTGAAAGGTATATTTAAAGAAGAAAAACTACTGCAAAAGATTATAATAAATATGGTTATAATCAATATCCATCTTTTCATGCTATCACATCCTTTAAATATATTTTGCCCCGTATAGAAAAAAGATATTTTAACTCGTTTGGACTTTTCATAGTAACACATCGGATTATTTTATAATTTTCCTAAAAAGGTTTTAAATTTTTATGCTATACTAATTGAGGGGCTGTATGTTTTATTGATTTATTTTATTTATACATTGTTTTTTAATAAATGGAGGTACCATGAGTTGATAACCAGAAAACTATCAAACTTATGTGGAATTATATTTTTAATTATTTGCTCCATTATCCTGATTTTTATGTTAGGAGCTTCCTTAAGTGTATTTTATGTCTCAACAGAAAACATGCATGTAAGCAGAATATTGCTGTCCGGAGCATTAGTAGTGGAGCTATTCTTGTTATTTATTGGAGTTAGGGTAAATAATATCAGCAAAAGAGCCTTCACAGGGATGCTAATACTTATATCCTTATTTGAGTATTTGCTATGGAATATTTATGCCGCAACAAATCCGGTCAGTGATTATAAAGTGCTGCTTGAAGGTGCTAAAAGCATTGTAAATGGAACCTTTAAGAGTTTGAGCTTTGATAAAACTAATTATTTTTATTTTTATAACTTTCAAATAGGCTATACAACCTATCTGGCACTTGTAATGAAGGTATTTGGAGAAGGTCTAGTCTGGTTTAAAATACTTGACGGGCTGTATATGACCCTGACATCCATAATCATATATAAGCTCGTTAATAAAATTTCAAATGATAAAAGTGCAGCAATTTCCTCCTTACTTTATGCGGTATTTATACCAAACGTTTTTGGAGCCTCTATAATAAACAATCAGCATTTAAGCACTTTATTGCTGATATGTGCAATATATTTTATACTGGACCATAGATTGAGCTTTGCATCCTATGCCGGGATTATTCTGGGATTTACACAGATAATTCGGCCCGTAGCCATAATTGCTATAATCGCATCGTTTTTATATTATTTCATTAGTGCGCTGGAAAATGGTAGCTATACCAGCTGGTTAAAAAGGTTTGCTCTATTGATAATAGCATTTATGCTGGTTATCAGAGGATTTGATTTTGCTCTTATTAAGGCGGGGGTTTCACCTGGCCCCATTAGTAAGGATAATGTCAAATACTTTAAGTTTGTCCTTGGATTAACAGGAAATGGCGTTTATAGCATACCAACGGAAAATGCAGAGAAAACTCAGGTCTATTATGACTTGAAGACGCTAAATTTTGACTACAACAGGTATAATGAAGAGTGTTTAAAGGCTATAGGGAAATCTCTAAAGGATTATAAGAAAACCCTAAGGTTTATCGTGATTAAAATGCATAATTTTATGGGCGGAAAGGATAACCAGTATGAATTCGCCCTTGAAAATGCTAAAATAACAGAATTTATTAACTACCTTCTTGAATTAGGCCATTTGCAGTATATAACGATGATTGTTTTTTCCATTGCAGCCATTATATTGAAGCTAATTGATAGAAGGATAAAAGTCGACATAATTTCTATACTGATCATAGGATTTATGCTTGTACATGTTTTTATAGAAACACAGACGAGGTATAGATATGAGACCTATGTGTTTTTATCGATATTATCCTCTCAATTTTTAGAAAGGTTTATTTCATATAAAAAGTATACATGGAGTAAGTTTAATTAATATCACTCCCAAAATAAGTAAGGGACTGTATTGATTTTGCTGTGGGGTACAAAAAAACAATACAGTCTCTTTTTATTTTCTGTTTTTATTACAATGGGATTTTCAGAGTAACTCTGCATGAAATAAAATTCACCACAAGATTATGAAAACAGTTTCAATAATAATCTAAACTTAAGTTAACTTGTTGTACTAGTTCTTTTTTTAATAAGCTGTGATAAAAAAATATATAAAACGAACTATTTTAGCGAGCAACTAGAGGTTCTTAGCGAGAGGACAGCTGAGAAGCCTTAGTGAAGTTCGTGGTGTTTGAGCCAAGCGAGTTTCACGAACTCACTTGGCTTGTCAGCTGTTCCGAGCTTTAGAACCTCTGTGCGCAAGCGTAGTTGTGAGAGTTATATATTTTTTATCACAGCGTCGATCTGTATATATTTTCTGCTTTTATTCCAATGGGCTTTTCAGAGCAGCACAACACATAAACCTATTCTGCTTCAAGCACCATCTGAGCTATATTGTTTGAATGGTCTCCTATTCTTTCAAGGTTGCTTATAAAGTCAAGAAATACCGTGCCGCTTACAGGATTGCATATTCCTCTGTTAAGTCTTTCGATATGATCTTTCCTAAGCTGTTTTTCCAGGCTGTCAATTTTTTTCTCGACTTCAATAACACTTTTAGCTGCATCATAATCAGTGTTTTCAAGAGCCGATATTGCTGTGTCAACGGCATATTTAGTTGTTTCAAACATGTATTTAAGCTCTGTAATAGCCTGCTCGGAGAACGACGATTTTGTATCCATTCTATATTCCGCAAGTTCTGCAAGATTTTCAGCATGGTCTCCAATTCTTTCAATATCGTTAACAACATGAAACAGAGAGGTAACTATTTCATGCTGTTGCTCTGAAAGCGCCGTATTTGACAGGGCAACCATGTACGATGTGATTTCCCTTTCAAGGAAATTTACAAGATCTTCCCTGTCGTAAACAGTATTCACAAGCCTCTCATCCTGTTTAATAAAAGCATTAAAGGCGGCTTGAAGGTTCTGCGATGCTATATTACCCATTCTAACTACTTCCTTTACAAGCTGTCCTACAGCTACGGAAGGGGTTTCGAGAAGCCTTTTGTCAAGGTATTCAAGTGCCATAGCATTATCATCTCTGTCATCACCAGGAACAAGCTTGTTTACAAATACAACGAGTAAAGGAATAAATGGAGCTTGAAGTATTGTATTTGTAACGTTAAACAATGTATGTGAGTTTGCAATTTGCCTTTGTATGTCTCCACCGAGCATTGGTATAACCCTAAGAACGATTGGAAGTATTGACATAAATATAATGGTTCCTATTACATTGAATGTTAAATGTATAAGTGCGGCTCTTCTTGCGTTTTTGTTTGTACCTATGCTTGCAAGAAGTGCTGTGGCACATGTTCCTATGTTGTCTCCAAACAGAACCGGAAGGGCAACATTTAGTCCAAAGTTTGGAGTTGTAGCGGCCAGGGCCATAAGTATACCTATTGTAGCGCTGCTGCTTTGAACTGTTGCAGTCATTCCAAGGCCAACTAAAACACCAAGGAGTGGATGCCTTCCAAGTGTAAGAATAAGATTTTTAAACGACTCCATTTCAGCAAGGGGTTTCATTGATTTTTCCATCATAGACATACCAACGAAAAGTACTCCAAATCCAAGAACGATTTCCCCTATGTCCCTTGTCCTTTTTTTGTTTGTAAATATTACCATACCAGCACCTATTGCAAGTATAAATGGTGCTATATCAGTAAGTTTAAAGGCTATAAGCTGTGCAGTCATGGTTGTACCTATATTTGCACCCATTATAACTCCAGCGGCCTGTGAAAGTGACATAAGCCCTGCATTTACGAAGCCTACAACCATTACAGTTGTTGCACTGCTGCTTTGAATAATAGAAGTTACTCCGGTGCCGACAAGGATGCCAAGTATTCTATTAGTGGTTAAAACTTCGAGAATTCTTTTCAGCTTTTCTCCTGCAGCCTTTTGAAGTCCTTCGCCCATAAGCTTCATTCCATAAACGAAAAGTCCGAGCCCTCCAAGGAGTGAAAAAAACATTTTATAATTCATAGTCTCCATTCTGATGTTCTCCCCCCCGAAAAATTTATTATTAAAATGCAAATGTATATACTAATATATTAATGTTAAATCCACGTTAAATAAAGTCATTTTTCTACAAATTTTTATAATTTTATTTACCTTAAATTGCAATATTAAATGCAACACCCCGTGAAAAAATCATGTAGAATAGGGTTAGTGTAAACCATACTTAACCTTAAGCCCATCTTAATTAC
>NZ_SOAZ01000028.1 GCF_004364155.1 Fonticella tunisiensis | reverse complement strand
CAGGTCGGCTACGCATCGTCGCCTTGGTAGGCCGTTACCCCACCAACTAGCTAATGCGCCGCGGGCCCATCTTGAGGCGGATTGCTCCTTTGCCGATGCCATCATGCGACAGCACCGGTTTATGCGGTATTAGCAGGACTTTCATCCTGTTATCCCCCTCCTCAAGGCAGGTTGCCCACGTGTTACTCACCCGTCCGCCGCTAGGTTCGTTCCGAAGAACTCCCCCCGCTCGACTTGCATGTGTTAGGCACGCCGCCAGCGTTCGTCCTGAGCCAGGATCAAACTCTCAAATTAAAATCCTAGCGTTAGAATTACTCAAGTTACGTTCGCTTTCCACTGTTCAATTTTCAAAGGCCAAACTCACTTAAAACTCATCAACGTTAATTATATTATCATTAATTAAATAACTTGTCAACACTCTTTTTTATATTTTTTAGAGCGCCATTCATCGGCGCCGCTTTCATATATTATCATTTATTTTACGTTATGTCAATTAACATAAAAAAATCCCCGAATAACTCGGGGACTAAATCTATTCTTCCTCATCACTTTCATCTTCAGCATTGCTGTTTATTTTAGCTATGGATACAATTTTCTCATCTTCACCTGTTTTCATTAGAGTTACTCCCATAGCATTCCTGCTTGTTTGTGATATTCCTTTAACTTCAAGCCTTATTATTATTCCATTGCTGTTTATAAGCATAATCTCGTCTTCATCGGTTACAGTTTTTGCTCCAACTATCTTTCCTGTTTTTTTCGTAACTTTGTACGTTATTATTCCTTTACCTCCACGTCCCTGAACTGAGTATTCGGAGAATGGTGTTCTCTTGCCATATCCGTTTTCGCTTACAATAAGAAGTTGTGCTTCTGGATCTGCCACTTCCATACCAACGGCTATATCTCCATCCCTTAATGTTATTCCTTTAACCCCTGATGCAGTTCTTCCCATACTTCTTACATCCTGTTCATCAAAGGTTATTGAATAACCATTTTGGGTAACAATGACGATCTTTTGTATTCCATCGGTTAACTTCACTCCAATAAGTTCATCATCGCCCTTTAGATTTATAGCATTCAATCCTGTTTTTCTAATAGATATAAATTCACTAAGCTGTGTTTTCTTTACAAGCCCATTTTTAGTTCCAAATACAAGATATTTATCCTCATCGAATTCTTTTATAGATATTACTGCCTGTATCTTTTCCCCTGTATTTAATGGGAGAATGTTTACTATGTTGGTTCCCCTTGCTGTTCTTCCTGCCTCTGGTATTTCATAAGCCTTTAGTTTATAGGCCCTTCCTTCATTTGTGAAGAATATAAGGTTATCATGGGTTGATGTTATATAAAGATGCTCCACAAAATCATCCTCTCTTGTTGAGAGGGCCTGAATTCCCTTTCCACCTCTATGCTGACTTCTATAGGTATCTGCAGGAAGCCTCTTTATATAACCTGCATGGGTTATAGTCACAGCAACTCTTTCTTCCTGTATAAGGTCCTCAATATCTATGTCATCTGTCTTATTTACTATCCTGGTTTTTCTTGAATCGCCGTATTTCTCTTTAATTTCAGTTAACTCATCCTTTATAATCTGAAGAACAAGCCTTTCGTTAGCAAGAACTTCCTTTAGGTAATTGATCGTCTTAATTAGTTCTGCATATTCTTCTTCGATTTTTTCCCTTTCGAGCCCTGTAAGCCTTTGAAGCCTCATATCAAGAATTGCCTGAGCCTGCTTTTCTGAAAGCCCAAACTTTTCCATAAGACCCTTTCTTGCAATCTCTGTAGTTCTTGAACTTCTAATTAGATTAATAACTTCATCTATATGATCCAGGGCTATTCTAAGACCTTCCAGAATATGAGCTCTAGCCTCAGCCTTATCAAGGTCATACTTCGTCCTTCTTCTTATAACTTCAATCTGAAACTTTATATAGTTTTCAATAATTTCTTTGAGGTTCAATACCTTAGGTTCTCCATCAACAAGTGCAAGCATTATAATGCCAAAGGTATCCTGCATCTTTGTATGCTTATATAGAAGGTTAAGAACAACATTAGGATTTGCATCCCTTTTAAGCTCGATAACAATTCTCATGCCCTGTTTATCGGACTCATCTCTAATATCAGATATTCCCTCAATCTTCTTTTCTTTAACGAGGTCAGCAATACTTTCAATTAGCTTAGCCTTATTAACCTGATAAGGAATTTCAGTAACTATTATTTTATTTCTTCCTTTTTCCTCTTCTATTGAGGCTTTAGCCCTAACTGTAACCTTTCCTCTTCCCGTTTCGTAAGCTTGTTTTATTCCATCCTTTCCAAGTATGAGACCTGATGTTGGAAAATCGGGACCTTTTATCTTTGACATCAAATCTTTTACTGTAACCTCAGGATTATCTATAAGCATTATAGTTCCATCTATAACTTCCCCAAGGTTATGGGGTGGTATATTGGTTGCCATACCAACTGCTATGCCTGCAGATCCGTTTACTAAAAGGTTTGGAAACCTTGACGGAAGAACGACTGGTTCCTTTTCAGTTCCATCAAAGTTGTCTATAAAGTCTACAGTATTTTTGTTTATGTCCCTCATAAGCTCCATGGCAATTTTTGAAAGCCTTGCTTCAGTATAACGCATTGCAGCTGCTCCATCACCATCTACAGAACCAAAGTTGCCATGGCCATCTACAAGGGTATACCTAATTGAAAAGTCCTGGGCCATTCTTACCATGGCGTCGTATACCGCACTGTCTCCGTGGGGATGATATTTACCTAGAACGTCTCCGACGATTCTAGCACTTTTTCTATGTGGTTTATCAGGATGAACTCCTAACTCATGCATAGAATAAAGTATTCTCCTGTGTACAGGCTTAAGTCCATCCCTTACATCCGGAAGAGCACGCCCTACAATAACGCTCATTGCATAATCTATATAGGACTTTTTCATTTCATCCTTTATATCAACGCTTAATATCTTCTGATTTTTTCCATCCATATCATCACCTCATCGTACTTTATGGGGCTTTATTTAAGATATACTCGTATGCCTAATTATATCTTAAACATTATATATCAAGATTTTGAACCTTCTTTGCATTTTCCTGTATAAATTCACGCCTTGGCTCAACCTTATCCCCCATGAGTATTGTAAATATCTCATCTGCAGCCACTGCATCCTCAACTTCAACCTTAAGAAGTGTTCTGGTTTCCGGATTCATTGTTGTTTCCCATAGCTGCTCAGGATTCATTTCGCCAAGCCCCTTATATCTTTGTATGCTGTAATTATCCCTGCCTATTTCGTCAAGCTTCTTTTCAAGCTCCTTATCGGAGTATACATAGTATTCCTTCTTGTTCTTTGTAATTTTGTAAAGTGGTGGTTGGGCTATATATACATGGCCTTCCTCAATAAGTGGCCTCATATACCTGTAGAAGAACGTTAAAAGCAGTGTTCTAATATGAGCACCATCAACGTCTGCGTCTGTCATAATTATTATCTTATCGTATCTAATTTTGTTTATATCAAATTCATCATCGATTCCAGCTCCAAAGGCTGTTATCATAGCCCTTATCTCCTGGTATGAAAGTATTTTATCAAGTCTCTGCTTTTCAACGTTCATGATTTTTCCTCTAAGTGGAAGTATTGCCTGGAATCTCCTGTCCCTTCCTTGTTTTGCAGAACCTCCTGCGGAGTCTCCCTCAACAAGGTATATTTCACAGAGCTTTGGATCCCTTTCAGAACAGTCAGCAAGTTTTCCAGGAAGAGACATACTTTCAAGTACGCTTTTTCTTCTTGTAAGCTCACGTGCCTTTCTTGCTGCCTCCCTTGCTCTTGCAGCCATAATCGCTTTTTCGAGTATAACCTTTGAAACGGATGGGTTTTCCTCTAAAAATGCTGCAATTTTATCAGAAACTATCGCATCAACAATGCTTCTAACTTCTGTATTTCCAAGCTTTGTTTTAGTCTGTCCCTCAAATTGTGGGTTTGTAACCTTTACTGAAATAACAGCTGTTATTCCTTCACGGGTATCCTCTCCTGATAAATTCTTGTCATTTTCTTTAATAAAACCATACTTTCTTCCATAGTCGTTTATAACTTTAGTAAGTGCAGTTTTAAATCCAACTACGTGGGTTCCACCCTCGGTAGTGTCGATATTATTTGCAAAGGAATATATACTTTCGTTATATGCATCATTGTATTGAACTGCTATTTCAACTATGGTTTCATCCTTTTTCCCCTCTATATAGATAGGCTCTGGATGAAGTACCTCCTTATTTCTGTTTAGATATTTAACAAACTCCTTTATTCCTCCCTCGTAATGGAACTCCTCTTTTTTTCCATCTCTTTCATCTATAAGGACTATGCGTATTCCCTTATTTAAAAATGCCAATTCCCTCAGCCTTTGTGCAAGGACATCATACTCATATTCAAGTACTTCAAAAATCTCATGATCTGGTTTGAAAGTAATTTTAGTGCCTCTTTTCTTTGTTTCCCCTATAACTTTAAGTTCATGCAGAGGTTTTCCTCTTTCATACTTTTGATAATATACTTTACCATTTGTACTTACTTCTACTTCAAGATACTCCGACAACGCATTTACAACGGATGCTCCAACTCCATGAAGCCCTCCTGAAACCTTATATCCCCCTCCTCCAAACTTTCCTCCTGCATGAAGAACGGTAAATACAACTTCAACTGCAGGTTTATGAAGCTTTGGATGCATACCTACAGGTATGCCTCTTCCGTTATCTGTAACAGTTATTGAGTTGTCCTTATGAATCATAACCTCAATATTATCACAATGTCCTTCCAGAGCCTCATCTATAGAATTATCAACTATTTCATAAACAAGATGATGAAGCCCTCTTGAACCCGTACTTCCTATATACATACCCGGCCTTTTTCTAACAGCTTCGAGACCTTCTAATACCTGTATTTTACTAGCATCATAATTTCCATTGTTACTTGTCATTTTAATCCTCCTTTGTATTAGAGCTCATCTACAAATCCACTGCGCTTTCCTAATGTTACAGAAGATATTGGAGAAAGATATATGATACTCTTTTTATTTCTTTCTGTCAAAACAAAGGATTTAGGTTCATCATTTGTTATTCTTCTAATAAATCCCTCTTCTTCGGCAATTTTAAGAAAATGCCTGGTATCTATGCTATTTGTTGAACTTATATCGAATATAGCTATCACTTCATTTAGTGGAATAACCACATTCTCTCCAAGGTGAAGGAACATAATAATACCCTCCTTTTAATTCTTTTTACACCAAAACTAAAAATTTTCACTTACACAGCATTAAACTTTTCAATTTTTCCAGCTGTTACTTTAAATACATCCTTATTTTCAAAATGGAATTCATTTATATCATTTAAGCTTGTGCACGTAAGTACAGTTTGTATCTCCTTCAGAGCATCAAGTAAAAAATGCTGCCTGTTTATATCAAGCTCCGACAGCACATCATCTAAAAGAAGCACAGGATACTCTGAAACCTCTGACTTTATTATCTCAAGCTCTGAAAGCTTCAAAGAAAGTGCTGCTGTCCTCTGCTGGCCCTGGGATCCGTATATTCTAGCGTCAGCTCCGTTTATCTTGATAATAATGTCATCTCTATGGGGCCCTTTAAGGGTATATCCTTTTTCAGCATCCTCCATTATATTTTCCGTATAATACTTGTAAAGTTCATCTTTTATAGACTTTCTATCCATATTTTCCCCTGATGCACTTTTATATATTATTTCAAGCTCTTCTTTTCCGTTTGTTATCTTTCTGTGAATTAACCTCGAAATTAAAGACAGTTTTTTAACAAATTCATATCTGGCTTCAGTAATAAAACTTCCATATTCTGCAAGCTGTTCACTAAATACCTCAGCTGTCATTTTCAATGATGGTGATTTTAAAATAGACTTTAAAAGATTATTTCTCTGCATCAATATATGATTATATTGCAAAATCGCATGATGGTATTTAGGCCTTATCTGATTTAACTCAGCATCTATAAACCTCCTTCTTATAGCTGGCCCTTCCTTAACAAGTTTAAGATCCTCAGGTGAAAAGATAACCACATTTACCGTTCCTAAAAAGTCTGAAACCTTACTTGTCTTAACTCCATCGATTTTAACTGCCTTTTTCCCCTCACTGCTTAAAAGAAACTCCATAGTGTGTTTTCCAAACATTTTCTCTACATCAGCCCTAATATATGCTTTGTCCTTTCCCCACATTATAAGCTCTCTGTCCCTATTAGTTCGATGTGATCTCAAACTGCTAAGGTAGTATATAGACTCAACTATATTGGTTTTTCCCTGGGCATTTTCACCAACAAATATATTTAATCCCTTATTCAAATCTAAATTAAGTCTTTCATAATTTCTATAGTTTTTAAGTTCAAGACTCCTTACGTACATATCATTTTCCTCTAACCTATATTATTTCAAAGGAACCTATATCCTTTACCTCGATTATATCTCCTTTTCTAAGCTTCTTTCCCCTTTCCTTTGAAACCATACCATTAACATTAACATCTCCATTTAATATCATTATCTTTGCAATGGCGCCGGTATCTGCAATACCTACCCATTTTAGAAATTGATCAAGTTTTATATATTCAGTGCTAATCTTTATTCTATCCATTGATACCATCCTTTTCAATTAAAAAGATCATAATTTACCAAATCATTATAAAACCACCCTGGTCAGGTGGTTAGCTATTTTCTACAAGTCTTACTGGCAGAACCAGATATATATAATCATTGGAATCACATTTTTTTACAATACATGGGCTTACACTTGTTGAAAATTCAAGATAAACTTCTTCTGCATCTATTATTCTCAAAACGTCCTGAAAATATTTAGAGTTAAAGGCTATTCTAAGGCCTTCCCCCTCAAGTTCTATGCTGACTTCCTCATAAACAGTTCCCATCTGGGAGTTTGAAGTGATAACCATGCCATCATTTTTTATGTCAAACTTTATAAGGTTTGTTCTTCCTTCCCTTGCAAGAAGGGAAGCACGCTCTATACTGCTCATAAGTTCGTTTACATTTACTTTTGCTCTTAATCTGTATTCATCAGGTATAATCTGTCTATAGTTTATAAACTCTCCATCTAAAAGCCTTGAAATTATTTTAGTATTTCCAAGATTAAAAAGTATATGGTTTGGAGTAAAGGTAATTTTAACCATATCCTGTGTTGGCTGAAGTATTTTTGATATCTCGTTTAATGTCTTGCCAGGTATTACAGCACTTATATTATTTCTGCTGTCAATATCGCAGGTCTTTAAAGCAAGTCTGTATCCATCAAGGGCAACGAAACTTAATTTTCCATCCCTCACTTCAAATAAAACACCTGTAAGTATTGGCCTTGTTTCATCCTGGGCTATTGCAAATATTGTCTGCCTTATCATATTCCTTAAGATATCCTGTGAAATCTCATACATTGAATTTTCATTTATTGCAGGAAGCTGTGGAAATTCATCGGGGTTATTTCCAAGCATTGCAAATTCAGATTTCTGGCATGTTATATAAACGCTATTATTTTCCATTTTTACTGTAACGCTTGCATTTGGAAGTTTTCTTATAAACTCACCAAATAACTTTGAATTTACTACAATGGATCCATTCTCATGCACATCTGCATCTATATACGTTTCAATTCCAAGATCAAGATCCGTTGCTGTAAAAATAACTCTGTTATTATATGCCTTTATTAAAATTCCTTCCAGTATGGGATATGTTGTTCTTGTTGAAGCTGCTTTTTGAACGTTATTTATAGCTTCCTGAAGAATATCCTTGTCACATGTGAACCACATCAGAATTCCTCCTTATTTATCCACAGTTTAAAAATTAGTTTATAAAGAGATAATATTAATAATAATTTTAGTAGTAATAGTAATAGTAGTTGTGGAAATGTTGATAACCTTTTCAAGCGTTAAAATCAATGGTTTTTATAAAAAAACAACTGTGGATAAATTGTTTGTAAGCATGTACAAATTATCCACATTATTAAGTATAAAAATTGATTTTTCAAGTTATCAACATTTTATCAATATAAGATATATACAGTTGTTGATTATTTTTGCTGTATTTTTTTCGTGATTTCATCAATAGTTTCCTTGAGTGTGGGATCCTTTTCTAGATCAGCAGAAATCTTTTCAAAGGCATGGATAACAGTAGTATGATCCCTTCCTCCAAATTCCTCTCCTATTTTAGGAAGTGATAGATCTGTAAGCTTTCTAACCAGATACATTGCAATTTGTCTTGGAAATGCAACGTTTTTGGTTCTTCTTTTCGATTTAAAATCATCGATTCTTAAATTAAAGTAGCTTGCAACTACATCCTGTATAAGATCGACGGTTATCTGTTTTGAGTTTTTGTTTGATATTATATCTTTTAGTGCCTCAGATGCGAGGTCAACGCTTATTTCCTTATTTGTAAGGGATGAAAAGGCAACTATTCTAATCAAAGCGCCTTCAAGTTCTCTTATATTGGATTGTATTTTATTTGCTATATAAACCATAACTTCATTAGGAACGTTAAGCTTTTCGACGTCAGCCTTCTTTTTAAGTATCGCTATTCTTGTTTCAAAGTCAGGTGGCTGTATGTCTGCTATAAGTCCCCATTCAAACCTTGAACGAAGCCTATCCTCAAGGGTAGGGATTTCCTTAGGAGGCCTATCGCTTGATATAATTATCTGTTTATTGGCCTCATGCAGCGCATTGAAGGTATGGAAAAATTCCTCCTGGGTTCTTTCCTTCCCGGCAATAAACTGGATGTCGTCAATTAAAAGAACATCAACGTTTCTGTACTTGCTTCTAAACTCCTCGTTTGTATCATCTTTAATTGAATTTATAAGCTCATTTGTAAACTTTTCAGATGTTACATATACAACCCGTGCATTTGGATTTTGACCAAGTATGTAGTGGCCTATTGCATGCATCAGGTGTGTTTTTCCAAGCCCTACTCCTCCATATATGAAAAGAGGATTATATGCTTTAGCAGGAGCTTCAGCAACAGCAAGGGATGCTGCATGGGCAAATCGGTTGCTGTTGCCTATAACGAATGTTTCAAATACATATTTTGGATTAAGGGTTGATGTTGTTATGTCATCAGAGAGGGTTTTCTCCTTTTCGGGCTCATTGTTTTTTTTCATGTTAAATGAAGGGGAGTCATCTACTTCTTTTAGGATTTCGTCTGTAGATAATACAAACTTAATTTCATATTTTTTAGATGATACCAGCTTTAAAGCATTTGATATAAGATCTTTATATCTTGCGTCTAATATTCCCTTGGTAAAATCATTTGGAACTATCAAAAATATGGTATCATGAGATATTTTCGCCGGTTCTATGCATTTTATCCACGTATTAAAACCTACTTCAGTTAGCTCAGCTTTGATTATATTAAGGGTTTTCTCCCATAAATCAGTAAGCTGGTTCCCCATATGACTGCCTCCTATTCTCATTTCTTAAAATATTTTTGTTCATATACATTTATGTATTAACAAACTTATCCACAGAGCATATCCTATTTGAAGAATGTTGACAAAAATAATAAAAGTTATTCACAACAATGTTAATTATGTTAATAATATCAAAGAAATAGTATTAAAAAAATATTTATCCACAGGGCAAAATAAACAAAATCTACAAACAAAAAATGCGGATGTTTTCTTGGATTTATACCATAAAATTATTATACTCAACAACTTATACACATTTTTATCCACAACCTGTGCATAAGTTGATAAAAATCAACAAATACTAAACATTTGATATAAACTTATCAACATTGCATAAATATATTAACAGATATTTTATTCACAGGCAATAATTATCCACAAAAAACACATTTGTGGATAAAATGATATCAACAAGCATGTATTCCTTGACAGTTTTCGTGCATAAATATATAATCTTTATAGTAATCCATTTTGAAAGTTCAACATGCTTCTATATAAGAGTATTAGAAGGGGGTGCAACGGATGCTTAGAACATATCAACCAAAGAAGAGACAGAGAAAGAAGGAACACGGTTTTAGAAAGAGAATGAAAACTCGTGGAGGAAGGCTTGTTTTAAAGAGAAGAAGAGCAAAAGGAAGAAAGAGATTGACAGCATAAGGCCGCTTTTTGTGGCCTTTTTCTACAATTTTACATTAATAGCCTTAAACGGTAGGGGTAAAAATAATGAAAACGGTTGAAAAGATCAAGAAGAATTCTCAGTTTAAATACATATATAATCGCGGCAAATCAATAAGTGACCCCAATTTAGTTTTATATATCGTTAGAAACAACAAAAATGTAATAAGGCTTGGCATAACAGTTAGTAAAAAAGTTGGAAAAGCAGTAGTCAGAAACAGGATAAAAAGGCTTATAAGGGAAAGTTTTAGGTTGAATAAGAATAAATTTAAATATGGGTATGATCTTATATTTGTTGCAAGAAGCCAGGCTAGGAAATGTACATATAGGGATATGGAAAAGTCCGTTTTGTTTTTAATGAAAAAGGGTGATTTATTAAAAGAGAGTGAATGATGTGAAAAATTTTTTGATTTTTTGGATAAAATTATACAAAAAGTATATATCGCCAATGAAGCCGCCCAGCTGCAGGTTTTATCCAACATGCTCACAGTACACCATTGAAGCTATTGAAAAATATGGTGCAATAAAGGGAAGTTATTTAGGAATAAGAAGGATATTAAAATGCCATCCATTTCATCCTGGAGGATATGATCCAGTACCTTAATTAAGGAGGTTTAAGATTTGGGTTTTATAGTAAAACTGTTAACAAATTTTATGGAAATTATAAATAGTGGAGTATTTAAAGTTGTAACCAATAAGCCGTTAGGATATCTGTTAGATATTGCTATATTTACGGCTGTAATAAGATTTTTAATCCTTCCACTGACAATTTCTCAAACAAGATCCACTATTAAAATGGGAAAAATTCAACCCAAGCTGAAAAAACTGCAGGAAAAATATAAAAATGATCCTCAGAAGCTGCAGCAAGCCCAGATGGAGTTATATAAAGAAGAAGGTGTCAACCCATTTGCAGGATGCTTACCTTTATTAATACAGTTTCCAATTTTTATAGCCATGTATCAAGTTATTCTTAATTTTCAGCCATTAAAGGAAGTACCATTTTTCCTTATGCGCGGAAGCTTTGGAGCGTTATTTCGCGGAGATATTAATCAGATACTAATATTGCTTCTAGCTTTGTCTTCAGGGGCAACTACATACATATCGGGTTTAATAATGTCTCCAAAGGGTGATGATCAAGCTGCTCAGACGCAAAAGAAGATGAATATTTATATGTCGTTACTTTTTATGTACATGAGTTATACATTTAACGTAGGTATTGTTTTATATTGGATAATTGGTAACCTCATACAAATGGGTCAGCAATACTTTATTATTAATAAGATAAAGCATAATGAAGAGGAGAAGCTTGCAGAATAAGGTGGTGTGGGTGTATGAAGAGTATAGAGGCTCTTGGCAAAACAGTTGAAGATGCCGTAGAAGAGGGGTTAAAAAAACTGGGAGTTACAAGGGATAAGGTTGAGGTAGAGGTTTTAGAACAGGGAAGCAAGGGGATTTTTGGTATTATAGGTGCCAGGCCATCGAAGGTCAGACTTACTGTTAAAAACGATTATGCATCCATTGCAAAGAAGTTTATGAGTGATGTCCTTGAAAAAATGGGTATACAGTGCAATATTGAGGTAGAGGATAGTGAAGACGCCCTTAAAGTTAATCTTGTTGGCCCTAAAATGGGGATTTTAATTGGATACAGGGGAGAAACTCTTGATGCGCTTCAATATCTTTTAAGCCTTGTGGTTAATAGGGAAAACAAGGAAAATGAATATAAAAGAGTTATTCTTGATACAGAAAACTATAGAAAAAAGAGAGAGGAAACTCTTATAAGGCTAGCCAACAGGCTTGCTTACAACGTTGAAAGGTATAATAAAAGTATTAGACTGGAACCTATGAACCCATATGAAAGAAGGATAATTCACGCAGCACTTCAAAACAATCCCAAGGTAGTAACCAGAAGCGAGGGTGAAGAACCCTTTAGAAGAGTTGTCATTGAGCTAAAAAAATAGCCTAAAATGCCTGAGGTAGAGCAAATCTACCCGGGCTTTTTTTATGTATATAGGCTTTATAGAGGCTGCCTTGCAATGGAATATATTTTTTATCACAGCTTATTAAAAAAAGAGCTAGCATAACAAGTTGATTTATCGTTTTTTTGGTATAATATAATAATGATTACTTTAAGAGGTGGTAAATATGGCTGTTGCTATTGACGATACAATTGTTGCAATTTCTACGGCGGTAGGCGAAGGTGGAATAGGAATTGTAAGAATGTCAGGGGATAAATCCCTTGGTATATTAAATAAAGTGTTCAAGCATGTAAAGGGTAAGGAAACTTTGGGTATGAAAAGCTATACCATGAGGTATGGTCATATTATTGATACATCAACAGGAGAGACTGTTGATGAGGTTATAGTAAGCTTCATGAAAGCCCCTAACACCTACACAAGGGAAGATGTAGTTGAAATTTATTGTCATGGTGGTATGGTGGCAGTGAGAAAAATTCTATCCATACTTCTTAAAAATGGGGCAAGGCTTGCGGAACCAGGGGAGTTTACAAAAAGAGCATTTTTAAACGGTAGAATAGACCTATCTCAGGCAGAAGCTGTAATAGACCTTATAAGGGCAAAGACGGATGAAAGCATGAAAATTGCCTTTGAACAGTCGCAGGGAAAGTTGTCCAAAAAAATAAAAAAACTCATGGATAAGCTTCTTGGAATGCTTGCACATGTAGAGGCTGCAGTGGCTTTTCCTGAGGATGATATAGAAAACGTTGTGAATCAGGAGATTATAGATACCGGTAGGGAAATTCAAAGGGAGATAGATGGTCTTGTAGAAAGTGCTGATACAGGAAAAATCCTTAGGGAAGGGCTCAATACCATTATAGTCGGAAAGCCAAATGTGGGAAAGTCATCCCTTTTAAATGAATTCCTTCAGGAAAAAAGAGCAATAGTTACTGATATTCCTGGAACAACAAGGGATGTTATAGAGGAATATATAAATATCAAGGGAATACCGGTAAAGCTTGTTGATACTGCAGGAATAAGGCATACAGAAGATATTGTAGAAAGGATAGGCGTTGAAAGGAGCAAGGAATATATAGACAGGGCGGATCTTATTATATTTATGATAGATGCCAGCAGGCCCCTTGAAAATGAGGATTTTGAAATTATCGAATATCTTAAAGGAAAGAAAACTATTGTGATTGTTAATAAGATGGATCTTCCGATAAAGGTAGATATAGATTTTATTAAAGATAAGTTTAATAGGGATTTTGTAATAACAACTTCCATTAACACCGGGGAAGGAATAGAAGCTATAAAGGATAAAATTGTAGATATGGTGTTTGAAGGAAACGTATCTTCCAGAGATGTTTATGTAACCAATGTAAGGCATAGGGATATTCTGCTTAAGGCCAAGGAGAGCGTTGGAAAGGGAGTTGAAGCTTTAATTGCAGGGCTTCCAATTGATTTTGCATCTATTGACTTTAGAGATGCCTATTTGAAACTTGGTGAAATAACCGGTGACACCGTAGAAGAGGATATTATAGACAGAATATTCACTGATTTTTGCATTGGGAAATAGTTTAGTGGTTAAAAACTAAAGAGGAGGAGAAGTATGTATAAAGCAGGAAGTTACGATGTTGTAGTTGTTGGTGCAGGACATGCGGGTTGTGAAGCAGCCCTTGCTGCTGCAAGGATGGGCTGTAAGACCCTTGTTATAACGTTAAACCTTGACAATATTGCCCTTATGCCATGTAATCCTTCAATTGGAGGGACTGCAAAGGGCCATCTCGTCAGGGAGGTAGATGCCCTTGGAGGACAAATGGGTATTACAATAGATCACACATATATACAGTCTAAAATGTTAAACACCGCAAAGGGACCTGCCGTGCATTCATTAAGGGCACAGGCGGATAAAAAAAGATATCAGGAATTTATGAAAAGAACTCTGGAAAGGCAGGAAAACCTTGATATAAAACAGGATGAAGTTATAAAGCTTGATGTTAAGGATGGAAGGCTTTTAGGTATTATAACCAGGCAGGGGGCTTATTTTGAATGTAAAACTGCTGTACTTACTACAGGTACGTATCTTAGGGGAAAGGTTATCATAGGAGAGGTAATGTTTAGCAGCGGGCCAAATGGTCTGGCTCCAGCAAATGAGCTTTCTAAAAACCTTATGGAGCTTGGAATAGAGATGAGAAGATTTAAAACGGGAACCCCCTGCAGAATAAACAGGAGAAGTATAGATTTTTCAAAGATGATAATACAGCCAGGGGACGAAAGAATAGTTCCATTTTCATTTATGTCAGATCCTGAAAAAATAAAAAGAGAGCAGGTTCCCTGCTGGCTTACATATACTTCGGATGCAACCCACGACATTATAAGGGCAAACCTTTTCAGGTCACCAATGTATAATGGAACAATTGAGGGTGTTGGACCAAGATACTGCCCATCGATTGAGGATAAAGTTACCAGGTTTGCGGAAAAGCCAAAACATCAGATATTTATTGAACCTGAAGGTGAAAGTACAGAAGAGATGTACGTTCAGGGTATGTCAAGTTCACTTCCAGAGGAAGTTCAAGTTGCGATGCTTAAGACTATACCGGGGCTTGAAAACTGCGAGGTTATGAGAACTGGATATGCTATAGAATATGATTCAATAGACCCTACCCAGCTTAAACTTTCACTTGAACTTAAAGCAATAGAAGGGCTATTCTTTGCAGGTCAGGTTAATGGAACATCAGGATATGAGGAGGCAGCAGCACAGGGAATAATAGCTGGAATTAATGCTGCACTTAAAGTTAAAGAAAAGGAGCCACTAATACTTGATAGGTCAGAGGCGTATATAGGAGTTCTTATAGATGACCTTGTAACAAAGGGAACGAGGGAGCCATATAGAATAATGACATCAAGGGCGGAATACAGACTCCTTTTGAGACAGGATAATGCTGACTTAAGGCTTACTCAAAAGGGCTATGATGTAGGCCTCGTTACAGAGGAAAGATATCAGAGATATTTGAAAAGAAAAGAAATGATAGAAAACGAAATTGAAAGAATTAGAAAGGTTGTAATTCCTCCAACTGAAGAAAATAATGAGATATTAAGAAAAAACAATAGTGCTGAAATTAAAAGCGGGGCAAAATTATATGAGCTTTTAAAAAGACCTGAACTTACATATGAAAATACTTCAGGTATGGATAAGGAAAGGCCAATACTTCCATTTGATGTTTGTGAAGAGGTTGAGATACAAATAAAGTATGAGGGATATATAGAGAAACAGATGCAGCAGGTTGAACAGTTTAAGAAGCTTGAAAATAGGAAGTTACCTTCTGATATTGATTATACGAAGATAAACGGGCTTAGAATAGAGGCTATGCAGAAGTTATCGCAGATAAAGCCTCTTAACATAGGGCAGGCATCAAGAATTTCCGGAGTGTCTCCAGCTGATATTTCCGTTCTTTTAATATACCTTGAACAGTATAGAAGAAGAAAAGGAGAATAATATAATGGATATTAGAGATCTGCTTATTGATGGTGCAAGAAAATATAATATTGACATAGACGATGAGAAGATAGAAAAGCTAATAGCTTATAAGAAAATTCTTGTTGAGTGGAATAAAAGGATAAATTTAACATCTATTATCGATGATGAGGGAATAGCAAAAAAGCACTTCATTGACTCTATGTCACTATTTAAGAGCGGGAAGATTGATGACAATTCGACATTAATCGATGTAGGTACTGGAGCTGGTTTTCCAGGAATTGTTGTTAAAATTATGAATCCTGATTTAAAGGTTGTACTTTTAGATTCTTTGAATAAAAGAATAAATTTTTTGAATGAGGTTATTTCACAGCTTGGATTAAAGGATATTGAAACAATTCATGGAAGGGCAGAGGATATTGCCAGAAGGGATGGTTATAGAGAAAGTTTTGACATTGCTACTGCAAGGGCTGTGGCTAACATGACGGTGCTTAGCGAATACTGTTTACCCTTTGTAAAGGTTGGAGGATATTTTATTGCTATGAAAGGGCCCTCTGCTGAAGAAGAGGTTAATATGGCGAAAAATGCTATAGGCACACTTGGAGGAAGATATTTGGAAATAATAAATGCAGAAATACCAGGGGATGAGCTTGAGCATAAAATTGTTATTGTCGAAAAGATTAAAAATACAGACAGGAAATACCCAAGAAAAGCTGGATTGGTTGAGAAAAAGCCTATAAAATGACGAATAAACTGTGAAGTATATACTAAAATGATTGAATATGTAATACGATTTTTGGTGGGAAATAGGAGGAAAAGAAAAAAAAATATAGAAAATAAATAACAAAGATTTTAAAAGGGATGGTGTGCATGAGGGCTGAGAAAGAAATAAAATATATTCCTATAAATCTCATTAAACAGAACACATATCAACCGAGAAAGCATTTTAACCAGGAAGCACTTCTTGAGCTTTCGGAGTCCATAAGGGAATTTGGGGTACTGCAGCCTATAAGCATAAGAAGATATGACGATACGTTTTATGAGCTTGTAGCAGGTGAGAGAAGGCTTAGAGCATCGCAGCTTGCTGGACTTACGGAAATACCTGCAATTATTGTTGATATTAGTGACGTTGAATCTGCTGTACTTGCTTTGATTGAAAATCTTCAACGGGAAGATCTGAATTATATCGAGGAAGCAGAAGGTTATTTAAACCTTATGAAGGATCACGGAATAACACAGGAGGAGCTTGCAAGGCGTATTGGAAAAAAGCAGTCTACAATAGCAAATAAGCTTAGAATATTGAAGTTGCCAGAAAGTATAAAAGAAAGGCTTATAAAGGAAAATCTAACAGAGAGACATGCCAGGGCACTTCTAAAGTTATCCGATGAAGATATACAGCATAAAATAATAGATGAAATTGTGAAAAGAGGACTAAACGTAAAAAAGACCGAGGAACTTGTTGAAAGAGAGCTTGAAAATTTAAAGGAAAATATTAATAAAAAGAATGAAGAGTCGACAAGGCACAGATGGGCAATAAATCCAAGGATAATAACCAATACTTTAAGACAGATTATGGAAAAAAATGGGATAGAAGCTGAATACAGCCATAGAGAAAAGGAAGAGTATATGGAAATAATTGTAAGAATACCAAAGGGAAATAAAGAAGCAGCGGTATAGAGCCATGATAGTTTATGCAAAAAGTGTGATAAAGGAATTGTGATTTAAGGGGAGATTAATATCTTCCCTTTTTTTATTAGAAAATTAATTTATGACAGTTTTTTTAATAGGACCGCGATAAAAAAATATATTTCCTTCACAGGTACGCTTAGCAAAGAAGCTATAAGGCTTGATATTTGAAAAATCAAGAACTTTCGTTAAACTATCTTCTATAAAACAAACGAAAGTTCTAAAATTTTTCTGCATCCCTACGCCTAGAGATTCTAATTGCACGATCTATGTAAATTTCATATACTTTTTGTTAAAATCAACTAGTTAAAAAGTTAAGTTAAGCAGCAGAACTGCTAAAACTTGTTTAATAGAAGAAGAATTCCAATAACTATAAAGGCAATAGCTGCTGAAATTTGTATTACGTTTGGAGGTATATATTTATTTATAATAGTTCCAAGTATAACTCCAGCGAGTGAAGAACATATTAGTGCCAGAGAAGAGCCTAAAAATACTGCAACCTTTGATTGGGATTGGGCCGATAGGAGCATTGTTGTTATCTGGGTTTTATCTCCCAGCTCAGCAATAAAAACTAACAAAAATGTGGAAATAATAATTTTTAACATAAAATCCTCCCAAAGTATTTAATATAAAAGATTGTTACTGTAAAATATATATTAGAAAATAGCAAAAAATATACGATGGAGGTGAGGCAATGGGGAAAATTATTTCTATTTTTAATCAAAAAGGTGGAGTTGGAAAGACTACCACAACAATCAACCTTAGTGCCTACGTTGCCAGTATGGGAAAAAAGGTACTCATTGCAGATATAGACCCACAGGGTAATTCGACCAGTGGACTTGGAATAGATAAGAATGAGTTAAAATGTTCAATGTATGATGTAATAATGGGAATGGCTGCTGATAAAGCTATTAGAAATACAGTTGTTGAGAATATGGATATTATTCCTGGAACTGTAGAGTTGGCAGGTGCTGAAATCGAACTTACAGCAAAGTTTAATAGAGAAAATATGTTAAAGGATGCTCTTTATGAAATAAAAGATAGATATGACTATATTTTTATAGATTGTCCACCTTCATTAGGGCTATTAACAATTAATGCATTGACATCGTCAAACAGCGTTATAATTCCTATCCAGTGTGAATTTTATGCCCTAGAGGGAGTAGGACAGCTTATGAATACTATTCAGTTGGTTAAGAAAAGCCTTAATACAAATCTTGAAATACAGGGTGTTGTAATGAGTATGTTTGATGGAAGAACCAATCTCTCAATCGAAGTAGTTGAAGAGGTAAAAAAATATTTTAAAGGTAAAGTATATACTACAATTATACCGAGAAATGTGAAGCTTGCAGAGGCGCCAAGCCATGGGCTTCCTATTATGATTTATGACAAAAATTCAAGGGGAGCAGAGGCATATAGAGAGCTTGCTCAAGAATTCCTGGAATATGATGAGGAATAGGGGGGAAGAAGAATGGCGACGAAGAAAAGCGTTTTAGGTAAAGGATTAGGTGCGCTTATACCTGAAGTAGATAAAACAGAAGAGGATGTTAAGCATGGGGGCGTCATAGAGGTCAATATAAATGATATATTTCCCAATGAGGACCAACCAAGAAGGGTTTTTGATGATGAAAAGTTAGAAAAGCTTGCACAATCAATCAAGGAGCATGGAATTATTCAGCCTATTATAGTAAAAAAAGAGGGTAAATATTACAAAATAGTTGCTGGAGAGAGAAGATGGAGAGCTGCAAGGCTTGCAGGATTTAAAAAGGTTCCTGTTTTAGAAAAGGAGCTAACGGATAAGGAAACTATGGAAATTTCCTTAATCGAAAACCTTCAGAGGGAAGATTTAAATCCCATAGAAGAAGCGCAGGCATTTAAAAAACTTATAGATGACTTTAAAATGACGCAGGAAGAGATAGCAAAGAGAATTGGAAAATCAAGGCCTGCTATTGCTAACTCCTTAAGGCTTTTGAACCTGGATAAGAGAGTAGCAAACTACATAATAGATGGAACTTTATCAGAGGGACACGGAAGGGCGTTACTTTCTATACAGGATTTTGAACTTCAATATGAAGTAGCTAAAAAAATAATCGACGAAGGTTTAAATGTAAGGCAGACTGAAAAGCTTGTACAGAACCTTCAAAAGCTTAAAAATGAGGGAAATAAAAAGAAAGAAAAAGAAATATACATAAAGGATATTGAGGATAGACTTAAGATGTATTTTGGAACAAAGGTTTCAATAACTAAAGGAAGAAAAAAAGGTAAAATTGAGATTGAATATTACTCGGATGACGATCTTCAAAGAATACTGGATATTTTTAATATATAATGTTTCACGTGAAACATTTATAGAAAACGTAGAAAAATTAATGCTTTAGAGATAACAAAATAAAAAGAAGGAGAAGAAAAAATGGAAGCAATAATAGATTTTATAAGAAATTATGATTATGTAATAGTCATAGGAATTTTAATTTTAATGGTTATACTTATTATTTTACAAATATTAAACAGTATGGAGTTAAGCAGGATTGAAAAAAGATACAAGAGGCTTATGAAGGGCTCAACGGGCAAAAATCTAGAGGACATGATTATTGAATATAAAAAGAACGTTGATGATTCTTTAGAGGTTTTTAAAAACATAGAAAATATGTATAAAAGTATTGATGAGAGACTTCAAAAGTCAATTCAAAAATTCGCAGTGGTTAGGTATAGGGCCTTTGATGACGTTGGAAGCGATCTAAGCTTTTCAATAGCTATGCTCAACGAAAATAACGATGGATTTGTTATAACAGGGATATATGGAAGAAACGAGAGCACCACTTTTGCAAAACCAATTGAAAAGGGATTATCCAAATATGATTTGTCCGATGAAGAAAAGCTTGCTATAAAGATTGCGACCAACAATAGAACGATAGAAAAATAGTCCATAAAAATGGGCTATTTTTTATTACAATGGTTTTTCAGAGTAACGCAATTTATTGCTTTAACTCGTTGTGCAACTCTGAAAAGCTAATTGGAATAAAAGCAGATAAATTTACATACAGGCGCAGCGATAAAAAATATATTTCATTTACCAGTACGCTTAGCAAAGAAGTTCTAAGGCTCGAGATTTGAAAAATGTGAATTTCATATATTTTTTATCGACCTTCAGCCCCTGAACTAGCACAATGGATTGCTTTAATTTCAATCAAGGAATGAAGAAATTCAACGGAAGGAATATCCCTGCAAATGTGAATAACCTTAATACCTCCAAGGGATAATAATATCAGGGAGGTAGAATGAATATGGTAATAAGCGTTCAAGATGATTTGATTGAAGTTAAAGAATACCTGAAAAAATTAGGATATGAAGTATATAGTATAAGTGATGGTATAGCATCGGATGTACACATATACTCAGAAAAGAACATGGGCCTTGCAAATGTATATAATGCAGCACTTCCTGCAGACAATGGTTCATTCTTTATAAATGCTGACAATAGAAGCGTAGAGGATGTAGCTTATATGGTTGAACACAGGTATTATTCCCCTTTATTTTAAAGTTTAGGAGGTTAATATGAAAAAAATCAAAAAGAGAAAAGAGGAAAAGAAAGAGAACAAGAAGAAAGAGTATAATGGAGAAGATGAAAGGATAGTGGTTTTATTTAAACAGGAGACAAGGGACACTAAGGTTTAATAGACATAGGTTAGTGTCCCTTTTAATTTTCTAAGAGACATATACAAACCTAACGATATAACATCTGCCATTTGCATAACCAGGGATAACCGTGTGTTTTGAAGTACTATATATTCCATAAAACCTGATATGTTTACAATTCCCGTAATGCTAATGTCTCCAACGGGCTTAAGGTTTTTATTAACCCCTGCACCAGGATAAAGAGGACCTTTAAATATATTGATTTTTCCAACGTTTTCAGTCTTACCCAGTGAAGCATCTATAGCTATAATAAATGGATTTAAAATTTCTCTATAAATTTTATCGATGTTATCATCAAGATTTTTAGCATGAACAGGTTCATTCAATGTGCCATATACCTGTATGTTTTTCATTAGATAATTTTTTTTTAGTTTATCTCCAACCAGAGGACCAAGACAATCTCCAGTGGATCTGTCAGTACCTATACACAAAATTACAGGCGTCATATCTTTATTCATACAATTTTTGATTAAAGAGGTTATTTCTCTGGATAATAAATATGATGCATCGGCCTTGGAACTGTCTACTGTAAATTGAACAGGCCGGAATAGAAGCATAAAATAAACCTCCCTTCCAAGTTGTATCGATGGTAAACATGTAAAAAATTAAAAGTGCATCGATATACAAAAAGTTTATCCAAAAGGGAGGTTTAATATTCTAAAATATCTTTACTTTTTTTAAAATATTATAAAATACCATTAGAAATATCAAATAAATCATTCCTATAAACCCATAGGCTTTAATACCTATATATATCGCTGCAAGTACTGCAACGGGATGAAGGCCAAGGGATGAAGAGACTAGTTTTGGTTCTACTATCTGCCTTATAACAGTGACAGCTATATATAAAAGTATAATAAATACTGCAGTAGCATAATTCTGCGCTACAATGTATATTATTGCAAGAGAAAAATATACAGCCCCTATTCCAAGAACAGGCAGAATATCGAGCATGGCGCATAATATACTAAGCATTAATGAATATTTTACACCTATTAAAGAAAATCCAATTAATGTTTCTAAAAAAGTTAAAAATATAATTAACGAGTATGACCTAATATAGTTTCCAAACATTTTACTGCTTTCAAACCATATTCTTCTAACCTTTTCCCTTCCAGATGAAGAGAAGGCCGATAGAAATTTATCCTCCATATCGGAAATATCCCTTGTGAAAAAGTATGTTGCAATAAAAGTTATGAATATTATCATAAATAATACTGGAAGTCCGATTGCAAGGGAGAACAATCTAGTTATAATATTTACAATAATATCATAAGTTTTTGTAACAAGCGACGATATCTGCTCCTGCATTTTTTGAATAATTGATGCATCTATTTGGCTATAGTAGACCCTTAATTTATCGATGTTGTTTTCGAAAAATTTTCTAATGACATCAAGATTTGGAGCAGAACTTATAAGCTGCTTTGCTTCGACTGTAACTTTAAAAATTATAGAAGAAATTATAACAAACAAAATTATAAAAACTAAAAGAGTGGATATCAATGATGAAAGGCTTCTGGAAAGCCTCAGGCGTTTTATTAAAAACCTTGTAAGGGGTTTTGTCAGGTATGCAATTATTAATGCTAATACAAAGGGAAATATATAGGGCAATATGGAAAAAAATAGAAAAAAGATTATAGTATAAATAACTACAAAAATTGCAATATATTTAATTTTAGTTAAAAAAACTTTATCAAACATATTTTTCCTCCTTTCGTATAATGTAATTATATCATATATATCGGCTTTGTATAATTGACATAAGATAAGTGTTATTCTAAAATTATATAAAATATGAAACTTGAGGTGTTGATATGAGCGATTATAATTTAAATGATTTAGAAGATATATCCGAAATATTAAAGGCTATGGCCCATCCTATAAGACTGTGTATATTAAAAGGATTGTATGTGGAAGGGGATAAAAACGTAACTACAATGCAGGAGTGTCTTAAAATACCTCAATCTACAGTTTCACAGCATCTTTCTATATTGAGAAACAAGGGGATAATAAAGGGAAAAAGAAATGGGCTTGAAATAACCTATACAATTACAGATGAACTTGTAAAAAAACTGATTGAAGTAATAGTTAAAAATAAATTGTAAAAATAAGTATTCTTTAATAGAATTGATATATAAATATGGGTGGGGTGTTTGTATGGGAATTAACTGGCTTGATATAACAATAGTACTTATTCTTTCTGCAGGAGCCTTGACTGGAATGATGAACGGGTTTATAGTGTCTATTTTCAACATAGCGGGAATATTTATTTCTATGATAATAGCTAAGAATTTATCACCTGCAGCAGCTGATTTTATCATTACACACACCTCTATATATGATACGCTTAAAAGTTTGTTTATAAAGAGGATGTCCAGCATGAATCCAGCAACCCTCGCACTTATACGAATTGTTAACAGTAAAAACTCTTCAATGGAGGATACTTTAACTATAATGTTTATAAATATTGCTGTGCTTATATGTATTTTTATGATATCAACTGTAATCCTCAATATATTGAGGGATACCCTAAAGATTACGGTAAGGAAGACATCGCTTAAGTATGTTGATATTGCGGGAGGACTTGTTATAGGCGTCGTTAAAGCTGCTATATTTATATTTATATTCTTCGCCGTAGTAACCCCGCTTATGGGAATAATGCCTCAAAGGAGTCAACTTATAGATGCAATAGGCACCTCTAAGTTTGCTAAATATTTTTATCAATATAATTTTATGATACAGTGGCTTCAGAAACTAAACAATTTATAGTTTTGAAGAGATTTTATATGAATTAACTCAGATCCCAGGCGACAAAGCTTTAGATTTTTATTTTATGGATATTTCTGGTAATGAGATAATCGTTTTATAATATGCTTGATTAGGGGTGAGCATTATGTCAAGTAAATATACAAGGGAAGATATACTATCGATAGTTGAAGATGAGGGTATAGAGTTTATATATCTGCAGTTTACTGACATATTCGGTGTGATGAAAAACGTTGCCATTACTGTGGAGGAGCTTAACAACGTACTTGAGGAAGGGATAATATTTGACGGATCGGCTATAGATGGATTTGTAAGAATTGAAGAGTCGGATATGCGTCTAAAACCTGATTTAAACACCTTTACAATACATCCATGGAGAGGAAACTTTGGAAGGGAAGCAAGAATTATCTGTGATGTATATACTTCCGATGGGGAACCCTTTGAGGGGGATCCAAGATATATACTTAAGAAGGCCTGCAGAGAAGCAAAAAATATGGGATATGATCTTTTTATCGGTCCGGAGTGTGAGTTTTTTCTTTTTCATACGGATGAACAGGGAAAGCCTACTTTAAATACCCATGATGAGGCAGGTTATTTTGACCTTGCTCCCAGCGACCTTGGTGAAAATGCAAGGCGTGATATAATAATGAATCTAAAAAAAATGGGTTTTGAAATAGAGGCATCTCACCATGAGGTTGCACCGGGTCAGCATGAAATAGATTTTAAACAAGACGAAGCCTTAAATGCCGCAGACAAGATAATGACACTTAAAACGATTATAAGAGTTGTAGCTAAAAATCATGGACTTCACGCTACCTTTATGCCAAAGCCTGTTTTCGGCATTTCGGGTTCGGGGATGCACATCAATCAGTCCCTTATGAAAAATGGAGAGAACATGTTCTATGATGATTTGGATAGATTTAAACTTTCAAAGACGGCCTATTATTATATAGGAGGCATACTAAAGCATGCAAAGGCATTGTGTGCCATAACAAACCCAACGGTAAACAGCTATAAGAGGCTTGTGTCAGGTTATGAAGCTCCTGTCTATATAGCATGGTCGGCTAAAAATAGAAGCCCCCTTATAAGGATTCCATCAAATACAGGTAAAAATACAAGGCTTGAGCTTAGAAGTCCTGATCCGTCCTGCAACCCATATCTATCACTGGCGGTAATATTGAAAGCAGGTTTGGATGGAATTAAAAACAAAATAGAACCACCGCTTCCAATTGATAAAAACATATATGAAATGACGGATGATGAAAGGGCTGCCTGTGGAATAGAAAGCCTTCCCCAGTCACTGGAAGAGGCCCTATATTGCATTGAAAGGGATGAAGTCATAAGGGAAGCTCTTGGGGATCATGTATATAACAGGTTTGTAGAGGCAAAGAAGATTGAATGGGAAGAGTATAGAAACCGTATAACCCCCTGGGAAATAGAAAAATATTTAACTAAGTTTTAGCAGGTTGAGGTTAAAATGCTTAATTTGAGAATTGTTTTAGGGGATAACGATGAAGATTTTATATTAAATACCAGCAGTATTTTAAATCAGCTTGGTTATAGTGTAGTAGCTGCAGATACCTCTGGAACAGCACTTCTCAGAAAAATAAGGGCTTTAAACCCTGATATTGTAATTGCAGATGTCAATTTAAGGGGGATATCAGGCTTTGAAATTAGTGATATTGTTGAGGGGGAAGAGATATGTCCCTGCGTTATAACATTTAAAAACAGTCCTTCAGAGTATTCCCTGAAGCTCCAGGAAAAACTGGTATATGCTTATCTTCAAAAGCCCTTGAGTTATGGTTCAATAGAGTATGTCATAGATAATGCCTATATAAATTTTAAAAGGCTTATGGAGTATAAGACAAAGTTAAAGGAAAGGAAAGCGATTGAAAAGGCAAAGGGTATTTTGATGAAAAAATATAAACTATCAGAGGAAAAGGCATATGAATATATGCGCAAAAAGAGCATGGATAGGGGCATATCCTTATATAAGGTATCCCTTGCCATAATCGATATAATAGAAAAGGACAAAAAATAGATAAATATAATTTTAAATAGGATATATATAGTTTTTATCTATAATTTAATTATTGTATCCTTTCTCTGCTATATTATTAGTAGAATTTTGTTCTAAGGAGAGATGTTTATGAAAAGGCTGGATTGTAAAGGACTGGCTTGTCCAAAGCCTGTTATATTAACTAAAAAAGAACTTGAAGCTATGGATTCAGGGGAACTTGAGGTAGTTGTAGATAATGAAACAGCAAAGGAGAACGTAACTAAGTTTGCTAAAAGTCAGGGATATAGCTTTGAGTATACAGAAAAGGATGGATTATATTATATAATAATAAAGAAGGTTCAACCTAAGGATGCAGAGGAATGTCCTGTAATGGATTTTGACGTCATAAGCGGAGATAAAAGGCCTGTTATACTTATAGGAAGCAATGTGCTTGGCAAAGGGGATGACAGATTGGGCAGTGCCCTTATGAAAAGCTATATATACGCACTTACCGAAAGCGATGTAATGCCCTCGACCATGATTTTTATAAATTCCGGAGTTAAGTTGACAACAGAAGGATCTGAGGTTATAGACAGCTTAAAAACTCTGGAAAGTCAGGGAGTTGAGATACTGTCATGTGGAACGTGCCTTGACTTTTACGGGCTCAAGGAAAAACTCCTTATAGGAAGCATTACAAATATGTATACTATAGTTGAGAAAATGAATAATGCACCAAATACAATAAAGCTATAGGAGAAATGATGGTACATGGATAAGTATTTACTTATAACCTTTAATAGTACGAACTTTGCAATGCAGGCAGAATCTGTTTTAAAGGAGCTTGATATTGATGGACAGATTGTACCTACTCCGAGGGAGATTACACTAAGCTGCGGGCTTTCAATAAGGACTTCGATGGAAAACCTTGAAAAGGTTCAGAATTTAATTAAGTTAGGGAAAATAACCAATAAAAGCCTATATGTATTTGAAGGTGTAGGAAAAGACAGGGCTATAAAGGAGATATGAAAGAAGTTCTAAGTTCAAGGTGGCTGGGAGGATATAGTGAAATTCGTTGTTTTTAAGCATATGTGAGTTTAACGAATTCACTATCTTTTCAGCCACATCTTTGTTAGGAGAATAGATAAGGCTTATGGAAGCAATGCTTCTTTGATGGAATGATGGATGAAAGCTAATAGTATTATATTTATATATTTCAAATTTCTTTACACTATTTTAATTGAAAAAATCACTGATTATGGATATAAATATAGTTAGATTGAGATGTAAGGAGGAGTAGAATGCAGTTTAAAATAGACAGGGGAATAATTGAAGTAATGGGGTTCAGCATGAATACTGCTGAAGTAACTGACTTTTTAAAAAAGGTCGCATGGATAATAGCTATAATCATAATAACGAAGATTATAATCAAAGTTGGAAACGTGCTTATAGAAAAATTCTTCAATAAGCAGAAAAACTCCAGGTTTGGGGTAAGTGAAAAAAAAGCAGACACCTTAAGCGAACTATTAAAAAGTATTTTAAGATATGTCATGTATTTACTTGCTGTGATGTGGACAATATCCATTATAAATCCTGGATTTGCCATGACACTTACAGGGGTATTAGGAGTTGGAGGAGTTGCCGTAGGCTTTGGTGCTCAAAGCCTTATAAAGGACATTATTTCAGGTTTTTTTATACTTTTTGAAGATCAATTTGCCGTTGGAGATTATATTCAGGTTGATAATATGAGCGGCTTTGTTGAAACTTTAGGCCTAAGAATCACAAAAATAAGGGATTTTACAGGAGATTTACATATAATTCCTAATGGAGCAATAACTAAAGTAACAAACAAATCAAGAGGAAATATGAGGGCCCTTGTTGATGTAAGTATATCCTATGAAGACGACATAGATGCGGCTATAAAAATAATAAGGAAGGTTTGTGAGGAAGCTAAAAACGATATAAAAACAATAACAGATGGTCCAGACGTACTTGGAGTTACAGAGCTTGGCGAGCTTGGTGTAAAAATAACGGTTGTTGCAAAGACAATTCCTATGGAACAGTGGGCTGTTGAAAGGGAGCTCAGAAAAAGAATTAAATATGCCCTCGATAAAGAAGGTATAGAAATACCATATCAAAAGAGGGTTGTAATAAATGAAACGAAGGAGGATGAAGTTTGATAAAGGTATTTAATTTAGGTGATATTGTTCAAACAAGAAAGCAGCACCCCTGCGGCAGCAATGAATGGGAAGTCATAAGGCTTGGCGCAGATATAAAAATAAAATGCCTTGGCTGTGGTAGAATAGTTATGATGCCGAGAAGCCAGTTTGAAAAGGCAGTTAAAAAAATAATAAAAAGCAATGTCCAGGAAAACAAAAGTGTTGATGAATCATAAATAATGTGATAGAATAGGACTGTTGTAATCCCTGCTCATTTATGAGCCGTTAGTCCGAGGGGAGGAGGTGAAGCGTCATGAAGAAGTACGAAGCTTTAGTTGTACTTGCACCTACTTTAAACGAAGAAGAAGTTAAAGGTGCAGTTGAAAGAGTGAAGGGTATAATAGAAAATGGTGGTGGCGTTGTTGACAATGTTGATGAATGGGGTAAGAGAAGACTTGCCTATGAAATCAACAAGTTTAACGAAGGTTATTATTTTCTTGTAAACTTCACTGCTAACCCTGAATTACCTAGAGAATTAGACAGACTTTTAAGAATCTCCGACAATGTAATTAGGCATATCGTAGTTAAATTTGATTAATTTTAAGGTGGTGTAATAATGAACAAGGTGTTTTTAATTGGCAGATTAGCTCGTGACCCTGAGTTAAGATTTACTGCGGGAACGGGAATTGCCGTGGCCACCTTTACACTGGCGGTTGATAGGAACTATGTAGGTCAAAGTGGTCAAAGGGAAGCTGATTTCATTCCAATCATATGCTGGAGAAAGCTTGCTGAAGTAGTAGCCAACAACCTTTCAAAGGGAAGAATGGTTGCTGTTTCAGGCTCAATTCAAACAAGCAGTTACCAGGCCCAGGATGGAAGCAAAAGATACAGGACCGATGTTGTTGCTGATGAAGTAAAGTTCCTGGATTGGCCTAATAAGGACGGAGGTTCAGGTTTCAGGGGAGGAATAAGCCATGATGATGTTAACGTAAGCGATGATACTGGCTTTTTCCCCGTCGATGGAGACGACGATATTCCATTCTAATTCTATAGGTAAGGAGGGATAGTAATGGCGAATGTAAGAAAGAATTCCAAGCAGAGAAGAGCAAAGAAGAGAGTTTGTTCTTTCTGTATGGATAAGGTTGAAACAATAGATTACAAAGACGTGGCTAAGCTCAAAAAGTATATAACGGAAAGAGGAAAGATTCTTCCAAGAAGAATTTCCGGCAACTGCGCAAAGCATCAGAGAGAGCTTACAGTTGCAATAAAGAGAGCTAGAAACGTTGCACTTTTACCATACACTACAGAATAGTATAAATGGGAGTGGCCTTGGCCACTCCTTTTATTGTACGCCTTCAAAAAAGCTTGATAAATGCAGTATGATGTTGTAGCATTAATAAAAAGAAATAAATTTTGAAAATTATTATTTTAGCATATTCCGAACTGTTTTATAAATGATGATTAATTTTATGATTATATGGCATAATCTAAAATAGTTTGTATATAAAGATTGTTTTGTGGGGGTGCTTGCTGTGTTTAATGGTGAAGATTTTGATATAATGGGGAATATAAAATTAATTGAAAGCTATAAAACCTTTTTATTGTCTTCTGTGGCGGACCTTTTTACAAGTATGGCCAGGGGAAACAAAACGAGTATGGATGAAATTACCGATGAGCTTTCAGAAATAATCATACTGTCATATTTACTGGGAAAAAGGCTTGGTATTAACTATAATGCGATAGATGAGAGGATTATAAAAAAATTAAAGCTTGGTTTGCTGGAAGACAATAGCGTTGAAAAGGAATATCAGGATTATTCGAAGCTTATATCATATATAAGGGATGCAAGGGATTTATAAGGAGGATATTAAATGAATGGTGACAGTAACAAAAGGGCAGTGCTGGAAACAGTTTTTTTAACGGTTATTTCGGTAATTTTTACAGCAGTAGGAATTTCAGTACCTCTGTTTTACTTTGTTGGAGTTTTTCTTTGGCCGCTTCCTGCTGCAATTATATATATAAAGCATAATGCTAAATATAGTATAGCTTCAATTATGATAACAGCAGCTTTGGCATCAACTCTTGTACATCCACTTTCAGCAGTTGAAATTGCTGTAGTTTATGGATGTATTGGCATAGCGATTGGATATAGTATTAAAAATAGGGAGTCGGCTTTTTTCACGCTCTTGCTTTTATTTGCCGCAACCTTTATATCATCTATGATGACAATTAAAGTTTATAGCCTGATTAGTGGACATGATATCATAGGGGACACCATAAACTCCTTTGAACAAAGCTTGAATACAATAAAGGATACTTATATAAAATATGGTATATCGAAGAAAGAACTGGATACAATTTTAAAATCCGTTTATGATATAGAAATTATAAAATCAATCATCCCTGCAATTCTAGCTATTTATTCAATAATAGAAGCCTTTTTAATATATATAATTTCTAACAGGGTATTTAAGAGGCTTGGAATTGATGTAGAAAATGTAAAACCCTTTTCTGAGTTTTACATACCTAGCCAGCTTTCCTTTGCCATGATGGCAATTGTAATACTTGGATATATAGTTTCAAGCATGAATTATAACAGCAGCGATCAATATTTAATGAATGCTTATTTGATTTTTTCATTTATTTTTACACTTGATGGGCTTGCAGTGGTAAGTTACTTTCTTAAGTACAGGAAATTTCCAAAGTTTATTATATTTATTATAGAGGCATTTTTAATTATTTCTCCCCTAACCCAGATTATATTTTATATAGGGCTTATTGATTATATTGTTAATTTCAGAAGGCTGGATGTTAAGAGGATTGGTAGAAACGGAAGATTATAAACCCCAATAGATGGAGGGTTATTTATGGATAAAAGATTCAAAATGTTTTTCCCAAATACTAAGCTATATATGACTATCATAGCTGTGCTAATTGGTGTCGTATTTTTCTATAACACATATATAGGAATAGCAGGGCTTGTTATATTCGGGTATCTGGTTATATATAATTTAAAAATTAACAGGCTCAGGAAGGCTGGCCTTGACAGAATTGTTGAGGACTTATCGGAAAATCTTGACGTTGCAGGCAGAAACACACTATCCAAAATTCCAGTTCCACTTGTTATAGTTAATAGTGATGGACAAATATTGTGGGTAAACAGCCTTTTTTCAGGAATTACTTCTCAGAAGGTATATGGAAAGAGAATAGATGTTATAATAAAGGATTTTGATCCTCAGAGGGTTCTTGAAAAAAATATTAATTTGTATGAAAGGGTTGAAATAGAGAAGGATATATATAACGTCCTTGTTAGCCCAGTTGAAATAAGCGGAGAAAGACAATCAAAAAGATTTATATTTCTCCTTTACTTTATAAATAAAACTGATTATTATACACTATATGAAATGTATAACGATAAAAAGCCAATTGTGGGTTTAATAGAGGTTGATAATTACGATGAGGTAATTAAAAGCACCGAGGAAGAAAACAGGCCGGCACTTATTGCCGAAGTTGATAAGAAAATAACTGCCTTTGCTGTTTCAATAAATGCTCTTATGAGAAAGTATGATGATAATAAGTATGTAATTGTTTTTGAAAATGCAATGTTTAACCAGATAGTTGATAGAAAGTTTGATATACTCGATACCATAAGGGAGATATATGTAGGGAATAAAATACCTGTAACGCTCAGCATAGGAATAGGTAAAAACGGGGATAATCCCTATAAAATTCATGAATATGCAGTTGCAGCAAAAGACCTTGCGCTTGGGAGGGGCGGCGATCAGGCGGTAATCAAGGATGGTGACAGGCTCTCCTTCTTTGGGGGTAAGACAAAGGAAGTTGAAAAGAGAACAAGGGTTAAGGCAAGGGTTATTGCCCACGCAATATCGGAGCTTATAGATGAGAGCAGCGAAGTTATTATAATGGGGCATGATTCCCCGGATATAGACAGCTTTGGTGCTGCCCTTGGTATGTATAGAGGGTGCAGGCAGAGGGGCAAGGAGGCATATATAGTTCTAAACAGGGTAAACAAGTCTATTGAAAAGGTAGTGGATAGACTATATAAGCTTGAGGGATATAGGGAGGTACTAATAAACAATGAAACAGCACTCCAAAAGACAGTTAGAAATCCACTACTCATTATTGTGGATGTAAACAGAAAAAATTTTGTTGAATATCCGGAGCTTTTAGACAGGGTGAGAAATATAGTGGTCATTGATCATCACAGGAAGAGCGTTGATTTTATAGATAATGCAACAATTTCCTATGTTGAAACCTATGCATCCTCTACCTGTGAGCTGGTGACCGAAATACTTCAGTATTTAAACGATAAACCCGACCTTAAGGAGATAGAAGCACAGGCCCTTATTGCAGGAATATATCTTGATACTAAAAACTTTACATTTAAAACTGGAGTTAGAACCTTTGAAGCTGCAGGTTTTTTAAGAAGACTTGGTGCAGATTTAATTGAGGTTAGAAAGCTTTTCTCAGATGATTTTGAAACCTATATTGAAAGAACCAAGATAGTAAGCAGTGCTGAGATCAATAATGGAATAGCCATTGCAGTTAGCAGGGAAGAAGTTAAAAACAATATAATCGTTCCCCAGGCGGCAGATGAACTCCTTAAAATAAATGGTGTTGATGCTTCTTTTGTACTTGCTCCCTTTGGAAATGATATAATGGTAAGTGGTCGTTCCTTTGGAGATATAAACGTCCAGCTTATACTTGAGGGGATAGGCGGAGGTGGCCATATGACAATTGCAGGAGCAAGACTTTCAAATATATCAATTGAGGATGCGAAAAAAATGCTTATAGATTCTATAAATAATTACTTAAAGGAGAGTGACAGGAAATGAAGGTAATATTGAAGCAGGATGTTAAAGGATTAGGTAAAAAGGGAGATGTAATAAACACTTCAGACGGATATGCAAGGAACTTCCTTTTCCCGAGGGGGCTTGCAATCGAAGCAACTGAGGGAAACATGAAGACGTTGGAGCTTCAAAAAGCAAGCGAAGCGAAGAGAAAGGCAGAAGAACTTCAAAGGGCAAGAGAGCTTGCAAAACAAATATCAGAATATACTCTGAATATATCAGTAAAGACAGGAGAAAATGGGAAGCTGTTTGGTTCAATAACTTCAAAGGATATAGCAGATGAACTTAAAAAGCAGTATAAGATTGATATAGATAAGAAAAAAATCGTACTTGACGAAGCAATCAAGACTACCGGAGTATATAATATCGAAGTTAAGGTTTATCCTGAAGTTTCTGCAAGGTTAAAAGTTAATATATCTCAAATTTAGAGAGGAGTTTTTTTGTGACGAAGCAAAAACTATACGCAGCAAAATATGTAGATACCAATTTGGACAGCGGATATAAAAGACTATTTGCACAGGTTGACGCAATAATGGATTTGATGAAAAAACTCTGGGGAGAGGAATATATTAGTGAAGCAATTGAAAAGGAAGGGCTTGGAGAGGACTTTGAAAGCACATGCATAGAAGACAGAATTCATGCCCTTCAAAGGCTGGTATTAAAGGAAGAGGCCTACATTGATGACCCGATTTTTGTTCTTGAGAAAATCGAGAAGGAGTTATCGATTATAATAGCCAGAAGGCATATAGAAAACAGGATTGAAATGGAGGTTGAAAAACTTCTCGAGGAAAAGCAGGACAAGCTTATAGATGAGCTTAAGCTCAGCATAATAAAAAAGCAAAACGGTCCTGAAAACTCAAAAACCTTAAATAAGCTTGCAAACCTCCAGAAACTTGATGGAATAAAGCTTTCAAAGTCAATTATGGAGCTTTTAAGGCCATCAAATCTTGATGAAATTATAGGACAGGAAAGGGCTGTTTCAGCTATTATATCAAAAATTGCATCTCCGTACCCACAGCATATTATTCTATATGGCCCTCCCGGAGTTGGAAAAACAAGTGCCGCAAGGCTTGCGTTATCCATCGCTAAAAATATGAAGTCAACTCCTTTTAGAAATGATGCACCCTTTGTTGAGGTGGATGGAACAACCCTTAGATGGGATCCAAGGGAAATTACAAATCCTCTTTTAGGTTCTGTACATGACCCGATATATCAAGGATCAAAAAAGGATTTTGCAGAAATAGGTGTACCGGAGCCAAAACCAGGATTGGTAACGGATGCCCATGGAGGGGTTTTATTTATAGATGAAATTGGGGAGATGGATCCTGTTCTTCAAAACAAGCTTTTAAAGGTTTTAGAGGATAAGCGTGTTGATTTTTCATCATCCTACTATGATCCTGATGATGAAAATGTTCCGGCATATATTAAAAAGCTATTTGAAGATGGTGCCCCTGCTGATTTCATATTGATTGGTGCAACTACAAGGGAGCCTTATGAAATAAATGCCGCATTAAGATCAAGATGTGCCGAAGTATATTTCGAGCCTCTAACAAAAAAAGATATTCAAAAAATAGTTTTAAATGCATCAAAAAAGTTAAAAATCACAATAGATGAGGATGCGGTTGAAACCATAAGTGAATATACCATTGAGGGAAGAAAGGCAGTAAACATCCTGGCAGATGTATATGGATACGTTATTTACAAAAGGGGAGAGGAAAATGTTCATATAACAAGGGAGGATGTTTATGCTGTTGCATCCCTTGCGAGGCTAACGCCCTATAGCAAGAAATATGCAAGCAATAACAAAGAGGTAGGAAAGGTATTTGGACTTGGAGTAAGCGGATTTTTAGGTTCCATACTTGAAATAGAGGCCGTTGCATTTGAAAGGCAGAGTGAAGGGGGAACCATAAGGTTTAATGATACTGCGGGTTCAATGGCAAAGGATTCGGTTTTCAACGCAGGAACAGTTATAAGAAGTATAACGGGTAAGGACGTTTCTACCTATGATGTTCATGTGAACATAGTAGGGGGAGGGAATGTTGATGGTCCATCTGCTGGAGTTGCAATAACCATAGCCATTTTAAGTGCCATAACAAAAAAACCTGTAAGGCAGGATGTTGCAATAACAGGCGAGATCTCACTTCTAGGACATATAAAGCCCGTTGGTGGTGTGATGGAAAAGGTTTATGGTGCTATTCAGGGAGGAATAAAAACTGTTTTAATACCTGAAGAGAATAAAAATGACCTTCCGGAAAACCTGGAGGATATTGAAATAATTCCTGTTTCAAATATAAATGAGGTTATTGACATTGTATTTTAGGAGGTGGGATTTTGGAAAATTTAAGGGTACCTCCTCATAACATTGAAGCGGAGCAGTCGGTTATAGGCGCTATGCTTCTTGATAAAAACGCAATTGCAGATGCGACTGAGATTTTAAAGGGCGATGAGTTTTATAAGCAGTCCCACAGCATTTTATTTAATGCCATAAAGGAAATATATGATAAGGACGAACCTGTTGATATGATAACCCTTGTGGAGCTCCTAAGAAGCAGGGATCAGCTGGATGCTGTTGGGGGAGTATCATATATTTCAACGCTGGTTACAGCTGTACCAACAACTGCCAACGTTAAATATTATGCCAAAATAGTTGAGGAAAAATATACCCTAAGGAGGCTTATACTTTCAAGCAATGAAATAATAGATAAATGCTATACTGATCAGGAGGACGTTGGAGAAGTAATATCCCTTGCAGAAAAGAAAATATTTGAAATATCACAAAAAAGAGAAAACAGAGATTTTGAGCATTTAAGTTCAATCATCTCCAGAAGCTTTGAGCAGTTTGAAAACCTATATAAAAACAAGGGACAGACAACGGGTATTCCATCAGGGTTTATCGATCTTGACGCAAAGACGTCGGGTTTTCAGAAGGGGGATATGATTCTCATTGCAGCAAGGCCTTCAATGGGAAAAACTGCTTTTACACTTAACATTGCTCTTCATGCAGCTTTAAGGGCTGGGAAAAGTGTTGCCTTGTTCAGCCTTGAAATGTCAAAGGAACAGCTGGTATATAGAATGATTTGTTCTGAAGCAAATGTTGATATGCAGAAGCTCAGGACAGGTGAACTTGATGATGAAGACTGGATAAGGCTTGCAAGGGCAGCCGGGCCTATGTCAAACAGCAAAATATTTATAGATGATACTCCAGGCATTTCAATTTCAGAGATGCGCTCAAAGTGTAGAAGGCTTAAAATTGAAAGGGGCCTTGATCTTATAATGGTTGACTACCTTCAGCTTATGACTGCAGGCAGGAATGTTGAAAGCAGGCAGCAGGAGGTTTCAGAAATATCGAGATCCTTAAAGGCCCTTGCAAAGGAGATGGAGGCACCGGTTATTGCTCTGTCTCAGCTATCCCGTGCTCCGGAGGTTAGAGCTGATCACAGGCCCATACTTTCGGATCTTAGAGAATCAGGTTCTATAGAGCAGGACGCTGACCTTGTAATGTTCCTTTACAGGGATGAATACTATAACAAGGATACTGAGAAGAAAAACATAGGTGAAGTGATTATTGCAAAGCAGAGAAACGGCCCTACGGGAACCGTTGAACTTGCCTGGCTTGGGCAGTACACTAAATTTGCAAATCTTGACAGGTATCACAATGTGTAAATTTATAGAACATCCATATAGTCGGCTAAACTTAACCTATTGTATTAATATATCCTTTATTAACTGTTTTGTAATCAACCGGTACAATAGGTAAGCTTAAGCTAAAAGCTAAGGGTAATCGGCTGATTATATGGATGTTTAATTACTTCAATTTAGTTTCAAAAAAATTTATCCATATAATGTGATATTGACATGTGAAATAAATATAGTAATATAATAAGTGTGTATGCTTCATTAGCTCAGCCGGTAGAGCAGCTGATTCGTAATCAGCAGGTCGGGGGTTCGAGTCCCCCATGAAGCTCCAGTTAGAAGTAGAAATACCAGGGGTTTTATAGCCTTGGTATTTTTATTTTATTTCAGAGAAATGTGAATTAGAAATTGATTTCGAAGGTGGGTAATGTATTGGTATATGCTCTTATAAAAAATAAAGACAGGAATCCTGTCTTTATGTACCTTCAATAGTTTTGCATTACCGGGTGGACCACTATCTCATTTATAACTATGTTGTCAGGCTGGGTTACCATGAAGAGGGCTGCATTTGCAATATCCTGAGCCTTTATCATCCACTGTTTATCCTCGGCGCCCTGAACGGAGCCGTTAAAACAGGTGTCGACATTTCCAGGAAGTATGGAACCTACGTGAATACCTTTCTTTTGAACCTCCCTATTAACTGCTTCACTAAAGGCATACTGTGCATGTTTAGATGCGCAATAGAGGCTTCCATTTACAAAGGTTCTCCTGCTTGCATCGGAGCAGATATTTACTATCCATCCAGAACCATGATGAAGCATAACAGGAAGTACAGCCTTTGTACAGAGGAAGGTGCCTGTGGCATTTACGTTCATAACTTCGTTCCATTCGTTTAATGTAATATCAAGTATGGGCTTAAATAACCCTATTCCAGCGTTGTTTACTAAAATATCTATTTTTCCAAACTTATTTTTCGTTTCGGTTATAAGTCTGTTTACATCGTCTTCCTTTGTAACGTCCGTAGGAATAGCAAGGTATTCGGAACCTAAAAGTTCAAGTTCATTTTCAACTGCCTTAAGGTCGTTGTCATTTCTGCTTGCTATAACAATTTTGGCTCTTTCCTTTGCAAAGGTTAATGCGATGGCTTCACCTATTCCCCTGGATGCACCGGTTATTATAGCAACTTTTCCTTCCAACCTCATAATTTATCTCCTTTCCGTTTCAATAATCTGCACTATGAAAGGTTATATTCCATAACAATATTCTTCCCATTTTTACAATAAATAATAGATTGTATGGATAGGAAAATGCTGAAATGTTAGTTTTTCTGGCATATATAAACTCCCGTTATGATAAGTAATGCTGTAAAAAGCTTGTTTATTGAAATTGCTTCCCCCAAAATTATTACTGAGAGAATTATTGAAAACAAAGGAACAAGGTTTATAAAAATAGAGGTTTTACCCGGACCTATTTCCTTTATGGAAATTTGTTGTACAAGATACCCTATAACTGATGGAAAAATGCTCATATACAACACAGCAGCATAGGCATTAAAAGGCACTTTCAATAGGAATGTCCAGGGGGCCTCGTAAATAACAAAGGGTATTAAAATGATTATGCAGAATAAAAAGCTGTAAAAGGTTAGTTTAAGAGGAGAATACATATGCATTACCTTTTTACTAAACACCCCGTAGCATGCCCACATTAGCACCGCAAGGAACATAATAATGTCTCCATAGTTAAATGAAAGGTTTCTTATGACGGATAGGCTTCCATTTGTTAATGTTAAAAATACACCTGTAAAGGAAAGCAGTATTCCACCAATCCTTTTCATATTTATTCTTTCCTTAAGGAAAATTGAGGACAGTATAGTAGTTATAATAGGGTTTGAAGCGCCTATTATAGAAGAATTTATTGCTGACGTATATCTTAAAGCAGTAAAAAACAGCACATGATATCCAAACATTCCGATTATTCCTGTAAAAAGGAATACGGGAACATCTCTTTTTTCAATCATTAATGTGAGCTCTTTTCTCCTTATGACAAAATAAAGTATTATGGCTGCAAATAAAAACCTTAGAAAGGTTAGCGTAAAGGGGGGAATACTGCTTCCGGATATCTTTCCTGCAATAAAAGCTCCTGCCCAAAATATTGTGCTTAAAACCATTAGAAAGTATATTTTTCTAACTGACATAGTTATTCCTCCGATCCTATAAAAAATGATATAATAAAACTGTAGATAAGTACAAAAAATTAATCAAAAAAATGTTGATAATGTTGATAAAAATATATTTCATTCACCAATGCCCTTGGACAGAGAATTTCCAAAACAAATTTTTTCCCATAACAACAAACTCATTAAAAAAGCAAAAAAAAGACAGGCTTAAGGTTCTACTTAAGCTGTTTTTTATTTTTGTTCCCTAAGAATATTTATAAAACTTGATAAGTACTTTATAAATGCAAATACAGCCATTAGTATTGATGCATAAATCAAATAGGTTCCTGCAATCTCATTAAATATTATAATTCCGATTGATATATAAAAAAGAAGAGTAGCATACTTTCCATAATACTTTGCAGGTATCACCACATGGCTTCTTATAAGCTTTACACCTCCCGCAATCATGAACCCTTCCTTAATTGAAAAAACGATTAGAACCCATGTGGGAATTATATTAACCCTTGAAAGACAGTAGAGAACCATTATAGACATAAGCTTGTCCGCCAGCGGGTCAAGTACTATTCCCCACTTCGTTATCATATTATATTTTCGTGCAATATATCCATCCAGCACGTCTGTTATACCTGCGGTAAAGAAAACTATTATAGATAAAACAAGGGCGTTATCTCTTCCGGAAAAAAAAGTAATATAAAAAACAGGTATAAGCAAGAATCTTATGAGAGTAAGAATGTTAGGTATGCTCATAATAGCCTCCTTATATCTTATTATGGAAATTATACCATATTAACCAATTTAAATAATATACTTTTTAGTTTGAAAATCACATATAAATTTATGATATCTTCACTCGTTGTGCTAGATAAATTTACAGATCGACGCTGCGATAAAAAATATATTTCATTCACCAGTACGCTTAGCAAAGAAGTTCTAAGGCCCGGGATTTGAAAATGTGAATTTCATATATTTTTTATCTCCGCTAAGCCCTTGAACCAGCACAACGGATTATCCTCAATTTATTATAATCCCGAATAAAAAAGAAGTATATATGGTCTTTAAATACTACAAATAGGTTTAAAATCTAATTATATATTTCAATATTATTCGAATATATATATCTAAAATAAAAATAAATGTTCGGATTTTATTTGACTATGCATTTTAGCTTTGTTACTATAAATATGTAATCCTTTTCGGGAGGGGTAATATTAGCATTATGGTGTTATTATAGCAGGGAGGATCGTCTAAAATTCCTCAAAAATGAGAAGAATGTTAAGTGACAGCACTGCAGCCCCTGCGGTATAATTTCAGGGGGGCAGGAGTATTTAGTGATGGTAAATTACCCATTACAATTGAATTTGGTGGGGTACTTGATGAATATGTTAAGAAGGATGAACTTTAAAGACTATAGATTATATAGATAAAATATATATTAAATTTGGAGGTCCCGAAAAGATACACTGAAAGATAACCCCTGAGGTTGAAATATTATGAAAGGGGTTGCATCTTGAAACTTAGATAAATAGCCTTTTTGATGCAGGTGATGGGGCAGGAATTGTAATGAGCCTTTCCAAGGCATATGCACGGGGGTAATAATAGCAAAAGAAATTTTAAGAAGAATATGAGGTGATTTCATGTCAGGAACAGTAGTAATAGGAGCACAATGGGGAGATGAAGGAAAGGGAAAGATTACCGACTTTTTAGCAGAGAGCTCTGATGTTGTTGTAAGATACCAGGGAGGAAACAACGCAGGCCATACCGTTGAAGTGGGAGATAGGAAATATAAGCTTCATCTTATACCATCAGGAATACTTTATGATGATAAGCTCTGCGTTATAGGGGATGGAGTTGTAATAGATCCTGAGGCCCTTTTAAATGAGATAAGCTATCTTGAGGGGGAGGGAGTTAAGGTTACTCCTGAGAAACTTGTGATAAGCGATAGGGCACATTTGATTATGCCGTATCATAAGGTTTTAGACGGTCTATCTGAAAAAAGCAGAGGCAAGGGAGATATTGGAACTACAGGAAAGGGAATTGGTCCCTGCTACTCAGATAAACATGAAAGATCAGGTCTTAGGGTATGTGATTTAAAACATCCAGAGTATTTTAAGGAAAGGCTCATGGCGGCCATTGAGGTTAAAAATAGAATAATTAAAGATGTTTATAAGGGAGAAGAGCTTGACTTTAATGCTATATATAATTCATACATTGAGTATTACAGCAGGTTGAAGGATTATATAGCCGATACTACAGTTGTGGTATATAATGCCCTAAAGGGAAATAAAAAGGTGTTATTTGAGGGAGCACAGGGAACGCTTTTGGATATTGATTATGGAACATATCCATATGTAACTTCGTCTCACCCGATTTCAGGAGGAGTATGCATAGGTGCAGGAGTTGGCCCCACTATGATTTCAAGGGCTGTTGGTGTATGCAAGTCATATACAACAAGGGTTGGTAAGGGGCCATTTCCAACTGAATTAGAGGATGAAATGGGAGAATACATAAGAGAAAAGGGATTTGAGTATGGAACTACGACCGGCAGGGCAAGAAGGTGCGGCTGGCTTGACCTTGTTATACTTAAGTATGCTGCACGATTATCAGGCCTTACAAGCCTTGCAATTACAAAGCTTGATACGCTTTCGAATATAGACAAAATAAAAGTATGTGTGGGATACGAATTTGACGGGAAGGTTATAGACTATTTCCCTGCATCGATGGAGGATCTTGCAAAGTGCAGGCCTGTATACAAAGAGTTTGATGGATGGGATGATTCTGTTCAAAATGCGTCATCCTTTGATGAGCTTCATGACAATGCAAAGAAATATATAAGGTTTATTGAAGAGTATACAGGAGTTAAGGTTTCAATAGTATCAGTCGGGCCAAATAGAAGCCAGACAATAGTTGCAGGAGATATATAAATATTAATAAACTGCCCCTTTGATAACCATATCAAAGGGGCAGTTTATTGTGTGGTTTAATTTTCCTCAAAAAAATATAGGTTCATTGTAAAATTAAATGCAACAGATAGAATAAAAAAATAACAACCATAGTGAAAATCATGTATGATATAGGTGTCTAATCCAAACATACAG
>NZ_SOAZ01000027.1 GCF_004364155.1 Fonticella tunisiensis | reverse complement strand
GTATGTTTGGATTAGACACCTATATCATACATGATTTTCACTATGGTTGCTATTTTTTTATTCTATCTGTTGCATTTAATTTTACAATGAACAAACTTTGAAGAAATTTAAAAAATTATTGAGTAGTCGTATTGTTTTTATTATAATGAATGATAAATACTAATAAATTGATTAAAAATTATGACGGGGAGGAGTACACAAAGGAAAACTTTTAGCGAGCCGGTGGATGGTGCAAGCACGGTAGTGGAACTTTGTGGAATGCAGCCCCTGAATTTCCTATCGAGAACTGGGGATTATTGTTTTTAATCCCCACATTAGAGACGGACGTGTCCTCACGTTACAGAGGAATGGAATGTTTAATTCCAGTAGAGTGAGTGCCTAAGGCACTAATTAGGGTGGTACCGCGAAAAACTCCTTCGTCCCTTTCATGGATGAAGGAGTTTTTTATTATATAAAAATCAGGAGGTTAGAGATTTATGGAAGAAATCCTTGAGATTTTAGAGAAAAACAGCAAATATACTGAAGAAGAAATAGCCATTATGACAGGAAAGTCTGTTGAGGAAGTGAGAGGAGCTATTAGAAAATATGAAGAACAGAATGTTATTGTAGGGTATACTACGCTAATCAACTGGGAGAAGACGAGCAAAGAAAGCGTAATAGCATTAATTGAAGTAAAAGTGACTCCACAAAGGGGAGAGGGGTTTGATAAGGTTGCGGAGAGAATCTATAGATTTCCGGAGGTAAAGGCATGTTACCTGATGTCCGGAGGATTTGACCTGACGGTGATCGTAGAAGGAAAAACTATGAAAGAAGTAGCCTTGTTTGTATCGGAAAAACTAGCCGTTCAGGAATTTGTTCTGAGCACATCAACACACTTTGTACTTAAAAAGTATAAGGATAAGGGAACTATTTTTGAAGATAAGCCGGTAGATGACAGGGAGGTAATCATTATATGAAGATTGAGGATATGATCTTAACACATGTAAAGAATATCCCTCCTTCAGGAATAAGAAAATATTTTGATTTAATGAATGAAATGAAGGGAGCTATATCCTTAGGAGTTGGAGAACCTGACTTTGTTACGCCGTGGAATGTAAGAGAAGCTGGCATTTATTCTCTGGAAAAAGGGCATACCCACTATTCTTCCAATGCAGGTTTTCTTGAACTGCGTGAGGAAATTGCAAAGTACTTAAATAGGAAGTTTAATCTAGAGTATGATCCAAGGGATCAAATTATTGTTACCGTTGGCGGAAGCGAAGGGATTGACATCGCCCTTAGAGCACTGGCAGGTCCTGGGGATGAAGTCATTATTCCAGAACCAAGTTTTGTTGCTTATAAAGGATGCACTATCTTTACAGGGGCAACTCCAGTAGTTATTAATCTTAGGGCTGAGGATCAGTTTAAGCTTACACCTCAGCAGCTTGAAGAGGCCATTACCCCAAGGACTAAAGTTGTCATCATGCCCTTTCCTAACAATCCGACGGGGGCTATTATGACAAGAGAAGAACTGGCAGCGATTGTAGAAGTGCTTAAGGATAAAGATCTGATCGTTTTATCCGATGAAATATATGCTGAACTCACATACGAAACAAGCCATGTATCTATTGCCAGCTTTCCCGAGATGAGGGACAAGACTATCGTTGTCAGCGGTTTTTCAAAAGCTTACGCAATGACAGGCTGGAGATTGGGATATGTATGTGGACATCCGGCATTGATCGATGCAATGAAAAAGATTCATCAGTATGCTATCATGTGTTCTCCTACAACAGCACAGTATGCTGCAATTGAAGCTCTAAGAAATTGCGAAGACGATGTGAATGAAATGGTGAAGGAATACAACAGGAGAAGGCGTGTACTGGTGAATGGGTTTAGAAAGATGGGACTTGATTGTTTCGAGCCCTTAGGTGCATTTTATGTTTTTCCATCTATAAAATCTACAGGTTTGACTTCGGACGAGTTTTGCGAGAAACTGCTCATGACAGAGAAGGTATTAGTCGTTCCTGGAACTGCCTTTGGTGCCTGCGGTGAAGGGTTTATAAGGGCTTGCTATGCATCTTCCATGGACAACATTCTGGAAGCGCTAAGGCGCATACAAAGATTTATAGAGAGTCAAACTACAATTTAATATACAATTACTGCCATTTAACAGAATATTTATGGATTTTAATCAAATGCAGATATAAAATATAAATAACATTAGTATATTTTTAGAGGTGATATAACCTATGAAATTTTTAAGATTCCATGGAGATGCCATAGTTACAGGAAAAAACTCCATTGAGTACTTAAAGGAGCTTGATTTTAAAAAAGCCTTTATAGTAACGGGCGGAAAGTCTATGTTTGAAAATGGGACAATAGGCAGGATAAAATCGATTTTAGAAGAAAAGGGCTGCTGTGTGCACGTATATTCAGGAATTACTAAAAACCCAACAACCGATGCGGTGCTTGACGGTTTAGAGGTAATGAGAAAATTCTCACCGGATGTGGTTATTGGTGTTGGGGGAGGCTCTCCAATAGATGCTGCAAAGATCATGTCACTATTTTATGAATATCCTGAACTTAATTTTGATAACGCCCTTGAAAGACCTCTTCCACGGGAGAGAAAGAAATTAAAGTTCATAGCAATACCCTCAACCTCAGGAACGGCAACGGAAGTTACAAGGGCAGCCGTTGTAACCTATGTTGATAGGAATATAAAAAAAGGGCTAAAGACGGAAGCGTTTGTTCCTGATATAGCTATACTCGACAGCACCATAACCCTTTCAATGCCTAAAAACGTTGTTGCAGAGACGGGAATGGATGCAATGACCCATGCAGTTGAATGCTATATTAACAAAAACATAGATGATTTTGCTGAAGTTTTAGCTGCAGGAGCGGTGGAAGGCTTGTATAGATATCTTCCACTATCATATAAATATGGCGATGAAGTGAGCAGAGAAAAGGTGCATAACTATCAGTGTATTGCAGGGTGCGCCTTCTCAAACGTCGGGCTTGGAATGGCCCATGGTATATCCCATTCAATAGGAGGAAGGTACAACTATGGCCATGGACTCATAAATGCAGTGGTGCTTCCCTATGTTCTCCAGTATAATTCAAGGGACAATGAGGTAAAGGATAGATTAGCCTATCTTGCTAAAAGGATAGGCAGGGATGATTTTATAAAGGCTATAAAGGACTTAAACAGGGAGCTTAATATACCATTATCCTTTAGGGAAATGGGGATATCAAGTGAGGATTTTGACAGGGACTTCAGCCTGCTGGTTGAAAATTCCCTTTCAGGTTCTACAAGGGTCAACCCCGTAAAGGCTTCACGTGAGGATATGATTATGGTACTTAAAAATATATACGACGGGAAAGACATAGATTTCTAAAGGACAAATTGTAAATATAATCAGAAAAATGAAGTAAAAATATTTTAATATGATAAAACATTTGTAAAACTTAAAGAAATGAAGGTTAAGAGTTATCTTATGAGATACAGCATAATAGTTTCATTAAAACAACGCTTTTAATGTTTAAACACATATAGAAGATTAATTTTAAGTTCGCCTTTATGTCCCAAAGGTTGTATAATCATCTTTGTTTAAATCTATTAATAGAGGGAGATTGACATGGGGACGTTATACAGGGAAATAGTTGAGTACAAATATCAAAGGTTAATCAAGCTTTTATTAAAAATTATATACGTTGTTCTTGCATTTGATGTAGCCTTTATATTATACAGTGCAAGAGATGCAATTCAAAAATCCGATTACGTGGGATATGGAGTTTTATCTGCATCAATTATTCTTGGACTGACTGCATGGAGAAAGAGTAAAAGAAAATATAGATATGCTATTATCGACAAAGAGCTTATAATTGAAAGGTTTGACGGAAATAAGAGAAGGGTAGAACTAAATCTTAATATAAAAAACATTGTATCCCTTGAAAAATTACCATCAAATACAGCGGCTCCAAACGTTGAAAAAGAATATACCTTTACATGTACCGGCAGAAGAGGGCAGGCTTATAGATGTATATTTGAAAAGAACGGAAAGCTCTACAGTTTTAACTTTGAACCTAGCAATGCCCTTTTAAAGAAAATAGAGGCATATAGATGTAGATAATCACTCCTTAGGGAGTGATTTTTTATTTACAATGTGACTTTTAAAGCTTGAAAGTTTTATATTTTAGGCCTTTCTGAATGCCTGCCGCTAATAAGTTTTTGATATCTGTTTGTATCAATTTTTTATAACAGCGAATAATATGGAAAAAAAGGGGAATAATATGGATAACATTTATTTGTGATGGTGATATTATGATATGTTCTGTATGCGGAGAAGAAACGTCAAAGTCTATAAAGCTGTTTGATAAAGACATATGTTCCCTTTGTATGATCAGCATAAAGGAAGTACCAGTAAACCATATATTGTATGACTTTTACAAGGACAGAATTAAGAAAATACAGATGCAGAAAATTAAGGAACTACTATAGGTAACAGGCTCATGAGTTATAACTTATTTAATGACAAAGCATAAAGAGCACTATGATAAGCAGGCCATAGTGCCCTTTCTTTTAGCGTTTTCTTAAACAAACTCCTGCGGGAGAACCTCTTAATCATTTTATACTATAAGCAAGGTAACACTTCGAAAGCGATTTACAAACATTCACCAGCACCCTTATCAAAGAAGTTCTAAGGCTTGGGATTTAAAAAAAGGAGGCTGAAGTGTAGAACAAAACACTACTAACGGCGGTGTTATTTTTGGTCTATTTAAAAACTGTAAAACTATATAATATAATTAAAATAAAAAATACCTGACGGGAGTTGATTGCGTTGAAGGATATGCCTGTTTTAGAGGGGCTTTTAAAATACATAGATGAAAACATAGTCCCTTTTCATATGCCGGGGCATAAAAACAATAGAAGGGGTTTTGAAGAACTTGAAATAATAAGGAAAAATTTATATAAAATGGACAATACTGAGGTTCCGGGACTTGATAATCTCCATATGCCCGAGGAAATGATTTTAAAGGCTGAGAAGATGGCAGCCAGGGCCTATGGTGCGGATAAAAGCTTCTTTTTGATAAACGGAAGCACCTCGGGAATATACAGCATGATACTTGGCACCACGAGGCCGGGGGATAGGATAATTGTTCAGAGAAATTGCCACAGGTCGGTCCACATGGCTTGTCTAATAGGAAGCCTTGATGCAGTCTATATAAACCCTACGGTACTCGATGGTTTTAACATTGCTGTCTCCCTTGACATTGATGAAGTGAAAGAAACGATGGATAAAAACCGGGATGCAAAGGCAATCGTTTTAACCTATCCGACCTATTATGGAACCTGCTCCAATCTTGAGGAGATAGTCAGGGAAGCCCATAAAAGAAATATGCTTGTACTGGTTGATGAGGCCCATGGGGCCCACCTTCCCTTTAGCAAAAAGCTTCCCAAAAGTGCCATGGAGTGTGGGGCAGACATCTCAGTTGCAAGCCTTCATAAAACAACTCCGGCCCTTACTCAAACTGCACTTTTAAACGTAAACAAAGGTATTGATCCTGATGGAGTAAGGTTTATGATGAGGCTCTTTCAGAGTACAAGCCCATCCTATGTGCTCATGGCCTCAATAGATGCGGCAAGGCACATAATGGAGAGGAGGGGAGAAGAACTTTTAGATGAGCTTTTAGAAAATATTTATGATTTAAAAAACAAAATTTCAAGGCTGGGTTATTATAGAGTCTTAGACGAAGGATGTAAAGGAAAGGCATCGATATATGACGTAGACTTAACAAAGATAGTTATTAAGTCTCCCTTTGGAGGAAGAAGGCTGGAGGAGATACTTAGAAAAAATTATGGGATACAGGTTGAAATGTCGGATATATATAACGCAACCCTTATATCAAGCGTTGGGGATACAAAGGACAGCTTTGAGATGCTGTATAAGGCATTATATGAAATATCACAAAAAAACAGGGAGGATAAAACCATCGATTTAAAATTTAAAATGCCGGGGTTTCAACCATCAATCAATATGAGGGAGGCATACTACAGACCAAAAAGAAAAGTGAAATTTAAGGAGTCAGCAGGCCTTATAAGTGCAGAAATGATTGCACCCTATCCTCCTGGAATACCTGTGGTGCTTCCCGGTGAAGTCATAACTTATGATATAATAGAATATATAGAACTAATTAAGGCAAATAATATACCACTAAACGGAATAGAAGATGGAACAGCAAATTATATATATGTTGTTGAATAGCAGGAGGTACACATGAGGGGATTGTTTATAACATTTGAAGGCCCCGATGGTTCAGGAAAGTCCACACAGATAAATCTTCTTAGAAAACATCTTGAGTCAAGGGGATATGACGTTTTATTTACGAGGGAACCTGGAGGAACGCCTATAAGCGAAAAGATAAGGAAGATAATACTTGATCCTGAAAATAAGGGAATGAACTCAGTTTGCGAAGCCCTTTTATATGCAGCATCCAGGGCGCAGCTTGTACATGAAGTTATAAAGCCTGCCCTTGAAAGTGGCAAGATAGTTATTGCAGACAGGTTTGTTGATTCCTCAATAGTATATCAGGGATACGCCAGGGGCCTTGGGGAGGATATGATAGAAAGCATAAACCGCTATGCGGTTTTAGGGGAGGAGCCTGATGTTACATTTCTTATAACCCTCCCGCCTGAGGAAGGGATAAAGAGAAAAAACAGAGGTGGTAAGCTCGATAGGCTTGAACAGGAAAATATACTCTTCCATAAAAAGGTACTTGAGGGTTATAATAATATAAAGGGAAAGTACAGCAGGATAGTACCCATTGATGGAACCCTTGGAATTGACGAAATACATCATATCATAAAGGATAAAATCGATTTTATTTTAAAGGGAGGGTTATTATGAAACTAATTATTGCCATAGTCCATGACGATGACGCCGGTGAGCTTATAAGCAGCATAACCGAAAAGGGATATGGTGTTACAAAGCTTGCAACAACAGGAGGCTTTTTAAAGGCGGGCAATACAACTCTGCTAATAGGAGTTCAAAAGGAGAAGGTTGACGAAGTTCTTGACATAATTAGGGATGTATGCAAAACAAGAAAGGGCATAGTGTCGCCTCCGGCACCAATAATTGGAGGGACAGGGGTCTATGTTCCTGCTCCAGTTGAAATTACAATAGGTGGGGCTACAGTATTTATAATTGACGTAGATAGGTTTGAGAAGATATAAGGACCGATATATTCGGTCCTTAAAAACATTTTATATAAATTCCAGAATTTACAGGAGTGATATATTTGTTCAGTGTTGTAGGTCAGGAATTCGTTAAGGAATCCTTTAAAAGAGCCTTTGAAAACAAAAGAATATCCCATTCATATATATTAACGGGCCCTGATGGAACAGGGAAGAGTATATTTGCGCTATATATGGCATCTTCCCTTTTATGCAGGGGAGAAGAAAAGCCCTGTAGAAAATGCAGTTCATGTATAAAAATAAAAAATAATAACCATCCCGATGTGAAGATAATATCAGGAGAAACGAAATCCATAGGGGTTGAAAACGTTAGAAATATAATAGATGAAATATATACAAAGCCCTATGAGGGGGATAGGAAGATCGTTATTATAAAGAAGGTAGATAATATAACTGTTCAGGGACAAAATGCAATACTTAAAACCCTGGAGGAGCCTCCAGAGGATACAACTATAATAATGCTTGCAGAAAACCTTAATTCAATACTTCCAACGATCCAGTCAAGATGTCAGATTTTAAGGTTTGCAAGAACTTCAGGGGATAGTATTAAAAATTTTTTAAGGAAGCAAAACTATGATGAGGATAAAATAAAAACGGCTGTAAACTTCAGCGATGGAATAGTTGGAAGAGCACTTAAGTTTTTCGATGAAAATTATTTAAAGCTCAGGCTTGAAACTATAGATATTGCAAGGAGGCTTCCAAAGAGCAGGCCGGGGGAGCTTATGGAGCTTACGGATTTTTTTGTTAAAAATAAGGATAAAATAAATGATATATTAGATATACTTTCAATTTGGTACAGGGACATTATAATTATTAAACACAGCAGGGATAAGGAGCTTGTAATTAATGCGGATTTTTATGAATTGTTAGTTGAGGAAAGTCGGCTTGTATCATATAATAAACTCAGCAGGATAATAGATACAATTAAGGAAACACGTGAAAAACTAAAGCAAAATTCCAACTATCAGTTAACCATAGAGGTTATGGTTTTAAATATACAGGAGGTATAGAATGATTACTGTTGTAGGTATAAGGTTTAAAAAGGCCGGCAAAATATATTACTTTGATCCCTATGAACTTGATATAGAGCAGGGAGACTATGTTATCGTTGAAACTGCAAGGGGCCTTGAATTTGGCGAAGTGGTCATAGGAAAGAGGGAAGTTGATGAAAGCGAAATCGTAGCTCCCTTAAAGAAGGTTATAAGGATTGCAACCCCAGAAGATAAGACTAAAAACCTCGAGAATAAAACAAAGGAAAAGGAAGCCTTTGATATATGTTTAAAGAAGATAGAAGAACACGGGCTTGCCATGAAGCTTATAGATGTTGAGTTCACATTTGATAACAATAAAATAATATTCTATTTCGTTGCAGACGGAAGGATAGACTTTAGAGAACTTGTAAAGGACCTTGCAGCCATCTTTAGAACAAGAATTGAGCTGAGGCAAATAGGTGTAAGGGATGAGTCAAAGATGGTAGGCGGGATTGGTCCTTGCGGAAGGCCCCTTTGCTGTTCAACCTTCCTTGGGGACTTTGAGCCGGTGTCAATAAAAATGGCAAAGGAGCAAAACCTTTCCCTAAACCCTGCAAAAATCTCCGGACTTTGCGGAAGGCTCATGTGCTGCCTAAACTATGAGCAGAGTACCTATGAGGATATAAGAAAGAAAACGCCAACGGTAGGATCCATCGTAAAAACACCCGATGGAGAAGGAGAGGTTGTTGAAAACAACATACTTGGAGAAAGTGTTAAGGTTAAAATAGCTGTAAATAGGGATGAATTTGAGATAAGAACATACTCCATATATGTTGTTCAGCTCATATCGGGTGAATATGAACATAAGGAGATTTCAGAGGAGGACATCCACCGCGAAATAAGCCAGGTTAAGGATGAGATAGAGGACATAGATGTTCTTCTCGATGAATAATGTAATAGGCTTATATTTCTGGTATACATTTAGCTAAAATCAAAATATTTGCTTTTCTTATTTGTTATATAATGTTAAAATAGAATGTGATACAAGTGTATCCTAAGGGGGGTGAAACATATGGCATATAAAATAACATCAGAATGCATAAGCTGCGGAGCATGTGCAGCAGAATGCCCTGTAAATGCTATAAGTCAAGGAGATACAACATATGTTATCGATGCAGATAGCTGTATAGACTGCGGAAACTGCAGCAGTGTTTGTCCCGTAGGTGCTCCAGTTGCTGAATAATTACATAAAAAAAGGCCCAAAATGGGCCTTTTTTTATATTGTCCGCCATTTAACTTCTTTTTGTTTTTATACTGCTTTTTAATTATAATATATTAGGCAAAAATATTAATAGAAAATACTTGGGAGGCATTTATGTTAAAAGAGGGCGAAAGAATAGACGACCTTGAACTTAAAGGTCTTAAAATAATACAAAACCCTGAGTGGTTTTGCTTTGGAATAGATGCAGTCCTTTTATCAAGCTTTTCAAAGGTTAAAAAGAGGGAAAGGGTAGTGGACCTTGGAACAGGGACGGGAATAATACCTCTTCTTCTTCATGGAAAATATGAACCGAAGGAGATTATAGGGGTTGAAATACAGGAAGAGGTTGCCGAGATGGCTGAAAGAAGTATAAGGCTAAACGGCCTTGAGGACAGGATAAGAATACACAGAGGGGATATCAAGGATTGCTTTAAGGACATAGGCGTAAACTCCTTTGACGTTGTTGTAACAAACCCTCCATATAAAAAGGGAAGCACAGGAATCATAAACCCCCATGACAAAAAGGCAGTATCAAGGCATGAAATACTTATAAACCTTGACGAGATAATATTTACTGCATCAAGGCTTCTAAAGGGTGGAGGAAGGCTCTATATGATACACAGGCCAGAAAGGCTTAAGGATATTATACTTGGGCTTGATAAAAACAAGTTTAGTCCAAAGAGGATGAGGTTTATACATCCAAAGATAAACAAAAGGCCTTCAATGGTTATGATTGAAGCTGTAAAGGCAGGGGGAGACTTTCTTTTAGTGGAGGAACCCCTATACGTTTACAATGAGGATGGAAGATATACAGATGAAATAAATAGAATATACGGGAGGTTGTAGGATGGAGGGAATAATATACCTTGTTTCAACGCCTATAGGAAACCTTGAGGATATAACCTTAAGGGCCATAAGAATACTAAAGGAAGCGGATATAATAGCTGCTGAGGATACGAGGCAGACATTAAAGCTATTAAACCACTTTGAAATAAAAAAGCCCCTTATAAGCTACCACGAGCACAATAAAAGGGAAATGGGAGAAAGGATAATAAACATGGTTAAGGAAGGGAAGGTTGTAGCTATCACAACCGATGCAGGAACTCCAGGGATATCGGATCCCGGGGAGGATATTGTGAAGCTTGCAATTGAAAATAATATATCTATATACTTAATCCCGGGGGCATCAGCTGCAATATACGGCCTTGTGGTTTCTGGGTTTGATACGTCAAGGTTTGTGTTTGAAGGCTTCCTTCCAAGGGATAATAGGGAAAGGAGGGCCCGTCTTGAAGAAATAAGGGATGAAAGAAGAACCATGATCTTCTATGAAGCCCCCCACAGGCTCCTGAAAACTTTGGCTGATTTCTATGAAACCTTTGGAAACAGGAGGATATCAATATGTCGTGAGCTTACCAAAAGGTATGAGGAAATAGAAAGGGTATCCCTCCTTGACGCAATTGAAATATATAAGGAAAAGGAACCAAGGGGAGAATACGTTCTGGCCATTGAAGGTAAAAGCGATGAGGAGATAAAGGAGGAAGCAAAAAGCCAGTTTGAAGGAATGGGCATAGGGGAACATATTAGGATGTACATAGATCAGGGGATGAGCAAGAAGGAAGCAATAAAAAGGGTGGCGAAGGAGAGGGATCTTCCAAAGTCCGAGGTATATAAATATAGCATCGATATGGAATAACTGAAAGTAAAATAACCTGTGCCACAGGCACAGGTTATATGTATCTTATTCACCCTTTAATTCACCAAGGCAGCTCTGGCAGATATTCTTACCCTTAAAGTTTACAACGTCCTTTGCGTTTCCGCAGAATATGCATGCTGGCTGATACTTCTTTAATATTATCTGCTCACCATCCACGTAGATTTCAAGGGCATCCTTCTCAGCGATTTCGAGCGTTCTTCTTAATTCTATTGGAATAACTACTCTTCCAAGCTCGTCCACTCTTCTTACTATGCCTGTAGACTTCATACCTTATTCCCTCCTCTTCAACAATGTTCGACAATTAACAATTAGATAATAACAAAAATACCAATTAAAGTCAATACTGTAAAGGATGAATTTGTAAAATGTTAAATAATCTTATTTAATTTAACACTTTGTGCCACTCTGAAAAGCCCATTGGAATAAAAGCAGAAAATGTTTACAGGTAGGCGCTGCGATAAAAAATATATTTCATTCACCAGTACGCTTTGCAAAGAAGTTCTAAGGCTTGGGATTTGAAAAATATGAATTTCATATATTTTTTATCTCCGCTTAGTTTCTGAACTGAAAAGCGGGTTAATCTAGAAACTGTTTTCATAATCTTGTGGTGAATTTTGTTTCATGCAGAGCTAGTTTTGCTTTAAAGACACTCATTATTTAAAAATTATTATTAATGTACTAAAATTATATACGAGGTGATTAAATGAAGCTTGAGGACCTTAGGGGAAGGCTCATGGCCGTAGATAAGAAGTTTAAAGAGATGTATGAAGGTTTAGAGAGAAATAAAATTAAATCTATAATATACGACAAAATGGGAAAACCCGTATCCCTTAAGAAGCTGAGTGGTTACGAGATTGAAAATATAACTGAAAAAAGGGGGATTGTTGGAGTTGATGGTTCAATAAACAGCTATGGAGGAATATACCCCCACTACATATCACTTATACAGTCAATGGCAAAATCCACTCTTCCGAAGGAGGAAGACATAATTCTTCAGGACGTATATGTTCCACTGTTTGAAGATGAAGATGGACAGGCAGAGGATGAGCTTAAAAGAAGGGCCAGAATGTCAAAGCTTGAACTTCAGGCAGCGTCCTTTGCAATGGAAAGCTTTTCATCAAAGGTCATATTCATGGACGGTTCTCTTATGCACTATGGAATAGACTGTCCATCTGAATGGAAAAAGTTTAAGGAAAAGGCAATATCTACAGGAAAGATAATAATAGGCATTACAGAGGAAGTTAAGACTAAGGACATAGCAGAGATACTAAAGACAGAGCTTAACCTTAATGACAGCATCTTATACGACAGGGAGGTACTCTTTGGCATTTTAAATGAAGGTGAGATGCTGGAATTTAGAAGGGATTTGAAATCAAAAAAATCCGAGAGCGGTATAAAAAGCTGCTATGTAAGGCTTTCAGAGGATCCCCAGGTTGCAGGCCTTGATTTTATTGAGGAGCAGTATGTAGAGGCACTAAAATATGCGGATTTAATATATACACTGACCCCTGAGAAGGGAAGGGGAATACCACTATGGCTTGATATAGTTGATAAAGAGGTAAAGGTAACGGATGAAATGGTAAAAAGCCTTGTGGAAAGCACCATAAGCAGGGAAATAAGGGAAATGCTCTTAAACCCTAAAAGAAGTAAAAGAGGATAGGAGGTTATTATATGCAGGTAGCGGGAATTACAAACCAGCAGGAGGTTTATGTCGTATCGGATAAAAGTCCCTTTAAAATAAACCAGATTCTTATAATCGAGGATGAGTCCCAGGGAAATTTAAGGGGGGAGGTAGTTGAAACCACTTCTTACAACAAATACATACCGTTAAACATAAACGGTGAGATGGCCGACAGCAAGGTACTTCAGTCCCTTAGAAGCCTTGGATATAACGTTGATGACAACACTATCTACATTGCAAGGGTAAGGCTTATAGTTGAAACTGAATACCCTGTTTCAACGGGCTCCAGGGTAAGGCTCCCAGAGTTTCATGAGGTTAAGGATCTCTTTGTAAAATCATCCCCTGATAAGGGGCTTGTCCTTGGGGTTATCAAAAGCACTGAGGAACTAAATGAAACCCTGGAGGATGAATACAGGGATCTTCAGTGTATATTTCAGGACGGGAAGATATATCCCCAGACAGGCGTTCCCTTCATTTTTGATATAAGATCAATGCAGCAGTACCCCCATATTGGAATATTCGGAGGCTCAGGTTCCGGTAAGTCCTTTGGAATGAGGGTAATACTTGAGGAGCTTATGTCCCTGAACATTCCAACGGTTGTACTTGACCCCCATTATGAAATGGACTTTACCCTATCCTCCGACGGCCTTGATGAAAAATACAGGGGGGACTTTTCAAACAAGTTTAAATGCCTTGAAATAGGTAAGCACATAGGTGTTAAGTTTACAGATCTTAGCACCAACGACCTAATAAGCCTTATAGGTGCAGCATCTGCAGGAACATTAACCGAGCCTATGGTAAACGTAATAAGCCAGATCCACAAGCCAAGGGACACCTATTTTACATTTGAAGAAAGGCTTTCCCTTTTAAGGGAAGCACAGGAGCTTGGAAGCGAAAAGAAAATACAGGATAGATTAAACGGTGCAGAGGATGAAATAGAAAAGGATAGATACAAAAGGATGCTTGAAATATATAGGCAGTACGGAAGCCTTCCTTCGGCCTCGGTAAATGGAGTTCACTGGAGGCTACAGAGCCTTTACAGGGAAGGATTGTTTACAAACGATATAAAGATGATTGAAAACTGCCTCCTTGAGGGTAAAATGGCTGTGGTTCAGGGGCAGATTAAAATACTTAACGTTTTTGCAACCTACATCATAAACAACCTCTATCACAAAAGAAGGGATTACAGGGACGGCCTTCAAAGGGGAGAGGCGGCAGAGTTTTTCCCTCCCTTTGTGCTTGCCTTTGACGAGAGCCACAATTTCGCTCCAAAGGGATACGAAACCTCTGCAAAGTCCATTATAAAGGAAATAGCCCAGGAGGGAAGAAAGTACGGTGTATTTTTAATACTTGCAACCCAGAGGCCCACACTTCTTGATGAAACCGTAACGGCACAGCTAAACACAAAGCTTGTGTTTAGAACGGTAAGGGCATCGGATATAGAAACCATACAGAAGGAAACTGATATAAGCCCTGAGGAGGCAAAGAGGCTTCCATACCTCCGCTCGGGGGATGCCTTTATATCCTCGGCTATCTTTGGAAGAACAATACCCGTAAGGATAAGAATGGCAAAGAGTACAAGCAACCATACGGAAAATCCATTTGATGAGCTCTTTGAAATGCTTAATAAAAAGGACATCGAGCTCTATGAAATGATAAAGCCCCACCTCCCAGTATATCCAGACGATCTTTTAAGCCTGTTAAACAAGTTAGATGGAAATAGGGTTAGGGATGTGGATAGCCTTATAAGAACCTTGGAGGTCCTTGTTGAAAAGGGATACATAAGGAAGAACAAGACAATATTTGGAGAGGCCTATGAAACTGCCTAGGAGGATATTTAATGAATTATATAGATATAATAAGAAAATATGCAGAGAACAAATCCCTTGAAATTTATATGGTTGGCGGCGCAGTTAGGGATATGTTTATGAAAAGAACTCCCTCCGACTATGACTTTGCGGTAAATGGAGACTGCCACAGCACTGCCAGGGATATTGCGGAAATTTTAAGTGGCTCTTATGTCAATATGCACAGCGATGTTGCAAGGGTTGTTGTGGATAAAACTGTATTAGATTTTACAAATCTAAGGGGTTTTAACATATATGAGGACCTTAAAAACAGGGACTTTACAATAAATGCCCTTGCCATTGATTTAAAGAACTTTGAAACAATAGATATTACAGGAGGAATTGAGGACATAGAAAAAGGGGTTGTAAGGTTTGTCTCAAACAGTGCAGCATGTGATGATCCCCTAAGAATGGTAAGGGCCGTCAGGTTTGCAAGCAGGCTTGGTTTTACAATAGATGAAGATACAGCTGAGATCATAAGGGATAAGGCATATCTTTTAGACATTATGCCAGGCGAGAGGATTTTAGAGGAGCTTTATAAAATATTTGAAAGCGATAGGAGCCATGTATACATTAAAAAGCTTGATGAGCTCAATCTTCTTGAAAGGATATTTCCAATTATAAGGCCTATGAAGAAACTTGGAAAGTGCAGATACCACGTTGTTGATGCATACACCCACTCCCTTCTCACTTTAAAGTTTTTCGAGGAAAATATAAGCAACATATTTGATACTGAGCATGGCGGAAAAATAAAAAATCATCTTGATGAAAACATAAACGGAAGAAAAAGAATATATACAACCAAAATAGGAGTCTTTCTCCATGATATAGGAAAGCCGAAGGCAGTAAATATGGATGGGGGTATTGTAAGCTTTAGAGGGCATGAGAAAATAGGAGTTCAGGAATTTAAAGAGATAGCTAAAAGGCTTGCCATGTCCATAAAGCAAAGGGAGATAATAAAAAGCATCATTGCAGGGCACATGAGAATACTTGGACTATTCAAGCAGGGTGCATCGGACAGGGCACTTTACAGGCTGTTTGCAGATTTACAGGATAACACCATAGACGTCCTTCTATGCTCACTTTATGATATAACTGCCACAAGAAGCCTTTTAGATGAAGATGGAGAAAGCAGAAAATACTCCGATTTTATATTGAATTTAATTGATGGATATTATAGATATGAAAGCAGCAGGAAAAAGTTTCTAACAGGCAGGGATATAATGGATATCACCGGTGCAGAGGGCAGTAGGATAGGAAAATTATTAAAGATGGTGGAGGAGCAGGCCTTTTATGGCAATATTAAAACCAGGGAGGATGCTGTAAATTTTGTAAAAAGAGTTGGGGGATAATAGTTTGATGAAACTATGACAAAGAATGATGTGAAATTCTCCATCCTAAAGAATTTTGCCAGGAATGGATGGCATGTATTAATAGGGGCAGACTTTTTGCCTGCCCGCTTAATTTACCCAACCATTTCCATTCTTTCACTGGAATTTCTCACAGCTATATTTAATGTGAATTCATCTCCATCCTTTACAATCTGAAAGTTGGAAACTGTGTTTTCCATATCTGAAATCCACCTGTAGTATTCAATGGTCAGCGTTCCAACTTTAGCGGATTTTATATAAAGTATTTTACCGTAGTCGGAAAACCATTTCATCATCTCATTAAGCTCCATACGTTCTGCTGCTGGATATATATCAAGGCGCTGCCTTGATAAGTTATATAGTGGAAATTTTTTATGAACACTTCCATATCGGTTTTTAAAAAGGTTCAGGTCTTCAAAGTATTCCGATATATATGGGTTGTTCATGTTGTAAAGTTCATACACACCACAGTAGTTTCTTTTTAATACCCTTACATCTCCTTCCTTAATTTCTACCAGTACTTTGCTGCCCTTCTTAAGGTTGGCAACTTCATCGGGTTTAAAAAGCATCTCTCCACCTCCACATTCTGGAGCCCTACCAGGATGTCATTACCCCATTAGTTTTATATATTATAACACATGATGCCTCACAGAATATTAAAAACATATTAATTATTTCTTAAATAATCCCTTTTTGTCCTTCCATCCAGGAGAAGGTGCCATAGTAGCTTCATCAGATAGTGTTAGTGGATATATGTACCAGAAAACCTTTTAAAATTTACCTGGAAGCATTAAATATTAAGTTTATTTAATTGATAATTTTTACAAAACTGATATAATATGTATAAATAAATTGCTGCCATAAAAATACAATGATAGGGACAAGTAATCAGCAGGAGGTTTTACAGAGAGCGGGGGGAGCTGAGAACCCGCAGACTATGGCTGTTGAAATTCACCCTTAAGTAGCAGGCTGAAATCGCAACTGAGATTAGGCTGAGCCGGTGTATGCCGTTATCTAAAAGAGCAATAAATTTGGGTGGTACCGTGAACAGACCTTCGCCCCATGGGAGGAGGTCTGTTTTTTTATACACTGAAAAATGATGGATTGGATTATGAAATCATAATTTGAAAATTTAAGGAGGAAATGAGTATGAAAGGTAAAAAGAAAGTTGTTTACTCAATTATGATTTTTGCATTGTGTTTGTCTGTATTAACAGGGTGTACAAGAGGCACATCATCAAATTCTTCAAAGCACAGGGAAAACAAAATTAAAATTGGGATTTCACAGATTGTAGAGCATAAATCTCTGGATGATGCCAGAAAAGGATTTATTGACGCCCTGGCGGCCAACGGGTATAAGGAAGGAGAAAACTTGGAAATAGACTTTCAAAATGCGCAGGGGGATATACCCACAGCTCAATTAATTGCAGAGAACTTCGTATCAGATAAGGTAGATATGATCCTGGCCATTGCAACGCCATCAGCTCAAGCAGCCTATAACGCAACAAAGGAAATTCCGATACTCATTACGGCAGTAACTGACCCATTGAAGGCGGGGCTTGTTAAATCCTTCGAGGTATCCGGGACGAATGTTGCAGGAACAACTGATGCAGCTCCTATGGAGAAACAGTTTGAATTATTAAAAAAGCTGTTGCCAGGGGCAAAGAGGGTTGGAATACTTTATAATACAAGCGAGGTTAATTCAGAGGTTGAGGTTGAGAGGGCTAAAAAGTTAGCTTCTGAGTTTGGCCTGGAAATAGTTACTTCGGGCATTACAAATGTAAACGAGATTCCACAGGCAATTGGTTCCCTAACCAATAATATAGACGTTCTATACGCTCCGGCTGACAATCTTGTTGCATCGTCGATGGCCATGATAGCATCCCTTTGCGCAGAAAAGAAGATACCTATCATAGGTGCTGTAAAGGATGAGGTGAAGCTGGGAGCACTTGCCACTGAAGGTATAGACTATTATAAGCTTGGATATCAAACCGGAGAAATGGCAGTCGAAATACTCAAGGGAAAAAATCCAAAGGACATGCCAATAGATTCTCTTTCAGATACGGAGCTTGTGATAAATCTAGATGCTGCAGAGAAGCTTAATATTGCTATACCTGAGGATTTGAAGGTAAAGGCAACAATTGTTGGGAGTGAAGAATAATTTTTAAAAGGTGGCAGGATCGGTACCAGCCTCATCAGATATAAGATATTGGTTATCAAACTAAAAACAGGCTTCTCAAAGCATGATTTGAGAAGCCTGTTTTTTACTTTATATGCCTTTACGCTGCAAAGCCTCCTGAACAGAAGAAAATGAAGAATGTGAAGATAGGGTTTGATATATAATACAGAAAAAATTTAGTTTTACAAATATGATTAATTTGTTATAATATGAATTAAATGGAAATTAATTTATGGGACATCGGAGGTTTTTACACGACTGAAGGTTTACGAAAAAATTTGCCCGTGGACACGATTCAAGGCATTGAAAAATCTAGGATACCAAACGGAGTTTTAATCAAACCATGTTGGAATTATAGAATAATGGATAGTGGTCAGTGGATGGTGATTGGTTGATGATAGAAAAGGGGAGAACATCGATCTCCCTTTTTTGTTGTTATTCGTATCGCTAGTAGCTGTTCACGTACTTTTGGGCCTTTACAATTTTTATAAGCTTTTCTCTTTGCTCTCGATTTACTCTTATCCTATCGATCAGTTTTCTCATATAAACTATAGTAATTCGATTTATATAAATATCCATTAGTTAATTCATTATTGCCCTATTGGGTATGGATTTTTGGCGTCTTGTACTAGCATAACAAGTTAAATTATAAATTGATGTAATGGACACCACTGAAAAAAGTACAGATTTCATAAAATACCGCATAGATTTATTATGAGGTGGTGGAATGATCAACTGGATATGGTTTTTAATGATAATAGCAGGGATTATATCCTTCCTACTTAAAGGCGATGGGAAAGGGCTTATGGAGACTATGACAGAGTCTGCACAGAAGTCAATAGAGCTTTTAATAGGACTTGGGGGGATAATGGCAGTATGGTCAGGGATTATGAAGCTGTGCGAAGGGGCAGGGATAGTGGACTTTATTGCAAAGGTACTTTCCTTTCCCATGAAGCTTTTATTTCCGGGGCTTGAAAGGAAGAACAAGAAGGCGTCAGGGGCTATCATAATGAATATAGCCTCCAACATGATGGGACTTTCAAATGCAGCAACCCCCTTTGGAATAAAGGCAATGGAGGAGCTTCAGCGGATAAACCCTGATAGGGAGAGGGCATCGGATTACATGGTAACCTTTCTTATAGTAAACGCAGCCTGCATTCAGCTTCTGCCTACAACCGTTCTATCCATTATGTCAGGTCTTAAGTCCTCAAATCCAACGGAAATAATACTTCCAGGCGTTATTACAACGATCATTGCCCTTGTATCGGGAATTATATCAAGTATATTTTTAAAAAGATTTTATAGATGAGGTTTAGATTATGGGGTTTAGCGTTTTTATAATACCGATACTTATTATGATTATTTTATTTACCGCCATTTTAAAGGGGGTTAAGGTATACGAAACCTTTGTCGCAGGGGCAAAGGATGGGTTCCAGTCGGTGTACAGGATTGCGCCATACCTTCTCACCATGCTTTTTGCAATAGACGTATTTAGAAGATCGGGGGCCATGGATTATCTTATAAACATTATTAGCCCGTTATCCCATTTTCTAAATATACCTGAAGGGGTTATCCCGATGATTGTCATAAAGCCCCTGTCGGGAAGCGGCGCACTGGGGGTTATGACCGATATAATGAAAACCTACGGAGTAGATTCCATTGAGGGAAAAATTGCAGCAGTTATGATGGGGTCAACCGAGACAATATTTTATACCCTGTCAGTTTACTTTGGAGTCTGTCAGATTAAAAAAGTAAGGCACAGCCTCCCGGCAGCCCTTATTGCCCACATAGCAGGAAGCCTGGCAGCAGTGTACATATGTTATATGTTTTTTAAGTGACTAAAAAAACTTTCTGCACAAAGGAAGTATTCTACTTTTATTCCAATGAACTTTTCAGAGCAACACAACAAGTTAAGGTAAATAAAAGGTTGTGGTCTAAAATGAAAGAAAGTGGGAAACATAAGTATTAGGTGATTATATGAACTACATGCTTATTGTTTCCCGCCTTGCTGCCTTTATAGTGGATTATATTATATTCTCCATAATATATCTTTTTTTTGATTTACTTGGCGTATGGGGATACCTTATAAGCCTTTTAATATTTTTCCTCTACAGATACATAACAACAGCGCTCTTTGGTGCAACAATCGGCATGATGCTTTTAAGAGTTAAGCTTGTAAAATACGACTTTGCAATATGCCTTAAAAGGGAGATATACAGGTTTGCATCTTCCCTGTTTTATATCGGATATATATATGGATTGTTTGACAAAGGGCTTCAAACCTTCCACGACAATGCCTCGGGTACCTGCGTTGTATTCAATAACCCTGAGAAGAATAAAAAGGCAGACAACGTTTCTGTAAACAGGATTGTATATATTATATCGACAATCCTTCTTGTGCTGTCATCCTTAAGATGGATTTCGTATTTCATGCTTAATGATATAGGGTTAATAGGACTTCATAAAATTTATACATCCAGCGAATATTTTCAAAGCTTTGAGGGGGATAATCTTTTAAGCCTGTCCCAGGATGAGCTTTATATGAAGACCCTTGGAAGAAAATATCTGGCAATAATAGATATAGAGGGAAAACAATCCCTTATAAGAATATCAAACAAGCTTAAATACACAGAAGTCTACAGGCTAAACCCTGTTGGAAAGGAGCTTATAGGTCAGTTCATCTATAGGGTAAATATGCCAATACAATTCATTTGCAGCGGAACTTTCAAAAAGGGTATGGATTTATGCGGAATAAGTCCGCAAAACAAAATAATTCTGGTTGATGGCAGTGGAAGCGTATATGCAGAGGGACAAGTATCCCTTTCAAATATTTTGACTCTAAGGTGTGGAGATATTGATAAGGATGGTATTGATGAGGCGGTTGTACTTGGAAGGGGAGGGGATGTTGAGGTTTTTAAATTCCATGAAGAAAAGCTAAGTAAAGTATATTCAGGTAAAATAGGTGAGGACATAATCCCCAGGAGCTTTTATGTGGATAATGGAATTGCAGTTGTGGGTGATGGAGATAAAAAGAAACTGCTGTATTTTTATGATTTTAACGGCAGCAAGTTTATTTTTAAAGGCAAAAGGGATTTTAATGTAAGGGAAGTGAGCAGCATTTCAAAGATAGATAAGGGCGTAATAGTATCCCATGTGTTTAGAAATAATATGACATTTAAAAAGGGGAATATACAGCTTCTTGAGGTATATGACATAAAGAATGGTATGAGGAGGATATATAATTTTGGCTCGAGGCCTGGAAGAAGGTATTCCTACTATGTAAGAACCCTTGAGGACGTTATTGATATAAACGGAGATGGAGAGGATGAGGTCATACTTAAGGCCGTTGGAAGGGATGATGTTATGGGACAGGGATATTTTGTTGAGATATATCAGATGAGAGGTCCGGGGCTTATGTTAAACAGAATATTTTCAAAGATAGAGGAGATTTTATATTGACATAATTTAATAAATTATGTACTATAATAAAAAGATGCTGTGAAGGAAAGAGTATCATATTCTAAAGCCTAAAGAGAGCCGGGTAAGGTGAAAGCCGGTGGTGGAGGGATATGTGAAGATGGTTCTGGAGCATGGCAGCTGAACTTTAGTAGGCTGTTACGGGTGCAACCGTTACATTGCACAGTGATGATAGTCACTTGCTGAGGCCTGTGCTGTGAAGTACAGGTGAACTAGGGTGGTAACGCGGTACCTCGCCCCTATCTATTAGGGAGCGGGGTTTTTATTTTTATGAAACAAAATTCACCACATGATTATGAAAACAGTTTTAATATTAATAGCTAAACTTAATCTAAGAAAGCTTTTATATTTACCTTAACGTTTTGTAGTGCATAAGCGGAGATAAAAAATATATGAAATTCACATAAAGCGAGCAATTAGAAATTCTTGGCGAAGGGATGCAAAAAAATCCCTAGAACTTTCGTGACTTAAGAGAAGCGAGTTTAACGAAAGTTCTTGATTTTTCAAATCCCAAGCCTTAGAATTTCTTTGCTAAGCGTACTGGTGAATGAAATATATTTTTTATCGCAGCGCCTACCTGTAGACATTTTCTACTTTTATTCCAATTGGCTTTTCACAGTAGTAGCACAATAGATTATATTACCATAATAGAAAGGAGAAATATCATGGAAAAAAAGACCTATTATATTACAACCCCTATATACTATCCAAGCAATAAGCTTCATATAGGAAATGCCTATACAACCGTTGCAGCTGATGCAATGGCAAGGTTTAAAAGGCTTACGGGATATGATGTAATGTTCTTAACGGGAACAGATGAACACGGCCAGAAAATTGAAAGAATTGCAAAGGAGAAGGGAACAACGCCAAAGGCATATGTAGATGAAATAGTTGCAGGTATTAAGGACCTCTGGAAGCTGCTTAACATCTCCTATGACAGGTTTATAAGAACCACAGATGATTATCATGAAAGGGCCGTTCAGGAGATATTTAAAAAGCTCTATGAAAAGGGAGATATTTATAAGGGGCACTACGAAGGCTGGTATTGTACACCCTGTGAATCCTTCTTTACAGAAACTCAGCTCGTAGATGGAAAATGCCCTGACTGTGGAAGGCCAGTTGAGCTTACAAAGGAGGAAGCGTACTTCTTTAGAATGTCAAAATATCAGGATAGGCTTTTAAAGCATATTGAAGAGCATCCTGACTTCATTCAGCCTGAGAGCAGAAAGAACGAAATGATAAACAACTTCTTAAAGCCGGGCCTTGAGGACCTTTGCGTTTCAAGAACTTCCTTCAAGTGGGGAATACCTGTAACCTTCGACGAAAATCATGTTATATATGTATGGGTTGATGCCCTTTCAAACTATATAACTGCCCTTGGATATGGAAGCGATGATGACACGCTCTATAGAAAGTACTGGCCTGCAGACGTACACCTTGTTGGAAAGGATATCATAAGATTTCACACTATTATATGGCCCATAATGCTTATGGCACTTGATCTTCCACTTCCAAAGCAGGTATTTGGGCATGGATGGCTCCTTGTCGATGGAGGCAAGATGTCTAAGTCAAAGGGTAATGTGGTTGACCCCGTTGTCCTTGCAGATCACTTTGGTGTGGATGCAATAAGATATTATCTTTTAAGGGAGATACCCTTTGGCTCAGACGGCCTTTACAACAATGAGATGTTCATAAAGAGGATAAACTCAGACCTTGCAAACGACCTTGGAAACCTCGTATCAAGAACCCTTACAATGATTGAAAAGTATTTTGGAGGAGTTATAACCGAGGGAAGGTTTGAGGGAGAATTCGATGAAAGCCTTAGAAAGCTTGCCGTTGAAACTCATTCAAAGGTTGAGAGCCTTGTTGACAGGCTTAGAATAAGCGATGCAATGGATGAAATATGGAAGCTTATATCAAGGGCTAACAAGTATATAGACGAAACTATGCCATGGGTGCTTGCAAAGGACGAGGCACAAAGGGATAGGCTTGCAGGAGTTTTATATAACCTCACAGAAGCAATAAGAATAGTTTCAATTCTTATATCATCCTTTATGCCTGATACTTCAAGGAAGATAAATGAGCAGTTTAATTTTGATGCTGATATTTTAACCTGGGACAGCATAAAGGAATTTGGCAAAACTAAGACTGGCGTAAAGGTTCAAAGGGGAGAGCTTCTGTTCCCTAGAATCGATGTTGAGAAGAAGCTTGCAGAGCTTGATAAAATACGGGAAGAGGCCATGAAGCAGGCTCAGGTGGCAGAGAAGCCAAAGATGGAGCCAATTAAGGAAGAGATAACAATAGACGATTTTTCAAAAATAGACTTAAGGGTTGTTAAGGTTGTTGAATGTGAAAGGATAAAGGGTGCAGATAAGCTTTTAAAGCTTAAGGTAGACCTTGGCGGAGAGATAAGACAGGTAGTTTCAGGTATTGCAAAGCACTTCACTCCTGAGGAGCTTGTAGGAAAGCAGGTAATACTCGTTGCAAACCTTAAGCCTGTAAAGCTAAGGGGAGTTGATTCCTATGGAATGATACTGGCGGCTTCAACCCCAAACAAGGAAAAGCTTCTGCTTGCAACTGTTGATGGAGAGATAGAGACAGGAGCACAGGTGAAGTAATTTTTATAGGCTGTTTATGGCAATGCTATAAACAGCCTATATTTACCTGTATTTATCTATTGTATTAGTTTTTGATAAAATAAAAGGTACAAAAGGGGTGAAAAAATGATATTCGACTCACATGCACATTACGATGACGAAGCCTTTAAGGATGACAGAGAAGAAGTAATTGATAAAATACGAAGGGCAGGGGTAGAGAAGGTTTTAAACTGTGGAGCAAGCCTTGAGGGGTGTTATAAAACCCTTGAGCTCACAGAAAAATATGACTTTATATATGGAGCTGTCGGAATTCATCCTGAATATCCTGAAGCTGCCCTTGAAAACATAAATAAAATAGGGGAGCTTCTTGAAAACAAAAAAATAGTTGCAGTTGGAGAAATAGGGCTTGATTATTATTATGAGCCCTACGACAGGGAGCTTCAGCTAAGGGCCTTTAGAGAACAGATGGATCTTGCCAGAAGCCTTGATATGCCTGTTGTAATACATGACAGGGAAGCCCATGAGGATACATTAAAGGTTATAAAGGAGTTTAAGGGAGTAAGGGGAGTGCTTCACTGCTACTCTGGAAGTCCTGAGTTTGCAAAGGAAGTTTTAAAGCACGACTATTATTTTGGCTTTACGGGGGTTGTAACCTTCAAAAATGCAAAAAAGGCAGTTGACACAGTTTCAGTGCTTCCCATTGATAGAATCCTTGTTGAAACGGACTGCCCATATATGGCTCCCGTTCCATATAGAGGTAAGAGGAATGATTCTTCATACCTTGTTCATATAATTAATAGGATTGCTGAGATAAGGGGCATGGACTACGAAACAATAAAGAGAATAACCTATGAAAATGCGTGTCAGCTATTTAATATTGAGAAATGACTTCTTTTTTGAAATGAATAAATAGGTTATAATATTAATAACAATTAATTCATGGAGATCATTTTTATGGAGGATTTGTTTAAACAAATTCTTGTTAAATTGGATAGTATGGAAAAAGACATAAAAAAAGATATAGATGAGCTAAAATTTGATGTTAAAGATATAAAACAAAAGGTAACTGCAACTAATGACCAAAACTGCAAAGGTTGCATACAGCGATAACAAAATTTTAGAGTTTAGCAAATACATTAAAGTTGTAAAATAATGCCGGGCATCTGCCCGGTTTCTATTTTATAAAGATAATCAAATAAAATTTAAGAAAATTAGAGAAAATTCAAGGTTAACATGAATAATGGACATATATAACAATCAAAAAAACTCTGTTTTTTGTATATAATAGTAGTGATTTACCTCCGAAGGTTGGTATAAGGTATAAACGGAATAATTTATGTTCATAATTTTTAATATGAATACAAATGAATATGTTATGCCCATTAAGGCATTTTCCTTTAATTGTTTATACCAACTAAAGGTGGAACGGGGAAATTTGACATTAAATCCTATTTAGGATATAATACCAGAGCGCCCCTGGTCCACAGAAGGAGGGAAATATGGTTAATTTAAAAAATCTGTTGATGCAAAAGTTAAGACAGAGTTTTTCAGGTAACTGGCGGGTAATAGTAATTGCAGTTCTTGCAACAGTAATAAGCCTTATAGCATTTTCAATGGGAGAAAAACAAGTCACAATTGTGGTGGATGGTGAAAGAATAAATGTCGCAACTTATAAGTCAAGCGTAAAGGATGTCTTATCATCAGCTAATATCGAAGTTGGTCAGAAGGATAAGGTATTACCCGGGCTAGAACATAGGATAAAGGATGATATGGAAATCACAATCAAGAGGGCTTTTCCAATAACGATTAAAGTGGAAGACAAGGTACTTAACATAACTACATCGGAAGATACGGTAGAGGATGTTTTAAGATCCGAAGGAATAGTTGTAAACGAAAAGGACAAAGTATACCCTGGCCTTAAAGAGATGCTTACTGTAAATAAAGAAATCACTATTGTCAGGGTGACTGAGGAAATAATTACCAAAAGCGATACCATAGCCTATAAAACCATAAAACAGACGGATAATAATCTTGAAAAGGGTGCTACAAAGGTTATCCGGGATGGAGTAGATGGAGAAAGGATAACCACAATAAAGGTAACCTATGAGAATGGTAAAGAGGTTGCAAGGGAAACGGTAAGCCAAACCATAAAAAAAGCTCCTGTGGATAAAATAATATCGGTAGGTGCACTTTCATGGTTCATGCCCTCAAGAGGAGGAGAAAAGGTTTACTACGTCAAAAAATTAAGAATGAAAGCAACTTCCTACACTGTAGGGCCGCCCCATACTCCAACAACAAGTGGAATTACTGCATCAGGAATGAAAGTAAAGCGTGATCCTAACGGTTATAGTACCGTTGCAGTAGATCCAAACGTAATTCCACTTGGAACAAGGCTTTATGTTGAAGGTTATGGATACGCTATTGCTGCGGACACAGGCGGAGCAGTTAAAGGAAACGTCATAGACCTTTATTTCCCACCGGAGCAAATGGGAAGATCATGGTCCACACATTATACAAATGTGTATATTTTAAAATAAGGCGGAAAATCCGCCTTATTTTTTGATATATTTAATATGTATATCTGCAAAAAATAAAACGGGGTGATTTTGTGATAAAGGAAGTAATAGTGGTTGAGGGGAAGGATGATGTTAGCGCTGTAAAAAGAGCTGTGGATGCAGATGTTATAATAACCTCGGGATTTGGCATAAACGACAGTATAATGGAAAGGATAAGGCAGGCTGCGAAAAAAAGGGGGGTTATAATATTTACAGATCCTGACTTTGCAGGAGAAAGGATAAGAAGAACTATTTCTGAAAAGATTCCTGGGTGCAAGCATGCCTTTCTTCCAAGGGAGCTGGGTACTAAGGACGGAGATATAGGCATAGAAAATGCATCCCCTGAAAGTATAAGGGAGGCCCTTTTAAAGGTAAAAACAGAAGTAAGACGGGAAAGAGACGAGTTTACAATGGATGATCTTATAAAAAACAAACTGACAGGCTCACCGATGGCTACAAAAATGAGGGATATAGTTGGCAGGGAGCTTGGGATAGGCTATGGAAATGCGAAGCAGTTTTTAAGCAGATTAAACAGATATGGTATTACAAGGGATGAGTTTGAAGGGGCTATACAAAAAGCAAAGGAGTTGGTTGAGTGAGTCTTGCATCTAAAACGAAGGATATAATAAACCATTTTGGATTTAAGTTCAGCAAAAGCCTTGGACAGAACTTCCTTATAGATCAAAACATATTGGACAAAATAGTTGGGGCAGCAGAACTTAATAATGAGAGCTGTGTAATAGAAATTGGACCTGGAATAGGAACAATGACACAGGAGGTTGCCAAGTTTGCAAGTAAGGTAGTTGCAATCGAGCTCGACGATACCCTTATACCCGTACTAAATGAGACCCTTGGTAACTATAACAACATTAAGGTAATACATAATGACGCACTAAAGGTTAATTTCAAGAGGCTTATTGAGGAGGAGAATCTTACGGAGGTTAAGGTTGTTGCAAACCTTCCATATTATGTAACTACGCCCATCATATCAAAGCTTCTTACGGAAAAGCCAGGGCTTAGGGCCATAATAATTATGATTCAAAGGGAAGTTGCAGACAGAATGGTGGCAAAGCCCGGCTCAAAGGAATACGGTGCCCTTTCACTCCTTGTACAGTACTATACAAAGGTTGAAAAAATAACCAGGGTGCCTCCTGCCTGCTTCATACCCCAGCCAAAGGTGGAATCTGCTGTAATTAAAATGACAATACTTGAGGAGCCAGCGGTTAAAGTTAATGATGAAAAGCTCTTCTTCAAGATCATAAGGGATTCCTTCAATATGAGGAGAAAAACCCTGTGGAACGTTTTAAAGCAGACGGGATTAAGCCAGGAAAAGCTCGAGAAGGTTTTTAGCGATTCAGGAATAGATCCTAAAAGAAGGGGTGAAACCCTAACCATAGAAGAGTTTGCAAAGCTTTCCGATAGGGTAAGGGATAATATGTAAAAATATTGGTCACATTCCTGCACATACCTCATATATTATAATGATGAAATAGAATTGGGAGGGTAGGAGTGTGACGTCTAAAAAGAGTTATAATAGGTATTTCATTATATTTCAAGAAGACGACAGGGGTTTTGGAATAGCAATTGACAAGCCACCTACTGGATATACAAAGATTGAAACGCGTAATGAAAAATGTAAAATTACAGTGTATGCACAAAACCTTGTAAAAGAAAAGGGCCCATATACCTGCTGCCTTATAGATGCTACGAAGAATCCTCCAGTTGTAGCTAAACTTGGTGAGATAAGCATAGATGAAACGGGAAGAGGAGAAACCTGGTGGGAATTTAAAGAGGACGATATAGCAGGTACGGGAGTTCCCGTCGACAGGTTTAATGTAGCTGCCATAATCGTTGAGGGTGATACCATATTAGCACCTGTATCGGGCTATGTGGGGAAGGATAGGATACTATGGAAGGAGAAGCTTGTATCAAAGCCAAGGAGCAGCGAAGAGGATGAAACATATATTACAGATGAAGAGCTCGACGAGGAAGCAAAGAAGTTCAAGGAATATGAGGAACAAATAAAGAGGGACAGCGAGGAAGAGGAAATAAAGGCTGAAAGAAGTGAAGATGAAAAAGAGGGTAATGCTGAAGGGGTTGAGGAAAAGCAGGATGAGGCTGAGAAAGAGTTTAAGGCTCAGGCAGAGCCTGATCAAAGGAGGAGTTCTGAGAAGGACAATCCTGATGAAAATAAACCAGCGAACACAGAAGGAGTAAGGCCTCGGGATACTAAACAGCAGGATGCTTCGCCACCTAAGTCCCAGGAGTCCAAATCATCGCCCTCTTCAGCCGCAAAGCCCCAGGCGGATAAATCTGAAGGGGCCACGCAGTCTAAAGATGGGAATGCATCAAAACCTCAGGATGTTAAATCCCAGAGAGCAACATCATCGCCCTCTTCAGCCGCAAAGCCCCAGGCGGATAAATCTGAAGGGGCCACGCAGTCTAAAGAAGGGAATGTATCAAAACCACAGGAGGTTAAATCCCAGGGAGCAACATCATCGCCCTCTTCAGCTGCAAAGTCCCAGGCGGCCAAATCCGAAGGAACTTCACAATCTAAGGATGAAGGACCACTAAAGCCTCAGAGCAGTTCATCTTCAGCCCGGGCTTCCTCAAAACCACAGTCTAAGGATTCGAACGCACCAAAATCAGCTTCAGAGGCACCGCTATCTGGAGGAAGCAAAAACGCTTACACACCTGTAACCAGGGATGAGGTCAGAAATATTCCTGGAAGGCTTAATGAGTATGATATGGAAGAGGTTAAGGGAATCAAGGATGTTAACCCTGACTTAATTAGAGGGGAAAGCAAGGGCAGGAAGAAATATGCAGACATGTTTAATGATGTCCTTAAGGATTTTTCACCGTTTGAGGATGTTCCTGATGAACTTAGGGGAACAAAATGGTGGTTAATTCCTCAAAGGGATGATGTACCGATAAGGGAAAATCAGTATTATCCATACTACTGTGCCATTTATCATCTGAAAATGACCTATCCATACATCAATTACATTAAATATTTTAAGAAGAGCGGACATTATTATTTTGGAATAAAATATGATGATAACAATGAAATAAAGTATATTATGTATGGAATAGAGGGAAGGAATATAATTTCCGACCAGCCATACATGGGCATGACGGGATTTGTAAGGTGGGTACCCTTCAAGGACAATGAAAGAGGAATGTGGATAATGTATTATAACCCGTTTACAGGAAACATAATGATACCAAAACTAAACCGTGAATAGGTTATAAAAAATCAGAAGTCGTAAATTGGGGCTTCTGATTTTTAGCTATATTTTATAATTTAAAAACTAGAACAATGATATGATAATATTATGTGACTTTTTTCCATATAAATATATGGGAGGATGATGCATGAAGAAAAAAATTGTATACGTTTATACGGCACTGACAATTACTTTGATTATTGCATTTTCCTTAAGCTGGAGAGGAATAATGGATATGTATAGGTCATCATATGATTCCATTCTTGTTAATCAACCTATGAAAACCTATGGTACCGATAGGTTTCAGTTTCAGCTGCCCTCTGACTGGAGCTTCAGGCTGCAGTATTTTCCAGGGGAAGAAATTAAATATCATGGTGGATTTACATCTCCGGATAATAAAATCAGGGGCTTTGCAGAGGTCTGGAAGATCAATATTAGCCTTAAACAATTTCTTGATGAGAGCAGGTTCAGTCCAACGGGAGTAGCTGACTTAAAAAATTACAAAATGACTCCTTCAACCATAGGAAATTATAGAGGATATGTAGTGACCTATTCCAGAATGGGAAATGACAATCAGTACTACAGTGCAGCGGAATATTTTGTGCCTATGACGGGCAATGAATTCTTCAGAATAAGTTTTTTTATCAAGGAATCGGATTATAACCCGAGCATAAAAAGGCTTTTTGACAGCATAGCTTCAACTTTTAAATTAAAAGGATAAGGCAGGGATGTTTTATGAACGAAAGAAAAAAATTAAAGTACATCTTATATGGAATCAAAAGATATTCACTATATGCGCTTATAGCTGCAGCAGCTCTATCGGTTATAGCTTCAGTATATTCTCTTATTAAGCATTCACCGGTAATGAAAAACATATATACAAGCTTTTATTATTTTGGAGCCTTTTCCCTTATATTTGCAGTGCCTCAGCTTTATAAAAGAAATGAGGACCCAAAGCTTAGAAGAGTAAGGGCATCGAACCCAATCGACGGCGCAAACATATTTAAAAATCCATATGTTGAGGAGGCGATGCTTGAAAGCTTTGAAGAGTTTAAAGGGGAGGGCTTCTGGACAGGAATATTCATTGTAGTGTTCTGTCTGGTCTTATTTTTACTGGGATTTTTACTGGAGAGCATTTACTTTTATTTAGGGGGGTAATGTTTTGTATCCTGTCTTACTAAGAATAGGAAATTTCGTGGTTCACGGCTATGGTCTTATGATAGCTTTAGGCATTGCAGCAGCTATAATAACTGCTATGTACAGGGCAAAAAGGAGAGGGCTCAGCAAGGATGCTGTAGCGGATATTGCCATATACGGGATTATAGGAGGAGTAATAGGTGCAAAGCTTTTATTTCTCATTGTAGAGGCGCCCTATATTATTAAAAATCCTGTGGTTTTAAAGGATATGCTGGCGGCGGGCTTTGTGATATATGGGGGAATAATAGGTGGAGCTTTAGCTGCATACATATACTGCAGAAGGAAAAAGTTAAACTTTTTACCATACTTCGATTTGATTGCTCCTTCAATATCCATTGCCCAGGGTTTTGGGAGAATAGGATGTCTGTTTGCAGGCTGTTGCTATGGAAAGGTAACCGCAGGCCCCCTTGGAATCGTTTTTAACAACTCTCCCTTTGTTGCTCCAGGGGTTAAAAGAATTCCAACTCAGATTTATTCAAGCCTTGGAAACTTTATAATAGCTGCAATTCTTTTGATATATGCCAGTAAGCCCAGAAATAATGGAAAGGTTGCCGGCCTTTATATGATTTTATACAGCATAGGAAGGTTTGTAATAGAATTTTACAGGGATGACCCGAGGGGCAGCCTTGGGCTTCTTTCTACATCGCAGTTTATATGTATATTCATTTTGATTGGTGGAGTTTTACTGTTTAACTTAACGCATTGTGCTGCTCTGAAAAGTCCATTGGAATAAAGGTAGATAATATCTACAGGTAGGCGCTGCGATAAAAATATATTCCAGCCGCTGCTACGCTTCGCAAAGAAGTTCTATGGCACCGGATTCGCATAACCTAAGAAGGCTTATAAACTCGCTCTCGCTCAGACACCACGAACCCTTCTAAGGCTCTGCTTCATCCTATGTGCCAAGAACTTCTAATTGCTTACTAAAATGCGGCCTGCATATATTTTTATCTCCGCTTTAGTTCTTGAACTGAAAAGCGGATTAATTTAGAAACTTTTTTCATAATCTTTTGGTGAATTTTGTTTCATGCAGAGCTAATTCTTTTTTTAATAAGCTGTGATAAAAAATATATGAATGTGCACAAGCGTAGTTGTGAGAGCAATATATTTTTTATCACTGCGCCAGTACAGCCATGCTGTACTTTTTTATTTTATTGTATAAAATTATATATGGAGGGGAATTCAAGTGATGGTATATGATTTAAAGGACGGAAGAAAAATGTCTATAAGAAGGGCAGAGGAAAGGGATGCAGATGAAATAGTAAAAATGTATGCTAAAATGGGTGGAGAGTCCGATAACCTTACCTTTGGAATAGACGATTTTTATTTTACCGAAGAGCAGGAAAGGATTTTTATATCAAATTTAAACAACAGGAATAACTGCCTTTATATTGTGGCAATACTCGACAATAAAATAATAGGCAATGTAAGCTTTGTTGGTTCCCAAAGGAAGAAGCTTGAACACAGGGGAGATATGGGCATTGCAGTTCTTAAGGATTTCTGGGGCATTGGAGTTGGTAAAAACCTCATGGAATATTTTTTGAAATGGGCAAGTTCAAATGAAATAATAAAGAAAATAGATCTACAGGTTGTGGAGAACAATACAGCGGCTATAAACTTCTATATGAAATATGGCTTTAAAATTGAAGGCAGAATTACAAAGGGAATGTATATCAATGGAAAATACTATGATATATATAACATGGGAAAGATATTGGAGTAGGTGATTTTATGAGAAAAGGGTTTTTAATGGCTTTGTGTATTTCCATAGCCATGATATTTACATCCTGTGGTTCAAATAAGGTGAATCCAAATATTGCAAAAACAGGTCTTGATAAGGAAAAAATTCAAAGAATAAACATAATAAATAACAGATCATCCCAAAAATATACCTTTAGCCAGGAAAGAAACAAGGAAAGGTTTAAAAATATAGTTTTAAAGGCCGTTGAGGTCAGTGAGGATCCAAAGCTAGATCCGGACTTCACCTTCGATTTTTACAGCGAAACTAAGAAAATAGCATCATTTAAATATATAGCAGGAATAAGTGATAAAAGGGTTGCAAATTTAATTGATGAAAACAATAAACTTTATCATATAGACGACTCCATTGAAAATGAGTTTTTTAAAAGGATGATAAAAGTAAAATCCGATGAATATGTTCCTGAATACTATACATCTTTGATTGAAAAGGTCCTTGAGAAGCTTCCAAAGAAGGACAATGTAACTGCTGTGGTGGATATAAGAAAGGATTATATTGTAACTAGAAACCTTATGTCGGTAGATCAGAAAAGAATACTTGACAATATCAGCAAGGATGGTATAGAAGTTAAATATCCCGGAGAAGTTGAAAATCCCGATTATTATATAACCGTTAATACAAAAAGTTATAATGGCACTAGAAAGGACGCCAGTGCCGTAGTATCGGTAAAGGATAGCAACAATGTAACTGTGAAATTTGAAGTAAAATTAACTTCCGATGGAAAATTTTATATAAGATTAATATAATATTCTCTGCGAAGGTCTCATATCTATAGGATATGGGGCCTTTTTATGTAAAGGGCTTTAGAGCACTTTTTGCGGGGGGACAAATTGAGAAGGGCAAAGATAATTGCAATAGTTATTATAGTATTTGCCACCTTTGTATCAATATTATATCTGATTTATGAGGCAAAGGAACTTGAAAGGTATACGATTTCTCCAAACGATAGAGATTTTTACTTTATATTGTACTCCACAAGTGGAGGAACGCTAAGGGATAACAGCAGCGTCAAAGGTATTTTATTAAGCTGTGAGAAATCACTTAAAAGCATGGGATATGACGTTTTAAATCTAGGTATTAGGGGTAATGCCGATGCAAGGGAAGAAATAATAAAATCGGTTAAAGGCAGTAAAAAATACGTACTTCTTGATATTAACGCCACTGCAGCTGTTTTGAACAAGAATACACTTCTAATAAAGATAGGAAGTAGGGATGAAACAAGATATATGGAAAACCTGGAGCATGGGAATAAAATAAAAAATACCTTAAAAAACATCGGCATAGGGGTTAATATCCTTTCTGATGCGAAGAACGGATACAACGACGACCTCTCATCAATTTCACTTAGGTTTGAAATATCGAAACGGAACAATGCAAGGGAAGGGGCGGAGTTAATTTCAAAGGCACTGGGGGCTATGATAAGATAAAAGGATAATAGCCCTTACCTATGATTGGTTTTTCTTAAACAGGCCCTTTATAATATTCCAAAATCCCGGTTTTGTATATTTTGAATACCACTCAATCACTATATCCCTTAGAAGGGTTTCCCTTCCCTTAGAAAGTTTTATGACCGAGTCATACCATAATGGGGAAGGATCGACTGCAACAAGCTTCTTTTTAAAATCATTTATATCCCTTAAATAAGCGCTTGTAAGAGCGCTTTTAATTTTATCTATAAATTCTCTATCCCCTTCGAGGCTTTCGCTGAGAAGTCTTTCGATGTGTTTCTGATTTATTGCCTCACCCATATTTTCAAGTCCAAGGGCAATTCTTCCTATAAAAAACTTTTCACAGGATGATATTTTACTCATTTTGGCACCTTCCTATAAATTGACTTTTAGAGCTTTTAGTTTTAAACTAAAAATAATCGAAATATATTTTTTATCGCAGCGCCGGTCTGTAAATTTATCTGCTTTTATTCCAATGAGCTTTTTAGAGTAGCACAAGGGTTAATCTATATATTATTTAATCAGGAGATGATGCATATGTCAAATTGCCAGAGTTGTCCATCGAATGGAAACTGCAGCAGACAAAACAATAACCAGCAGAACACATGTGGTGTTGTAAATAACCCGAAAAATAGGGTAAAACATATAATAGGGATTATGAGCGGCAAGGGTGGCGTTGGCAAGTCAACGGTAACAGCCATCCTGGCAGTGGAGTTAAAAAGAAGGGGCTTTAAGGTAGGCATAATGGATGCAGATATTACAGGCCCAAGCATACCAAGGTTATTTGGAATAAACAACCAGAGGGCTACAGGGGATGGAACCTACATATATCCTGTAAAAACATCTGAGGGAATAGATGTAATGTCTATGAACCTATTAATGCCGCAGGAAACTCAGCCTGTACTCTGGAGGGGGCCAATGATAGGGGGAGCCGTTCAGCAGTTCTGGACAGATGTTGTATGGGGAGAGCTTGATTTCCTCCTGGTTGATATGCCACCTGGAACAGGTGACGTTGCACTGACAGTTATGCAGTCAATACCTGTAACAGGCCTTGTTATGGTTTCAACTCCTCAAAGCATGGTTTCAATGATAGTTGCAAAGGCTGTTAACATGGCTGATAAAATGGGGATAAAAGTCCTTGGTGTTGTGGAAAACATGACATATATAACATGTCCAGACTGCGGCAAGAGAATAGATATATACGGCAAAAACGCTTCACAGGAGGCTGCAAATAAGGTTGGAGTAAAGCTTTTAGGAGAGCTTCCAATGGATAAGGATTTAATGGAGCTTTCAGATGAAGGAAGAGTAGAAAAATTTGAAGCCTTTAGGGAGGAGTTTAAAAACATATCCGACAGCATATTAGGCTCCATTAATGTTTAAAAATTCGGTTAAGAGGGAAGAATACGATTATGAATTCATAAGGGAGTGATGTGAATGAGAGCAGTTGTAAGCCAGGATACATGTATTGGATGCGGACTCTGTCCGTCAATTGCACCCGATGTTTTCGAATTAAAGGATGATGGAAAAGCTCATGTTATTGCTGAGCCTGTTCCAGAAGGAGCTGAAGATGCAGCAAAGGAGGCAGAAGCAAGCTGCCCCGTAGATGCAATAGCAGTACAGGATTAAGCGGTGTAAAAACACCGCTTATATTATCCTATATCTGTGAAAAAACCTGTAATATCATATGCATATTCATCGGATGTGAGCCTGTCCGACTTTATAACGGGTATTTTAAGGCTATGACCTGTGAAGCCTCCGCATATTACTGTCTCCAACTGACCGCCAAGGATTTCTGCATATTTCTTCGATATATAAAGGCCAATTCCAAGGCCTTCCGTAGATGGAAGTGACCTGTCCTTTGACTTATAAAACTTATCATATATTCTGTTTTTTTCTCTGTCGGTTATAACAGGGCCATTGTTTAAAACCTGAAGTTCGAGATTTTCATTAATCCTAAGCGTTATGTTTACGGTGCCGCCAATGGGAGCATATTTTATTGCGTTTGAAATAAGGTTAAGGATAATGGTTTTAAGTTTTTGGGCATCGGTTATAATGATGTCCCTTTCCTCAAAATCGAAGTTTATATCAAGCTTTTTTTTATCGGCAATTTCCTCCGCCTCTTCAAGTATTCCATCAATCATAAAAATAACATCTGTTTCGGATTTCTTTATCTGGATGCAGTCGTTTTCTATCTCACTAAACAATATTAGGTTCTGACAGACCTTATTGAGCCTGTGGCAGTTTTTTTCAATAGACCTTAGATAGGATATATTTCTTTCCCGAAGCCTTATAAGCTTTACAGCGTTTAGAATTATATTAATCGGCGTTCTGAGTTCGTGGGATAGATTAACCATAAAATCTGTTTTTATGCTGTTCAATTCCTCAGCATATTTCCTTGCTTCATCCAATTTTTTATAGGGCTTTTTTATGTTGATTACGAAATAAGTTTTAAATATGAAGCAAATACTTGCGAGCTTAAAGAGGAGCGATGCAATTGAATATATGTCGTTAGGGGCCGATGATAAAAGTTTTTGGGCCAGGGAGAACAGTAAAAATGTTATACCGTTTTCCAGATAGATATTTTCTATCTGCCTGTTCCTTTTATGACGCAATACTATAGCGATGAAAGAAAAAAGACAAAGCAGCGAAGCGGCAACGTTTATTCCCCCTTGATTGCCAATGAAATCTTTGATGATTGTATCCGTGGTAGAATTTATATGGCTATTCCGCGATATAAATATTATGTTATAGAGTATAAAGAAAGAAGGAATTACATTTACAATCCACCTGTTTTTACTTAATGGTCTTTCGGGCAATATAGATGATAGAAAAATAGTTAACGCCAGTGTAAAGTAAACAAGGTTTGAGGTTAATACCCCAAGGAATGTATTGCCATTAAATGAATAGTACGTATGGAAAATGTTTGTAACTACAGTGCTGAGGAAAAGGCTTCCTGATACAACATATCTGGTTTTGCTTTCATAGGGATAGGAGTAATGAATTAGCAAAAAAATACTTGCAGCTACAATGTTGATTGCAGATTCAGCAAAAAAATGCAGTATATTATATTTTTCTAAGTTAATAAAAAGATTAAAACCATAAATATGAAGAATTATGGATAAAACAAATGCCGCCACAGGAATTGAGTTTATAAAATAATGTAGATTTACGTTTTTTTTCATTTTTATTCACCCTTATTCATATAGAAAATATGTCAATAAAAAGTATACTAAATGGAAATTTGCTTTTCTATAGAATGTCGAATTAATACAATAACTTACATAACTCGACTTTTTGAAAATAGAAAAATAAAGGACCAGCTGATAACAGCAGGTCCTTTATTTGATTTTCTCCCAGTTTTCAAAGGCAAAATCAACAAGGGTTTTTAGCTCTTTATCCATTTTTTCATCGAGAGGTATATATAAACCCTTATATTGAGGCAGGGTGTTTCCGTTTATGTCCATCATTTCAGGGAAATAGTTAACAACCTCATCCTTTGTAAAAATATAGTGCCCCTGCATATTTTTATATTTATCGAAGTAAACGCATATGAGGTAATCGAACTTTGAAGGGCTTATTTTATCGAAAAAGCAAAGATAGCCTTTCTCCTTTGATATTTTGTTGTCTTTGTTGCAGCATCTTATCTGTATCTTTTTTTGTCCTTTTATTTCTATCTCCCCAATGAAATTGATATCCCTGTAGGGGCTTATAAGCCTTCTTTCCACAAGTTTTTTTACAGTACTGAATACCCCAAGCCATCTTATAGACAATGTATTTTTGTTTTTTATCATTATTTCGTTAACACAATCAAAGTAGTTTATAATAACCACTCCCGGGAAGCTCTTTACTTTAAATATATTATGAAATTAGATTTTATATGAATGTATGAGAATTTTATATGTATTATTTGTTAAAAGTTGTTTAAGCCGTTGAAGGAGCATAAATAATGATGTATTCTATAAAGGTAGATAAAGGAGGGGTAAGATGAGCTTAATATTAATTGCGATTATACTTGGAATAATAGAAGGATTAACAGAGTTTCTGCCCGTATCATCAACAGGGCATCTGATAATTTTTAGCCACTATGTTGATTTTTCAGGTGAGTTTGCAAACACATTTAACATCGTAATCCAGCTTGGAGCCATCATAGCAGTTGTGCTGTATTTCTGGAACAAGCTTTTCCCAAACTTTAAGGATAAAGGGCAATCCAGAAGGGTGTACAGGCTGTGGGGAAAGGTTGTAGTTGGAGTAATTCCGGCGGTTATATTTGGAGTTCTTTTTGAAGACGCCATAGATAAATACCTTATGGATAACCCTCTTCCTGTTGCGACAGCCCTTATAGTTGGAGGTTTACTCCTGCTATATGCTGAAAGGAGGCTTAAGAGGGTTAAGGTTACATCAACAGACGACATAACCTACAGGGATTCATTTGTTGTCGGGCTTTTCCAGTGCCTTGCACTGTGGCCGGGTATGTCACGTTCTGCCTCAACCATAATAGGAGGCCTTTTCCTTGGCCTTTCCAGAGAAGTGGCAGCTGAGCTTTCATTCTTCCTTGCAGTACCGACAATAGCAGGAGCTTCACTTTTAAAGGTATGGAAGTTCATAAAAACAGGATATGTATTTACTTCTTCAGAATGGATTATCCTATTTATTGGAACTGCTGTATCCTTTATAGTTGCATATATTGTTGTTGCAGCCTTTATGGGGTATATAAAGAAGAGAAAGCTTGCACCCTTTGCATACTATAGAATTGTACTTGGAATAATTGTACTGCTCCTTTTAATGTAACAAAATAACGCAAATGTAATATAAAAAGGCACAGCACTAAAGGCTGTGTCTTTTTATTACCTTTAAAACTTCTTCGTTCGTCCTAAAATCAAATGCATCTTCGCTGTTTCCATAGGATATGTTAAAGTCAAATTTAAGCATTTTAACAAGCTCGAACATATCCTGAAGAAGTATTTCGGTTTTATCAACCCATGGGCTGTTAATCGAAACCATTAGCTTTGATTTATGTTTATCCGCCAGCTTCATGTACGAGGTAAGTTTATCTAGAAGCACATTTTTATCGATGTCGTAGGACTTTTCAACGCCCTTTGCATACCCTGGATAGGAAATGGCACTGAAGGTTATTGGAAGGTTAAGGGTTACATTATTAAAATCAGGCAAATAAATATCGTTTAAATCCTCCTCAAAGGTCATTGGGTGGAGGTTAAGGACGATATTTATGTCGCTATATTTCGATTGAACTTTTGATATTATATAGCCCATTGTATCGTAATATCTTTCAGCAGGAATACTTCCTTCCCCAATATCTAAAGCTATTCCCATAAAGTGCGGCTTATTCCTGTATCTTGATATTATTTCCTCTACCATTTTAGTAAAGTAAAGTGCCTCAGTTTTATTTTGGAATATGCTGTATAGTCCATCCTTTTTAGATATTCCAGGTCCGGAGGTTATATTGATATAGTAATCCATATTTTTATCTTCAAGAAGGCTTATTGAATGATCAACTGTCTTCATTACTCTAAAGTCGGTTCTGTAAGGGCTTTTAGAAATTCTAAATCCATCTATTGAAAGGAAAACTTTGTTAAAACCTTCAAAGTTCAAATTCAGATCTTTATTATATATAAGGTTTACGCCTCTTATGCCGGTTAGTTTATCCTGAATGTTAGTTGTGTTTTTAACTTCTATCTTAGTTTCCCCGGTTGTTCTATTACCCTGCGAAGATCCATTTTTTACGTTCCATTTATTTGTGCAGGAAGTAAAAAGTAAAAGGGATGACAGGATAAAAATAATCAGCTTTTTCATTATCAAACCTCCCCGTATGTATGTATTATAACACAATAAATGAAATCTGACATATAATAAAAAACTCCAAAGGGATGTTTTTTGAGCCTATAGACTGGGGTAGGATTGCTGACAGATGAACGGATAGTAAAAAATCACCTTGATTTATGTTTATATGTGAATCAAGGTGATTATGGATTTTCATAAATGGATGTTTTTCTTGCAAAGGATGACCTTTTTACACATCGATTACTCCATAAAGGTATTCTGAACTAACTTTTTAACATCTGTACCTGAATCGAGTATTCCCTGGGCTTTCATGGCATTAAGGGTCTTTTCAAAGTCTGCCTTTGCTTTTTCTTTATCTCCTACAAATTTATAATCTCCAATGAGTTTGCTGTTTTCTATCTCATCTCCGCTGCTTACGTACTTTTTATCAACAGTGATCCTGCCTGCATCCTGAGGATGGTCCTGTACCCACTTCGATGCCTCAGCCCATGCAGCAGTAATGGCTTTGGTTATTTCAGGGTTTTCCTTTGCGATTTTGCCGCTCACTCCCACATAGCAGCAGTAGCTGTCATCCGCCTGCGGGTTGTTGTTCATATTTCCAAATATTTTTCTAGCCTTACCTGAGGATATTGCCATTGCTCCATAGGGATCCCATGCTACAAATGCATCTACCTCTCCCTTCTCAAGTGCCTGCTGAAGCTGCGGCTGTGGATATACCCTCCACTCAACGTCCTTATTTGCATCTATACCTTCTTTGCCAAGCTCAATGGACAGAAGAACCATAGGAACTCCTCCAATGGCATCTATACCTATCTTTTTGCCCTTTAAGTCCTTAACTGACTGGATTGGGGAATTTACAGAAACAACGCCCTGAATACAGCCAGTGTGCACGCCATTTGTAAGCTTAATATCAAGCCCCTGTTCAATAGCCTTAAACATTCCAGGAGAAATTTGAGCTCCATCTATCTTTCCTGATGCAAGTCCTTCCTTTAGTGTTTCGGAATTTATGTTAACAAGCTTTACATCAAGGCCATGCTTTTTGAAGATACCATTTTCAATACCAATGTAAAGTGGTGCCTCGCAGGTACCGTTGTAGGTTCCGAGTGTAATCTCAGTTAATCCTTCACTGTTCTTCTTCAAACCTTGCCCTTCAGTCTTACTGGAAGCGCAGCCAGCAAGGAGTAAAGTAGAAATGGATAATAAACTTACAGTTTTTGCAAAACCTTTTTTCATGATTTCTCCCCCTTTTATTTTATATTTTTTAGTCTCTTGCAAAACCTTGAAAGGCTTAATTTTCAAGGCTCTGCATTCATCTATATGCAGGATATCCCCCAACATTTATCGAATTATATATGT
>NZ_SOAZ01000026.1 GCF_004364155.1 Fonticella tunisiensis | reverse complement strand
AGTAATTAAGATGGGCTTAAGGTTAAGTATGGGCTATCTTACCCTATTCAACATGATTTTTCACTAAGTGTTGCATTTAATATTGCAATTTAAGTACAAAAATAATTTGTTAAAAAAAGTTGAATTTTAAAGAGTAAAAAATATAGTTTAAAATTTTGTACATAAAAGGATATTATGTTAAATACGCAGAACATAAAACATCTTCGAAGACTTTAATAAAGTATAAAGAAATAGAATTTAAAGGTCAGGGTAAAAGAAGTAATAAGAAAAATCACCGGAGTACCTGAACCAATTAACCCCTATGATTAAAATAAAATATTTTTACAGCCGAGTATAAAAAAAGCCTCTAGAAGTGGGAGGAAAAGTCGATTATTACAATATAGGGCTTTAGTTATAACGGTATACTGCTGCCAAAACAGTAAGGATCTGTGTATGTAAGGATGGAAAAATAGAGATTGAAACCGTTTATCAAAAATATTGCACTTTCATTTAATGAGCAGATATATAAGATCGAATATCCTGTAAGAAATGCGATAAACATATATGTTCGAAGGTGAACTTATTATAGGAAAACTAAAACTAAAGAGGTGGTAATATGAATGAAAAGAAAGTGGTTGTCTTTAAAATCGATGAGGAATATTTTGCAGCTGATATAATGGAGGTTGAAAGGATACTCGGATACATAGAACCTACAAGAGTACCTGATTCTCCGGATTACATAGTTGGTGTTATAAGATATCAGGATGGAATATTGCCTATAATGAATTTAAGAAAGCGACTAAACATAGGCAGCAATGAAATAAAGAATGATTCTAAAATAATCGTGGTGAAAAATGATAATAAAAGCATTGGTCTAATTGTGGACATGGTATCCGAGGTCATTGACATATCAGAAGAGAATATTGAATCTGCTCCTGATATCGTAAAAGGAATATCAAATAAGTATGTCACAGGAATGATAAAACTTGACAGAAGGATTATTATTTTAATTGACACACTGAGCATATTAACAAAGGAAGAGCTAAACAATCTGGAAACATTATCACAATAAATTGGAGAGATATTATGGATGAAAAGGACATAAAAGTTGGAATAGGTGATTTGAATGTTGCTTTGCCGCCATATAGATTAATAACTCTTGGCCTTGGCTCCTGTGTTGGTATAGCGCTATACGATAGTATCAGCAAGGTTGCCGGGCTTGCGCACATAATGCTTCCTGATAGTTCATGTTTTAAAAACCAAAAAAATCCCATGAAGTTTGCAGATGCTGCAATTCCAATTTTGATAGATAAAATGCTTGAAAAGGGAGCAAGTAGAGTTCGCCTAAGAGCCAAGATAGCTGGAGGTGCAAGCATGTTTTCCTTTACAGATAAAAATTCTATATTGGACATTGGAAGCAGAAACGTAAAATCAGTAATGAGCGTATTGTCAAAAAACAATATATCGTTAATTGCGGAGGATACTGGAGGTAATTTTGGAAGGACAATGATTGTCGAGGCTGAAACTGGTAAGGTATACATAAGAACAGCTGGAAAGGGTATAAAGGAGTTGTAGCTATGTTTGAAAAAATAAAAGTGCTTGTTGTAGATGATTCAGCCTTTATGAGGAAAATGATTTCTGATATGATAAACAGCCAGCCAGATATGACAGTTATTGACACGGCAAAGGATGGGGAGTCGGCTATATTAAAAGCCCAGGCTTTATCACCTGATGTTATAACTTTAGATATAGAAATGCCCAAAAAGAATGGGCTTGAGGCATTGAAGATCATTAAAGAAATTTCTAAAAGTCAGGTTGTAATGGTCAGCAGCTTAACTGCTGAAGGTTCATTAATAACGATAGAGGCCCTGAGGCTTGGAGCCTTCGACTTCATCCAGAAACCATCCGGTTCTATATCCTTAGATATTGATAAGGTTAAGGAGGATTTAGTTGAAAAAATCAGATATGCAAAGGGCCATCTAAAAAAAATTAAATCCTCCGTCAGAAATCTTAATGAAAATAGGGTATTCATATCAACTCTGAGCAGAAATAGAGTCATAAACGCTTTAGTACTTGGAGCATCTACCGGTGGTCCAAGAGTTCTTTACGATGTAATAACTAGGCTGCCCGAAAAATTGGGTATACCAGTGTTTGTAGTTCAACATATGCCTCCTGGTTTTACCAAGGCATTTGCGGAGAGGATAAATAGCAGCAGCAGTCTTGATGTTGTTGAAGCGAAGGATGGAGATATCATAAGGCAGAATTGCGTTTATATAGCCCCGGGAGGATACCATATGCTTATAAAAAAAGATAAAATCAAATTGGATACGACTCCACCGTTACATGGGGTAAGGCCTGCCGCTGATAAACTCTTTATTTCTGCCTCTGAAAGTTATAATGGAAATGTACTTGGAGTTGTTCTAACAGGAATGGGCAAGGATGGTGCTGCAGGAGTTAAGGCTATTAAGGAAAGGGGTGGACTAGTAATAGCTCAGGACGAGGCTACATCAACGGTTTATGGAATGCCAAAGGCTGCATTTGAAACGGGATGTGTTGATATGGTGCTGCCAGACTACAGAATATGCGATGAAATAGTTAAAATGGTTAAGAGGACGTGATAATTTGGAGTTTCAAAGAATTGAAGAATTTGTATTAAGGGAGTATGGCATAAACTTAAGTGCATATAAATCAAAGCAGCTTACAAGAAGGATAGAAAGCTTTATGTCACGCATAGGCGCAATAAATGAAAATGAGTTCATAATACGTTTGAAAGGTGACAACCTTTTAAACAAAAAATTCAGGGATCATCTAACCATAAACGTATCCGAATTCTTCAGAAATAAAGAAATATTTATGGATTTAGAGGACAAGCTCAGGGAAATGACAAGCCAAACCACATGCCCTATAAAGGTATGGAGCGCGGGCTGTTCAAATGGTGCAGAGCCATATACACTTGCTATTATTTTAGACAGACTTACCCCGGGAAGAAGGCATCAAATCATTGCAACGGACATAGACATAACAATACTTGAAACTGCAAAACGCGGCATATACACTAAAAACGATATAAAAAACGTTGACATCGATATTCTAAGAAAGTATTTCAACATCCGTGAAGACAAATATGAAATTAAAGATGATATAAAATCCCGGGTTAATTTTAAAAGGCATGATCTTATACAGGATAGATATGAAGAAAATTTCGATTTAATTGTATGCAGGAATGTGGTTATTTATTTTACTCAGGAGGCAAAAAACAAAATATATAAAGGGTTTTATAAATCATTAAAGCCAGGCGGACTTCTTTTTGTAGGGGCTACAGAGAGCATATTTAATTATCGAGAACTAGGGTTTGAAAAAGCTTCCACATTTATATATAAAAAGCCGGGAGGGAATTAACATGGATATGTCGCAGTATTTTGATATATTTCTGGAAGAATCCCATGAAAATCTGCAGAATCTAAACGAAGGCATACTTTTGCTTGAAAAAAACCCTCAGGATAAGGAAACGATAAATTCTATTTTTAGAGTAGCACATACTCTAAAGGGTATGGCTGGCAGCATGGGTTTTAGTGATATAGCGGAGTTAACACATAGGATGGAAAATATACTGGATAAATTTAGGAATGACGAGCTGGAGGTAACCACTGATGTTATAACACTTCTGTTTAAGTGCCTTGATACTCTTGAAATAATGATAGATAATATACAAAATGATAAAAATGAACATGTAGATCTTCAGGAAATCATAAGTTTAATTGAATGTATAGAGTCAGAAAAAACAAAAGAAGGGCCTGGAATTAAAAAGGATATTTTTGAACTTGAACTAAATGAATATGACAAAAACATCATAAAACAGGCACAGGATAAGAATTATAACGTATTAAAGGCTGATATAACTTTATATAGTGACTGTATACTAAAATCTGCAAGGGCATTTTTAGTATATAAGGCTCTGGAGGATATTGGTGAAATCATAAAGACCATACCTACCATTGAGGAACTTGAACAGGAAAAATTCAACAATTCCTTCAGCATAATATTCATTACTCAGAAAAGCAGTGATGATGTAAAGAAAATAATTGAAGGAATATCTGAAATTGAAAGCGTTAACATACAGGAAATTTCAAAAAGAAAGAATGATGAAGCAGCTGCAGAAGTTGCTGTGGCAGTCCGTGAAAACGATAAGGTACAGGAAAGCCGCAGGGAAGAGGAAAAGTCTTTTAAAAAGGTTCATCAGTCAGTTAGGGTTGACCTTGAAAGGCTTGATAAGTTTATGAATCTTGTTGGAGAGCTTGTTATCCATAGGACAAGGCTTGAACAGATAAGCAGCAGCCATAAGCTTGTCGATCTTCATGAAACGCTTGAGCAGGTTGGGAGAATTACATCGGATCTTCAAGATCTGGTTATGAAGATTAGAATGCTTCCCATTGAAAGGGTATTTAACAGATTTCCAAGAATGGTAAGGGATTTATCGCAGGAATTAAATAAGGATATAGAGCTTGTTATAAAGGGTGAAGATACAGAACTGGACAGAACAGTAATTGACGAGATAGGGGAACCTTTAGTACACTTAATACGAAACTCTGCGGATCATGGTATTGAACCGAGCGATGAAAGATTGAAAAAGGGAAAGCCGTCTAAAGGCACGATTAGGTTAATCGCTTACCAGGAAGGAAATAAGGCTGTAATCAGGGTTGAAGATGATGGAAGGGGCCTGGATGTCGAGAAAATAAAATCAAAGGCACAGAGCCTAGGGATAGATACTGAAGGTATGAGTGACTCTGATATCAAAAATTTAATCTTTATGAATGGATTCAGCACAAGGGATAAGGTAACGGATATATCAGGCCGTGGAGTTGGTATGGATGTCGTTAAAACTAAAATTTCATCCCTTGGAGGAACAATTGACGTTATAAGCGAAATTGGAAAGGGTACAAGCTTCGTTATCAGGCTTCCCCTTACACTTTCTATTATACAGGCTCTTCTTGTAAAGGTTGGTGGAGAAACCTTTGCTATTTCTCTAGGTTTTATAGACAGAGTAATAAATATAAATACAAATGAAATAAAGAAAACCAACAATAGAGAAGTTATTATATACAGAGGAAACGTTATACCTTTAGTCAGAGTGGCTAGAAGGTTAAATCTGGTTGAAGATGACAATGATGAAAAATTTGTAGTAATCGTAAATGTTGGAGAAAGAACTGTCGGGCTTTTAGTTGATTCTTTATTTGGACAACAGGAAGTGGTTATAAAATCAATGGGAAAGATACTGCAAAACCTCAAGGAATATGTCGGTGCAACTATACTTGGTGACGGATTTGTTACCCTTATACTTGATGTGGCGGCTCTTGTATAAAGTAGGTGATATTTTGGATAGGAAATTGAGTGAAATCCAGCTGGATGCCCTTAGGGAGGTTGGAAACATAGGTGCTGGTAATTCTGCTACTGCCCTGTCGCAGATGATGGGAAAAAGAATAGATATGTCTCTACCGCAGGTTAATATACTTTCATTTGAAGATATGATAAAAAGAGTTGGTACTGAAGAAGAAATAGTAGTTGCTGTATTGCTCAAGGTGTTTGGAGATGCGCCTGGAAATATATTATTTTTGATGAAACAGGATAAGGCACAGGAGTTTGCTGAGACCATTCTCGGTGGCTTTAGTGAAGTAACCGATGAAATATATTTATCCCTTTTCCAAGAAGTTGGTAACATACTTGGAAATTCATATATTAATGCAATTTCCAGACTAACATCTTTAAGCTTATTAACATCTGTACCTGCAATTTCAATTGATATGCTTGCAGCGGTACTTAGCTCCTCATTTATGGATGCACAACAATACAGCGACTATGTACTGGCAATAGATACTAACTTTATAGAAGATGGAAAAAAATCAGGAGGCAACTTTTTCTATATACCTAAACCAGGTTCACTGGATATAATACTAACTAAATTGGGGTTAAACTAAGGAGGTCAAAAAATGGCAAAAATATTAATCGTTGATGATGCTGCATTTATGAGAATGATGTTAAAGGATATATTAACAAAAAATGGTTTTGAAATATGCGGTGAAGCACCAAACGGTATAAAGGCTGTCGAAATCTATAAATCTGAAAAACCCGATATAGTCACAATGGATATTACAATGCCTGAAATGGATGGTATCCAGGCCGTTAAAGAAATAAAAAGGATCGATCCAAACGCCAAAATAATAATGTGCTCTGCCATGGGGCAGCAGGCTATGGTTATGGAAGCGATTAAATCGGGAGCAAGGGACTTTATAGTGAAGCCTTTTCAACCAGATAGAGTTATTGAATCCATTAAGAAGGTTCTGGGTTAGGAGTGATATGAGTGCAGGTTATTGTTTTTACTCTTGGCAATGAAAAGTATGCTCTTGACACAAAGCTTGTGCATGGAATCGAAAAAGTTATGAGTATAACCAGGGTCCCAACGGCACCTTACTACATCAAAGGCCTTGTAAACTTAAGAGGCAATATAATTTCGATACTTGATTTAAAGGCATATCTGAATATAGAATATGTAAAAGAAGAGGAAAACATTATAATAGTTGAAATAGACGACGAGCGAATAGGGCTTCTAGTTGATAACGTACATGAAGTGGTTGATATCCAGAACGACATGATTGAAAGGATATCGGAGTCTTCAGGATATATAAAGGGTGTTATAAATTTTAAGGATTATATTGTAACACTTTTGGAGGGAGAAATGTTGTTAAACAGTTAGGAGGGATATTATGGGTGAAGTATTATCACAGAGCGAAATAGATGCCCTCCTCTCGGCTCTTTCATCTGGAGAAATAGAATTTGAAGATTCTCCTCCAGAAGAAAAGCATAGGGTAAAAAAGTATGATTTTAAAAGGCCAAACAAGTTTTCTAAGGAGCATATAAAAACCCTTGAGATGGTTTATGATAACTTTTCAAGGACAGTATCAAATTTCCTCACTGCTCAACTTCGAACATCTGTAAACATTAAGGTGGTGTCTACAGAACAGATTACCTTTGAGGAATTTATACGTTCTATACCTAATCCTACAATTTTAATGACCTTTTATCTTGACCCATTTACTGGGCCTATGATGTTTGAGACAGAACCTCAGTTTGTATTCCAGCTCATAGATATTTTGTTCGGAGGCACAGGTAAATCCATTATAAAAACCAGAGAATTTACTGAAATTGAAAAAAACATTATGAAAAAGATTAATTTAAAGATGTTGGAAAATTTAAAGCTTGCCTGGGAAGATATAATGGATGTTAATGTTAGATTTGAAAGCCTTGAAACCAACCCGGTTTTGAATCAGGTTATAGCTCCAAACGAGCCGGTTGTGCTAGTTACTATGAGTGTGGAAATAGACCAAAACCAGAGCTTTATGAATATGTGCATACCTTATATGTCGTTGGAAAAACACATGGAAAAACTCATAATACAGTATAAAACTGCTGTTTCCAGCGTAGACGATCTTGAAAACAAAAAAAGAATGGAAAAGAATCTATCGGACGTAAAGGTAGATATTTTTGTGGAGCTTGGAAGGAGTTATCTGACAGTGGAAGATTTTCTCAATATTTCAGTTGGCGACTGCATAACCTTAAACGAAAAAATAAACGATACCTTAAAACTTTATATTGAAGATAAGGCTCACTTTAAGGTATACCCTGGAACTATAGGTAAAAAACTTGGAGTTCAAATTGTAGAAATTATAGATGAGGATGTGAAAGAGTATGAATGATGGAATACTTTCACAGGAAGAAATTGATGCGCTTTTAAATGGTGGAGTTTCTTCTTCTCCCGGTTTATCAGAAAGCGATAAGGATCTTCTTGGAGAAATTGGTAATATATCAATGGGTTCTGCTTCAACGGCCCTTTCAACGATAATAAATAAAATGGTTAACATAACTACTCCAAAGGTTTCAATAACAACGATGCAAGAAATAAAAAAAGGTTTTGAAATGCCATACATCCTTCTTGAGGTGGAATATGTAGAAGGCCTTAAAGGGATGAACATACTTTTAATGAAGATCACAGATGCCTCTGTAATTGCTGATATAATGATGGGAGGTACGGGAGAAAGAAAATCCGAAAGCCTTTCAGAAATTGAGATAAGCGCTGTGTCAGAGGCAATGAATCAGATGATAGGAGCTTCAGCAACATCGCTTTCTACCATGCTTAACATTCCTATAAACATTTCACCACCAATTGCAAAGATATGCGATGGAAAAACTGAAGAGCTTTCTCAAAATATAAGCGAGAAGGAAAATATTGTATGCATTTCCTTTAAGCTGACCATAGATGTGCTGGTGGATAGTGAAATAATGATGCTGCTTCCGGTAAAGACTTCAAGGGATATTATAGATAAAATGATCGGTAATTCCGAAGATGATTTATCGAAGGGCAGAAAAGTGCATGAGGCCAGTGAACCGGTTTTTAAGCCTGAAGGATTGGAATATGAAACTTTAAAATATAATGAACCACAGCCAAAAGTTCAAAGAGCACAATTTATGCCTTTGACACCAATTGCACAAAAAGAGCAGCAAAACATCGACTTAATACTTGATGTACCACTTGAAATTTCGGTTGTTCTAGGTAGAACAAAGAAGACCATAAAGGAAATATTATCTCTCGGGGCAGGCTCCCTTATTGAACTTGATAAACTCACTGAAGAACCTGTGGAAATACTTGTCAATGGCAAAAAGGTGGCACTTGGAGAAGTTGTTGTGGTTGATGAAAACTTTGGAGTTAGAATTACAAGCATAGTAAGCAATGTGGAGAGAGTAAAAAGTCTGCAGGGAAAATAACCCGCAGACTTTTTGCTAAAGTTTATGATTTTCAGTACGATAAATTATATAGCGGAGCTGAGCGGTGTAAATAACACAAAGCCAGGGAGTGATAAAATGAGAATAAACAACAATGACGTAAACCGTATAATATCTATTTATAACAAAAATTTAAGACCCGACAACTCAAAGGAAGTAAAGAAAAATATAAACGATAAGGTTGAAATATCAAAAACAGGAAAAGAGATTGCAAGGTATATCGACGTAGCAAAAAATACTGACATAAAGAGCAACAGAGCAGGAGAAATAAAGGAACTTATAAAGCAAAATAAATACAATATCGATTCGGAAAAACTCGCTGAAAGCATATTAAAGCACATAAAGGAAAGGGATTTTTAATGGAATTAAAGGAAATAATAACGAACCAAAAGGAATGCCTTATAGAATTAAATGAACTTCTTGATCTTGAAAAGGAGGTTTTAATTAAAGACAGGGCCTGCGAAATACCTGAAATCGTAGAAAAGAAAAAGTTGATAGCCCAAAAAATGTCCCTCCTTGAAAAGGAAAGGATAGAATTGTGCGGTGATAAAACATCCAGCGATTTAATAAAGGATGGATTGATAGATAAGCAAACCATCAGAACGATGCAGATACTTTTAGCAAGTGCCAAGGAAAAAGGTGAAATGAATTTGATGCTCACAAGACAGTCACTCAACTATATCAGGATGATAATTTCGGCACTGAGCCCTTCAAAAGGAGTAATAACATATGGAAATAGTGGAAAGGCACAGGATAATCAAAAAACGAGTATTTTTACTACAAAGGCATAGGAGGGCTTTAATATGAGCGGACTTTTCAATACGTTTAATATAGCTAAAAGAGGAATGCAGGCACAACAGACAGCACTTCAGGTAACTTCACATAATATAGCCAATGCTAACACTGAAGGATATTCTGTTCAAAGAGCTCAGTTTGAAACCACAAAACCCTTTGGCATGCCTTCATTAACTTCTGCTAGTGGGCCTGGACAGCTTGGAACAGGGGTTGAAATTTCAACTATTACAAGGGCAAGGGATGAATTTATAGACTATCAGATAAGAAGAGAAAAAAGCAGCTTAGGAAAATTTACATCACGTGAAGAGTTTCTCTCAGAAATAGAAACCATATTCATGGAACCATCAGACACAGGCCTTTCAAATACATTGAGCCAGTTCTGGGATGCATGGAATCAGCTTTCAACAACACCTGAAAGCTCTACAGCCAGAACAATAGTAGCCCAAAATGCAGAAGCCTTAACCAACGCTATAAATCATAACTACGAGCAATTGCAAAAAATGCAGATTAACGCAGGAGATATTATTAAGGAACAGATATTTGATATAAACAGTATATTGAAGCAAATAAATGAGCTTAATGTACAAATAAAATCCGTTATTATTTCAGGACAAACACCTAACGATTTATTGGACAGAAGGGATTTGCTTTTGGATAAGCTCTCTGAAAGGTTTAGTTTTGATATTGAGAAAACTGATTTTGGTGGTATAAAAATATATGCACGTCTTAACGATGGGAATAAAAAGGAATTGCTCTCCGACGGTACCATAAATACTGGAATTTCATATATAAATAGCATTTATAAGGATAAAGACAGCGGAGAATGGAAATTGGAGCTGTATAACGGAGGAGAGATAAACGATAGAACAACTCTTGTTGTGTCTGATGATGAGGTAACGAAGTACGCAAACATCGAAAACGATAAGGTGACTTCTTTAAAGGTTCATACAGTTTTTTATTATTCTTCTGATGCAAATAAACCGTTAATTGAACCTGCGGATTTTGAAAACGGGAGTCTAAATGGATATGAATCTGTATCACAGGAGATAAGCAGATTTAAGGATCAACTTAACAATCTAGCAAGGGTACTCGCAATTTCCGTTAATACAATACATTCAAATAACGATCCTTCAGGGAATAATGACTTTTTTCTTAGTTCAGCTGAAACGGATAAGGAACCGGCAAAAACCATTAGAGTTAGAGCAGAAATCTTGGATGATCCATCTCTTATAAACGCTGGTAAGGAGATAGGAGGTAATACCGGAAACGGCGAAAGGGCCCTTTTGATAGGACAGATTAGAAATACCAGGCTTGACATACTTGATATAAAAGATAGAGACGATTTTATTGAAAAGTCAGGTCTTGACCTGAATGAATTGGAAATAAACAACAGTCAGACAGGTACAACCATTGACAGCTACTTTAAGGATTCCATTGCAAACCTTGGAATTTTAAATCAGGAAGCAAAGAAAATGGTAACAAACCAGAACACCCTCTTAACGCAGCTAGAAACTAGAAGGGATTCCCTATCCGGCGTTTCCCTGGACGAAGAAATGACTAACATGATTCAGTTTCAGAGGGCATATGAAGCAAATGCAAAGATGATTAGCGTTTTAGATCAGCTTCTTGACGTAGTTGTAAACGGTTTAATAAGATAATAGGCAGGTGATATGGATGAGAATTACGAACAGAGTGCTTGTAAAAAGCTACCTCTCAGACTTAACTGCTAATCTTGAAAATATGAAAAAATATCAGGAACAACTTTCTTCAGGCAAGGAAGTAAGAAGACCTTCAGATAATCCATTTAAGGCTGCAAGGGCAATGGAGCTTACGACAAGCATAGCGGTAAATGAAAGATATAAAGCTAACATAGATGAGGGTATTGGCTGGCTTGAGACCACAGACGTTGCGCTGGGACAGATGAACGATGCCCTGCAGAGAATAAGGGAGTTGACGGTACAGGGAAGCAATGGCACCTATGACAGTACCCAGAGATATTCAATTCAAAAAGAGATTGAACAGCTCAAGGAATCCCTGGCCCAGATAGGCAATACTTTTTATGATGGCAGGTATATATTTGGAGGGGATAAGACAACAGAACCTCCCTTTAAAATAGTTGATGGTAAAGTAATCTATCAAGGCTCAACGAATGGATTAAAAAAGGAATTTTCCCAGGGAGTTATAATGGACATTGCCATAAACGGCAATAAGTTTGCGAACGATTCAAAAATACAACCTGCTGATGAAGATGGAGTTTTTAAAGTTATAAGTGAAATAATCAATGATCTTGCAAATAATAAGTCGCCTTCAGATAGGCTCAAAGAGCTTGATGAACAGATAGATAATATATTAAAACTCCGTGCAGAGGTTGGTGCCAAATCCAACAGGCTTAATGCTATGAAATCCAAGAATGAAGATGAAATATTTAATATGACGGAGCTTTTGTCTAAGACAGTTGATATAGATATAGCACAAAAGATTATGGAGTATAGTGTTATGGAATCAATATATACAGCTTCGCTTCAGGCAGGAGCAAAAATACTTCAGCCAAGCTTATTAGACTTTTTAAGGTAGGATGGTATAGATGAAAATTGGAACTAGATTCTTTGGGGAGATAGAAATAGATGAAAAAGAAATAATAAAATTCAAATATGGTATTCCAGGATTTGAACATTTAAAGGAGTTTGTGATTTTAAATCTGGAGGATAACCCCAATTTAAAGTGTCTTCAGAGTGTGGAGGAGAAATCCATCTGTCTTATGATGATCTCTCCCTGGACTTATTTTAAGGATTATGAAATAAAGCTATCGGATAACGAAGTAGAGGAGCTTGAAATCGAAAAAGAACGTGATGTTTTAATATATAATATAATTACTGTGAGGGGAGATAAAATAACTGCAAACCTTCTTGCACCCATAGTAATAAATATAATAAACAATAAGGGCAAGCAAATAATACTATCTGATAGTAAATATAGTATAAGGCAGGAGATACCATGCTTGTAGTTACAAGAAAACAGGGAGAGTCTTTAGTTATTGATGATAATATAGAAATAACGGTACTAGAAATCCAAGGTGGAAGTGTAAAAATCGGAATAGAAGCTCCTAAAAATATTAGTATTTTAAGAAAAGAACTCATTGTTGAAATTGGAAGGGAAAATATAGAGTCAACTAAAAATATCGAAGACATTATAAAGAAAATAAAATGACTTCGTTTTTTTCAAATCCCAAGCCTTAGAACTTCTTTGCCAAGAGTGCTGGTGAATGAAATATTTTTTTATCACAGCGCCTATCTGTAAATTTATCTAGCACAACAAGTTAATTTACACTAAATATGTAAGCTTTAAAGATAAGGTGGTGATAAGATGAGCGATATGCTGAGAATTACAGGCCTTGCAACGGGACTTGACGTTGACAGTATGGTTAAGACAATGATGAAGGCTGAAAATGTAAAATTGGATAAGCTAAAGCAGGACAGGCAAATTGTGCAGTGGAAGCAGGAATTATACAGGGAGATACTGGGAGATATAAACACATTTAAGAGTACATACTTTGATGTTTTAAAGCCCGACAGTTATATGTTATCTGTAAATAGTTACGCAGCCTTTGATATATCACATTCTGATGAAGGCAGCACAACGACGGGTTCTATTGTGTCTGTGAGTGCAGGGGCTGGTGCTGTTCCGGGTACTTATAGCGTTCAAGTTATAAACCTTGCTGAGCCTGCCAAAATAAGCGGAAATGCTTTAAACCAGAGTTTGGCTGTAACTGATACAGTAGCTCAGTCATGGTTGGGGCAATCCATAGGCTTTAGCATAGATGGAGCTTCAGAAGAAACTATCAAACTTGATAAAGATGAAAATGGACAACCATATACAATTAACACAGTAACGGATCTTGTCAGTGCCATAAACGATCAGATATCAAACAACATAAATCTAAAGGGTAAGGTAACGGCAGAAATTATAACCCAAGGAAGCGATAATTACATAAGATTTAATGCCTTAACAAACAGTATCGTGAAGATTACAAGTGCTTCTGTTACTGACCCAGCAAACGATATTCTTGCAAATTTAAAGGGGAAAATCATAAATCCAACAACTTCAACAAAGTTATCGGATTTAGGCGTTACGGGGCCAACTTCTCTTAAATTGAGCTATGACGGTGGAAATAGCACAACTATAAATATAGATACAAACAAAACCATAGGGGATGTTATAGACGCAATCAGCGAAGCTACGTCAGGAAATGTAATCGCAAAGTATAGCGAACTTACGAAAACCTTTACCATACAAACTGTCCAAACTGGAAGTTCAAAGAGTTTAACAATAGACAGCAGCAGTTCCACAGAACTTTTAAATGCCCTTGGAATTACTTCAGGAGATGGCTTACCGGGGGAGGATGCGGAGGTTACGATTACTCCTCCAGGAGGCAGTGCTACAACTATAAAAAAATCCAGCAATACCTTTACGATTGACGGTATAACTTACAATATTCTGCAGGAGTCAGGTGATCCTCCGAAAATTGCCAATATAACCCTTACATCAAACGTTCAAAAAACCTTTGATAAGATAAAGGCGTTTATAGATAAATATAATGAAATAGTAGATAAAATTCAAAAAAAGTTAAACGAAAAAAGACAGTATGATTATAAGCCCTTAACGGATGATCAAAAGAAGGAAATGAAGGATGATGATATAAAAAGATGGGAAGAAAAGGCTAAAGAAGGGCTATTGAAAAATGATTCCATGCTTCAAAACATGTTGTACTCGATGAGAAGAGCCTTCTATGATGGTGTAGAAGGAGCAGGAATATCCCTTAAAGATGCAGGCTTATCAACCAGTAGCGACTATCTTCAAGGAGGAAAAATTATTATAGATGAAGCAAAGCTTAAGGATGCAATACAAAACCGTGGTGAACAGTTGGCCAAGCTATTTATGAAGGATTCCGATATTAACTATGATCCGGATCATAAAAATGACAGCGAAAGATATGATCAAATAGGTATATTCCAGAGAATTAATGATATACTAAAGGATTATACGAGGACAACCCGTGATAGCAGCGGTAGAAAGGGAATACTTATTGAAACAGCTGGAATAGTGGGGGATCTATCTGAATTTAACAATATGCTTTCAAGGCAGATAGCAAATGACTATGATAAGAAAATAAGTGAACTTACAGATAAGCTATCTGAAAAGGAAGACAAATACTATGAACAATTCGCAAGGTTGGAAGTTGCAATGCAAAAGATGAACCAGCAGTCAGCATGGCTCATGCAGCAGCTTGGATTTTCAGGCGGTGTTAGCTAATGGAGAATGACTTAATGTTACTATTAACAGAATTCAAAAACATAACTATGAATTTATGTTCGTTCCTTGAAAATGAGGATTATGACAAAATCAATGAGTTAATTGAGAAGAGGGAAAGCTTAATAAATAGAATGAAATCGATAGAGTATAACAGTCAGGATTTTATAAGTATTTCCGAAGAACTTAATTTAATAAAATGGGAAGAAAAGCTCCATATTTTAATGTTTGAAAAACAAAAAAAATTAAAAGAAAATTTAAGTAGAATATCAATTGGTAAAAGTATTAATGCAAGCTACAATAAAAAGTTTTACGTAGATCCGATATTTTTAAACAAGAAAATATAATTTTATAGAAATAATTGATATTACCAAACCGATTGGAGCATTCCAACCGGTTTTAAATTTTATTATGGCGAATAGTAGCACGATTTTCATTTTCATTGTTTTTTCTGCGAATTGCCCACACTTCTATATAAAGTAAACTCCTATCAAAACGATAATTCTAATAGAAATTAAATAGTAGAGGTGTAATTTATGGATATCAGTCAAATGAGCCCCAACAATCTACAAATAAAAAGCAATATTAATAATTTCAAACAATTTTCAGAGAAAGAAGTTGGATTATTTGCTAAAATTGATAATGAACAGTACACTGGTAAACTAGATAATAAGGACCTTCAATCCGCAGTTGATAGAGCAAACAGAGCGCTCTTTAAAAACAATACTCACTTGAAATTTGAAATTCACGATAAAACAAAAGATGTTATGGTTAAGATTGTAAACGACGAAACAGGAGAGGTGTTAAAGGAAATACCTCCAGAGAAGATACTTGATATGGTAGCAAGGCTCTGGGAAATAGCAGGCATATTGATAGATGAAAAGCGTTAAGGGAAAAGATTATGTATATAAATCCGCTTCCCTAAAGCAAGTTGAACCTAATGCCATCTTAAGTAAACAAATGAAGTGGTAATCTGCCAGGAGGTTTGTAGTCAGCGCAATTATAGATAAGTAAGGTTAGGAGTGATTATATGTATAATGCAAATGCACTCAATGCATATCAACAGAACAGTGTAAACACAGCATCAAGAGAAAAACTTTTGCTAATGCTTTATGATGGTCTTGTGAAGTTTATAAAACTTGGCATCTCTGGAATAGAAGAAAGGGATATTCAAAAGTCAAACACCAACCTTATAAAGGCCCAGAATATTTTACTGGAATTGATGGCCACATTAAACATGAAGATAGGTGGTGAGCTGTCAAAGTCCCTTATGCTCCTGTATGATTATATGTATAGAAGGCTTATAGAAGCGAACGTCAAGAAGGATCCTGAAATAGCAAAAGAAATTCTTGGTTACGCCGAGGAGCTTAAGGATGCATTTGAAAAAGCATACCAGCAAATAAAAAAGTAGATGTTTCGTGATATGTAAAGGAAGTATTATAATAAAGTTATAAAAACGATATGAATTTGCCAAATCGTATTAATGCTTGCACAGAATGTTACGAAAAAGTTAATAAAAACAAAATTAATACAAAAAATGACCTCAATAGTAAATTGAGGTCATTTTTTGCATAGAAATTTCTTTAATTTTTAGTAATCCTATAATAAAATATAATTAAAGTAATATAGATCACAAAATAATTTTAATATAAAAATTAATATTACTGAATTATTTATTAAAATATAACATAATTTAATTTTTTTCTTTATTATATTGTATTGACTTTTGCTAATATATGTAATAAATTAGTCGATAGAGGATTATTATTTCGAAAGAAAGGAATTATTGTAAAATGGTGCAAGATATTGATCGTAATACATATATTCTTATCAAAAAATCTTTGGATGCTTCGGCTGAAAGATCAAGAGTTATAGCCCATAACATTGCAAATATTAATACCAGGGGATTTAAAGCCTCAAGAGTTGTATTTGAGGAAAAATTGAATGAAATATTAAATGGTGAAAATATAAGGTTAAAGACCACGGATAGTAAACATATTTCTAATGGAAATTCCATTAGTGATTTAAGCTATGATGTGATAAAGGACAAGTCTACCTCTATGAGACTTGATGGAAATAACGTTGATATCGATAGCGAAATGACAAACTTGGCGGCAAATACCATACTTTATAATACATTAATAAGTCAGGCGAACAGTAGGATAGCAATGATGCGATATGTGATAAATGAGGGGAGAAGATAGTATATGAATATTTTTTCTGCACTAAAAATAAGTGGAAGTGGTCTTTCGGCTGAGAGGCTGAGGATGGACGTTATTGCAGATAACATCGCAAATGCAGAAACAACCAGAACTCAAAAGGGAGGACCCTATAGGAGAAAGGTAGTAACCTTTGAGGAAAATTTAGGCAGAGAGCTCGACAGGGTATCCAACAGATATGTGGACAAATTAAATGGTGTCAGGGTAAGTGAGATTACGGAGGATAATAGTCCTTTAAGGAGAGTATATGACCCTTCCCATCCAGATGCCGATGCAGAGGGTTATGTTCTAATGCCAAATGTTAATATACTCAACGAAATGGTGGATCTTATAGCTGCATCGAGGGCATTCGAAGCAAATGTTACAGCGATTAATGCAGAAAAACAAATGGCTATGAAAGCATTAGAAATAGGGAGGTAGTGATAAATTTGAATATTAATACTGTATCATTTCAAGGTCTTACTGAAATCCAGAATAAAAACAATCAAAACAATTCCAGCAAGGTAAATTTTGCCGATGTGCTGAAAAATGCACTCGATAAAGTTAATGAAATACAGATAAATGCAGAAAACGCTACAACTGAGTTAATTACAGGCGAAGCCACTGACATACACCAGGTAATGCTTGCAACTGAGGAGGCAAAACTTTCCCTCGAACTTGCGGTACAAGTAAGAAACAAACTGGTTGAAGCCTATCAGGAATTAATGAGGATGCAGTTATAGTTTTTAAAAGCTGAACTGTATTTCTGATACCGCTATTAATGCTATCCTATCATTAATACGTATCAAAATATTTTTTTAGGTAGATGCTGTTCGTGGTACATTATGGAATTAAAATCTTTTTATATTTTTTCTTATGACATTGAGTATTTGAAGGAGTGCATGGAATGAATAAAATAAGGGAACTATTAAAATCCCTGAATAATAAATGGAAAAGTTTAAGCAGTGCAAAAAAAATAGGTTTAATAGTAATTTCGGCCGCCTTATTAGCTACAATCGCTGTGTTTTTTATGTACATAAACAGGGTAAAATATGCTACTTTATTTGCCAACCTTGATCCCAAGGATGCAGCCAGAGTATATGAAAAACTTAAGAGCGATAAGGCAGACGTTAAAATAGAAGGAAACTCTATACTTGTACCTGAGGATAAAGTTGATGAACTCAGGATGTCTGTACTGTCATCGGACGCTGTGCCTTCATCGGGCAAGGGATGGGAGCTTTTTGATGAGAGCAAATTTGGTGTTACAGATACTGAAGCTAAGGTAATGTATCAGAGGGCCCTTGAAGGTGAGCTTTCAAGAACAATATCCAGCTTCGAACAGGTTGAAAAAGCGATAGTTCATCTTGTGCTTCCGGATGATTCGGTGTTTGCCAGGGAAACCGATAATGCAAGGGCTTCTGTAACTTTAAAGCTTAAGAATAGTACAAGGCTAACACCAGAACAGGTAAAAGCAATAGTAGCTCTTATTTCAGGGAGTGTAAAAAATTTACCCAAGGAAAATGTCGAGGTTATAGATGCAAATACAATGGTGAGCTTAACTGAGGATTTATTTGATGGAGCCAATCCTTCTGGCATAACTTCAATAACCAAACAAAGGGATATTGAAAGACAGTTTGAAGGCCAGATAGAAAACAATATAAAAGATTTGCTTGGAAAAGTTTTCGGGAATGACAAGCTGTCTGTCAAGGTTAATACCGATCTTGATTTTGATTCAAAGCAAACTACCACCATAACCTATGATAAGAATCCGGTGATCATAAGCACCCATAAGTCAATGCAGTCATCCAAAGACTCTGCTTCCAGTAATGCTGGTTCAAGCCCGATAGATAATCAATATACACCTAATATAACCAACGGAAATAACCAATCTTCTGATTCAAGCAGTACAGAGGAAACGACAAACTACAATGTTGGACAAACCCAGGAAACAGTAGTGAAAGCTCCTGGTGAAGTAAAAAGGATGACGGTATCTGTTTTAGTAGATGGAAATTTGAGTGATGAAGATAAAACAACAATTCAAAACATTGTATCTTCTGCCATAGGATATGATCCGAATAGAGGAGATCAAATTAATATAGAAGGTATTCCATTTAATCCTGAACTTAAGCAGAAAGTACAGGATGATCTTAAAAAGATACAGCAGGAAGAAGAAAATCAAAGGAAGATTAAGCTGTATACAACAATAGGCAGTGTATCTGGAGGAATAATTCTACTTATACTATCGTTGCTATTTATAAGAAAGTCTATTAAGAAAAAGAAAGAAATTGTTGAAAAACCAAACCTTGACGTTGTTATAAACGACAATGTAATACCTAAACAGCCTATAGCCTATAGTCCTGTGCTTGAAGATAGGGAAGAGGTTATGGATATTGAAAAAGAAATAAGACAGTTTGCAAGCAGCAAACCCGATCAGGTAGTGGATTTAATTAAGACATGGCTTGCAGAGGATGAGAGGTGATCATATGCCCAGGGGAAAGCTAACAGGTGTTCAAAAGGCTGCAATATTATTCATAACCCTTGGACCTGATGCATCTGCTTCCATATTAAAAAAGCTTCCTGAAGCAGAAATTCAAAAAATAACCTTTGAGATAGCAAATATGTCAAAAATAAAAAGGGAAGTCAAGGAAGAGGTTTTAAAGGAGTTTGTAGATTTAAATAAGGCTAAGGAATACATACTTGAAGGAGGCTTTGAATATGCCAAAAATCTTCTCAGTAAGGCCCTGGGTGCTCAGAGAGCAGCTGAGATTATAGAAAAGGTTTCTGAGGTAACTCAGCAGTACAGACCATTTGGCATTGCTAGAAAGGCTGATGCCAATCATCTTCTAAATGTCATAATAAATGAGCATCCCCAGACTATTGCTTTAATACTTTGTTACCTTCAACCTGAAAAGGCTGCGCAGATACTTTCGGCCCTTCCTGAGGAGCTTCAGTCTGATGTTGCTAAAAGAATAGCAGTCATGAATACAACTTCACCCATTGTAATTGAAGAAGTAGAAGAAATACTGGAAAAGAAATTATCCAGTGTGATAACAACAGACATGGCAACCATCGGAGGCGTTCAATCCCTTGTTGAAATACTAAATAACGTTGATAGAGGAACTGAAAAGTCTATAATGGAAGAGCTTGACAGGGATGTACCTGAGCTTGCTGAAAGAATAAGAGAAAGCATGTTTGTCTTTGAAGATATAATCACACTTGATAATGCTTCAATTCAGCGTATACTTCGTGAAGTTGATACTAAGGATCTTGCACTGGCCCTAAAAGGATCATCGGAAGAGGTTGCAGCAGTAATATTTAGTAATATGTCAAAGCGTGCAGCCCAAACTTTAAAGGAAGATATGGAATTCATGGGACCAGTAAGGCTAATAGATGTAGAAAGAGCTCAACAGTCCATAGTTGGAATAATTAGGAGGCTTGATGAAGCTGGAGATATTGTAATTTCAAGAGGTGGAGAAGATGCAATTATCATATAGAATTTTAAAGTCCACTATAGTTGAAAAGGATAAATTAGTTTTTCCGCCGGTTATAGAAAAAATCATTGGAAATTCTCATAGTTCAGAAGCTAATAATTTCAATTTTGGAGAAATTTATGAAAGGATAATAAAAGAGGCAAATGATGTTAAATCACAGATAATCAAAGGTGCTGAAGAAAAGGCAAAGGAGATTATTAATACAGCCCTTCAAGAAGTCGAAAATATCAAAGCTTCAGCCAAGGATGAAGGATATCAGTGTGGATTTAGAAAAGGTTATGAAGAAGGTTACAGCTATGGATTAAATGAGGCAAAGAATGAAGTTGATGCAATGGTTAAAGATGCTGAGGATTATGTAAAAAAATGCCATGAAGCTTCAAGAAAATATATTGAAGAAACAAAGGATGAAATTATAGGCCTAAGCGTGCAGATAGCAAGAAAAATTTTAAATACTGAACTTACAGTAAATACGGAAGCGATTTATAAGATGGCAGAGAGCATCATTTCAAAGGCAATTGATAAAAGGCAAATAGTTTTAAAGGTAAACCCACAGGATTTTAATATCGTTAAAAATCGTAAGGATGATCTTTCTATTTATGTTGAGGATCCAAATAATTTAATTATAATAGCCGACTCAAGCTTAAGGCAGGGAAGCATAAAGGCAGAAACACCGTCTGGTTTCATTGATGGCGATATCGACACTCAGCTTGAGATTATACTTAAAAATCTATTAGAGGGAAAATATCATGATTAACATTGATTTTAAAAAAATCAAAAATAAGGTTTATAACATCAACAGTTTAAAAGTTGAAGGGAAAGTCAAAAAGGTTGTAGGACTTACAATAGAGGTTGAAGGAATACAAGCCTTTGTTGGAGAAGTGTGTATAATTTATGCAATAGACGGAAGAAAAATATTTTCAGAGGTCGTTGGCTTTAAAGATAATGCTGTTCTTCTAATGCCACTTGGAGAACTCACTGGCGTTTCCCCAGGTTCACCCGTTGAACCTACAGGAAAAGCTCTGAAGGTAAAGGTGGGACCCGGCCTTCTTGGTAAAGTTTTAGATGGAATAGGGCGTGCAATGGATAAAAGTAAGATTGAATTTGAGGATGAATATAATCTTGATAACGATCCTCCAAGCCCACTTTCAAGACAAAGGATTAAGACAGTTATGACCACAGGAATTAGAGCCATAGACGGTTTTCTGACCTGTGGAGTTGGTCAAAGAGTAGGTATATTTGCAGGCAGTGGCGTTGGTAAAAGCACTCTTCTTGGAATGATAGCAAGGTACAGCGATGCCGATGTCAATGTAATAGGACTTATTGGCGAAAGGGGAAGAGAAGTAAGAGAATTCATTGAAAAGGATTTAGGAGAGGAAGGAATGAAAAAATCTGTGGTTGTTGTTGCGACATCGGATCAACCTCCCCTTCTAAGGCTTAAAGGTGCGTTTACAGCAACTGCTATATCTGAGTATTTTCGAGATAAAGGCCTTAAGGTAATGCTCATGATGGACTCTGTAACAAGATTTGCCATGGCGCAGAGGGAAGTAGGGCTTACTATTGGCGAACCTCCAGCCACAAAGGGCTATACTCCTTCAGTTTTTGCAATGCTACCAAGGCTTATGGAGCGCTCAGGTAATTCAGAAAGGGGTTCTATAACTGCTTTTTATACAGTACTTGTAGATGGTGATGATATGAACGATCCAATAGCCGATGCTGCAAGGGGCATACTTGATGGGCATATAGTCCTCTCAAGAAAAATTGCGAGCAAGAACCATTATCCTGCCATCGACGTTCTTTCAAGTATCTCCAGGCTTATGCCAGAAATAGCTGATGAGTCCTTAAGGCTAAAGGCAGGGGAACTCAGAGAAATTATGGCATTATATAGAGAATCGGAGGATTTAATAAACATAGGTGCATATCAGAAGGGAAGTAACCCAGAGGTTGACAGGGCAATAAGCCTAATTGGCAGGATCAATGATTTTTTAAGGCAGGGAATGAATGAATATTCAAATTTTCAGGAAACCACTAGAAGTATGATGTCCATAGAATAGCAGGTGAGCACATGGATAAGTTTAAATTTAGTCTCCAAAAAGTTCTGGATTTTAAAAAAAACGTTGAAAAAAGAAAAAAAGAAGAATTTATAAAGGCACAAAAAAATTATCTTATTCAGAAAAACTTTGTTAGTGAGCTAATAGAGGAAAAGAATAGAGAATTAAACATAAATAGAAAGCTGAGAAATAGCTTTGAGTTTCAAAGTTATTTAAGATATATCGAATATCTCGATAGAAAAATAGAAGGCGAAATGAATAACTTAAGAAAACTAGAAAAAATACTCATTGAAAAAAAATCTGAACTTATAAGGTCTGCTTCTGATAGAAAGACACTTGAAAAATTAAAAGAAAAGGCAAAGGAAGAATTTTACTTTGAAATGAATAGAAGAGAGCAGAAAATAAACGATGACTATGCAATGAACTCGTTTATAAGACATGGAAGGGGGTGAAAAGGTGGAGATTAAGGCCACAGGTATATCTAATATAAACAAAAATACCTTTGAAACGATAAAGGCAATATCTGATGATGGTTTTAACGACCTTATTTCTCTGATGCTCATAAATGTTCAGAATGAAAGTGGTAACGATAACGGAAAAAATTTAACGGCTTTAGAAAGCTTAATCCCCCTTGATGGACAGTTCAATAAAGTGGAAAAGCTAGGCCATGATAATTTCCAAGATGATGATGCTATGAGTTATAGTGTGCTCAAAACAAATGACTTTACTCAGGAAATTGATAAGTCTGAAGGAGAAAATGATAAACTATCAACTGCTGTGGCTTCATTGAATAGCAGCTTATCGCTGCAGTTAAGTTTTCAAGAAAGTAAATATCCTGTACATAATCATCGAGAATTATTAAAAGAAAATAAAGCATTGTCTTCTGAATTGGAAAAGTTAAGAAACAAAACAACTGCTGAGAAATTTACTTCCTATGGAGTACAGCTAGTTAGTGGGGGAGTTGTAGCTGAAAATATATTAAATATTAAAAATAAAATCAATGACCTTCAAAAAGAAAACAATGAAGATGGTGTGCAGTTTCGTGGAATAAATATAGCAGAATCTAATCAGGCAGTTAATTCAGCTGTCTTATCATGTGATGAATTTAAAAGAAATTATGCTCAAACAGAAGGATCTCAAGGTGATGTTATTTACCAAGGATCAAGCATATTAAAAGCTGAACATGGAGTTAAATTTGATACAGATATTGATGGTAAGCTTAAGATCGATATTATTCAAAATAAAAGTTCTGAAATTGCTGCCCAAAATTCAGTAACTAGTTTTTCAGAGGTTAAGCAGGGAGTTATTAAAAAAGCCTCCAATAAATTGGATTTTAGAAATGAAGTTTTAGTAAACAATAAAGTGAATATGGAGACAGACTCTACAGAGTTTAAACAGGTTAAAGCAGAAAAAACAGATGCTGCATTTGATGTGCAAATGAAACAAACTCCGAAAAATGAAGTTAGCATTAAGAACTTCCAAAATACAGCAGATGAGATCAACTGTGTCAATGCAGCAGATAGTCGATCAACTGCACAGGAGAATGGTCTTAATGTACGTGGAATTAAAGATAATGAAAATAACGCTGAATATAATATACATGATGATATCAAAATATTATCATTTAAATCACCTAAGAATTTCGATATAGAAAAGATAATTCTAAACAACAATGGAAATCAATTTATAAATATGTTTCATCAATACAGAAGTTACTATCAAATTGATGATGATAAAATCGTCATAAAAACCAATAGCCATGAAGAAGAACAAAAAATCGATACTCTTCCTGAACATGAAATGTATGGCGTATCGAACTTGGAAAATGATTTTGTGGATGGAATAAGTTTAAAATCAGCTAAAGAAATAAATAAATTTTCAACAATTTTAAACAATAGGGATTTAATTGAACTTACCGCTAGTAAATTTAAAGCGATTAAACTTCCAGATATAACAGAATTAAGAGTAAAGATATGGCCTGAGGAGCTTGGAGAGATTATAATTAAAGTTTCACTGGAAAAAGGGCATGTAAATGGGAGTATAATGTCAAACAACCAGGAAGTTGTAAACATATTACAGGCGAATTTGGACTCGTTGAGGCAGGAACTTAAAAACAGCAATATTAACCTATATAGTTTGTCAGTGAATATTAGCAGCAGCGGTGATTATAGCGGGGACTTCACAGGGCAAAACTCTGGCAGCTATTCAGGCAGCAGGCAGAATAAAAGCTACGTACCTGAATATACAAATAATCCTAGGGATGATTATATAGATGAAATGAAAGGTGAAGGGTTAAATATAATTGCCTAGAAAGGAGGTAAATATGGAGGTTAGTGGGGTTAATAACAAAAGTAGCAGTGTTGTTCAATCTAAGGGCAATATAATCGATAAAAACGCCTTCTTAAAAATTCTTACCGTTGAACTTAGCAATCAGGATCCATTGAATTCAACGGACAATACTCAATATGTTTCGCAGATGGCTCAATTTACAGCCCTTGAACAAACTCAGAATTTAAACTCTTCTGTTGAGAAGCTTTTGCTGTCCGAAAAGATGACACAGGGTACTTTACTCATTGGACAGAATGTTGAAATTCAATTGGACAAAGAAAACTCCATTAAAGATGTCGCAAGGGCAGTAAGGGTAGAAAATAATAGCGTATATATAATAACTGACAGCGGTAAATTTGATATCGACCAGGTTATACAGGTTGGAGATGAGACAGTTGATAAATAAAATTAATAATCATAGCCATGAAGCAGCTTTTAAATTTAAAATAGATTGGAAATTAGGAGGTTTAAATAAATGTTAAGATCGTTATTTTCAGGAGTAACCGGAATGAAAAGCAATCAAACAAAAATGGACGTTATAGGTAACAACATCGCAAATGTAAATACAACTGCTTTTAAGTCAGGAAGGGTTAATTTTAAGGACATGCTCAGTCAGACGATACAAAGCGCCAACGCACCTTCAGAGGGAAGAGGCGGGGCTAACCCCAAGCAGGTGGGTTTAGGAGTTGCTGTTGCAGGCATCGACACTAATATGACTCAGGGAGGTCTTCAACCAACTGGAAGGGCATCTGACCTTGCAATAGAAGGCAATGGATTCTTTGTTGTGTCTGACGGAAATGAAACAAGATTTACAAGGGATGGTTCCTTTACACTGGATAAAGACGGTAATTTAATTACTTCAGAAGGTTATCATGTTATGGGCGCTGTAAATGACAACATTGGAAGTGGAACCTTCGATGCTGATTCAGGTGAGAATTTAACCCCTGATCCAGGTACCTTTGATAATACAACAACATCCAGTGATCTTAAAAATATCATTATCCCTCTTGAAGCAACCGTTGGAGGAAATACTGTAAAAATAACAAGCTTTGGAGTAGAAAGTGATGGTACAATAAGAGCTGTATATGGAGATAAGACCGTAAAAGTTGGACAAATCATCCTTGCTGCATTTCAGAACACTGCAGGGCTTACCAAAATGGGCGGTAATACTTACATGGCTTCATTAAACTCAGGTGATCCTGTTTACGGTACGGCAGCTTCATCTGGATATGGCAATATTCAGCAGGAGATGCTTGAAATGTCAAACGTTGACCTCGCTAACGAATTCACTGATATGATAATTACAAGCAGAGCATTCCAGGCCAATTCGCGAACAATAACTACCTCTGATGAAATGCTTCAGGAACTTTTAAATCTTAAGAGATGATGGAGTATAATATATGATCAAATTAACAGGATTGAACAATAAAGAATTTTATTTAAACTGTGATTTAATTGAAAAACTGGAGGTAACGCCCGATACAGTAATTACATTAACTACAGGTAAAAAATTCGTCGTCTTAGAACCACCCGAAGTTATAATCAGAAGAATAGTTGAGTTTAGAAAACAGTATATGTATTACGATTCGGAGGTACGAAATGAATAAAAAGGATTTTTCAACAGTTGTAGGCATAGTACTTGGTGCTGTTGCGATTATTTTGGGAATGACATTCAGCAATGGTAAATTAAATTTTTCCGGTTTAAGACTCTTCTGGGACCCGCCATCAATTTTTATAACTGTTTTTGGCTCATTCTTTACTTTGTTTATTGCCTATCCACTTTCTACATTAAAGAAGCTGCCAGCCACTTTAAAGAATGCTTTTCTAGAAAAGCAGGCTTCTGCTTCAGAGATAATTGAAAGGTTCACTCTATTATCTAAAAAAGCAAGAAGGGAAGGATTGCTGTCCCTTGAAGACCAGATTGAAAGCATAGAAGATGAATTTCTCAGAAATGGTATTCAGATGGTGGTTGACGGTATTGAGCCTGAAACAATAAGAGAAATACTGGAATTAGAAATAAGTGAAATGGAAAAACGACATCAAAACGGTATAGCTGTTTTAAAAACATGGGCAAACCTTGCACCAGCATATGGTATGATTGGTACACTGATTGGCTTGATTCAGATGCTGGCACAACTTCAAGATCAGAGTAAATTGGGGCCAGCTATGGCAGTTTCACTTATTACATCCTTTTATGGCGCGGTTATGGCTAACTTCATTTTTACACCACTTGCAAATAAGCTTGAGGATAAGAGTGCCCAGGAGGCAGATAGAAGGGAGATGATGCTTGAGGGTATTCTGGCAATACAGTCGGGTGTAAATCCAAGAATAGTAGGCGACAAGTTAAGGACATACCTCTCACCTGCGGAAAGATTAAAAATGTCTTACGAATCTACCTCCGGAAAAGTGGTGACTGGAAATGAGTAGGCGCGGCAGGAAGAGGAGTGAATCAGGTGGAGGGGAATGGCTTACAACCTACGCAGACCTTATGACGCTGCTTTTAACCTTCTTCGTACTCCTCTATGCTTTTTCAAGCATTGACGCAGTAAAATTTAAACAGATTGCATTATCTTTATCCCGCGCCCTGGGAGGGAATTCTGGTATAATAACCGATGGAGGAAATATAGGACCTATACCTGTCAATGAAAATCCTGGTGAAAAAAAGAAAGATGCTGGAAATGCAAAGATAGAACAAATAGACGAGGAAACAAAGAAAATTTATGGTGATGTTATCAGCTACATAAAGGAAAATAATCTGGATACTAAAGTTTCAGTTAAAGAGGATATTCGAGGGGTCATTATTGAACTTCAGGAGAAGATATTGTTTGACTCAGGAAAGGCGGATATCAAGCCAGAGAGTCGGCTTGTTCTCGATAAGATCTCTGATCTATTAGTTAAATTTCCAAACGAAATTATGGTTGAGGGCCATACGGATAACGTTAAAATGAATAAAGGATTTTATCAAAGCAACTGGGAACTTTCAATGGATAGGGCTGTTAAGGTGGTTCGTTATCTTACAGAAGTAAAGGAACTTGATCCTACTAAATTTTATGCTGTTGGAGCCGGAGAATACAGACCCATTGCAGACAACAGTACTCCTGAGGGAAGGCAAAAAAACAGAAGGGTAAATATTCTTATCGTTTCATCTAAAAAGGAGAGTAATCAGTAATGAGTGAAGGTAAAGGATCAAATAAGCTATTAATAATTTTACTTGTATTGATAATAGCAATTTTAATATCTATTTCAGCTTTTTTTAGTTATTATTTTTTTATTAAACCTGGGGCTTCAACTCAAAATACGAATTCATCTAAAAACATTGCTGAAAAAACGCTGGCATTGGGTGAGTTTATTGTGAACCTTGCCGATGAAAATGAAACTAAATATCTAAAAACTGAGGTGTATTTGGCATATTCGGACACAGAAGCCAAAAAAATTGAAAAAGAAGTAAACAACAAGATGCCTCAAATAAAAGAAAAGATTTCAGTAACATTAGGTAAGAAAACATCAGAGAACTTCAATGTACAATACCTGGATAAGATTAAAAAAGAACTTACAGACCAGATTAACACATTGTTAGATGAAGGAAAGATCACAAACGTTTATTTAAACGATTTTATAATACAGTAGATAGGGTGGTTTAATGGATGGCAATTTTTTAATAGAAGTACTTAAACTTATATTCCTTCTTCCAGCAATTCTGTTACTAATATATATTACTTTGAAGTATGGAAGTAGATATGCGGAAAGGTTTAATAGCGGTAGAATAATTAAAGTATACGAACGTGTTCCACTTTCTCAGAATACTTTTCTTGCTGTTGTAACAGTGAAGGGAAAACCTTATCTTATGACTAATGGGGAAAATGGAGCACAAATATTAATGGAACTTGATGAAGAAATTTTAAAAAACTATCAGGGAGGCAGAACCGTAAACAGCGATTTTTTATTAAACCAACTATCAAAGCTAAACATTAGAAAGAGGAAAGATGATGATGAAAATTAATAGAAGAATTATAGTTCTTACTCTTATTATACTTGGAATTGCAGTTTTGCCAGCCTCTGCGTCCCCTCTTGAAAATATACAGATACCGAAGGTATCTTTATCCGTTGATGGGGCAAAAAATCCGAAGGAGTATGTTGACAACATTAAACTTTTGTTACTCTTCACTTCATTAACTTTTATTCCTTCAATCATACTTCTAATGACTTCCTTTACAAGGATTATAGTTGTACTTGGATTTGTTAGGAATGCTCTTTCCACACAGCAATCCCCTCCAAACCAAGTACTGATTGCAACAGCCCTATTTTTGACATTTTTTATTATGGCACCAGTCTATAATCAGGTTAATTCCAAGGCTATTCAGCCCTATTTAAATGGAGAGATAAGCCAGGAAAAGGCTATTGAAATTGGAAGTAAACCTATAAAGGATTTTATGTTAAATCAAACCAGAGAGAAGGACATCGCCTTATTTTATAATGCGGCTAAGATGGACAAACCAGATGACAGATACGCAGTACCATTTAATGTACTGATACCAGCCTTTGTTATAAGCGAGCTTAAAACAGCATTTCAAATGGGATTTTTAATATTTATTCCCTTTATTGTAATAGATATGGTAGTTGCAAGTGTGCTCATGTCCATGGGTATGTTTATGCTTCCACCGGTTACTATTTCTCTACCCTTTAAAATAATGCTGTTTGTACTTGCAGATGGATGGCATCTTGTGGTAAAGTCCCTCATTGAAAGCTTTATGTAGGAGTGATTATATGTCTGAAACATTTATCCTCTCCATTGGAAAGGAAGCCATAGTTACAGCACTTACAGTTGCAGCTCCAATACTTATAGTATCAATGGTTGTAGGGCTTATAATTAGTATATTCCAGGCTGCAACACAAATACAGGAACAAACTTTAACCTTTGTGCCTAAAATGATAGCCATTATTGTAATAATGCTTGTTCTTGGTCCATGGATGCTTAAAAAGCTTGTATATTTTACTCAGGTAATGCTGACAAACATTACTTCGATAGTTAGATAGGTGGTAGGATGCAGAAGGATTTTCTTATTTTTTCCCTGATTTCAGTAAGAATTGTTGCAATGCTTGTTACATCACCGGTATTTTCTTTAAGGCACATACCAGTCTATATAAAGGTTGGTTTATCTCTTGTTATAAGCTCCTTGATAGCAGCTTCAGTCAGTACTCAAATATCACTGCCATCTAACTGGTTTAGTTTATCCTTATATGTGGGAAAGGAACTATTTATAGGGGTGTCCATAGGTTACATTTCAACTTTTATATTCAACGCAGTGAGGGTTTCTGCACAGCTTATGGATTTCCATATTGGATTTTCCATGTCGCAGTATTATGACCCTTCAACTGCAGGAAACTCTACACCCCTTGAAAGGTTTTTCAACTGGTTTGCATTGGTACTTTTTTTAGTATTCAATTTTCATCATATTATATTATCGGCAGTTATAAAGAGTTTTGATGTTATACCTGTAGGAACTTACAGTGCAAATTCAAATGTTTTCTTAGCCACTACCGATATTTTTTCAAATAGCTTTTATCTTGCAATACAACTTTCGGCGCCAATAGTAATCATCTTATTTGTAACTGATTTTACCATGGGGCTTATTGCCCGAACTGTACCTCAACTTAATATATTTATACTTGGAATGCCTCTTAAAGTACTTATTGGGCTTCTTGCAGTATCAGCTGTCTTACCAGGGCTAACCCATATTTATATAAAATCCTTTGAAAGTATCTATACCAATCTTCTTAAGTTCTTTAACGTATTTCCTTTTATAATGCTTATGGCTGATGATAAGACGGAGGAGCCAACCTATAAAAAGCTGCAGGATGCAAGAAAAAAAGGACTGGTTGCTAAAAGCATAGACTTAACTTCATCTGTAGTGTTGTTAGGTATTGCAGTTATTTTGATTCTTTTTGGAAATCAATACTATACAAATGGAAGGCTATTTATTATTGACAGCTTTAAATACGTTAATAAATCAGATTTAACTTCAGGAAATGTGTTTAATATTTTAATATATATGATAAAAAACGGGTTAATTGCAGCTTTGCCAGTAATATTAACCGTTATGCTTTTAGGAATAATTGGCAACATCCTTCAAACCGGATTTTTATATACAACTGAAGGTTTAAAGCCTGATTTAAAAAAGTTCAATCTAATAGAAGGCATTAAACATTTTTATTCAAAGAGGGCTTTTGTTGAACTTTTTAAATCCCTGGGTAAAATTTCAGTTTTAAGCTATATATCCTTTCGATTTGTAAAGGACAATTTTAATGAAATATTAAAAACATCGGATCTAAATCCCAGGGGGCTTTACAGATTTGTTAAAAATATTATGGACAGCCAGCTCATTAGATCAGTTATAATCATGTTTATTATAGGAATTACGGATTATATTTTTCAAAAGAGGCAATACAAAAAGGATCTGAGAATGACAAAGCAGGAAATAAGAGAAGAACTAAAACAGTCAGAAGGCGATCCTCAGATTAAATCACGAATAAGACAGAAGCAGCGTGAGATGGCTATGAAGAGAATGATGCATGAGGTTCCAAAAGCCACTGTTGTGGTTACAAACCCAACCCATTTTGCTGTGGCGCTAAAATATGAAAGTGGTGTTGATAGAGCACCCAGGGTTGTGGCTAAGGGTATGGATTTAATCGCCTTAAAAATAAAGGAAATAGCAAAGGGAAATGATGTCCCTGTGGTTGAAAACAAATCACTGGCAAGAACTTTATATGCCAGAGTTAATATAGATGAAGAAGTGCCTGTTGAACTTTACCAGGCAGTTGCTGAAATAATTGCTTATGTTTACAGTCTTAAAAGAGCATGAGGAGGAAGTTAATGGCAAAAGATAAAACAGGTTCTGCTATAAAAAATAATATGGATATTATAGTTGCGATCATGGTTATCATGATTGTTTTAATGATTATAATTCCTCTGCCAGCATGGCTGCTTGATATATTATTAGCATTTAATTTGACTCTTTCATTGGTAATAATGCTACTTACCATGTTCACAACTGAAGTACTTGAATTTTCTGTATTTCCTACGTTGCTTCTTATTACAACACTTTTCAGACTTGGGCTTAATATATCTTCAACAAGGCTTATTTTGAGCCAGGCAGCGGCTGGAGAAATCATAAAGGCCTTTGGTAACTTCGTCGTTGGAGGAAACTATGTTGTTGGATTTATACTGTTCATTATAATAGTCGTAATACAGTTTGTGGTTATAACAAATGGCGCAGGAAGAGTTGCGGAGGTTGGAGCAAGGTTTACGCTTGATGCAATGCCTAGAAAGCAGATGAGCATAGATGCCGACTTAAATGCTGGAATAATAACAGAGGAAGAAGCAAAGCTAAGGAGAAAAAAGCTTCAGCAGGAAGCTGATTTTTACGGTTCCATGGATGGTGCCAGCAAATTTGTTAAAGGAGATGCCATTGCAGGTATAGTTATAGTTATTATAAACATCGTAGGCGGTATTATTATTGGAATATTATCACACGGAATGTCTGCAATGGATGCCTTAAAGACCTATGCTCTTCTTACAGTTGGGGATGGGCTTGTAAGCCAGATACCGGCACTTTTGATATCTACTGCTTCAGGTATAATAGTTACAAGGTCCGCAAGCGATACCAATCTTGGAGAAGAACTATCAAGGCAAATAACCTTTTATCCAAAGGTTCTTGCAATAGCAAGCGGCATAATGCTTCTTTTAGCTGCAATACCTTCGCTGCCATCACTTGTATTTCTTATGATGTCTGCAGCAGCCGCCGTGTCAGCATATATTTTAATCAAGGAAGATAGGAATAAATTCGATGAAGAGGTTGCTGCAGACACGGGAGAGGTGCCTGTTGAAAACAGAGAACCGGAAAACGTGTTAAATCTTCTAATTGTTGAACCTCTTGAAATTGAAATTGGCTATGGGCTTATTCCTCTTGCTGATGTATCTTCAGGAGGAGATTTGCTGGATAGAATTGCAGGCGTTAGAAGGCAGTGTGCAGTTGAAATGGGGATTATAGTACAGCCTATAAGAATAAGGGATAATCTTCAGCTTGCTACAAATGAATACTGCATAAAGATAAAGGGAACTGTTGTTGCCAAGGGAAACATACTATGCAATCACTATCTTGCAATTGATGCCACTGGAGAGGGTATTGGAATCGATGGGATAAAAACTGTAGAGCCTACCTTTGGATTGCCTGCAGTATGGATTCCAGACAGTAAAAAAGAGGATGCCGAACTTATTGGAATAACAGTTGTTGATCCTACAACCGTTTTAGTGACTCATTTAACTGAAATTATTAAAAATCACGCAAGTGAACTTCTTGGAAGACAGGAAGTAAAGATGCTGATTGACAATATCAAAGAAAGCTATAGTGCCGTAGTCGAAGAACTCATTCCTAACCTTTTGAGCATTGGTGAAGTTCAGAAGGTACTTCAAAATCTTTTAAAGGAAAGGGTTCCTATAAGAGATCTTGTAACAATACTTGAAAGCCTTGCAGATAATGCGGTAAACACAAAGGACATTGAACTTCTCACTGAATACGTAAGATTTGCCCTTGGAAGAATTATATGCAAAAACCTTGTGGATGAGAATAATGTAATTAAGGTGTTAACTCTCCATCCATCATTAGAGCAGTTAATAGCTGATAATATACAAAAATCCTTCCAGGGGTCTTACCCTGCACTTAACCCGGACACAACAAAAAAAATATTTGAATCTCTGCAGGCTAACATAGAAATGTCTGACTTTGTAAATAGACAGGCAGTTGTCCTTTGTTCTCCAAGAATAAGGCCTGCCTTTAGAAAATTAACGGAGATAGTATTCCCTAACATTACTGTATTGTCAATGAATGAAATACCAACTGATGTACAAATAGAAACAATAGGGATGGTGACAATACAATGATTATTAAAAGATATATCGTTGATAATATGAATGAAGCAATGATTAAAATAAGGTATGAGCTTGGAAGTGACGCAGTAATTGTAAGCCAGAGGAAAATAAAACAAAAAGGGCCACTGGGCTTATTTAAACCAAGAAAGCTTGAAGTAACTGCAGCAGTTGACGATAGGAGCAAAAAAAATAAGGAACTAGAAGAACATAATAAATTATTCCAGAATGAGATTTTAGAACTTAAAACAATGCTACAAAGTGTAATAACCCCAAACATACCTTCTAAATATGAATACGGTAAAGGTAAAAAAACAGGCAAAAGCAAATTTAAGTTAAAGTTAATAGAAAACGATATTCCAGAGGAAATCGCTGAGGTAATTTTTAGCAGGATAAGGGAAAAAAACAGGGATAAAAAGCTTACGGTGAGCCATTATGAAAAGGAGTTTAAAAATATTTTGAATGAAATGATTAAAATAAATAATAATTTTTCAAATAGAGTTCAGGTTCTTGTTGGACCTACAGGTGTTGGAAAAACTACAACAATAGCCAAGCTTGCAAGTCTTTATACCCTATACAAGAACAAACAGGTAGGACTCATTACTATAGATACCTATAGAATTGGAGCTGTTGAACAGCTAAAAACATACAGCGAAATCCTTGGAATCCCTTTTGACGTAGTGATATCTGCCAGGGATCTATCAAAAGCAATTAATAGAATGAGCGATTGTGATGTTATTCTTGTAGATACTACAGGAAGAAACAGTAAAAATGCAATGCAGGTTTCTGAAATAAGAAGTTTTATAAATGAAATCAACCCTGATACTGTACACCTTGTACTCAGTATGACAACAAAGCAAAAGGATCTTAAAAGGATAATTGAGGATTATAAGGTTACAAATTATAATAGCCTAATTCTTACCAAAGTTGATGAGACGAACTCTTATGGATCTATTTTAGCATCCATATATTACAGCGATATGCCTGTTTCCTATATATCAACCGGCCAGAATGTACCGGATGATATTGAGGAGGCGGATTTAAACAGGCTGTCAAAACTTATAATAGGAGCTGAAAACTGATGGATCAGGCAGAGAAGTTAAGACAACTAGTAAATATAAAAAACGGTAAAAATTATAAATTTAGAGTTATTACCGTATCAAGCGGTAAGGGTGGAGTAGGTAAAACAAATCTTGTTATTAATCTTGCATCTTCTTTAAAAAAAAGGGGAATGAAAGTAGCTGTACTAGATGCCGACTTTGGTATGGCAAACGTTGATATTTTATATGGTATTAATGCAGAATATAGTATTTATGATATTTTACATAACAACAAAGAGATTAATGAAGTTATGGTTTTAACTGATGATGGGATAGTAGTGATACCTGGAGGTTCGGGCATAAAGGAACTGTCGGAATTAGATGCTGATATGCGTAAAAAGTTAATAAAAGAATTTGAAAAACTGCATGATATAGACATCCTTCTTGTAGATACTGGAGCAGGCATGTCAAGTACTGTTTTAAATTTTATCGAAGTTGCCGATGTGGTAGTAATTGTTACAAATTCTGAACCAACTGCTTTAACCGATGCCTATAGTTTAATAAAAGTAGTACTCAAAGGGAACATAAATAGCAATATAAACGTTGTTATAAATAGGGCAAGGAATATAAAAGACGCTAGAGATACTTTCGATAAACTAAAAAGAACTGTGGATGCCTTTATAGGAAGAGAAATAAAATACCTTGGTTATATACCAGATGATCAAAAAGTTGGACAAGCAGTAAGGGAACAAAAGCCCTTCATAATAACATATCCCAGGTGTGAAGCAAGTATATGCATCCATAAAATATCATCTGAGCTTTTGGGAAAGAGCAGCAGTCAAAAAAGCAGCTCCATGAAGGATTACTTTAGTAGATTATTAAGGATAATGGGGAGATGACAAATGGATGAATTGAATTTTAAAATAAATCAGAAATTGGAAATACTGGACAACAACATTGCTTATAAGTGTAACATACAGGATATCAGGGATGATTCCATACTGATAAATATGCCGTACTCTGGAATAAAATATTATTCCATGCATACTGGAAGCACTCTTGAATTTTTTATTTGTACTGAAAGGGACGTTGTAAAATGTAAATCTATTGTTGTGGGTAGGACCTCAGAAAATAATATACATATGGCGGTTCTGAGCAAACCTGTTGTTATAGAAAGAGTACAAAGAAGAGAATACTTCAGGCTTCCAATATCAATGGAGGCAAAATACATCATCCTTCCAGAGGATAATACTTATATAGATTTACAGGATGTACCATCTGGATATTTAAAAAGAATGAAAAAAACTTTGACAGTGGATCTAAGCGGGGGCGGAGTCAAAATAATATCAAAACATAACCCCAAAAAAGGGCAAAAAATCGTTTTGTCAATTCATATTCCTGAAGAGTTAACCATCATAGGTACTGTTATGCGAACAGAATATAGTCAGATAAACAGGCATTATAGAATAGCCTTAAAATTTGAAAGTATTGAAGAAAAGCTCAGGGATAAGATTATCAGGTTTATTTTCAGCAAATTCCGTGAACAGAGCAAATTGCTGAGATAGGGGGGATAACGATGAAATGTTATCAACAGTTTGATGAGAGGGAAGAGATGATTTTGAAATATATTCCCTATGTTAAGTATATAGCTTCAAGGCTTGTAGTGGGAAAACCTCCAGGGATTGAATTTGATGATCTCGTTAGTTTTGGAATACTTGGACTTATAGATGCAATTGAAAAGTTTGATTCTTCTAAAGGTTTAAAGTTTGAAACCTATGCGACACTTCGCATAAGAGGTGCGATTATTGATGAGCTTAGAAAAATAAGCTGGATTCCAAAGAGTGCATTTTCAAAGCTCTCACTTCTTAACCAGGCAAGGGAAGCACTGGAGCTTAAGTTGAGCAGGGACCCATCGGAGGACGAACTTGCATCCTATATGAATATAGATGTTGGAGAGCTGAGAAACATTCAGTCTTATGTTAATTATGTTTCTATAATTTCCCTTGATGAGGTATTTTTTAAATCCGATGAGGATGATCTACATTTCAAAAATATGGTAGAGGATGAAACCAGCCCACAGCCAGATAAAATAATGGAGGAAAAGGAACTGTTTGATGTTCTAAAGAAAGCTATAGGTATGCTGCCCGAAAAGGATAAAATTATATTAAACCTTTATTATGAGGAAAAATTGACATTAAAGGAAATAGGAAAAGTACTCGATATTTCAGAGTCAAGGGTGTCTCAGCTTCACAGCAGAGCTATCATTAGGATAAGAGAAAATCTGAAAAAGTTGAAATATACTTTGTAAAGATGTTATTTATGGAGGAAACTATGCCATATGTTATTCTAATTGTTGGATTAATATTGATTTATATATCTCTTAAAAATAACAGTAACCATCAAGAAAGGGAAATGAATTTCCATAATATCTTAAATAAAGAAATTAATAAAGACGAAATATCAGAGTTAAAAAAAACTATAAGCGAACTGACAATAAGAGTTGAGGAAATTGAAAAAGCGATTCTTCTATTAGGCGATAGGGAAATTAAAGATACATCAGATGTAGAAATTAAAGAATCAAAAAATGTAAAGCGCTCTTTAACAGCAAGTCATAACGATAAAAATTCTCAAATATATAAACTTTATGATGAAGGAAAGTCAATAGAGGAAATCTGTTCTATTTTAAATATGGGAAAGGGTGAAGTCCTATTAAGAATTGGTTTAAGAAAGCAAAAAGAATTATAAAAACTTATTCCCAAAAAAAGGATTTTATTTTGGGTTTCGGCCTGGGACTTATCATAGCAACTCTTCTAATGCTGTCATATTTCCCGCGAAACATACCAAAGTATGTGATTGAAAAACAGGCAAGGGATCTTGGAATGAGGTATGAGGATGAAATAAAGGCTTTTTTCAAAAATGACACCAAATAGGAGGGATTGAATTGATAAGAGGTTTATATACGGCTGCTTCAGGAATGATTACAAGACAGATTCAGTTGGAAAACCTAAGCAATAACATTGCAAATATTAATACACCTGGTTTTAAAAAGGATGAAATGGCCCTTAAATCATTTGACGAGCTTTTGATTGAAAACAGGGACAGGCAAATAGGATCCAAAAGTTTCAGACGTGTTTTAGGTACTATGGAATTTGGCGTTGGTATAGATGAAAGTAAAACTAACTTTTCTCAGGGGATTATAGAGGATACAGATCGCGACCTTGACTTTGCTATAAACGGAGATGGTTTTTTTACTGTACTGGGAGAGGATGGAACAGAGAGGTATACTAGAAACGGAAGGTTTCAAATAAATCAGGATGGATATCTGGCTACCATGGAAGGTAATATAATTTTAGGAATCGATGAAAATGGAAGAAAGACGCCTATAAAACTTTTAAATGACAATATTACTCTTTCAAAGGATGGAACTATTGAAAACAGCGAAGGGAATGTAAAGTTTTGCATCAGCAGATTTGATAATGTAAGCGATTTAATAAAAGAAGGGAATAATATGTTTAAGTCGGTAAACGAAGCTTCCAGCGTTTCATCTGGAAATGTTAGTCAGAAGGCACTTGAAAAATCAAACGTCGATGCTATTGAATCTGTTACACAAATGATTTCAATCATGAGAAGTTATGAATCCAGCCAAAAAGTAGTTCAGCAAATGGATGAGACTTTAGGCAAAACTGTAAATGAGGTTGGGAGTATAAGATAATAGAGGTGATAATATGTTGAGGGCTTTATGGAATGGAAGGACCGGGCTCTATTCAAATCAAAACAGGCTAGATGCCATTTCCAACAATATAGCAAATGCAGAAACAAACGGTTATAAAAGGGTGGACGTAGCATTTAGAGACATATTCTATGAGACAGTCAATAGAAAAGGCGTTCCCCTAACATCTGCTGACGGAAATGAAACGATTGCAGGTACGGGCAGCAGAGCTGACATATTGGTTAGAAATCAGAACCAGGGTATTTTGTTGAATACAGGAAGAAGTGGAGATATTGCCATAGAAGGCAGCGGTTATTTCAGATTAATTGATGGAGATGGAAATGAATACTATACAAGAGATGGATCATTTCATATTGATGGAAGTGGGAATTTCGTACATTCGTCGGGTTTAATACTTGATATAGAAGGCTTTCAACCTCAGAATTTAAAAGAGCCTTTTGCAATCAATGAAAAGGGTGAGATTTACTCCAATGGTGTACGGATTGGAAAAATCAATTTATATAATTTTATCGATAAGGATAATATGATGTCATCAGGAGAAAATCTATTCAGTGGAGCCACTCAGATTATTGAATCGAATGGAAAAGTCAAGCAGGGTTTTTTAGAAAGTTCAAACGTTGATATAACTAAGGAATTGACGGACATGATGATAACCCAGAGGGCCTTTGAACTTAGCTCAAGGACTATTAAAAGTGCAGATGAAATGTGGCAGATTGCAAACAATTTAAGGAATAAATAATAATAAATTGGAATAAAAACTCCTCTTAAAGTATATAATCTAAAGGAATACTTAAGAGGGGTTTTTCTATGGAATACGACGAATTAGTGTTAAATTTAATTAGGAATAGCAAATATAAACACGCCAAGGAAATGATTAACAAATTTTTTAAGGATAACTTAAAAAAATATCATTATTACACGGGTTTATGTTATTATGCGGAAGGAAATCTGCCAAAATCACTGATATTTTTTAATCTGGCTAAAAAATACGGTTTAGAACATTATCTTTTGTATTATAACATGGCAGTTACATACATGGAATTATGGGATTTCAAAAATGCAGAGAAGGCCTTTACTTCATCCATTAGATTGAATAGAAATTTTAAAAATAGTTATATCAATTTAGCATATATATACTATAAAAATGGGGACATAAAAAAGGCTTACAGGATTATGAAAAGCTGTATATCAATAATTGAAGATCCTGAACTATATAGTATTGAAAAATTTCTACTGGAATTTATAAAAAAAGTTTCCTAATTTTAATCGGCTTCCTTTGGAAGCTTATATTTTTATGCTATAATCATTTTCATCACGGTCTTCCTCTAGGCCATGAATATTGCAAAGATACAATTCCAATATGAGTAAAAGCAAAAATTAAAACCAATACTTTATATTTCTTAGGGGGAGGGTATAACCTAATGATAGATTTTTATAATGAAGCAAAAAAACAATTTAACAGAATGATGTACGTCAGAAGGGAAATGCATAAAAATCCAGAAATAGATCGTAATCTTCCATTTACCACGGAGTTAGTATGCAGTCAGCTGAATGAACTGGGTATATCTTATAAACGTTTTGATAATAGCGGCATCATTGCAGAAATTGGAAATGATAGAAGTAAAATAGTAGCTTTACGATCGGACATGGATGCACTTGAAATAAACGATTTGAAAGAAACATCTTATAAATCGCTTAGAAATGGTTATATGCATGCATGTGGTCATGATGCACATACAGCGATACAAATAGGCGCTGCTGCTGTTTTAAAATCAATAGAGGACCATTTAAATGGAACTGTAAGGCTTATATTCCAACCTGCTGAAGAAACCGATGGAGGGGCCAGGGATATGATCGAATTAGGGGCTCTTAATGGTGTAGAGGCTATAATAGGCCTTCATATGGATGAAACCATAAGTACCGGAACAGTGGGTATAAAAAGGGGCGTTGTACATGCAGCATCAAATCCTTTCAAAATAGAGATAAAGGGAAAAGGGTGCCATGGGGCACATCCGTATGACGGCATCGACAGCATATATATTGCAGCTAAAGTAATAGATAATTTACAGGGCATTATTTCACGTGAGGTAAGGGCAGTTGATAATGCTGTTATAACAATAGGCAAAATTAGTGGAGGTACTGCACCCAACGCTGTAAGCAGCCAGGTAATTATGGAAGGCATACTTAGAACCCTTGGAAATGATTTAAGGTCATTCTGTAAAGAAAGAATAAAAGATATCGTAGAATCTACTGCAAAGATGTATAGGGGAAATGCTTCAGTTGAATTTATAGAAGGCTATCCATCCTTCAGCAATGATGAAATGCTCTATTGCTGGTTCAAGGATGTGACTTCTAAAATGAAAGAAATAGATGTTATAGATGTACCATATCCTTCTATGGGAGTAGAGGATTTTGCATATTATACTGAAGTAGTTCCAGGGCTTTATTATAAGCTTGGCTGCAGAAACGAAGTTAAGGGAATTTGTAATCCTGCACATGGAAGCTATTTTGATATTGACGAGGATAGTTTAATTTTAGGATGCCTTATTCAGAGTAAAATTGCCTATGATTTTTTAGATAAGCTATCAGCAAAGTAAACAAAGATTAGAGAACTTCGGAATAAAAGAAGCTGTCTAATTTTTATATGAAAAAGACCAGACAATAGAATGATTTTCAAATAAAAAAAGAAACCTCAGTTCAATGAGGTTTCTTTTGGTGGAGGAGGATGGATTCGAACCATCGAAAGCTGAGCTAACGGATTTACAGTCCGCCCCCTTTGACCACTCGGGAACTCCTCCATATATGGTGGGCCTTCAGGGACTCGAACCCCGGACCAACCGGTTATGAGCCGGTTGCTCTAACCAACTGAGCTAAAGGCCCTTGCATTAACAATTATTATTATAGATTAATATATATATCCTGTCAATAGGTCAATATAATAAATATCTAAACTTAAATTGCAATATTAAATGCAACACTTAGTGAAAAATCATGTTGAATAGGGTAAGATAGCCCATACTTAACCTTAAGCCCATCTTAATTACT
>NZ_SOAZ01000025.1 GCF_004364155.1 Fonticella tunisiensis | reverse complement strand
GAGGTGCTTCGCACATTCCTTGAGCAAAAGCCTTTACAAAGTCATATATATTCCAATTACCACCCTCACAGTAAAGGAGTTTTATATGGCTCTTTGTGATGGTCTTGGTATAACGCCAGCTTACAAGAAAGTGACCATGTTTAAGCAGATACAGGATTCAATACGCAGCTATTCATCAAAGAACATTACACCTGTAATACTCATTGATGAGGTACAATTCCTTTCAAACAGCATCCTTGATGATTTCAGATTAATCCTTAACTTTGACATGGATTCTAAAAATCTCTGCATAGTTGTGTTCTGCGGTCAACCAAAGCTTGTTTTGCAGCTTGAAAGGCAGCCCCATGAGGCTCTGCGTCAGCGTATAGCGATTAACTATACTTTCTCTGGTTTATCCAGGAGCGAAACACAGGAATATATATTATCACGATTTAAAGCAAGTGGCAGGAAGGAACCACCTGTTGAAGAAGGTGTATATGAGTTTATTTATACAACTACAGGTGGTATCCCGAGAAAGATTAATAAGCTTATGACAATGGCTCTCCTGTTAGGCTTTAAGGAAAAGCAATCAGTGCTTACTTCTGATATATTTCTTAAAGCCAGCGATGAAAATACCCTTAAAACACCATAGGAGATGATATTATGGATACTAATGTTAATATTCCAGTTAAGTGCGCAATTGGCGATAAGGAGCATTGTTTAGCGGATTCATGGGAAGCCCGTATATTGTACCTAAAAAATTATGGAAGTCATTATGAAATACGGATACACTCCTATTACGGGTCAGTTTTAGTGTTATTTGGCAAAACTGCCTTTGGATATTTTGCATGTATTCCTGATTTTGAAGCTGGATGTCACCTTTCACACCTTAAGGATATCTTTTGGAATATTGAGCAGTTAGTCAGAATCATTGACGAAGTCACAGGAATTACAATTGCTGAGGCACTACGTGCTGTAGCAGATTATATTGGGCCTAAAGTACACAAGGAAGATTAGCAAATGATATTTAAGTTTCTTGTCTACCGGGAGGATAGGGCAATGTAGGGATACAACCTGAGCGCCCGGTAGAATTCTATACAAGATAAATGAGAAAGGGTAGTTTGCACTGCCTTTTTTCATTTATCTTGGAAGAACCAAAGCGATAAATCCCGGGGTTTGGGGCAGAGCCCCATATGTACTAAGTTTCTATAATTTGCATTTTAGGCTGATTTTACTAGAAGCAGTTTATTTAATCTGCTGTTTTTAGAATCATTTTTTATTATTTTGAGGGTATTATATTGTGACTTTATCAGCATATTTTATTGTGCTGTGTAACAAGATATATCTGCAACAACTTTATACATTTTTTACTTGTATTTTATTTTCTACTGAACATTCAGTTTCATATTTTGCAATAATTAAATTATTTTTTACTATACACAAATTCTTCAATTATTAAAAATATTAAGTAAAGAAATAATAAAATAAAACTAATTATCGTAGATTTATAAAAAAAATCTTCAAACAACTTAGTAGACCATCCTTCGTCTCCAATTAACCAGTAAGATACTTTATTAGCAATACCTATCCCATCATATTTTTCTATTGGTATTAAATAATTAACGGCTAATTGAATATTAATTAAAATGGAAAATAATAATGCTATTAGGATACTTTTTGATAATTTTATTCGATTTGTCTTTTTATAAACAACCATATTATAGATAATTAATATAATTACCACAGCTATTATTATCATCATAATTTTTTACCACCTCTTTAAATTTTTCCACATTATACACAATATCAAAGAAGAGTTCACAAAAACTCTTCTTTGATATTATGATTGCCTTATTTATTATATTCCTCTAAGTACCAATACAAAGATGGAATATGTTTTTTATACTTATTTTCAATAAATGTATTATCAGCTGATGTATCAACCAAAAATATTCTTTCATCTGTTTGAAGTTCTTTCAAATATTTGTAACTTATCTCTCCATAAAAATCAATAACACCTTTTAATTCAGATTTTGTTTCACTCACCATTATTTTTATATTATTTCTAGAAATTTTCCCATTTTTATCAATTGTTCCAGATATAGTAACTCTATTACCATTTTCATCTATTGCTCTTAAGGCAAATCTGTGTATATAAATTTTATATCTATCTATAAGTTTTTCAAATTCATCTATTGTAATAGGTTTATTTAACGTCACTGTTATTAATATGTTTTCTTTTTTATTATTAATCAATATGTTATTTTTATTTTTAATAGTATTCTTGTACTCATTAAGTTTTGCTAATGATGTTTTATCTATTTCAGAATATAAACTTAAAATTTGTTGCTTTGTCTTTAATAAATCTTTTTTATCTATATTATTATTTTTTTATATCCAAAAACTGTAATCGAACTCAACAACATTAGTATTAATATAAGTATAAATATTTTTTTACTATTCAACTTCACTTCTATCCCTCCCTCATTAATCTTAATTTTTTCTTTCTGATTATATCATTATATTAAGGTTGTCCAGGATTTTTACCATATGTAAATGTTTGTTGTGGAACATCAGACATTAATTCTGTATTATATTCACCTGTTATACTTTTTGAACTCATACACGCTCTTGTTTGAATAGTTCCACCAGAAGTTCCATTTCTTTTATCTTCAAACTGGGATATTACATAATACGCTGTAGAGGAATTAACTAGGCTCAAAGCAACCACTTCTGTTTCATCATTATATCCATTACCAAAAGGCCATGGATCATCTTCTATATCTATTTTGGGATTAGGTAAATTAGTAGAAAGCCATCCAGTAGCATCTATTGTCTCATCGTAATCATTAGTATTTGATATATCCCACGTGAAGTACCATCCTTTTGTATTCATGTAATTTTGGATAGCATTAACAGCATATTGATTAAATAACATATTTGAGGTTCTAACATTAAGTAAGTTCTTTCCATTTTCATTCCAAAATGACATCCAACCCGTTCCTGAATATGGACAATAACTACCATGTAAATCTGTTTTACCACTTCCATAGTCCCAACTTACAGTAGGTCCATAAACAATTGCATAAGCAATGTTAGAAATTGATATCATAATGACTGCCGCAACTAAACATAGTATAGTATTTCTCTTAATTTTTATTTTCATTATTATCCCTCCCTCAAACGATAGATGATGATGACATTGTCAAAAGTTTTAGGGTACTTTTGATTCTAATCCGTAGATTATTATTTTTTTCTTCATTCGTCCCTCCCTTCCTCAAAGTTATAACCAGTTTAAGTAAAAGCATGTATGAGCTGCCTCATATTGACTTTTTACTATATATTGACAATTGTGTCAATTAAAAATTTCCTTTTTATTCTGACATAATTCTACGTCAACTTATTGTAATACAATTAATTACACATAATTTTAATATAAATTTCTTTTCAAACTTGCCTAATATATCAATAACTTACAAATACCTAAATATAAATTCAAATGAAAGTTAAAATTTTATCATAAAATAAAAAATCGTAGTAAAAGTATCTTCTACTGTCACCCTCCCACTCCACCTCCATCCCATCCTTAAACACAAAAACCATCTTCCCATCTTCATAAACCTTAACTGTCTCAATTACTATATTCCAAAGCTCACCATCAAACTCATCTATTAATTCATCCCTATCCCTTAAAACCTTCATAAATTCCTCTATCCTATCCTTCTTTACAAGCCTTTCAAACCTCTCATTTTCAACATCTTCAATTGACTTTCTATTCCCTTCATACCTTTCAACTAAGGCATTGTACTTTTTCACATATTCCTCTTGGTCCTGTGCTTTAGTTGCATTATCACGAATACACCTATTTATTTCTTCTATAATTTCTTTTGCTTCCTTTTCAAGTTCACATATTTTTTCATCTAAATCTTTGGTATTAACAATTTCCTTTATAACTTCCTCATACCCTCTTAATATTTCTTCCTTATTACTTATAACCCCATTAAACACCTCAACAAATGCCTTCTTTAAATCTTCTTCATTTATAAATGGCGTCTTGCACTTTTTCTCATTCTTATACTTAGAATTGCACTGCCAAATAATCTTTCTATACTTATCATTGGAATGCCAAACCTTTCTTCCATAGAAACTTCCACAGTCACCGCAGATAATCTTTCCTGAAAAGTAATTTTTCCCTGTCTTATATCCTCTTGCACCTTTTCTATTTTTTATCTCCATCTGCACTAAATCAAATACTTCAGGTGAGATAATTGCAGGATGGCTGTTTTCTACATAATACTGTGGAACTTCCCCTTCGTTTCTCTTTATCTTCTTTGTAAGAAAATCTACTGTAAATGTCTTTTGAAGTATTGCATCTCCTTTATACTTTTCATTTTGAAGGATACTTAAAACTGTGCTCTGGTGCCATACTTTTTTACCACCTGGTGTTTGAACTTTATTCTCCGTTAAATACTTTGCTATACTTAATGCAGTTTTGCCTTCTAAAAACATTTTATAAATTAGCCTTACAATCTTTGCTTCTTCCTCAACTATCTTAGGAAAGTCATCTTCTCCTTTTGTGTACCCTAAAAACCTTTTATATGGCAAACTAAACTTCCCATCAGCAAACCTTTTTCTCTGGCCCCATGCAACATTTTCACTGATTGAACGGCTCTCTTCTTGAGCAAGGCTTGACATAATGGTGATTAAAAGTTCTCCTTTACTATCCATGGTATAGATATTTTCCTTTTCAAAATAAACTTCTACACCTTTCTCCTTTAGTTTTCTAACTGTTGTTAATGTATCTACTGTATTTCTTGCAAATCGGCTAACTGACTTTGTTATTATAAGGTCTATCTTGCCATTTAGGGCATCTTCAATCATTCTGTTAAACCCATCTCTCTTTTAGTGCTTGTTGCTGAAATGCCTTCATCTGTGTAAACCTTTACAAAAGTCCATTCAGGGTTTGATTTTATATATTTTGTATAGTAATCCATTTGTGCTTCAAAGCTTTGAAGCTGTTCTTCATTATCAGTTGAAACCCTTGCGTAAGCAGCTACTCTTTTTCTATTTAATTTTGTTTTTGTAATTAGAGAAACGTTAGTTGCTGTTGCTGGTATTACCGTTACGGCTCTTGCCATAAGTTTCAACTACAAAAGTTATATGTGATATAGCTGCCATCAAAAAAGCAAAAAAACCCTGATTTCTCAAGGCTTCTAACTATCGTATCAACGCATCGTTCAAATTTGGTGGAGGCGAGGGGAATCGAACCCCTGTCCGAAAGTATAGAAACTCAAGCATCTCCGAGCGCAGTCCCTGCTTTAACATTCCCTCAGTTAGACGCCCAGGGACAGGCTTCTAACCTCAGTAGCTTCATAAATTCCGTTCCCTGCTCAAAGCTTTGCAGGGCTCGGTACCCCACTGGTCGACGCCCTATCCCAGGCCGTGGGATTCCCGGGTAGAACGAGCTGCTATATTAAGCAGCTAAAGCTAAATTATCGTTTGCGTTTATTTTTAATCCCGGTTTTTATAGAGGCACCGGGGTCCTCTGCTCGCTTCTTGAATTCCTACTACCCCCGTCGAAAGCCTGAACGCCCCCAGGTTATCTGTAGGATTCTTTAATATGCCTTTCAATTTCTCTTCGAGCATCTCTCTTTGCTATGTCTTCCCTCTTATCATATAGCTTTTTTCCCTTGGCAACAGCTAACTGAACCTTCACAAGTCCCCTGGTTTGATAAAGGGATAATGGTATTAAAGTATATCCCTGCTGTGAGGTTAAACCCGCCAGCCTCCTTATTTCACTCTTATGCATTAAAAGCCTTTTGGGTCTCAAAGGGTCTCTGTTAAATATATTTCCCTTTTCATAGGGGCTTATATGAAGATTGTATACATAAATCTCGCCGTTTTTAATATCAGCGTAGCTGTCTTTTAAATTAGCCTTGCCAAGCTTAACTGATTTGACTTCAGTACCAAATAGCTCAATTCCTGCTTCATAGGTCTCTTCTATGAAGTAATCATGCCTGGCCTTTCTGTTTTCTGCCAGAGTTTTGTTTTGAGTTTTCATATCATCACCATATAAAATATTATAGCAGATTATTATTATATCATATATACATACATTGTCAACAGGCACTTAATATCAAGGGGGCTGCCCCTGCAAACAAGAAATTAGTTTAATTTATCCCCATGCTTTATTATATCATGAACCAGCTCCTATTTAAAGAATATAATAAATCATAAATCTTTATACATATTAAATATATTGATGAAGGTGATAAAATGAAATGTTCAAACTGTGGCAATGAAGAAAATAATAGTTTCAGGTTTTGCATTCGTTGCGGTTTTAAATTAGTTGAGGAGAACTCGGCCAGTACAGATGTTGATTCATCATTTTATGCGCCTTAATTCCCGGAGAGGGTATTTATGCAGTGGCCATCCATGGTTATTATGATTATACAGAGAAAGTTAAAGAAAGCTGGGGAATCTATAACGATTTAGAGCCCAAGAAGGTAGATAATCTTATTGTTAAGAAGCGAAAAATAATCCAGGAACTGTTAGATGATACAGACTCCTATATTATAATATTAAATTGACACATTTAAATAGGGTAGAAAAACTCTACCCTACAATTACTACTTTACTCCATAATCACTTACAGACATTACTCCTCATACTCGTCTGCCAAAGCAAAATCTATTGTCCTGTTTTCTATATCCGTCTTTATAACCTTTACCGTTACAGTATCTCCAAGCCTGTAAACCTTTCTCATACGCTCTCCAATTAAAGAATAATGTTTTTCGTCATAAATATAAAAATCGTCAACCATATTGCTTATATGAACAAGTCCCTCTATGGTATTTTCAAGTTCAACAAACATACCAAAGGAAGTTACGGATGATATTATGCCTGTATAAACATTACCAATTTTGTCAGACATAAACTCGACTTTCTTCAAATCCTCCGTTTCACGCTCTGCCTCCTGGGCAACCCTTTCCATGTCGCTTGACTGTTTAGAGGCATCCTCTACGAATTTTCTGAGCTTCTTCTCACGCTTTTCATCTATTTTTCCTGCTATAAACTCCTTTATTATTCTGTGTATTGCAAGGTCAGGATATCTTCTAATGGGGGATGTAAAATGGCAATAATACCTTGCTGAAAGACCAAAATGCCCCGTACACTCTGGTGAATATCTCGCCTGTTTCAGGGATCTTAGAAGGAGTGTGCTGACAACTGCTTCTTCCCTTTTTCCTTTTACTTCCTCAAGGATTTCCTGTAAAACCTTTGGATGAATTTCTCTGGTGGGTCTCATGAAATATCCCAGATTATGTATAAACTCGCCGAAAACCGCCAGCTTTTCTTCATCCGGATCCTCATGCACCCTATAAACAAAGGGTACCCCTGACCAGTACATATGCTCAGCAACGGTTTCATTGCATACAAGCATAAACTCCTCTATTATTCTATTGGCTATTTCCCTTTCATAGGGCTTGATCTCAACGGGTTTACCCTTTTCATCCAACACAATTTTGCTTTCTTCAAACTCGAAATCCAGCGCTCCCCTCTGCATTCTTTTATTATAAAGTATATTGCAGAGCTCTTCCATAATCTTAAAATCTTCAATCAAATAGCTGTATCTTTCCATAAGTTCAGGATCTCTATCCCTTAAAATCTTTGTTACTTCAGTATATGTCATTCTTTCACACGTTTTTATTATGCTTTCGAATATTTCATGATCAACGACCCTTCCACTGCTGTCAATTGTCATCATACAGGTTAAAGTTAGCCTATCCACCCTTGGATTTAAACTGCAGAGCCCATTCGAAAGCTTTTTAGGAAGCATCGGTATAACTCTATCAACGAGATATACGCTGGTAGCCCTTTTAAAGGCTTCCTTATCCAGAGGTGATTTTTCCTTTACATAATAGGTCACATCTGCAATATGCACTCCAAGCCTGTATTTCCCATCGGGAAGCTTTTCCACTGAAACGGCGTCATCAAGATCCTTCGCATCCTCACCATCTATTGTAACTATCTTAAGATTTCTCAAATCCCTTCTTCGCTCATATTCCCTTTCATCAATTTCATCAGGTATCTTTGCAGCATATTTTTCAACTTCTTCTGGAAATTCTTCAGGAAGATTGTATTTTTTAATTATGGACAATATATCTATTCCTGGATTATCCCTGCTTCCAAGTATTTCAATGATCTTGCCTTCAGGGTTTCGCCTTTTTTCAGGCCATTTTACAACCTCTACAACTACTTTATATCCATTTTTAGCACCATTGATATCGGCCTTTGGAATGAATATGTCCTGATATATTCTTTTATCATCTGGAATAACAAAGCCAAAATAATCGCTTTTCTCAAATGTTCCTACAATCTTTGTGTTCGCTCTCTCAAGTATTCTTATTATTTCTCCTTCAATCTTTTTCCCCGGAATACCTTCCTTTACTATCTTGGCTATTACTCTGTCATTATGCATAGCTCCATTTATACCTTCGGCAGGTATATATACATCGGGCTGGCCTTCAATGTCAGGTATTACAAACCCAAAGCCCTTAGGATTACCCTGGAGCTTTCCTACAACCATGTTCATCCTTTCAGGAATGCCATATCTATTTTTTCTGGTTTTAATTACCTTCCCCTCTAACTCCATTTCGTCAAGTATGGAATAAAACATTCCCCACTCTTTTTTGTTAATATCAAAAATAAGTGCAAGTTCTTCAGCCGTCATTGGTTTATATGCTTCTTCCCTCATAAAATCCAGAAGTTTTTCTTTTATCCTGCTCACAATATCACTCCTCCAGAGTATTTATCCATCAAATAGGGTAAATAAATAGTTAATGATTAGTATTATAATAACATCATTCAAGATAAATAGCTGCTCTTTTATTTATTTTTTTACATTATAGATATTTTTATTCTCAGGCACCAATCACATTTGAAAATTATGCATACATTTTACATCTTATATTAATAATGTTCATTTGTCAAAACAAATAAAAAGGGCCCGTTAGTAAATGGGCCTTAGAATTACTTAACTAAATTATTTATTAACATACCACCGTATTGTGCTATAACAGGCGCAAATACAAGTGACACTATCGTCATAAGCTTTATAAGTATATTCATTGCAGGGCCTGCAGTATCCTTAAAGGGATCTCCTACCGTATCCCCAACAACCGCAGCCTTATGGGCGCCGCTTCCTTTCCCTCCAAATTCTCCGGTTTCAATATATTTCTTTGCATTATCCCATGCGCCGCCGGCATTTGCCATAAGTATGGCAACAAGTACGCCGGATACAACTGAACCTGCTATAAGTCCCCCAAGGGCCTCTGCTCCCAATATCAATCCCACTGCGACAGGAACTACAACAGCCAGTATTCCTGGGAGAACCATCTGCCTAAGGGCTGCTCCTGTGGATATATCAACGCATCTGGCATAATCGGGCTTTTCTTTACCCTCCATAATACCAGGATTCTCCCTAAACTGCCTTCTAACCTCTTCAATCATTTCATTTGCAGATTTACCAACAGCCTCCATTGTAAGTGCTGCAAAGAAATATGGCAGTACTCCTCCTAGAAGAACACCGACTAGAGTTAAGGGGTTCAAAAGATCAATAGCCTTTATTCCGACCGCCTGTGAATATGAAGCAAAAAGTGCAAGTGCTGTTAAAGCTGCTGAACCTATTGCAAATCCCTTGCCAATAGCTGCAGTGGTATTTCCAACTGAGTCTAATCTATCCGTTATTTGCCTTACTTCCTTTGGAAGCCCAGACATTTCAGCAATACCCCCTGCGTTATCGGCAATTGGGCCATATGCATCAACTGCAACGGTCATTCCTGTTGTTGACAGCATGCCAAGGGCTGCAAGGGATATTCCATAGAGCCCCGCCATTGAATTTGCAAATCCGCCCATTACAAAGAATGAGAATAAAACAGCAACTGCAATAAATAATATTGAAGGAACAGTTGAATACATTCCTACCGCAAGTCCTGAAATGATTGTAGTTGCTGGTCCCGTCTGGGACTGATAGGAAATCTTTTTAACATGTCTGTAGTCAGCAGAAGTATAAACCTCTGTTAACTGCCCTATTATTACTCCAACTAAAGTTCCACCTGCAATTGCCCAGAATGCCTTTAAACCACCAAACAATGTATAACTGAGTATTCCAGCAGCTATAAGCACAAGTATACTGCTTACATATGTGCCATTTTTAAGTGACTTCTGTGGATTAGAGTCTTCCTTACCTTTAACAAAAAGTGACCCAATTATAGAAGAAATAACTCCAATTGAAGCAAGAACAAGAGGGAATAGCACTCCCCTTCCATCTTTAAATAAAACCACTCCAAGGGTTAAAGTTGAAATGATTGAACCTACATAGGATTCAAACAGGTCAGCACCCATGCCTGCAACGTCACCTACATTATCACCAACGTTATCGGCTATAACTGCCGGATTCCTGGGATCATCTTCTGGAATTCCTGCTTCAACCTTACCCACAAGATCAGCCCCTACATCAGCAGCTTTAGTATAAATACCGCCTCCAACACGTGCAAAAAGTGCTATGGAGCTGGCTCCAAGTCCAAAGCCCGTTACTATTTCAGCATTACGCGTAATAATGTACAATATTCCAACTCCAAGAAGTCCAAGTCCTACAACTGACATTCCCATTACAGCTCCACCTGAAAAGGCAATTTCAAGGGCCTTATTCTGTCCCTTCCTTGCCGCATTAGCTGTTCTTACATTGGCCTTTGTTGCAACCTGCATTCCAAAGAAACCTGATAAAATTGAAAACACAGCCCCTATAGCAAAGCATATAGCAGTTGACCAGTTTATAAATAATCCGAGAATCATAAATACAATCAGAATAAATACTGCAAGTGTCCTATATTCCCTGGTTAAAAAGGCCATTGCTCCTTCGTGAATGTAGCTTGAAATTTCTCTCATTTTGTCAGTTCCTGTATCTTCTTTTGAGATTTTGTTGGATAGATATAGGGCAAACAAAAGCCCAAGAATACCGGAAATAGGTGCAAATACCAATGCAGTTTCGTTCATAAGATTCTCCCCCTCCATTTACCCAGTTTTATATAGATAATTATTAATCATATAAAAATTATATTACATATTATGGTAATATGGTAGTACTTTTGTAATTATTATATGCAAAATTCATGGATAAAATTTACTTTAATAACTATAAACTAAAATATCATATAATTTGTTCCTGTTATGCCTAATTATATTTAAATTTTAGAGAATAAAATAAAAATCGCTCCTCTACTTGCTCCTTAACAAATAAAGGGCGATCCTTATAGTTTAGCTTAAAGTTCATTATTTATTCGATAGATAAACAAGTATAATTGATGTAATAACAAATAATATCATTGATACAATTGTAAGTACCCTCAGTTTTCCTTCATATGTTCGAGATTTGTTTTTTCCAAAGAACGTCTCTGCACTGCCTGAAATAGCAGTTGATAACCCCTGAACCTTAGCTGGCTGCATTAGTACCGAGATCATAACTACAAGGCTTATAACTATATGAAGAACAGTAATTATTGTTTTAACCATTATAGCACCTCCCACCTTACAGGTTAACGATATTCATATTTTAGCATAATGGTAAATTAAATACAATAATCTGTAAACGATAAAGGAGGGTAGTATACCCTCCTAAACCCAAACAAATTATTATCTATTACTTCCTAACGTTATAGAAAGCATCATATCCAAGATATTCTGCCACTTCACCAAGCTCTTCTTCTATTCTAAGAAGCTGGTTGTATTTAGCAACTCTATCAGTTCTAGCTGGTGCACCAGTCTTTATTTGCCCTGCATTCATAGCAACTACAAGGTCGGCTATTGTAGTATCCTCTGATTCTCCTGAACGGTGTGAAACAACTGCTGTATAACCTGCTCTTTCAGCCATTTCTATAGCCTCTATTGTTTCTGTAAGAGTTCCTATCTGGTTAAGCTTTATAAGTATTGAGTTTGCAACTCCCATCTTTATACCCTTTGAAAGTCTTTTAGTGTTAGTAACGAACAGGTCATCGCCTACAAGCTGAATTTTCTTTCCAAGCCTTTCAGTAAGAACCTTCCATCCGTCCCAGTCTTCCTCTGAAAGTCCGTCTTCAAGTGATACAATTGGATACTTGTTAACTAGATCTTCCCAGAATGATACCATCTCTTCTGAAGTTAATGTTCTGCCTTCTCCTGCAAGGTGATACTTTCCATCTTCCTTGTAAAGCTCTGTTGCTGCTGCATCTATTGCTATTGCAACCTGCTCACCTGGCTTGTATCCAGCCTTCTCGATGGCTTCTATTATAACCTGTATAGCCTCTTCGTTTGACTTGAGGTTTGGAGCAAATCCACCTTCATCGCCTATTCCAGTGTTATACCCCTTGGCACCAAGTGTCTTCTTGAGGGAATGATATACTTCAGCACACATTCTTAATGCTTCCCTGAAGTTTTCTGCTCCAACCGGCATAACCATGAATTCCTGAATATCAACGTTATTGTCAGCATGCTTTCCGCCGTTTAATATGTTCATCATTGGAACTGGAAGTACCTTGGCATTTACTCCTCCGATATACTGATATAATGGAAGATTGAGTGAAGCTGCTGCTGCTCTTGCTACTGCAAGTGATACTCCAAGTATAGCATTAGCTCCCAGTTTGCCCTTATTTTCTGTTCCATCAAGTTCAATCAATGTTTTATCGATTAATGTCTGGTCAAAAACGTTGAGCCCTATAAGTTCAGGAGCGATTACAGTATTTACATTATCAACGGCCTTTAAAACTCCCTTTCCAAGATATCTTGACTTATCACCATCCCTGAGTTCAACTGCCTCGAATGCACCTGTTGAAGCTCCTGATGGAACTATAGCCCTTCCTACTGTTCCATCCTCAAGGGTAACTTCAACCTCAACGGTTGGATTTGCTCTGGAGTCAAGAACCTCTCTTGCCAATACGTCAATGATTTCTACATAGTTTTTCATAATAATTCTCCCTTCTGTAAATTATTTCTTTATAAGTGATTTTCCAGTCATTTCTGCTGGTATATTAACTTTCATAAGCTCCAACATCGTTGGGGCGATATCGGAAAGTCTTCCACCTTCCCTAAGCTCAATATCTCCTTCACCAATTACTATGAACGGCACAAGATTTGTCGTATGGGATGTTAAAGGTTCTCCAGTTTCATAGTCAATCATCTGGTCTGCGTTTCCATGATCTGCTGTAACATATAAAGCTCCACCCTTTTCAAGAACCTTGTTTACAATTCTTCCAAGACACTTATCAACGGTTTCAATAGCTTTTACAGCAGCATCAAAATTTCCAGTGTGGCCAACCATATCAGGATTTGCAAAGTTCAATATTATTACATCAAATTTGTTGCTCTCTATTTCCTCAATAACCCTGTCAGTTACAGCGTATGCACTCATCTCCGGCTGAAGATCATAGGTTGGCACCTTTGGTGATGGAATGAGTATCCTTTCTTCATTTGGATATGGAGCCTCAATCCCACCATTGAAGAAGAAAGTTACATGGGCATACTTCTCTGTTTCTGCAATTCTAAGTTGGTTTAATCCCAGGCTGCTTATATATTCACCAAAGGTATTCTTGTGAACCTGAGGTTTATAAGCAATTTCAACGTTTTCGATGGTTTTATCATATTGAGTCATGCACACGAAGTAAAGGGATAATAGTTCTCTTTCGAAGCCTGCAAACTCTCTGTCAACAAGTGCCCTTGTAATTTGCCTTGCCCTGTCAGGTCTGAAATTAAAGAATATGACAGAATCCTTTGATTTTATAGTTGCCGTTGGTTTACCCTGGCTAAACACTACAGTTGGGACAACAAATTCATCCGTTTTATTCTGGGCATAGGATTTTTCAACAGCTTCCCTTGCTGATGCTGCTGTTTCGCCTTCTCCCTTTACCATTGCATTATATGCAAGCTCTGTTCTTTCCCATCTTTTATCTCTGTCCATTGCATAATATCTTCCTGCAATGGTTGCAATCCTTCCAATACCTGTTTTCTTCATATAGCTCTCAAGCCTGTCAATGTATTCAATGGCACTTTGAGGCGGAACGTCACGTCCGTCAAGGAAAGCGTGTACATATACATTTGATAAACCATTATCCTTACAGAGCTTGAGAAGAGCTTCTAAATGGTCAATATGGCTGTGAACTCCTCCATCTGATAATAATCCCATAAGATGAAGGTCACTTCCATTATCCTTAGCATTTTGAATGGCTTTCAGGAAGGGTTCTCTCTTAAAAAAGTCTCCTTCTTCAATTTCCTTGTTAATCCTTGTAAAGTCCTGATATATAATTCTTCCGGCGCCTATATTCAAGTGTCCAACTTCAGAGTTTCCCATCTGTCCCTTTGGAAGACCAACATCAAGACCGCTTGCACTGAGTACGGTATGGGGATAGTTGTTCCAGTAGTTATCAAAATTAGGCTTCTTAGCATGGGCTATGGCGTTGCCCTCTACTTTTTCATTTATTCCCCATCCGTCCAGGACAACTAACATTCTCAGTCTTTTCTGCATATATATCCTCCTTAATAATTCACAATTGCTGCAAAGTCTGCTGCATTAAGGCTTGCTCCTCCAACCAGTGCTCCGTCTATATCGCTTTGAGCCATCTGTTCCTTAATTGTTGATGGTTTAACACTTCCTCCATATTGTATTCTTATGCTTTCAGCAGCGTTATCACCATAAAGTTCTCTAACTTTATTTCTTATAAATGCTATAACTTCGTTGGCCTGCTCTGATGTTGCTGTCTTTCCTGTTCCAATTGCCCAAACAGGCTCATAAGCTATAACCATTCTTGCAACCTTTTCAGCATCAAGGTTCATTAAATCCCTTTCTACCTGAGAGCTTATTACTTCAAATGTCTTTCCGGCTTCTCTTTCCTCAAGGGTTTCCCCTACACAGAGTATTGGAGTTAGCCCATATATAAAGGCTGCTTTAACCTTTTTATTAATTAGCTCGTCATCTTCCTTGAAGTACTGTCTTCTTTCGCTATGTCCAAGTATTACATATTCAACTCCCAGGTCTTTAAGCATTGTTGGTGAAACTTCTCCTGTAAAAGCACCCTCAGCTTGATAATACATATTCTGTGCTCCAACCTTTATGTTGGTATTTTCAACGAGTGTTATTACCTGCGCAAGGGATGTAAAAGGAGGGCACACCACAACTTCACAGTTCGCATTTTTAACCTTGTCCCTGAGTTCAAGGATAAGCTGAGCAGCTTCCTTTGAAGTTTTATTCATTTTCCAGTTTCCAGCAATTATTGGTTTTCTCATTATTCTAATCCTCCTAACAGGAACTCAAAATAAAATTCATCAGCCATAAAATCTATATACATTTACATCCTGCAAGCTATATGGAAAATTACATCCATATAGCTTGCCTTAATCAGTTTTAAATTATTTATCATTAAGTGCTGCTATACCAGGAAGCTCTATTCCTTCAAGGAATTCGAGGGATGCTCCACCACCTGTTGAAATGTGAGTCATCTTATCGGCATATCCCAGTTGTTCAACCGCAGCAGCCGAATCTCCTCCACCTATAATAGTAGTTCCATTCACATTGGCAAGTGCCTCAGCTACAGCCTTTGTTCCTACTGCAAAGGCCGGCATTTCAAATACGCCCATCGGCCCGTTCCAGATAACTGTTTTTGCATCCTTTACAGCATCGCTGAAAAGCTTAACAGTTTTTGGACCGATGTCAAGACCCATGTATTCTTCAGGAATATCTCCTTCAACCACCTTAGATTCTGCATCAGTTTTAAATTCGGCAGCCACAACGTGATCAACAGGAAGATAAATAGTAACTCCCTTAGCTGCTGCCTTATCAAGCATTTCCCTTGCATAATCTATCCTGTCCGCTTCGAGAAGTGACTTTCCTATTCCTTTTCCCTGGGCTTTAAGGAATGTGTAAGCCATACCTCCTCCTATTATAAGCCTATCTACTTTTTCAAGAAGGTTGTTTATAACGCCAATCTTGTCTGAAACCTTTGCTCCACCAAGTATAGCTACAAATGGCCTTTCAGGGTTTTCAAGGGCCTTGCCCATGATTGAAATTTCCTTTTCGATAAGGAATCCCGCAACAGCTGGAAGGAACTTAGCTATACCAGCAGTTGAAGAATGTGCTCTATGAGCAGTTCCAAAGGCATCGTTTACGAATATATCCGCAAGGGAAGCAAGCTTCTTTGCAAATTCAAGATCGTTTTTGGTTTCAGTCTTAATAAACCTTACGTTTTCAAGTACTACTACGTCCCCTTCCTTCATTTCTGAAGTAAGCTTTAAAGCGTTTTCTCCAACAACTTCCTTATCCTCAGCAAGCTTTACTTGTTTGCCAAGAAGCTCAGAAAGCCTCTGTGCCACGGGCTTTAAGCTGTACTTAGCATCATATCCTTCCTTCGGCCTTCCAAGGTGAGACATGAGTATAACCTTTGCTCCATTTTCAATAAGGTACTTTATAGTTGGAAGGGCTGCAACTATTCTTCTGTCGTCTGTTATATTCCCTTCCTTGTCCTGTGGTACATTAAAGTCGCATCTAACTATAACCCTCTTGCCTTTAACATCTATATCTCTAACAGTTTTTTTATTCATAGATGTACCTCCATTAACCTAGAAATTAATGTCCGGCCTCATAGCCCAAACTATAAAACCGGACATTTTAAATTAATTACATTCTTTCAGCCACATAGTTTACCAGGTCGACAATTCTGTTTGAGTATCCCCACTCGTTGTCATACCAGGAAACTACCTTTACCATGTTGCCTTCAATAACCATAGTTGATAGTGCATCAATTATTGATGATCTTTCATCTCCTCTATAGTCTATTGATACAAGTGGTTTTTCTTCGTATCCAAGAATTCCCTTCATTGGACCTTCAGCTGCTTCCTTAAGAGCCGCATTTACTTCTTCTACAGTTACTGTTGTCTTAAGCTCTGCAACTAAGTCTGTAACTGATACGGTTGGAGTTGGAACTCTAAGAGCAAACCCGTTTAACTTACCCTTAAGGTTTGGAAGAACCTTACCTACTGCCTTTGCTGCACCAGTTGTTGTTGGTATTATTGATTCAGCTGCAGCTCTTGCCCTTCTAAGATCCTTGTGTGGAAGGTCAAGAATTCTCTGGTCATTTGTGTATGAGTGAACAGTTGTCATAAGTCCCTTAACTATTCCAAACTTTTCATCAAGAACCTTTGCAAAAGGTGCAAGGCAGTTTGTTGTACATGAAGCGTTTGATATTACATGATGATTTGCTGGATCATAGTCTTTTTCGTTAACTCCCATAACTATTGTTATATCTTCATCTGTCGCAGGAGCTGATATTATAACCTTCTTAGCACCTGCTTCAAGGTGTGCTGCTGCCTTTTCTCTCTTTGTGAAAAGACCAGTTGATTCGATAACTATGTCTACTCCAAGTTCCTTCCATGGAAGGTTCTTTGGATCCTTTTCAGCATAAACTTTTACTTCTTTACCATTAACCACTATTGAATTTTCCTTAGCTTCAACTGTTCCATTGAACTTTCCGAAGCATGAATCATATTGAAGAAGATGAGCAAGTGTTTTGGTGTCCGTTAAATCGTTGATAGCAACAATTTCAATATCCTTGTTTAATCTTGTTTGAGCGATCTTGAATGCGTTTCTTCCTATTCTTCCAAAACCATTGATAGCAACCTTAATTGACATATAAAAATACCTCCTCATATATATTTAAATTTTTTATTACCTACAGGCTATTGATTGGCAGAACAACTATGAAACACTATTCTCTTTTATTCTGATAATTTCCTTTGCAGCACCTTCATCTGTAACCAAAACCATGTGGGGATTATGGGTCTTAGTTGCAATAATAGCCTCTGCCTTATTTTTACCACCAGCTATGGCAATTATGTTTTTAATATACTTTACGTCATCAAATTTTAGTCCCATAGTTGGTGTTATAAATATTATTTCTCCATTTCTGTTGAAATAATAACCAAAGGCTTCTGCAACAGCTCCCTGGGACAGCAGATTTTTTACATCATCGTCATTTAGGCCTCTTCTTCTCGACATTTCGTCTGCCCTGCCTATTCCAAATATCAGTATATCTGCAATGGAAATACTTTTTAAAGTATCCATGATACCAGGTTCATGCATCATTGTCTCCAAAGCTTCATGGCTTAGATTATCTGGTACGTGCAGCAGTTTATGGTTTGCACCTAATTTATTTGCAAGCTTTGCAGCCAGTGTACTTGCTTGTGTTTCAACTTCTCTACCAATTCCTCCTCTGGCAGGGACAACAAGAACGTTTTCTCTACTAATCCTGGGAAAGTTTTCTACTACCTGAGCAACAGAAGTTCCGCCTGTAAGAGCTATTACTGAATCGTTCCTCATAATAGATTTTATGTACGAAGCTGCAACTCGCCCCATTTCCTTCAGAACAGTGCTGTCTTTGTCCAGATCTCCTGGAATAACCATAACCTTTTCAATCTGAAGAAACCTCTGCAGGTTTTCCTCTATGTTGCTTAATCCATTTATCTCATGTATCATCTCTTCCAGCCGTTCTAATATATTTTCTCCTTCTTTTGTTACCATCATACCTATAGAATTTATTTCAATTAGTCCCTGATTTTTTAAGAAGTTTACCTCTGTCCTGACAACTCTCTCACCAAGTTTTAATTCCTGTGACAAAGCCCTTCTTCCAACAGGCTGGTTGTAGTAAATGTTTTTAAGTATACTGTATCTCTTATCCAGAAGTTCCAGCATCTCAGGTATAATCTTTTGCTGTAACATAAGCATGTCCTTCAAGTCATCCACTCTCCTTGGATTTGAAACGTCCCTATGGGTTTGTACAGTCCCATGCAGAGAAATATATGTGGGACTTATGTTGTCCCTATGAATTAATTATGTCCCACTTGGAGCTTCATTCTTAATATAACACTTGTTCTACCATTTTTCAATAGTTGAAATTTCAAAAATTTAGCTTAATTACTTATTTTATTATAGGCAACCAATAAAATTTAAATTTATTTTACATCCCATATATTATGTTTAATATTTTACTTTCAGTAGTTAATTTATTTACTTATTTAGTTTTACCCATTTACCTTGTTTTTATATAAAAAAATAAGCCCAAGGGCTCATCAATATGATTTTCGTTTAGATGAAGATTGTATCCCCATCTCTTCCCTGTATTTTGCAACTGTTCTTCTCGATACTTTAAGCCCTTCACTTCCGAGCTTATCTGCAATTTGCTGATCTGAATAGGGCTTTTTCTTATCTTCATTTTCAATTATTTCTTTTATTCTGCCTTTTATCTTTATTGTAGCTATTTCTTCTCCGGATTTGCTCTGCATTCCCCTGGGGAAGAATCTTTTAATTTCAAACAATCCCTTTGGCGTTTGAACATATTTTCCTTTTATTGCCCTGCTTACGGTTGATTCATGCAAATTTGTGGCTTCAGCAATCTGGTGCAGGGAAAGTGGTTTTAACTCTTCATCCTTTTCAAAAAAATCCATTTGATATTCTACAATGGCTTCCATAACTCTTTTTATAGTTTGAGTTCTCTGTTCAATACTCTTGATGAGCCAAAGGGCTGAGTCCAGCCTTTCCTTAATAAACTTGTATTCAGGTGAATTTTTGTCTTTTATAATTTTTTTATACAAATTGTTAATTCTTAAATCGGGTATATACTCTTCATTCACTGTAACTATATACCTATTATCAATCTTTTCTACGATAACATCAGGTACAATATACTTAACAGTATCCGATGAATATGCAACTCCTGGTTTAGGCTCAAGCTTTTTTATAATATCTATATATTCCGAAGCCTTTTCCACTGTTATACCATTTTCCCTTGCAATTTTAACAACTCTACCCTCTGCAACATCCTCAAGCATATTTAATATTATATTCTCCAATATTTTATCACTATACCCTTTATTTCTAACTTGTATAAGAAGACATTCGGATATATTTCTTGCACCTATTCCAGCAGGTTCGAAGGTTTGAATTAAATTGATCATTTTCTCTGCTTCCTGGTAAGTAATTTTAAATTTTTCAGAAATGTTTTCCGCGTCTATAGTTAGATAACCATTTTGATCAATATTATCGATTATATATTCTCCTACCTTTAAAAGCTCCTTATCGAGAACCAGCAAATTAAGCTGTTCCTTTAGGTATTCCCAAAGCGTTTCCTCCCTGACAACAAAATTTAAAGGAGAAACATACTCTTCATCCTCATCAGGCTGATAATAGCTTTCTCTATCATCATTGTACAAGTCAATCAAATATTCAACCTTATCATCGTCATTTTTGTTTTCCTGCTCAGGATTTTCCTTTTCTACCGCTTCAAGCATAGGGTTTTCAATAAGCTGTTCCTGAATGTATTCCCTAAGTTCAAAAGATGTCAGCTGGAGTATTTTAACTGCCAGTTGAAGCTCCTGAGTCATTATTAATTTTTGTTGCTGCTGTAAATTCAAGTTAAAATCAAGTTTCATGTTTCATCCCCCGCGTATATACAAATATTACTCCATATGTTTTCTGAATCTGTCTTAATTATATCATATTAAAAAAATTCTAACAAATTTATTGTAATGAAAACAAAAATAAATCATAAAAAAACACTCCCGAAGGAGTGTTAAGGAGCGTTTTATCTTTCACCTTTAGTATACGGCACACCATCTGCAGCAGGTGCAGTAGTTTTTCCAACAAAACCTGCAAGAGCGATCATTGTAAGTATATATGGGAGTGCAGAATAAAATTGATATGGTATAGCCCATCCAAATCCCTGTGCTACAATCTGGAAAGCATCAGCGAATGCAAACAATATGCTTGCCCACATTGCACCAAAGGGTCTCCATCCTCCAAATATCATGGCAGCAAGGGCAATGAAGCCTCTACCGCTTACCATACCCTCTCTAAACAGATTTGTTGTTCCGAGGGACAGTGAAGCTCCTGCAAGACCACCAAGGGCACCTGATAATATAACACATAAATATCTTATTGCATAGACATTAACACCAAGGGTATCAGCCGCCTTTGGATGCTCACCAACTGCTCTTATTCTCAATCCTAATGATGTCTTATACAAAATAAAGTAAGTTACGAACACAAGTATTATAGCCATAAACACATACCAATTTAGCTCACTTAAGAAGCCGCCAATAACAGGTATCCCTCTCATAAAGGCCTTTGGATAGGTCAATGCATTTACACCATCCGTCTGACCCTGTCTGTTGAACAAAACAAGAAGCAAATAGCTTGTTAGTGCGCCAGAAAACAGATTTATGGCAACACCTGAAACTACCTGATCAGCTTTCAAATGTATGCTCAGGAAAGCATGTATTGATGATACAATCATTCCAGCAATTATCGCAAATAATATTCCCATTGCTGGACTTCCTGTTTTATAGGAACCATAAACACCAAAAAAAGCGCCACAAGTCATAATTCCATCAAGCCCTATATTAACAACACCGGATCTTTCAGAAAATACTCCGCCAAGTGAAGCAAGTATAAGAGGCGTAGCCTGACGTAAAGTAGCTGCCATGAGTGCAACTACAACTGGTAAACTTGCATTATCCATTTATCATCGCCTCCTTCTTTCTCTTTTCTCCTATCCATTTATAAATATAATCTGCAGCAACAAATATTATTATTATGGCCTGAATTAAAAACACAATCTGCTTAGGAATATTTACAAGCTGAAGGCTTATGGCACTGCTGTTCAAAGCTCCAAAAAGTATTGAGGCAAATAAAACTCCAACGGGATGGCTCTTTGCAAGCAGGGCAACAGCAATACCGTCGAAACCATAACCTATAAATCCAGTAAGCTCCATAGCATTGTGTTGAATGCCAGATACATAGATTGCTCCGCCTAAACCCGCAATACCACCTGATATTACCATAGCAAGAATCATATTCTTTTTAATGCTAATGCCGCCATATTCTGCTGCATATGGATTAAGCCCAACTGCTCTTATTTCATATCCAATCGTAGTCTTCCAGAATAAGATGTAAACGAGTGCTATTAAAAGCAAGCCAATAAATAAACCTGTGTTCAATCTATTGTTTTCTCCCAAAAATCTCCACAACATCGCCGACGGCCTAATTTCTGGGGTTGAAGCAACACCAGGTTTGTTTAAGGGTCCCATAACAATGTAATTTGACAGATACATTGCTATAAAATTCATCATTATGGTATTTACAACTTCGTTAGTACCAACCTTTGCTTTAAGATAACCTGGAATTCCACCCCAAATTGCTCCGGCTAATATACCTCCAACTATAATTAAAGGGATATGTACTATGGCTGGCAATCCAGAAATTAAGCCAAGTATTGCTGTAATCAATACACCAATTGTAAATTGTCCTTCAACTCCTATATTAAATAGTCCTGTTTTAAATGCAACCGCATTTGCAAGGCCTGTAAAGAGAAGCGGTGTAACATAAACAAAAGTTTCAATAAGGCTATCCTTGCTTCCAAAGCTTCCATTCCAAATAGCTTTAAAAAGAAGGGAAGTACCTTCAAAAAATCCTACACCTCTTCCCCACACTACAAACAATACTGCAACAAACATTGCAACAATAATTGAAATAAGTGGGAAAAGCAAAGTCCTATAAGTAGACTTTAAAACATTCAGAAGGCTGTTATGTGAATTATTAGCATTTGCTGTCATACTATCCCTCCTTCTTTTTTATTCTTGAGGCTACCTCCAGCCATTAAAATGCCCAGTTCATTTTCAGTTGCATTTTTGGCATCCAGTATTCCAACTATCTCTCCATCGTAAATAACTGCAATTCTATCTGATAAATTGAGAATTTCATCAAGCTCTAATGAAACAAGAAGAACTGCCCTACCCCTGTCTCTTTCCATAACAAGCCTTTTATGAATATACTCAATGGCCCCTACATCAAGTCCTCTTGTGGGCTGAGCTGCAATTAAAAGCTCAGGATCCTTATTTATCTCTCTTGCAGCAACCATCTTTTGCTGATTTCCACCAGAAAGGGCTGAAGCCATAACTTCTTCGTTTGGAGTTCGGACGTCAAAATCCCTTATCAATGTTCTGGCATACTCCTTTATCCTAGCATAGTTCATCATTATGCCCTTTGCAAAAGGAGCTGCATAATGCTTACCAAGTACGGCATTTTCTGCAAGGGAATACTTAAGTACAAGTCCTCTTTTATGCCTATCCTCAGGAATGTGAGCTATACCCGCTTCAATTATTTCCCTGGGGGATTTTCCAGTTAAATCCTTCCCATTTAATATAAATTTACCGCCAGTAGACTTTCTTAGCCCTGTTATAACTTCAATAAGTTCTGATTGTCCATTTCCATCTACTCCTGCAATTCCCAGTATCTCCCCCGATCTAACTTCAAGGTTGACACCCTTTAATACGGGAAGTCCTCTGTGGTCCTGTGCTCGCAAATCCTTTATTTCTAATACGACCTTGCCAGGTTTAGCAGGGGCTTTATCAATCTTTAGGCTAACCTTTCTTCCAACCATCATTTCAGCAAGTCTGTCTATGCTGGTTTCACTCGTTCTAACTGTGTCGATAACCTTTCCCCTTCTAACAATTGTTACCCTATCGCTCATACTCATGACTTCTTTTAACTTATGAGTAATAAGTATTATCGATTTGCCTTCCTTTACAAGGTTCTTTAGTATGACTCCTAATTCCTCAATTTCCTGTGGAGTTAGTACTGCCGTAGGTTCGTCGAGTATTAAAATATCAGCACCCCTGTAAAGTGCCTTTAATATCTCTACTTTTTGCTGCTGTCCTACAGTTATATCTTCAATTATAGCCTCAGGATCAATTTTAAAGCCGTATAAATCAGCTAGCTTTTTTACATCTTGAATTGCCTGCTTCATGTTAACAGTTATACCTTTTTTAGGCTCTTTACCAAGTATTATGTTTTCAGCAACAGTAAAATTATGAACAAGCATAAAATGCTGATGAACCATACCTATTCCAAGCTTAATTGCATCGCCAGGCGTCTTTATGTCAACCTTTTTACCGTTAACATAAATTTCACCAGAATCTGGCTGATATAAACCGTATAAGATATTCATCAGAGTTGTTTTGCCTGCTCCATTTTCTCCAAGAAGTACATGTATTTCACCCTTAGCCAGTTCGAAATTTACATCATCGTTTGCTCTTACACCTGGAAAAACTTTAGTTATTCCACGCATTTCAACAACTTTTTCCATTATCCATCCTCCTTTAGGATTCGGTTTAAAAAAGCTAGATGCATAAGCATCTAGCCTTTGATTACTTTATTTCCGGAGCTTGGAATGCTTTAACATCTCCTGGTTTTGTAGGAACCTTGATTGTACCATCAACTATAGCCTTCTTATACTTATCAGCTAAATCAAGCACATCCTTTGTTACAGCTGGATTGATAGTATTTGAAATCCCAACGCCATCTTCCTTAAGTCCAAGAACTACGACCTTTCCACCCTGGAAGTTGTTTTCTATAAGATCCTTTGATGCAGTATAGGTAGCAACGTCAACTCTCTTCATCATTGAAGCAAGTATTATATCAGCCTTGTCTGGAACTGTAAGAGCCTGATCTGAGTCAACTCCTATGGCCCAAACTGTTTTACCACCATTCTTTAATTCTTTGGCAGCATTGAATAATCCTATACCTACACCACCAGCAGCATGATAAATAACATCAACGCCTGAATTATATAATTGTTTTGCAAGCTCATACCCCTTATTAACGTCGATGAAGTTTCCTGCATATCTTACATTCTTTCTGTTTATAAGGTCTTCTGCTGCTGCAGGGTTAACAGCCTTAACTCCAGCTATGAAACCTGCTTCAAACTTCTGAATGAGTTCCATATCAACGCCGCCTATGAAGCCAATTTTATTAGTCTTAGTCATTTTGCCTGCTATAACACCCATTAAGAATGAACCTTCTTCTTCCTTGAAGTTGATTGACATTACGTTTGGCTGTTCAACTACTGAGTCGATTATGGCATACTTCTTATTTGGGTTAGCCTTAGCTACTGCATCCATAGCATCATGCATCTTAAATCCTACGCCAAACACCAAATCATTACTTTGAGTAAGAGCCTTTAAATTTGGTTCATATTGGTCTGCCGCCTTTGATTCAAGAATTTGAGGTGTAACTGTATATTCCTTCGAAATTTTGTCTAAACCAGCAATAGCCGCGTCATTAAATGATTTATCTCCTCTTCCGCCTTCATCCGTGGCTAAACCGATCTTTTTGTCTGTCTGCTTTCTGTTATCTGTAGTTGCGCCACCTCCTGGTTGATTAGGCTTTGCACAGCCAGCAAAAAGGCCTGCAAAAAGAACCACTGAAACGAGAAGTGCCAGAATCTTTTTCATTAATACTCCCCCTTTAATGTGTTTTTAATTTTAAATAAACTTCTAGCAATTATTTATTCTACAAATTTATCGAAATTCCTGCTAGAAATTTATTTTTTTTTTGCACAAAAATAGGCACAACAAATTGTTGTTACTTTATTCAATAATAATATACGATATTTTCGCAGTTTTATGCAATCAGTTGGCAATCTTTTTTTTAAAATTTAACATAAATCTAATATAACCAAGTATGTTCATTATACTATATAACTAATGATACAGGGCTGACATCAATCTATGATATATATGATGATTTTTTCAATATACTTATGGCTCTGTTTACATCTTCCTCAGACACAAGCACAATGGGACCGGTGCATCCCATACCGCTTTCTGAATATATGCCGTTTTTCCAGAGTTCTTTTGCAGCATTTTCTAGTTCTAGAATATCAATACCTTCAATTGAATAAGTCACAACCTTCTTCGGTGGTACAGCAATTTCTTCACTTTTTTCTTTTTTCTCCTGCTGATTTAATTTTTGAATTATCTCTCTGAGTCCTGCCCTGTTAGCCTTTTCAAATTCTTTCTTCGATATTTCCATTATCCTGTTTTGTGCACAGTCAGCACAAAATCTCAATGCTTCACAAACAAGTGATGCCCCTGAGGCCCTCGATATGATTGAAATAAGCCTATTGTAACCTTCCCCTATTCCAGGACCATATCCATATCCAAGGCATTCATAATCCCCTCCCGTTGTAAAGGAAGAGAATATTTTTGTTAAGAGGTTTCCCGTTAATGTATCTGCAACCATTACATCCGCTGTTCCAGCAAGTAGATCGTTTCCCCTCATAAGACAGCCTCCATCTTCCCTTATCGATTCTGCAAAGTTGATTTTATATCCCCTTGCATCCAGCTCCTTTAAAAAACTTTCAATCTGCCTTGCCCCATCTACGTTTAAAATTCCTACCGAAGGATCTTCAATGCCGCAGGCCTTTGCAGTTATTATTCCATACAGAACGTTCCTAGCCATACCTTCTACCCTGTTAAAAGCAGAAATTCCAGTTGTTGTGGCAATAAAAACTTCTTTGCCTTTCCCAGGTGTTATAACTCTTCCAACCGTTGAAACTCCAATTGGAAAGTTATAATGCTGGGTTACACATCCATCTATTTCCCCAGAATCTAAAAGCTTTTCCATAAGGCTATGTCCTTCTTCAATGTTGGTTATCCCATATATTTCAAGGCTCGTATTAAACTTTGGCCCAATAAGTACCACTTCAAAATCTCCATATTTTCTGGTTGCCATCTCAGCGGCTTTAACAAGCTCATCTACCCCATGCTCACTTCCAAGAGTAGTTAGCCCTATTCTAACTTTTCTACCAAAGCTTCCACTTTTAATTCCATCGGCAATTTCATTAAACACTTCTCCTATTAGCCTGTTTATATTTTCTCCTGACATGGTTTCACCTCCTATTTTTGAAATAGATAGGAAGCAAATTCCTTCATAGCATCCGCCACCATATTCTTGATTTCTTCCTTTGAAACTGTTTTTTCTTCTGTCTTTCCAGGGTTCTTCTCAACTATAAAGGAAACACCATCAAAAAGGTTTGTCATTCTTCCAAGGAAAAGACTTCCCTTCCCAATAACCATAAACCTCGTGATTTCACCATTTAATATTTTTTCTCTTCCATGTCCAATAATCGGAACTCCTGACGGTACATGCCCCTGCGTTGGTGCATATCCAACATATCCATGCTTTTTAACAAATTCAGAAAGTTTTGACTTTTCAAGTTGGCCCTCCTTAACAGCAAGCGCACCAATCATCTTATAATTAGCCGTCGGCACATCCCCTGCACCCGCCGGTTCTGTAACCTCGGGATTTTGCATTTCTGGGGCATAAACGTCGATATCGTTGAATTTTAAACCCGCCCTTTCAAGGGGGGATGCAACTATGGCCTCTATAACAGCCTGTGGTGAAGCTCCGGCCCCAATTGTATGCCTTCCAGCACAATCCGTTCTTATTACTGGATTTATCCCATCGTTTTCAGATACGAGTATAGCAAATCCTCCAAGTATATCTTCCATAATAGGCATTCCCTTTTTAACATGATCCCTTCCGTTCATTCCAAGCTTCGCTAAAGATCCACCTGCTACAACTAAAACATTCTTGAACACTCCTGATTGTACGAGGGAGGCAGCATTTAAAAGTGCATGTGTCGGTGCCGCACAAAAACCTCTGATATCGCATCCGGTAGCATTTTTAAGGCCTGCAACTTCCCCTATTGCCTTTGCAAAATTCCCTCCTCCCCTCTGGTTCATATCTCCGCATGCCTCCTCGGAACATTCAATTATATAATCTATGTCATCTTTATTTATTCCAAACTTATCAACAAGATGGAGAACTGCAAGTATCCCTGAGGCTTTAACAGCCAGATTTTCTATCATTACGTGAGCTGTAAGTGCTTTATCAAATTCATGTGCCCTTTTTACACAGCCAACGAGCCTGCCATTCATATAAAGCCCCTCTGCCCCTAAGTTATCAACGGCTTTCTCTATTTCCTCTATTTCTACACCGTTTCCCAGTTTGACAGAGAAGCCTTTAAGAAGGTTATGTGCTTCAAACTTGATTTTTACATTTGCTGTAAAACCCTTCTCCAGAAGGACAAGGTCAAAAGCATCAGATATCTTCATGAGCCCATAGAACTCATCCTGGGGCATTATTTCCCCAAACTTTCCAAACCTTGAAGCGCCTTCAATTTTTTTGTCATACCATGGCCTTGCCATTTCTCCAAGTTCTATAGGGTCAAAATTTCCTATATAAGTTTGATTTGCAGGGTATGCCACAACATCATCAAAGGCCCTTAAGTGTTCAGGAGCTTTCTTTAAGTATTCTGAATCAGGATTTGTTTCTCTCTCAAGGGTCTGAGTTGTCCCATTGTGAATGACCATGTCGGGAGCATTAACAAGTATATAGCTTGCACCCTTTATTACAGGGAACATATTTACACCTCCAAAGGATTTATATAATTTTAGGGGGATAATCATCCCCCTCTGTACTATTCTTCAAATACTGTTTGGTCGCCAACTGGTGTTTGAAGTGCCTTGAGGGCTCTTTCTACAAGTTTTCTTCTTAATGCCTTTTCCTCTGCCCGCGATAGGTTTGGATTTCCAAGTGGATGTGGAATAGCAACTGTAGGTACTATTCTATTTGCTCCAACTGTCTTTGAAATAGGAACAATCGTACACATATGAACAACAGGAAGCCCCGCCCTTTCAATCTCCTTTACCATGGTTGCACCGCAACGCGTACAGGTACCTCAGGTGGAAGTTAAAATCACGGCATTAACCCCATCTAATAAAAGCTTCTTTGCTATCTCTGCACCGAATCTTTTAGCGTTGGCAACCGATGTACCATTCCCTACAGTGGCATAGTAGTATCTATGAAGGCTACCTATCCTGCCTTCCATTTCTAAATCCCTTAGTACGTCGACCGGAAGCACCCTGTCTGCATCCATGTTGGCATATACCGGATCATACCCTCCGTGTGCTGTTTCAAATGTTTCCCCGGTTAAATCAAAAACTCCTTCTATGTCGTATTCACCATATTTAGAAGCACTTGATGCCTCAATCCTGTCTGGATTGCCCTTTGGTACAATTCCACCGGACGTTACAAGGGCAATTTTTGCCTTTGTAATATCTTGAACAGGTGGATTTGGGATAACTCTGTCAAATTCAGGCATTTTGAACTCCGTTAAAAATGCTTCTCCTTTTATTTTCTTGATGAGCATGTCAACTGCTCTTTTTGAGCCTCTCTCCCCGGCAAAATAATTTACTCTAATTCCTCTTTCAACATATCCCTCATCTGCCGGTGAGCCAATTCTTTCCCCCTTTGCAAGCTTGAGAGCCATAGCAGCCATCTTTAAAACCGCATCCCTCATACCTGCCGCGCTGTTCTTTGTGGATATAATGTATATATCCCTTCTGAACATTTCAACTCCAGGGTTTTCAACGTACATACCCGTCACAACGGGAATACCAAGTTCATCCTTAACAGCTTTGGCAATTGTACCGCATGCTATACCGTATCTTCCTGCATTAAATGCGGGTCCTGCAATAAATATATCAGGATAATATTTTTTGACCATATTAAGTATTTCAGCCTTAGCCTTTGCTTCGTTTTCAGCAAAATATGAATCGCCACAAATAATTGTGGCTACAATTTCTGCCTCACCCCTTAGGGCCTGTTTAAAGGCCATTCCCGGTCCTACAATACCCTCCCTTATTTGAGGTGGTATATGGGCCTTTTCTTCTCCACCTATCTGACCAAAGAATTGGTTTATATAATGGACAATTCGCATCACTGGCAATCCCCCCCGGTGGATTAATCTTTAAACTGTGTATATTGTTCCCTGATTGAGCCAACTTCCTGTTTAATTGCATCAACATCAAGAACCATTTCCATCAATCCGCACTGTTCATCATAAACTTCAGGATCAAATTCATTCCTTACTTCATCCTCAAGAACATGATATACCATAAGGCCAAGGGAAATCCCAGCCAATGGGCCTGCATAGGTTGGGTCACCGGCTGTTACGGTTTCTGCTGAAAGGCCAGCAGCCTCAGCCTCTGCACCACCGAGTAGAACAACAATATTTTCAGCACCATACTTTTCAGTCAGGTCCTTGACTCTTTGTTGGATCTCCAGATCCATAGCACCGGCAGCCGTTCAAACGAAGCACTCTGTCGAGGCAAAAACAACGTCAGCTCCTGCGCTCTTTGCGCATGCTTCTATGGCTGGTCCTGGAACGCCATCCCTGTCTCCAATAGCTATAACCTTTTTCCCCCTTAAAATCATTACAATACCTCCCCATTTAAACTAAAATGTTTTAGTAGTTAGATATCCAAATCCAACTTCACTTGTAGCACCGGTTATAACCTGTATTTCCGCTTCAATTGATCCATCAGCCATCAGCGATCCTGCAAATCCCCCAGCAATTATATCTGCAGCATTAGGATGTCCGATAACTTTTTTCATTGGAGGCAGTATCACAATTTGATTTGCGTTACCTGCCGTAATAACGGCATCTCCCCTTGGGGTGGAATCTGCAAGGGATTGTGATGCCCCATCCCGTCCTGCATATTCATCGGTTAAAAGGACGGTCTTTATTCCCTTTTCCTCTATCCTATTGCAGTTCATAACAAGATCAGCATCCGGGTTTCCAAAGCCTTCCTCTGAGATGATAACTGCATCTGCACCCAGGAATTCAACGAGCTTTGCGGTATAATTTGATGATCTTTCCTTATCTGCAAGATATACGTTTTCGTTGGTAATAACGCATCCAAGGAAGTTTATATCCTTACCATGCCTCTCATACAAATCTTCTATTATTGGATTATTCATATGAACATAGGTTGGATTCTTATCGCATGCAGATACACAGTTGCCGCTGACTATTGCACCATCAAATACTTCAGTTGGGTATATAAAAGTTGGAATAATCTTCTTTGCATCGACTCCATACACATATGTGTCATGCAAAAGCCCCTGGCTCTGAAGCATATATACATAAATCACCCTGGGCAGCTCAGGATACTGCTTAACCTGTTCAAGTAGTGGAAGGGTTTCATAAACCTTAACCTCATCGGGTGAAATGTCCTTTCCCGCCTTTCCAAGGTATGCTGCAGCTTTATAACCAGCAATCCTTACTGCCTCTTCATGCTCATGTTGAGGTAAATCATCAACTGGTTCACAAATTATAACTATGTTGTTTGTTTTTGAGAATGGAGTGTATTTTGCTCCCTCTCCTGCCATATCTATAATCCCTTCCTGAAAGCCAACAATCCTGCCCGTAGTAACTACTGCTGTTCCCTTAAGCACATGTGTCCTGCCGGAGCCTACGGTATCAACTTTTGAGATGAATCCTGGAAAGATTCCACCATTTCCTTCAACTTTAACTCTTGGCTCAATTACATCCTTAACAGGAATAATCCTTACTTCCTCGCCGGGTTTTGCTATTTCGACATCGATATGTTTTAGTCTTTCGTCTTCCCCTATTTCCTTAAGCAGCTCCTCCCTGTTGATAAAAAGTGTGCCATTTTCCACCCTTGTTTCTGATGCGAATTGTACATCCTTAATATAGATTTTCCCCAGTTCCAGACGCAAAACCTTCACCTCCCATATTTTCTCCAATCCCTTTAGCTAACCGCGTCCTAAAGCCCGTCCCCTATTAAAAGATATTTCATTGAGCTGAACTTAATGATTGGCTTAAACTAAGCTTCAGATGAGGATAGCCCATCTGAAGCCTGGTTATCATTATGCAAAAGCTAATAGCTTTTTTAAACTACTTATAAAATCTCTTAAGCATCTCTTCTATGTCAGCTGCGGAAGAAATCTTGTCAGGAGTTAGAACTTCAGCCTTCTCGCCATTTACATACACGATCATGGTTGGAAGTCCTAAAACCTTTTGAGCAATTGCAAGCCTTCTGTTCTGGCTGGTATTAAGACTTGCAAACTTTATCTTATCCCCATACTTTTCCTCAAGCTTGTGAACATCAGGCATAAGCTCAAGGCATTTTTGACACTTTTCACCCCAGAAATCAACAAAAACAGGTTTTTCAGTATAATTAATAACTTCAGCATCAAAGTTTTCCTTGTTAAGTTCTAACATAATAATACCTCCTACTTAAATTTTTCATTAATGTATTCTTCTGCTGCAATTACAGCTATTGCTCCGTCGGCTGCAGCTGTAATTACCTGCCTTAAAGTCTTCTGTCTAACATCGCCTGCCGCGAAAACTCCCTCTACGTTTGTCCTCATTTCCGTATCTGTTATTATATATCCCCTCTCATCCATTTCGATATGTCCTCTGAATACTTCTGTTATAGGATCAAGCCCTACAAATACGAATATACCGTTGACAGGAATCTCAGATGTCTCTCCTGTTTTGACATTCTTAATAATCAATCCTTCAACTATCTCTTCTCCTCTTGCTTCTACAGGAACACTATTCCAGATGAACTTAATCTTTGGATTGTTAAAGGCTTTTTCCTGTAGAGATTTTGCAGCCCTCAACTCATCCCTTCTATGAATAATTGTTACTGATTCTGCGAACTTTGTAAGATAAATGGCTTCAGTTAAGGCAGAATCTCCCCCGCCAATTACTGCTACATCGAGGCCTTCAAAGAAGTCAGCATCGCAGGTTGCACAATATGAAACTCCCCTGGCCCTTAATTCAACTTCATTCTTAAATCCTGCAAGCCTTGGTTCAGCTCCCGTAGCGATTATAACTGTTCTTCCCTGATATTCTTCATTTTTACCTTTAACAACCTTTATATCCCCGGTAAAGTCAACGCCAACAACCTCATCCTTGACAAACTTGGTTCCAAACTCTTCCGCCTGCTGCCTCATTCTTTCTGTAAGTGAAGGGCCCGTTGCATTTTCAATTGAACCAGGGTAGTTTTCGACTTCAGCAGTTGTCGACATTTGCCCCCCAAAATTTCCTTTCTCTATGATGAGAACATCAAGTTTTGCCCTTGAGCCATAAAGCCCTGATGATAAACCTGCAGGTCCTCCCCCTATTATGATGATGTCATGAATATTTGCCACATCAATCACTCCTTTGTATTTAGTTTAGGGCGTTTTTTATAAGTTCGAAATCTACTGCTCTGTAGTCCTCAAGCACCTCTTCGGGCCAATTTCTTGGAGGCTTATTATTTAGTAATTTTAATGTGATTTCGATGCTGTTCTCTATTAGTATAAGAGAATTTAAATCAACTGATTCATATGCTTTTAAAGTAATGGCCACAGTTTTATAGGGAGTTTGATTTGGCTTTATGCTCCCCATAAGAGGATGTGTCATAAGTCTGTGACCAAGATGTATATAATCCCTGACCTTAATAAGAACATCTAAAAGGCTTCCCTCTATGAAATCAACCCGATGATTCCCCCTAAAGGACGTATCAGATAGTACATTATTCGTTACTATTATTATTTTTTCTATCAATTAATACACCTCTTGTCAATACCCTGCTCTTCCTTTAATTGTTAAAGGATTAAAAAAGAGAATGCAATGCAGCCATTACATTCTCTCTGTCCCAAGTTCAGAGGCCTGTCAGCAAACAGTACTTTTGCCTGAGAGTATCATCAAATCTGGCAAATTTGACTTACCCCTTCGGCGCCCTAATCGGGTCTCTCCCATTTGCATCATCCAGAATATTATATTTTAAATTATGCTCTCCAATTTCATTATAAGGCATTATCAAAAATTTTGCTATCGATTTTTATAATATTACCAATAAATTTATTTCATTCCTGGAAATCCCATCTGCCTTAAAGCCTCATATGCTATAATCGCCACTGAATTTGAAAGGTTTAGCGATCTATCGGTTGATTCTATCATGGGAAGCTTAATTGAACTTTCCTTAAAAATCTCCCTTACGCTGTCAGGCACTCCCGAAGATTCTCTTCCAAACATTATGTAGTCTCCTTTTTCATAGCTTACCGCATTATAAAATTTTTTAGCTCTGGTTGTTGCAAGAAATATCCTTGCTCCTCTATTTTTTTCTAAAAACTCTTCAAAGCTTTCATAGTACACTACATCAAGTTTGTACCAGTAATCCATTCCTGATCTTCTAAGATGTTTATCCGTTATCTCAAATCCAAGTGGCTTAATTAAGTGAAGTCTAGAATTTGTAAGTACACAGGTTCTTCCTATATTTCCAGTGTTTTGAGGTATCTCAGGTTGATACAGCACTATATTTAAATTCATAGAAACTCCTCCCGCTTAATTTAACGTATTATGCCAGTTCCGCTTTAAAAGACTCTGACATAAAATGTATATTGTGCTTATAACCACGCTTGCACACAGATGTTTAAAAGCAGCATCATATTTATTTTTATTATAAACCAATTTTTTAATCATTTAATACCTTTTAATGTTCCCTCCCATTTCTCCATTCACCAATCCGACTAGGATAATAAAGGCATTTATTCTTAAAAAACAAAAAGGCCAGCACATGCTGACCTTTTTTACTGGCGGAGAAAGTGGGATTCGAACCCACGGTAGGGTTACCCCTACGCCGGTTTTCAAGACCGGTGCCTTAAACCAACTCGACCATCTCTCCGTATTAGACAGTTAGAGATTAGATGTTGAAAATTAAATTATATGAAAACTAACTTCCAACATCCTGCTTCCAACTTCTAAATGGTGACCCCTAGGGGACTCGAACCCCTGTTACCACCGTGAAAGGGTGGTGTCTTAACCGCTTGACCAAGGGGCCATTAGCAAATCATATTATATATTAACAGGAATTTGCACCAACATCAACAACATTTTTCAACAATTTAAGACAAACTTTTCGATGGCCTTGGCAACTCCATCATTCTCATTGGTGTCTGTTACATAGTCAGCTATATTTTTAACATAATCCTCTGCATTCCCCATCGCTATCCCAAGGCCTGCATACTGAATCATGCTGATATCGTTTTCATTGTCACCTATACATATAACCTCATCTGATGATATATTAAAATAGTTCGCAAGAAATTTTACTGCCTCTCCCTTTGAAACGCCATATTCCATAACCTCAAAATTATTTGAATACGAAGATGCAATAGATAAATCTGCTACTTCAACAGTTTCCCTAATCTCCCTTCGAAGCTTATGTAGACCATCTATATCATCCCCCATAATTACAGCCTTTAAAAGTCTGTTTCTGTTTTTTTCTATTACCTCATCAAAATTATTTACTACTTCAATCTTTATCCTGTCACCTTCTGGCAGACTCTCATTCCACTTTTTATAGTTTGCTGATATAAAGGATATTTCTTCGGCGAATACTGTATCGGCTGTAAATAAAGTGGGTTTAAAACCATATTTTTTTGCCATCTCGACAAGCTTTCGCACCTTTTGGGGATTCATATACTTCTCATAAATGATTCTTTCGCTATCCTTCTCCCTTATATAGGCGCCATTTGACGCTATTATAGGAGCCTTTGTTCCAATTATCCCTGCATAAATCCTTGCGGATGCAAATATTCTTCCAGTGCACACAACAAGCTTCACTCCAAGATCCGCTGCCTTTTTTAAAGTTTCCTTTGTCCTTTCACTCACCTCTTTGTTGTCATTTAACAAAGTACCATCCATATCCATTGCTACCAATTTGTATTTCATGCCATCACCTGCTTTTAAATTCTACTAAAAAATATACTAACATAAATTATTTACATTGACAAAGAAAAATATAATAGGGCATTAAAGTTAATTTAAACTTCCATGCCCTCAATTAACTATTCAGGGTTTAACTCCATCCTTCAAAAACTTCCACTCAAGTACATCATCCCTTTTAAGTCTATATACTCCAGCACCCACGCTGTACTTTTTCCCATTTACAAAATAACACCATCCGCTCTCAGGGCCTGCATCTCTTTCCTTTAAATTGGCAATCATGGAGAAATATATAGTTTCTCCTGCTCCAACAGCCCTGTACCTTATTCCCTTGCTTTTTAGCATTTCAATGGTTACCTCAGCCACAGTCCTGTTCTCTATATTTGTGCTTGCGGACAGTATTTTTTTCCCACTTATTGTATCCAAAAAAATTATATTGTCCTTTGCTTTCTCCTGCTTTTGTGGTTCGCTTTTAGATGGGTTACTGGCATCATCGTTATTTTTGTTCCTATCTACTTCTTTATTTTGTTCCTTTATCCGATTCTGCTCCTGCTTAATCTGATTATCATTTTGTTTAGCCTGATTTTGATTTGTGCCAGTCACTTCAATGTTTACATCTGCGTTTTCTGCATTAGAGGCTATGTAGTTTCTCTGATAGCCCTTTGCAAACAACATTACACCCAGGGAAAAAAGTATAACTGCCGCAATGAGCATCCCTCTTCGTTTCATGCCACCTTACCCTTTCTAACGTTATTTCTAATTAACATTACGGCTGTTGCTGCCGCACCAGCAATCATAAAACCTATACCTATCCAGCCTATTGTAGTGATGTTTCCTTTATCCTTTACTGCGGTTAAATCTCTATCGATTAGGAAATAATCACTACAGTGGGTAATGTTTATGGTAATATACCCCTCATAATCTACACCCAGAGGTCCTGAAATTTTTTCAATCTTATCTTCTTCAGCATTATAATAATATAAATAAATGTTATTCCTGTTTTTCCCGTTCAGCCAGCCCGAATCCAGCTTAATTCTTACCTCTGCCTTTCCCGGAAGTATGCCATTATCCTTAAACGATACTATATATGCTCCCTTTACCTTTCCAAGTATCTTTTCTCTATGTTCAGACAGTTTATTAAGTCCCAAGTCAATGTCCTTGGTTTCCTGGGTTATATCCGTTCCTCTGAATATCCATACCAATCCATCAACTTCAAAACTTAAAATCTTGTTGGTTCCCTTTATAGAATCGAAGACCTCCTTGCTAACCCTTGTATTTTGTGATGCATCTATTTTTATCACAGTACCATCCGGGACCCTTTCTAAAAGCTTTAAAATGGTTTCAGCTTCGTTCTTTATTATTTCGCCTTTGTATTCTTCCATTGAGTCCACAGCATTTTTTTCTTTACCTTCATCAGTACTTGCACTTTCATTTTCATAAGTATTTTCATTAACTACTTTGCTATTTTTTGAAATGAAGGAGCCTTTGCTTTTGTAACCATCCTGGTTTGAATCCACACTTGGCACATAATTGTACTTAGATAGTTCCTCTGAATTAATGCTGCTCTTATAAAAATCATATTTTCCGGTATTTTTAAATTCCTGTAATGCTATTAGTGCTCGTAATGCCTGTTCTGTTGCTATGTAGTTATTTCCACCATCCAGAGAATGTTTAAACTGACCATTAGTTCCCTTAAATGAAAGGAGTGCAGAAACAAGGTCGCCCCTTTCCTTTGTAAAGAGGATTCCCTCAGGGTTTATACCGATAGAAGTTAATCCAAGTATAGCAAAGGATATACTTTCACTGAAACGCCCATATTCATCATGCAAATATCCCTCTTTATCCTGAAGTTTTGAAAGGCTCTGTACTGCGCCATCTACAGAATCCTTTACCTCTGGTATTAAATCATAAAACTCAGAAAGAGCATTTATTGCTATACCTGTAATATCAGGATTTATTCTATTCCCATATAGAGCCCATCCCCTATATTCAACTCCATTTAGTTCATATTTAAGCTGCTTATCCAGAAGCAAATCAACCAACTGCCTTTTTGTTATTTTATACTCTTCAGGAATGTTCGCATATTTATAGCTTATGAGCCCGAAAATAATATCGTTTATATAAAATTTGTTTATATCTCTATTAAAAAGTTCTGATACAAGGTTATATCCCATAAAGTTATACGGACTGTATCCTGAGGCCGTAAGATGAATTATAAGTTTCTCCAAATCCGTATTGCTGTAATCCTTTACACCGTATTTGAAGATTTCTTCTGCATTTTTCTTTACATAATCACCATCGGGTTTTATAGAAAATTTGTTGAGGGTAACTGCTGCCCAGGGCTCAGCAGTGTTGTTTTTTATATAACCTAAAGTATCCCTTATTTCTTTATTTATATCCTTCACAATACCGGTATTATCCCTTGTCACTTCATTAAAACGGGAGTCAGTATAGTTAAAGCTTGGTGAGTGTTCATTATCAATTATGAAGGTACCCTTGTCCATAACAACGGTTGGCAGTTTGTCTATATTATATCCGCTTATTCTATATGTATGTTCGCCCTTTGAAAGTCCGGTTATTTCTATTTCTCCGCTATCGTTAGTTATATAGTTTATGTTATCTATACTTACAATTGCACCCTTTATAGGAGTTATTACTTCGGAATTTGAGATCCAGTCAAAGTTTTTATATACAAACTTCATTTTGAACCTTTCATTTTCTTTTACAATTTCCGGTATAAACACTATGCTGTTAACATAGGGAGTTGAAAAATCCCCGTAATACAGAATTATGCTTTCACCTTCCTTTGGAAAATACCCGTCCAAACCTGACATTGGCGATATCACTGAGTCCCTGGTTTTAATGTAGTATAACCATCCATCATACCCGCCGAATTTCTTTTCGCTTAATCCATTTATAGAACTTATATATAAGCTACCCCAACTTGCTCTTGAAATCGTAAATGGTATCTTGTTTTCATTTAAAACATTTTTTACTATTTCCAGTGCATTCTCTCCCTTTGCGCTGCCCTCTGCAATAGTTCCATTTAAGCCCTCAATTCTAACTGGAACCAAAAAGCTGTTAGTCTCTGCCTTTACCTTATTATTTAATATAAACAATCCCTGAGTTAATGCTAAAATCCCTATTAAAAAAATACTTATTATTCTCTTTTTCATAACTTTACCTCCAACTATCTTATATAGGTTATCTCAAGCCTTCTTTTAAACCTCCTTAAAACTCTAACAAGCCTTTCGAAAAAGATCATAGAAAATAAAAAATTGGATATGGCATGTAAAACATCAAATGTCAGCCCCAGCGCATATGCTGATATTATGCTCTTTAAAGTTAAAGGCCTTATATATCCAAGTACGTGCCATAAATTCATTATCCAGTCAAATAGAAATCCATACAAAAAGCATATAACCGAAAATTTTTCTACTGAAATATTAGCCCTTGCTTTACCTATAATTCCTGAAATCACGCCAACAATACCCCAGCCAAACATCTGCCATGGAGACCATGGCCCCTGACCAAGAAATATATTGGATATAAAAGCAGCTGTACTTCCCACTAAAAATCCTTCATAAGGACCAAACACAAACCCTGAAATGGCTACAATAAAGGTGGTTGGCTGAACACCAGGTGCAAAGGCAAATATAGCTCTGCCTACACCTGCAAATGCACTTAATGTTGCTATAACAGCAATTTCTTTAGTACCCATAGCGCTTTTCTCAAAATACATATAACTTAAAATCAGTATTGCTAAAACAACAATGGTGACAAATAATGGAATGTACTCCTGTATTTTGCCTGTTATTGTTAAAAACAGAAGTATGCTGATAAAAAATGTCGTTAAATATATGCTTAATTTTCTCATCCGGCTACCTCCTGACAGAACTCAAGGCCTGTTCCAGACTGAAAATTCTTTTATTCTTGTCTCTGAGCAGCTTATTAATTTCCGTAGTATAGTAAATGCTTTCACTTAAAACTTCTTCCCTTGTGCCTATCGATACTATCTCTCCGTTAAAAATAATTCCGAATCTATCGCAGAACTCGCTTGCAAAATCAACATCGTGTGTTATTAAAATTATCGTTGTTCCATTTTTATTCAGAGATTTTAAAACTCTGCCCAGCTTTCTTTTTGCTTCAAAATCAAGCCCCCTCGTGGGTTCATCAAGAAGAAGCAGCTTTGGCCTTAATACCAGAATGGAAGCAATTGCAACCCTCTGCCTTTCTCCTCCGCTTATGTCCCTTGGATTTTTATGTCTGAGTTCATAAATATTGAGGTCTTTAAGAGTAATATCTATAACACCATCATCCTTAATGCCATAATTATCAAGCGTAAATTTCAATTCATCATAAACCGTGTCTTTAGATATATAATCATTTGGATTCTGGGATACGTATCCCGATATCAGTGCAATGTCCCTCACCCCTAAATTTTTAACTTCTTTATCCATTATCCTTATGCTTCCCGAATATTTTAAAAGGCCCATAATGCTCTTAAGCAGCGTACTCTTTCCTGCTCCGTTTGGACCAAAAATCCCGATGAAATCCCCTTCATTAACTAAGAGATTTATTCCCCTGAGTATTTCTTCATTTCCATAGCCGCAGTAAAGGTTTTTAATTGACAGGATGCATTTAGAGCTTCCTTTATGCTTATCCTCCTTCAGGCGGAATTCAAATCTGCCTAATGCCCTTCGCGTTTCCCTAATGGTAAGGGGCATTTTCTCTATGCCAAGAGCCTTTGCAAGCTTCAAACGGGTCGGTAAAAATCCTCTTAAATATTCATCATCACTTAAGTAAAGCTCCTCACGTGTTCCAACAAATAAAAGCATACCATCCTTCATTATTCCTATCCTGTCGCATATTTGAAACCACCTGTCAACCCTCTGCTCAACCACAACGATAGTTATGCCAAGCTCATCATTTATTTTTTTTATAAGTTCAACCACCTCTTCGGCGGAGGAAGGATCAAGCTGTGAAGTAGGCTCATCCAGCAGTATACATTGGGGCAAACCGGCAACTGCCGAAGTAATTGCAACCCTCTGTTTCTGCCCCCCTGATAGAGTATTTATATCCTGAAGAGCAATATCCTGTATGTTGGAGAACTGAAGCGCCTCCCATACTCTCCTTTTAATGTTTTTTTCCTCCACACCAATATTTTCTAATCCAAAGGCTATTTCTCTGTGAACTTTATTCATCAAAAGCTGCCTCTCGGGATCCTGAAAAATCATTCCTATTGTTCCCGACCTCTCCTGGTGCGTCATGTTCTCCACTGCTTTCCCCTGAATCTCAATTTTTCCCCATAGAGTTCCTCCATAAAAATAGGGTATTGCCCCAGAGATGCACTTAAGCAGAGTTGATTTTCCTGAACCTGAATCCCCCATTAAAAGAAAAATTTCTCCCTTTTCTATCTCTAAACTTACATCCTTCAATGCCCTATCCCTTTCATCGGGATAAGAATAACTTAAACCTTTAATATCTATGTAAGCCATCTTCATTCTCCTCAGTCAAAATTAAAATTAATGCTGCAAGCATAAGAAGCATTATAAAAACAGTTATTGCACCTAAATTGATAAATTTTGATACATCAATACCTATATATATATCAAAGTTTAAGCTTCCGCTAATCCTAAAAAATAAATAAACAACGATGAGTAGAAATGCATAAAGGGTTACAATATAATCCTTCCTTCCAAAGGTCTGCCTGTCATATACAGTTCGTTTCCCACTCAAAAACCCCTTCACATAGGCAGCTTCACCGATGTCAAAGGCTCCGTCTAAGGAACTTTCAAGAAGAATTGACAGAATCGGTATAAAGGCCTTTATTCTTTCCCTCATACCCTTTCCTTCAAAATCCACTCCCCTTATGCTGTATATTTGCTTAAGGGTTACCAATCTGTTTTTCATGCTGGGGAATAACTTGAAGGTCACCATCATCATCAATGTGGATTTGGGCATTTTGCTGGAAAAAAATGAAACGGCCCTATCCGAATCGATCATTATGCCCATCATCATAAACAGGTACATAATAAGCAAAAGCTTGAAGGAAAGCATAAAGGAAACTATTAGAGACTCAAGGGTAAAATCTTTGCCAAAGGCTTTGAAAAGCATTATTGTACCATCAGTTACAAAAATCATATTTATGATTAACGTAACTGCAAAAAAAGGCGCAAAATATTTAAACCCGTCTTTTATATCCTTTGAATGTCCGCATGTAATGAAAACTACTAAGAAATATATAAATATGCCTGTTAAAATTAATGGGCTTTCACAAGAAAAAATTATTATCATGAGTATAATGCTTGTAAAAGCCAATGTGAGAACATGAAATATATTATAATTGCGTTTCATCTTTCCTCCTTTCCTCCAGGTTTGGAGGGAAAAATAAAAAGCCCGGAAAAGGGCTTTAAAATCAATTTTAAAGCTCCCTTCCCTCCGAAGGTGCTTAAATTTCAAGTACAGGCAGGTTTCCTGGCTCGTGGATCATCTTACTCCCTGGCCTTCCCTAAAGGTGGCATATCAGGTTTCATACTCACTTACAGTAGCGGGGGCTGCAGTGGCTTCACACCACTTTCCCTTTTAACTCCGGTCTCCCGGAGCACCTATACCGTTATTCACTTATCAATTAAATTATAATCTTTCCAAAATGAAATTTCAATGTTCTGGAAAAATATTTGCCTTTTTAAATTAAAGATTCAATTTACAGAACATCGCTGCAATTAAAAATATATTTCATTTACTTATAAACTTATTTAATTTTCCATCCTTTGTAATATAATTATTTAGTGAGGTGATTAAAATGACTATGGATCTATGTCCTCTTTGCAAGCAAGAGGGTGACAGGGTAGCTTTAATTACAGTAGAAAGTCTTGTTAAGGATTATTTTAGAAAGCATCTTAAATCCTATACATATGGTTTTTGTACCAATCCAAAATGCAATGTTGTTTACTATAACAACGACACAGACGAAATATATTTTCAGAGGGATTTAAAGGTTCCGGTGTGGTTTAAAGAACAGGACAACCCAATAATATGCTACTGCAAAAACGTTACTTTGAAGGACATTATTGATGAAATAGCTATTAAAAAAACTTCATCAACCGTTGAGGATATTATCTCAAAGACGGGAGCAATGAAGGGCTGTCAGTGTAAAACCCAAAACCCCTCAGGCAAATGCTGCAGGCCCGTATTGGAGGATGCTGTAGCATTTGCTTTAGAGCTAAGGGATAAAGAAAAATAAATATTTTCATTTTGGTTATTGTAATTTCTCGCTAAATTGCTTATGATTTATTATGAATTTAATATTAAACCTGATGCTAGGGGAGCGTTATGCTGAGAGGAAGGTTAAACCTTCGACCCTCTGAACCTGAACCGGGTAATTCCGGCGAAGGGAAGCACAATTGCTCTTCTCCTATTTTGCATCGGTAAAAAGGAGGAGGTTTTTTATGTATTACTTTATCAACATGTTTAAAAAAATTCCCGAAATCAAGCTTCAAAGCTGGGCATTTATGCTGGGCTTGATTGCCGCATCTCTACTCATTTCAAGAATCCTGGAAAGGGATGAAAAATTTAATACTAAAAAGCTTACATATGGAAGTTTATGCGTCGCGCTAGCCTTTATTCTTTCATATATAAGGCTTTATAAGATGCCCCAGGGAGGTTCTGTCACCCTTGGAAGTATGCTGCCTATAATGTTCTATGCCTTTATATTTGGCCCCATGGAAGGTATATTAGCTGGAATGGTCTATGGAATACTTCAATTTATTCAAGATCCATATATAGTACACTGGTTTCAGGTTTTAATAGATTATCCATTTGCCTTTGGTGCATTAGGGCTTGCTGGATACTTTAAAAACAATTTTCCCATTGGTGTTACAGTTGGAGTTTTAGGAAGATTTATATTTAACTTTTTATCTGGAGTATTTTTCTTTGCAGACTATGCTCCTGAAGGTATGAGCCCTGTTCTGTATTCGATTATATATAACGGTTCATTCCTTTCAGTTGAATTAATCATTGCCCTTATAATAGTCATGATACCTCAATTTAAGCAGGCTATTTTAAGGGTTAAATCTGAGGCTTTATAATATAAAAATTATTCCGTTCACTTTCGTACTGTGATTGATAGGCCAAGTTGGGATAATTAACATATATTCCTAAATACGTCTAAAAACAAAATAAAAACCAACAATAGAAATTTTCAACTTCAATCGCTGAAAAACTATTGTTGGTTTTTAAATTTTTATGTATTAAATATCGTTTAAAACTAACAATGGTGGTGCGGGTGACAGGACTTGAACCTGCACGTCTTTTGGACACTGGAACCTGAATCCAGCGCGTCTGCCAATTCCACCACACCCGCGTTTACATAAACATTTTATCACCAAATATTTAATTTGTCTATACATAAAATCAAATTTTTCACATTATAGTTCTCCTCTAGTGTGGCTTCTCTTACCACATCCCCAGCCTTTCAACGGGAGCAGAGCTGTCCTTGTGATATCAAAAATATAGAACTTCAATCTGCTTCCCTGCCTAATTATTTCACCCTTAATATTTCTCAACATTCTGTCAAGCTTTTTGCGGTGCCTTTTTTTAAAGGATGCTTCTCCATATAACATCCCTTCATAAAGCAGTATATATTCATCAAGCTCCATATCCACTACTCTGCCAAGCCTCTCTAGAAATTCCCTAATTGTCATGCCTGTGCTGTATTCTATGTTTATATACTTTCCATAAATAATTAATTTTTGAAGCGAATAGTATATATACCTTTTCCTTTTAAGCAACGACATACTCCATATAAGCGCTATTAATCCCAATATTAATATTGCAGAAATAGGATAAACTATATACATGATATTTATACTATCATTGGTATGGACTTCCACGTTATCGGTTTCTATGGTGCCATCCTGTGGCCTGGGTGCCTGTAGCCTTGCAGGGGTATCTCCTGATGCATCGCTCTCCTGATCGTTATCCTGTGGTGCATTCGCTCCCCCATCAGTGTCTGATTTTAAATCAAGCGCAATAGAACTCATTCCAGGTGTGGGATCAAAGGCTGCCCACCCTATTCCATCGAAATATATCTCAACCCAGGCATGGGCGTCGCTGTTTAATATATTCATCTCCTGGCTGCCTCTTATTATACCCTGATAGGCATATCCCTCCACATATCTTGAAGGAAGGTTAATAATTCTGGCCATAACGGCCATGGCAGTAGCATAATAGGTACAGTAACCCTTCTTTTCATCAAACAGAAAATAATCAACAAAGTCCCTGTTCCCTGGAACGATAGAAGTTTCTGTGCTGTACGGGTAGTTGTCTTTCAGGTATTTTTCAATTGCAGATGCCTTCTCAAAAGGAGTTTTGTATTTCGAAGTTATTTCCATTGTTAAGTCAAATACCCTTGAAGGAATATCGGGAAGTTTTAAATATTTTTTTATATTATCATCATATATTTTATTGTTTAAATCATAATTTAGAGTCATAAGGGATTTCTGAATCTCAGCCGCATCGTATTCTTTGAAATTCACCTCATAGCTTTTTGTCCTTCTTGCTACCCTGGGATGGTATATTCCCATATCCGAATCAACAAGTACATATTTCCAGCTGTTACTTACACTTACGGGATAGAGAGAGTTAAATGCTGTTGTCGTTTCAATCTTTGCAGGGGTAATCTTAATTTTTTTATACTCTTCTTTCAAGATGACGGTAAGCCCCGAATTGATTTCACCTTCGACCTTCTCCGTCTTTTCATCTGTTTTTTTCCATACATGTCCGGTATAAGAGTCGCTTATGCTTCCCCTAAGATGCAAATTTGAAACATCCTTATCGCTATACACCCTGAAAGCTATGGAATTATCCATATTTATGGGCCCACCAAGCTGTCCGGGGTTTTCCTGGTAGCCTGTAAAGGTAAGATTGAATTTCTCCTTCAAACCACTTTCAGAGAGCCTCCGATCACTCCTGCCGGTTAAACTCTCAAATCTATTTACTATATTTTCTTCAAACCAGTCAAAGGTTATGGGCTTTATGTCATATTTAAACAATTGAGTAATAAAATTGGTAAATAGAACCAATATTACCGTTAGGCTTATCCATCTATAGAAATAATTCTTTTTGACATCGCTATCCCCACTGCTCCATCTATCCCTCTTCTTTACATATTCATTAAATGCATAGAGTATGATAGTTAATATAAGAAAGATACTGCAGCCTTTAAACATATCGTTGTTTCCTAGATAATAATATGATACATATATTCCAGAACCTGCAAATAATAAAATCGTGGTGTTCTTCTTTATAACAACCAGAAAATAAACAGCTATAAGTGAAAGTGACATAACAGCGTATACAAAGTTTATATAATATTTAATGAATTCATGAGGTATGTACTGGCTTGCAAACATAACATGAATAAAATCTTTATAGTTATTAACCAAATAGTTTGTAAATTCTATTATTCTTGAGGGTTTAAATATAAAAACAGGAATTAATATAAGAAGGGCGGCATATTTGTTGTTTATACTGAGCCACAAATATATCAATATGGAAGCTGCAATTAGAAAAGCTATTCTGATGTCGTATTTTATGTCAACAAACTTAAAGGTAGAATCTATTATATTAAGAGTTATGCCAATTAGAAAAATAAAATATATTATAAAATCACGGGGTGCTGACTTCCATTTCATTTTGATTCTAGTACCCCCTTTATATCAGATTCCGATGTAACAAAATACATCCTTATTTCCGAATTAGAAAGAACAGATTTTATATCATCTTCAAGCTCTTCATCGCTGATAAATATTAGAACTATATCGTATCCCATTTCTTTAATCGCTTCAAAGGCCCTTGCATCCTCACTTCCAAGATCACCTGTAATAATTATCAAGGAAGATCCTCTGGCAATGAGCTTTATTCTCTTTTCCAAAACATCCTTTAGCGAATTGTATCCATCCGATGTAACCTCACAAAATATCTCCTGAAAATTCTTAAATTCTTTTATGTCCCTTCCTCTTATATAATGAAGCTTTAATGCATTTACGTACATATTTACAGATACAGAATTTGACAGAAAGAACCAACTAAGAGATGCTGCAGCTTCAACTGCTCTCTCTTCCAAAATCTTCGAATTCCCCCTTTTGTAACAGTCTTTTAGTCTCTTGCAAAACCTTGAAAGGCTTAATTTTTAAGGCTCTGCATTCATCTATATGCAGGATATCCCCCAACATTTATCGAATTATATATGT
>NZ_SOAZ01000024.1 GCF_004364155.1 Fonticella tunisiensis | reverse complement strand
CGGCCTTTTTCCCTTCCAAAATTTCAATAAAATAGAAAAAATCTAATTTCCTATAAAGAAAAAAGCTTTACTGGAAATTAGATGCGAAATCTCTGGTAAAATATTAATACTTTTGAAACTTTAATTACACTCTCTTGAAAAACATCATTTACAGTGTTACATTTAAATATATGTGTTTTTTACTGCTTTAAGATAGCTATGTCCAATATTAGGAGGTAAATAATTAATGAGCGAGCGACGAAGGAAAAGGAATAAAAAGAATAAGAGAAACAAAGTTCTTATAGTTTTGACGATTATATTGGCAATGATCGTGGGCTCAGCTGCTTACGGGTACTACACTTTCTTTGGAAGGCTTCAAAGAAAGGAGTTGCCTAAGACTAATGAGGAACTTGGAATACAGCCTGAGGCTGCAGAAAATAAAGATAGCAATATAATTAATATAGTATTTTTCGGACTTGATAGAAGAAATCAAACAAGTGAAAGTTCGAGATCCGATAGCATTATAGTTGTTTCCATTGATAAGACAAACCAGAAGGTTAAAATGACATCCCTTATGCGAGATATGTATGTTCCCATACCGGGTAAAGGAAACAACAGGATAAATGCAGCCTATGCATTCGGGGGCCCGGCACTTGCAGTTAAAACGATAAACTCAAATTTTGGACTAGATATAAGGGATTATGTGACTATTGATTTTTTTGGACTTGAAAAACTTATTGATAAGGTTGGTGGTGTAAAAATTAATATATCTGAAGCTGAAGCAACATATGTAAATGGATATTTGGCAGAATTAAATAGACTTAATGGAAATGTAGTTAAAGGTGTAAAGCCAGGAATTCAGGTGCTAAATGGTAGACAAGCTGTTGCATACTCAAGAATTAGATATGTAGGCCGCGGTGATTATGAAAGAACTGAAAGGCAGAGAGAGGTTTTAAATCAGCTTTTCCAGAAAATAAAGGCTCAGGGAACAGCTAAGATACCAGGGCTGGTTTCGGAACTTATTCCATATATAGAAACAAGCCTTTCTAATAAGGAGATAATCGATCTTGCAATGGAGGCAGCAAAGTTTAATACAAGCAGCATTGAGCAGTTTAGGCTGCCAGTTGATGGCTATTTTAAGAGTCAGAACATAAATGGAATGGCTGTTTTAGTTCCGGATATTGAAGCTAATAAGGATAAACTGCATGAGTTTATATATGGAGAGAAATAAGGGCTTTTAAGCCCTGTTTTTTTGTCTAAAAAATCATATAGCCCATTATATCGCTTTCAGATTGAGTGATCAATTTTGGTTTACTTCAAGTAAGCTTTAATTGCAAATAAAATGTTGTTAAAATATACATTTAAATATTTCATTTTATTTCGTTGATGGATAGATTTTTATATTATATAATTGTTGTAAACAAAATAAAGAGGAGGTGAAATATTGAAGAAATTTGCTATTTCTTTTTTCACTGCTTTATCCTTTCTTCTTTCTATGCTTTTCTATGCTTCACCTGCTCTTGGATATACAAATTCAAATTATTATAGGGATTTGAGAGTTGGGCTTAAGAACATGCTTTCGCCCTCGGTTAATGTTACCCTTAGCGGTGAATATAAGGCAGGGGAGAAAACGTATGCTTCAGGGACAAGCTTTACTCTTACAGTAAGCAATGGAAAGGTGCTTTTTAATGGCGAAGAATATGATTCAATAACCTTTGTTCCTTCATCGGATAAAAATACAATAAAGCTTAGGGTAAATAACGGCACAATCAAGGAATATTCATATCTGGGGAGTATGACATTTAAGGTTTCTGATAATCAGGTTTTTGAGATCAACACGATAAATATTGAAGACTATTTAAAGGGTGTTGTTCCCTATGAAATGTCAAATTCCTATCCCCTGGAAGCCCTAAAGGCCCAGGCAGTTGCTGCAAGAAACTATGCATTAGCCAATATGGGGAAATACAACAGCTACGGCTATGATATCGATGATACCATAAGCAATCAGGTATATAGAGGGTACAATAGTTACTACGCCAATGCCATAAGGGCCGTTGAAGAAACAAGGGGAATGGTTCTTTTATATGGAGACAAACTGGTAAATGCCTACTATTCTGCAAGCAATGGGGGATATACCGAGGCATCAGAAAATGTATGGCTTTCGAGCCTTCCATATTTTAATGCAAAGCCTGATGCATATGATAAAGATCCAAGCTATGATTGGACTGCGTCATTTACAAGTTCAGAAATAGATGAAATTCTTAAAAACAAGGGATATTTATCAGAAACTGATAGCTTTATAAAGATAGATACTGATACAATAAGAAAATATGAGAGCGGAAGAATATCAAATATTGAAATTGTATATTCAACAAGTACAGGAAGCATAAATAGAAAAGCATTTGGAAAGGAATCGGCAAGAACGTTTTTAGGCCTGAAAAGCTCATTATATGATGTATCCTTGAATGATGGTGTGTACACCTTTACAGGTAAAGGCTACGGACATGGAGTTGGACTCAGCCAGATAGGCGCAAGGGATAGGGCAAAAGCTGGACAAACCTATGAGGATATTTTAAAGTTCTATTATGATGGTTCGTATTTGTATAACCTTAGAACCAGAATAACCAGCTTTAATTTAGATAAAACTAAGATAATTCAGGGAGATGGGGTAACCTTTACTTCTCAGGCATCAAATGGCAACATTCCATTATACAGGTACATTGTTAAAAAGGGTGACAGTGTAGTTTATACCAGGGACTACAGTGAGGTTTCAAAGGATACATTCACTCCAGGAGAGCCTGGAGACTACAGCGTTGAGCTTTATGTGAAGGACAAGCTATCAACGCAGGATTACGAGGCAACTGACAGGATATCCTTTTCAGTTTACGCTCAACCTAAAATAAAAACTGTAACAGTTTCTCCTGAGAAGCCCGTTGAAAAGAAACCCGTATCGGTTAGCGTTGAATACGAGGGTGGGAGCACGGATGGTGTTGAGTACAAATATGAGATTTTAAAGTCTGGAAAATTTATATCTACTGGTTTAGCTTTAAACTCTACATATAGTTTTACACCTGATAGTTCAGGTCAATATGTAGTAAAAGCATATATTAAGGATAAGCTAAGCACTAAACAGTATGATGATGTTAAGGAAATTACAGTAACCGTTGAGAAGACACCTGCGGCGCCGCCAACACCACAGCCATCAACACCGGGCAGCACTTCCTTCAGCCTGTCAAGGACGTTGAAGAAGGGCAGCAGAGGAGAAGATGTAAAATGGCTGCAGGATGCACTTAAGAGGCTTGGATATTATAAATCCACGATAGACGGAAGCTTTGGACCTGGAACCTATTCAGCAGTTGTAGCCTTCCAGAGGGCAAACGGGCTGAAAGCAGACGGTGTAGTAGGTCCGGCAACTGCATCAAAGATAAACGAAAAACTCCAGGGAGGTACAACAATCCAGCCTATAGCGCCGCCAACATCACAGCCATCAACACCGGGCAGCACTTCCTTCAGCCTGTCAAGGACGTTGAAGAAGGGCAGCAGGGGAGAAGATGTAAAAAGGCTGCAGGATGCACTTAAGAGGCTTGGATATTATAAATCCACAATAGACGGAAGTTTTGGACCTGGAACCTATTCGGCGGTTGTAGCCTTCCAGAGGGCAAATAATCTGGCAACAGATGGCATAGTAGGTCCGGCAACCGCAGCAAAGATAAATGAAAAATTAAGATAGGGCAGCTAAGGCTGCTCCTTTTTTATGAATATCTATTCCATAATATTCCCACTATATATTTAATTAGGGTTACATAATTTGACATGTTTTGTTGATTCTAGCCGGAGGCACCGGTATAAGAATGGGTGTGGTTGACAAGCCAAAGCAATTAGTTGTTGTGTATGGAAAGCCGCTTATCATACAAGCTCTTGAAAGTTTTGACAGACATTAGTGTATCCAAAATCACCTGTGGTTTGGTTGATTACAAAATTTTAAAGATGTTGAAAAATATCAAATTTACATCAAAATATTATTTCCTACTGGAAATTAGATGCGAAATCTCTGAAACCTTATTTTATGTGTTGCTTTTTTGTAAAAATAATATTAAAATTAAGTTATGTTCAAAAAATGAACGGAATATAATTATAATATAGAGCAAAGGGGGATGGTAAAATGATTAAAAACCTGCCGCAGGAAGTGTTTAACGCTATTGAGAAAATTGACATACTTAAAAATAGAGTTGATGAGATTACATTTATTGAACAACTATTGGGAGGACTAACAAACAGAAACTATAAAATAACCCTTGGCGAAGAAAATTATGTTTTGAGGATTCCAGGGGAAGGTACAAGTCTCTACATAGACAGAAGTGTTGAGATGCATAATGCTAATATAACATCAAGAAATGGTATAAATACAGAGATTATATATTTTGATGAGAAAACAGGAATTGCTTTGACAAAATATATTGAAAATGCTGTGACTATGCATCCTGAAAGCTTTGTAAAGGATGAACTCGTAGTTGAGGCCACTAAGGTACTTAAGAAATTGCACTCTATCGGTGAGGAGTTTAAATTCACCTTTGATGCCTTTGACGGTATTGATCTTTATGATGATATATTAAAAAGAAATAATGCAAGGCTTCCTGATGATTACGCTGAGACCTATAAAGACCTGGAGATTATCAGGAAGGTAATAAAAGACAAACCGGTAAAGCTTGTACCAAGCCACAATGACCCTTTATGTGAAAATTTCATTTCAGACAGCAAAAAGTTGTATCTTATAGACTGGGAGTATTCAGGAATGAATGACCCAATGTGGGATCTTGGGGCCTTTTCAATAGAAGCAGGACTTACAGAACACCAGGAATACATGATGATGAGGGAATACTTTGATGGGTATGTTACTGCTGCCAATTTTGGAAGAATGGTAATAAACAAGGTTTTAATAGATGCCTACTGGACCGTATGGGCCATAGTACAAATTGTATATGGAAAACATGAGAATGATTATTGGCCATATGCTATGGGAAGATATGAAAGATTCAAAAAACTTATTAAAAGCGAAAACTTCCAAAAATACCTGGAAGCTGTTAAAAATGATTCACAGAAAAGGGTTTACTTTGATGCTGAAGCCGAAGCGGCTGCATTTTAAAATGATTTAAATAAAAAATAATGTGAGGTAAAGTAATATGGCTCAGTTTGGTAATTATGTACTATATGTTATTATGGCGTGTGCAGTTTTGGGAGCATTTGCTTCAATTATAAATGATGAATCCGAACTTGGCAGAGAATTTCTTGAGGGCCTTTTTTCAATAGGTCCAATCTTCGTTCCCGTTGCGGGTATAATGGCGGCAACACCTTATTTAGCAAGCTTTGTTAAGGCAATATTCGGTCCTGCCTTTAGTGCTGTGGGGGCAGACCCCGCCATAGCAGCTACAACCTTTATCGCCGTTGACATGGGCGGATATCAGCTTGCCGAGGCCCTTGCGGATACGAAGGAGAGCTGGATTATGGCAATGGTAACAGGCTATATGGCTGGGGCTACAATAGTATTTAGCATTCCTGTAGGGCTTGCAATGATTGATAAAAAGGATCATAAATATATGGCACTTGGGGTTATGTCGGGAATACTTACAGTGCCAATAGGAGTATTTGTGACTAGTGCTATTTTATCCCTGTCTAAGGCAAGCGTACGTGGAGTGATAAGTACAGATGCTGAGGCTACCTATCAGCTTGCACTGGGATTTGGGCAAATTTTATCAAATCTTCTGCCTCTTATTGTGATTTGTATACTTATTGCATTGGGACTATGGCTTATACCCGACAAAATGGTTAAGGGCTTTATATGGTTTGGAAAGATTATGGACGCTGCAATAAAAATAATACTTGTATTTTCAATAGTTGAGTACTTTACAGGAGTCTTTACAAAGATATTTGGAGCCTGGGGATTCAATCCGATAATTGCAGATGCTCAGGATCAGTTTAGAGCACTTGAGATTGCCGGTTATATAGGTATTATGCTTGCAGGTGCATTCCCAATGGTGTATCTCATTAAGAAGTATCTTTCAAAGCCCCTCGAAGCTATTGGCAAAAGGTTAGGATTTAGTTCAATTGGAAGTGCAGGGATTTTAGCCGGAGCAGCAAACATATTAGCCCTTTTTAGAATAATAAAGGACATGCCTGCAGCTGATAAGGTTAAGACTATTGCCTTCTCGGTATGTTCAGCCTTCCTGATAGGAGATCACCTTGCCTTTACAGCAAACTTTCAGCCGACAATGATTTTACCTGTTATGATAGGTAAGCTGACTGCCGGAATTATAGCTGTTGGTATCGCTTTAAAGCTATCCGTTCCAAAGGCTGTAGCTCTTGAAAAGCAGGATAAGCTTGAGGAATGTGCAAATACAAGCTTGTAAGGTTTAAAAATAATTTTTAGTCAAAAAACAATATATTGAAAGAATATATTGAACTATGGTTTTGAAATTGGTACAATAAGGATATGTTCATTATTTGAACATATCCTTATTGTGCATATGAAGGTGTGAAATAAATGCTGGATAAAGAGTTGAGGGTTTTAGAGATATTAAACAGAAATAGTGGAATAAGCCAAAGAAGTATTGCAGCGGCTGCGGATATTTCTATCGGTAATGTTAATTCAATAATAAAGCATCTGGTGGAGGATGGTTATATAAGCATTGATAAACACTCGCGTAAATCCAGATACGTTGTAAATAAAAAGGGTTTGGATGCCCTTGAGGAGCATATAAACGGAGCAATAAACAAAAAAATCATAATTCCTAAGCATGATAAAAAAGTTAATACTGCAGTTGTACTTGCTGCGGGAGAAAGTCCAAATTTTGATAAACCTGTAGGGTTTCTTCCGCTTGGGAGGAAAACTATAATCGAAAGAATACTTGACATACTTGAGGAATATGGAATAGAGAATATTATAGTTGTTGCGGGTTATGAAAGCCACTACTATGAAAAGCTTGCAAAGGAAAGAAAAATAAGCCTTGTAAAAAATAGAAAGTATAAATCCACGGGAACAATGACATCCCTTGCTGCGGCAAAGGATTTGATTAAAGATGATTTTATATTAATTGAAAGTGATATAGTATTTGAAAAGAGGGCAATTGGTGAAGTTCTTAAAAACGAAAACAGGGATTGTGTTTTAATTAGTAGTGTAAGTGGATCAGGGGATGAGGTATTTGTTGAAATACGAAATACCTTTATTTTTAAAATGTCAAAGGATAAACATCAGTTTAACAAAATAGATGGTGAGATGATAGGCATAAGTAAAATTTCAATTGACATATATAAAAAGATGCTTGAAGAATTTTCGGGAAACAGCAATCCCTATTTAAATTATGAGTATGTACTTTTGGATGTGGCGAGAACCTACAACATAGGTTATGCAAAAATAGAAGATCTCATATGGACCGAAATCGACACCCAGTGGCATTACAGTAATCTTGTAAACTTTATTTTTCCGATGTTGGAAAATAGGGAAAAACACAAGTGATGCATTAGTAAAATCCAATCATCACTGTTAAGTTTAAACAGGTCAAGCTTATATACCGTAAATACTTGCAAATTGTGTATTTACAAATATACTGGTCGGAGGTTGTTATACACCTTAACAAGGCAAAAAATGTCTTGACAATCTTAACCTACATAGCTAATAAGCTCCAATGAGCTTTGTTTAGGATCTAATTTGTTATTCAATTCTCGATTAATGATTGTTATATATTACTAATACAAGTTAGAAAGGAAGATACAAATGAGAGCTATTATTTTGGCAGCAGGAATGGGAACAAGGCTTAGGCCCCTTACATATGACACTCCCAAATCCCTGGTTAAGGTTGCTGGAGAGCCAATGGCTGAAAGGCAAATAAGATTTTTAAAGGAAAAGGGCATAGATGATATTATTGTGGTTACAGGGTACCTTAAGGAAAAGTTTGAATATTTAAGGGAAAGATACGGAGTTAAGCTTATTCATAATGATAAGTATGACGTTTATAACAATGTATATACTATGTATTTAGTAAGGGAATATCTTGAAGATGCCTATGTTACTGAGGCAGATGTATATATGTGTAGAAACTATTTTGAAAATCATTTGGAAAACTCCACATACTTTGGAGGTATAAAGGAAGGATTTGAATCCGAATGGAAGCTTCACTTCGATGAAGATGGGAGAGTATTCGAGATAGAAGTAGGTGGAGGTACAGACTATATTATGTCAGGTATTTCCTATTGGACCAGGCAGGATGGACAGGTTATCAGGAAAAAACTTGAGGAAGTAGTTGAAGGTGGAAACTTTGACAGGGTATACTGGGATGATGTAGTAGGAACAATTTTAGGGGATGTAAGAGTTTATATTAAAAAAATAGATTCAAATGATTGGTTTGAAATTGATTCTCTTGAGGATCTTAAGAAGGCTGAAAATTATATACTTGGAAAAAATGTTTAAAAAAGCTAAAGGATGTTTTATCGTCCCTTGGGAGCATATATAGATTTTTATAAATCAGATCTGTGTATGCTCTTTTTATGCATGTGTAATCGGTAAATATGGGAATAATAGCCATGCATTTTTGAAAGGAGTAAGCAATTGATAAGGTTGGAGATGTATCCAAGTTTAATACAAGCAGATTGGCTAGTTTAGACTATCAGTGGATGGTTTATTTTCAAGCCAGAATATAAACGGAATGGCAGTTTTAGTTCCAAACTTAGAGGTAAATAAGGATAAACTCCATGAGTTTATTTATGGTACAAAATAGGGTTTTAAAGCCCTATTTTATTATACATAGGGTTAAGGAATAGATCTTTGTTTACTCAAGCAATGAGGTATTAATTGAGTAAAATGAGTTAAAATATTGTCTAATAAATACTTGATAGATTTACTTTTAAACTATTATCGAGTAAAATAGCATTGGTATTTAATTTATTTTCAGCAAGGGGGAGAGTAGTTGAAAAAATTAAGTAGTATTAATCATAAAATAATAGATGCCTTATTAATTGTAGCCTTACTATTCTCATCTGTAACGGGGTGGTATACTCTTGACTATATTGGAATGAATTTATTTTGGGGTGTTTTTATACTTCTATCCATGGTGATTTTTTGTTTAATTATAGCAAGATGTGGTTTTAAGGCTGTTATAGACGGGCTTTTTAGAAGTAAATTCAATTTTGTTGTGGCAGCATATTTATTATGGACAGCTTTTACCTATTTAATAAATGGGGGCGGGAAGTCCACTCTGCTTTATATTTTTAAAATGTGGTTTATCGTTGGTATATATTTATTGATGTTAAGGATATACCTGGCTAGTTTAGAGGAAGAAAGCCGAGGGCAGCTTGTATATAAGATATGTAAGTATGTATTTTTACTAGGAATATTCCATTCAGTTATAGGGCTTAACCAGTTTATCACATTAAACAATACTATACTTGGAGTTACCATATCAGACTGGCCTGCCTATAATCCGGCTTCGATGTATGGTAATGTAAATGGGCATGGAACCTATTTGTTTTTATCCATAATAGCAGGGATATATTATCTTATTCTTAGGGATAAAAAGAATGGAAAAGGATTCATTATATTTGGTTTAGTCCTTCAGGCATATATGCTTTATTTAACTGTTGCAAGAACTAGCATAGTTTCAGCTGCGGTATATGTTTTTCTAAACTTGGTTGCTTTTATTATTTTTAATACAAAGCAATTTAAATTGCTATTTAATAAAAGAACCCTGGCGGCAATATTAATTTCAAATCTGGTTATGATGGGTATCATAATGTTGCCTGGCTATAGAAACGAACTTAACTTGCCTGGAAATAATAAAAGTACAAGATCGGCAGCCGATATGCTGGCTGAAAAGAATGAAAAGGGCGTTAATCAAAGACAATTTATATGGCTAGCGGTTATAAGGGATTATAAGAGATATGTTTTAGTGGGAGATGGTCTTCAATATAATATCGTTAATAAAATAGATGTGGAAAAGGTCATAAGCTCCAGGAGTAAGGGCGCTGAGAGAATAAGTTATCATAATACACTCTTTAGATATTTTGCTTCAAATGGCTTGGCGGGCGTGATAATTTTTATAGCCGTATTTTCATATGTTCCTTTAACCCTTCTAATAAAAATGTTTAGGAATAGAAAACTAAATATGAAATATTTTAATATAATTACACTCTTTACTTCCATATTCCTTTATATGCAGATGGAAGAGGTTTACCTGGGGGAGATAGGTTTTATTCAGCTAGTGACACTTATAACCATAGCATATGGTTCACAATATTTATATAGGAATATAGACTAAATCGTTAAAGGCAGGTTTTTCCTGTCTTTTTCATTAAAACCTATTAATAGACAAATATTTCATATAATATTATAATTTTTATATATAGTGTGGAGAAGAGGAATTACTTATGAATGTACTTTTTATAGGTGTGAGAAAAAATGAAGATGAAATAATATCGGGTCCTCAAAAGGTTTCCAATTTTTTGTACAATAATATAATAAAAAAACATGATAATGTCTATTATTATGGAATATATGAGGATGAAGTGCCTGAAGATCCAACAAGGGTTGTTATTATTAATGACATGGAGGTCAAGGGACCTGTTAAAGGTATAGAGAGTTTTATAAAATCGAAGGAGATTGATGTTGTCTATTTCGCAAGATATCATACCTCAATAGCCTTATACTTAATATACCTTAAATTTAAATATCGCTTTAAGCTTACATATACGGTTCATGGTATAGTTAAGAAGGAAGCACAAATAAACAAATCCTTTAAATTTTACCATGGCATGCTTGAGGGCTTTTTTTTAAGCTGGTGCGACAGAATAATTGTCATATCCCATGCCCTGAGAGATGAGCTCTTGAAATATCATCCTAATTTGAAAAAAGAAAAAATAGAGATTATAAATAATGGTGTTTCTGTTATACCTGTAAGAGAAGAGATAGATATAAGAAACTTCTATGGCCTAAACAGCGAGAATAAAATAATATTTACTGCAGGCATCAGGAAAATAAAAAATATTGAGGAACTTATAGAGGGATTTATTAACAATAGCAATTTATACAGGAAGGCCTATCTATTAATAGCTGGGGAGAACGACACTGAATATGCAAATTACATAATTAATAAATATAAAAATTACTCCAATATAAAGTTTATAGGACTTGTGAATCCAAATCAAATGAGTAATATCTATAATCAGTGCGATTTGTATGTACAGATCAGCGAGTTTGAAACCTTTGGTATGTCCATTGTAGAAGCACTGCTTCATAAAAGAAAGATTTTAATATCTAAACACCTGCCCATCGCACAGTATTTTGAAAAGGACGAAATATATCTATATGACAGGGAAAAGGATGATTTGGGAAACTTAATAATATCCTGCCTGGAAAATAAGGAGACAATTAATATAAAGGGATATGAAAGGGCAGTGAAATTGTTTGATTGGGAAAATATATCGGAGGAGTATTATAAGGTGTTTGAGGATGTTTGTAGGTTCAAATAAAGTACCATAAACATATTAATGAAAATTGTTGTTGATTTGACACCACTATTTTTAATAGTGGTTTTTGTATATAATTGATGTATAATAGTAGGTGATTTTTACGTTTTAATGTTTGGAGGAGACTATGAGTAAGGCAAAACTAGCTAAGGCAGCAACCTTGATAATGGTAGTAACATTTATAAGTAAAGCTGTAGGTTTTCTTAGAGATACCTTAATCGCCAGTTCCTTTGGCGCAACATATCAAACCGATGCCTATAATATGGCTATATCTATACCCGAGATTTTATTTGCCATTCTCAGCCTTGCAATTACCACTACCTTTATACCCATATTAAGCGAGAGTTATAATAGCAGGGGTAAAGAGGATATGTTTCAGTTTTTCAACAACATTATGAATTTAATTGTTATCATTTCATTAATATTTTCTGTGCTTGGATGGATTTTTGCCCCTCAATTAGTTAGTGTTATAGCGCCAAAGTTTACGGGGGAAAAGTATGAGCTGACTGTTGTTTTAGTTAAAATAAGCATATTAAATCTTGTTTTTATGAGTTTAACAGCGGGCTATACTGCACTTCTACAGACCTTTGATGATTTTTTAGCCCCTGCCTTTGTGGGAATTATGCTTAACTTTCCAATTATTATATACATATTACTCGGAGCCAGGGGAGGAGTAGTAGGCCTTACCATTGCAACTGTAATTGGTAACGTTTTAAAGGTTGTTGTTCAACTACCTTGGATGTTTAAGCATGGTTACAGGTTTAAATGGATAATAAATTTGAAGGACAAAAGGGTTAACAGGATTATCATGCTTATTCTACCCGTAATAGTTGGAGCAGGTGCAAATCAATTAAATGCAATTATAGATAAGACTATAGGGTCAGGGCTCCCGGATGGAAGTATTGCAGCCCTAAACTTTGCAAGCAGAATTACCGACGTGGTATACGTCACCTTTGCAACGGCCGTGGTTACAGTAGTTTATCCTGCACTTTCAAGGGAAGGGAGTAATAAAAACTTCGATGAGTTTAAGCTATATATTACTAGGGCAGTAAACAATATTAACCTTATAATGATACCTTGTACTGCCGGGCTTATCATTTTGAGCATACCCGTAGTTACTATACTCTTTAAGCATGGTGTATTTGATGACAGAGCAGTTATGATGACCTCCACGGCTCTTATATTTTTCTCTATAGGAATACCCTTTTATGGTGTTAGGGACGTTTTTAACAGAGGTTTATATGCTCTTAAGGATACTAAAACTTCTACAATAAATGGTTTGATAGGAATAGGCATCAACATAATACTCAATTTCACTTTAGTAAGATTCATGGGATTAGGTGGCCTTGCCCTGGCTACTTCCATTGCAGCCATTGTAACTACCTTCCTGCTTTTAAGAAGCTTAAGGAATAGAATTGGAGGCATAAATGGAAGGGAAATTTTGATTACAACAGGTAAGATAGTGTTGTCATCGATAATAATGGGCATATGTGTATATTTTATATATTCTATTATATCTATCAGGATAACAGGGTTCAGCGGGGTTTTAACAGGATTTATCTTATCTTCATTCGCAGGTTTGGTTATATATGCAGCTGAGCTTAAATTTTTAAGGGTAAATGAGTTTAATACTGTTTATGAAAAGGTTAAGAAAAAAATTATGGGGGGAAGAATATGAAAAAAAATTTAAGCGAGATATTTCCAGACAGAAGAAGAGAGTATGAAAGTGAGCCGACACTAAGACAGGCGCAGCTTATAATTCTTAGAATTTTAAAGATAGTTGATTATATATGCAGAAAGCATAATATTAGTTACTGGCTTGAAAGCGGAACTTTGCTTGGTGCTGTAAGACACGGGGGGTTTATACCCTGGGATGATGATATAGATATCGGTATGACAAGGGAGGATTACAATAGATTTTTAAGTATTGCAAAGGATGAGTTGCCGGATGACCTTTTCGTTGAAAACCTTGATACGACAGAGTATGCCGGAAATACCTGGACGCAAATAAAGGATAGGAAGAGCAAAATAGTTATTTGGGGACAGGAGAATCAGCATCCGGGTCTGTATATAGATATATTTCCATATGACAGCTACTCAAGCAACCCCTTTAGAAGGGTTTTTATTGAAAAGTTGTACAAGCTTTTATATATAAATGTATATGCTATAAATGCTCCACTGAAAAAGCCGTATTTTAAGGGGAAAAATGCGGTTATAAATGCTATAAAGCTATTACTGAAGATGGTTTTCTTTGTGTTTGCAATATTTAATAAGGATGTTATATATAAGCTTAATCTTAAAACGAGGGATAAGAGAATCAAGAGAATGGATAAAAATCCAAAAATAAATTATGGGTATGGAACTGATGTACTTAACTGGGACAAGGTGTTTAAAGCGGAGAAGATATTTCCTCTTAAAACGATGAAGTTTGAGGACGGGGAGTTTTTAGTGCCTAACGATGTTGACTATGTTTTAAGGGTATTTTTTGGTGATGACTATATGCAGCTGCCTCCGGAAAGCAAAAGGGTATATCACAACAAGATGATTAAAACTATATTGCCTGAGGAGGAAGTAAGGAAAATAAACAAGGGATTTTACTATAATAAAGGGGAGATTGATTTATGATAGAGCGTGATTTAGAACAATTTCCAGACAATAGACATGAGGGGGAATATGTTTTAAGGCAATCCCAGCTTGTTATGCTTAGAATTTTAAAGATAGTTGATTATATATGCAGAAAGCATAATATTGAATACTGGCTGGATGCTGGGACTTTGCTTGGAGCTGTAAGGCATGGAGGATTTATACCCTGGGATGATGATGTGGATATTGTAATGCACAGGGATGATTATAACAGGTTTATTGAGATAGGGAAAGAGGAGCTTCCTAAGGATTTGTTTTTTCAATATTATAAAACTGACCTTTACTACGACATGCCCTGGATTAAGATAAGAGATAGAAACAGCATGATTGTTGAATATAAACCCGGAAAATATCATCGCGGCATGTTTATTGATATATTTCCTGTGGATGACTTTTCAGGTGATTACGATGAATATGTTAAGATTAAGAGAAACTTTAAAAATATTTATAGAACGATGACCTTAATAAATGAACCCTTTGAGAAGGTTACAAATACAAAGACGCTTACGAGAAATTTTGCCAAGTTGGGATTAAAGGTTCTTGGATTTCCCATAACTCTTATGGGAAGGGAGAGGGTTTTTAAATATTTATTCAATAAAAGGGATAATATATTATCGAGATTTTCACATAAAGGGGGTAATCTTCTTGTTTATAGTCCGGATGCCTTGTTTTGGAACTTTAAAGTGCCAAAGGATGTGGTGTATCCTTTAACAACCATCAAATTCGAGGATGGTGAGTTTTTTGCTCCAGGAAATTACGATGAGTATTTGAAGATAATGTTTGGGGACTACATGCAGCTTCCTCCAGAAGAGGATAGGGTATCACATAATCTTGGTTTAAAGCCAATACTTTCTGAGGAAGAAAAGGCAAGTTTGAATGAAGGATTTTAACCGGAATGGGAGATGTTACGATGGATAAAATAAAGGTTTTGCATATTGTTGCAACTGGAACTCTTAGTGGGGCAGAAAAGGTTGTACTTGATATATGCACAAACTTAAATAGGGACAGGTTTGAGCCTGTGGTAGTGTGTGCCGGCGAAGAACTAAAGGGGTATTATATGAATAATGAAATAGAAGCCCATATTATAGATATAAGCAAGCTTAACCCAATTGAGATTAGGAGATTAAAAAATTTAATCAAGGATAAAAATATAGATATTGTTCATGGGCATGACATTAAGGCATCTATTTCAGGGTATTTGGCCTCAAAGAGATTTAAAATTCCAGTAATATCACATATGCATGCAAGTTATTACTGGATGCAAAAGCCCTCTCCTCTTAAGCTAATGGATAGATACTTTAGAAAAAAGTATAGCTTGTCCATAGCCGTATCTGAAATGGCAAGGAGCTATTATTTGACTCATAACAATACCATAAATCCGGAGAGCATAATAACCCTTAATAATGCCTTTAATTTTAATGAGTTGGAGAAAGCTAAATTACAGGACAGGGTTAATTTTAAAGAACGGCTTGGTATAGACAGGAACAAATTTATTTATGGCTTTTTAGGAAGGCTTATTGAAATAAAGGGAGCTGATTTAATGATAGACAGCTTCAATATCGTTCAAAAGAAAAAGGAAAATACAGTTCTTCTGATTGTCGGGGATGGTCCGGAAAGGCAAAAGCTTGAGGAAAAGGTAAGGGGATATGGTATTTCAGATAAAGTAATATTTACCGGTTATCAGAAAAATGTTTACGACTACATGAATATTTTTGATTGTTTTATATTGCCTTCCATAACTGAAGGCCTGCCAATTGCTGTTTTAGAGGCTATGGCAATGAAAAAAACAGTTATTTCAACACCTGTTGCAGGACTTAAGGATCTTATGAAGGATGGTTATAATGGTCTTATACTTGAAGAAAGAACAGAGGAGGCATTAGCGGAAGCAATGCTTACGGTTTATGAAAAGCCGGAGCTTTCAAGGCAAATGGCTGAAAATGCATATAGTTTTTTATATGAAAATTATAATATAAACAGATATATTGAAAGGCTTGAGAATATATACAGCAGGTTTGTACAGAAATAACTCAGTCAAATATTTTTTAAGAACTTCATGTGATAAAATATATATATAGATTGCGAAAAAATATTTATAGTTATACAATGAGGTGTTTTTATGAAACGGGAAACCTTTGTGACAGGCTTATATGAAATTGGAGTTTTTTTAATGGATATATTTTTAATCCTCTTTGCTATATATCTATCCTATATGGTGATGTTTAATTTTAATCCACCTAAGGTTAATTATGTTGCCTTTGAGCAAACGGCTCCCTTTATTGTAATTTTTTATTTGTTGTTTGCGTACGTATTTGGGATGGGGGATATATTAAAACAATCCCTGGGAGAGATGATTTATTCAGCCTTTTTAACAATTATTTCCCTTTTTATTGTTACTATGGCAATAACCTTCTTTATAAGGGCATTTGCTTACCCGAGAAGTGTACTTATTATAAGTACGATTTTTCAGATGCTTTTTATATCACTTTGGAGAGCTGTTGTTTGGAAGACCAAAAGACTTTCGCATGGTAGAAAACCTACAATTGTTATTGGGAATTTATATGCAGAAAAACTTGCTAAAAAGCTAATAATGAAGCAGCGCGATATTTATGATATAAAATATATATGTGATCCATCATCAAAGAATTTATGGGATTACATTGATAAAAGTGAAGTTATATTCGTATGTGAGGATGTTGATTCAAATTTAAGAAATGAAATTATTAAGCTCTGTATAGATGAGAGAAAAAGCCTTTATATAATTCCAAGGATGTATGAGATCGGGCTTATAAATTCAAAGATGGACAGGGTTGATGATGTTCCTGTATTAAAAATTAGAAAAATGGGATTAACCGTGGAGGAAAGAATAATTAAAAGGCTCATGGATATAATAATCTCCTTAATAGGCATAATTATAGCCCTTCCATTTATGGCAATAGTTATGATTCTTATTTTGCTTGAGGATGGGGCGCCTGTATTTTATAAGCAGGAGCGTGTTACAGAGGGCGAAAGAAGGTTTAATATTATAAAATTCAGGACTATGGTTAAGGATGCTGAAAAGCTGTCAGGTCCGGTTCTTGCAGGAGAGAATGACCCAAGAATAACAAGGGTTGGAAAGTTTATAAGGGCTACAAGGCTTGATGAACTACCACAGCTCTTTAATATTTTAGTCGGGGATATGAGTGTTGTTGGTCCAAGGCCAGAGAGGCCGTTTTTTGTTGAACAGTTTAAGAAGGAGATTCCTGACTATAAGTATAGAACACTTGTGAAGGCAGGGTTAACAGGGCTTGCACAGGTACTGGGGAAATATAATACGACGGCTGAAGATAAAGTAAAATATGATATCCTATATATAAAAAAATACTCAATATTCCTTGATATAATGTTAATTCTTCAGACAATTAAAATAATGTTTATAAAGGAAAGTACAGAGGGACTAAAGGATGATTTATCAATGGAAAGCTTGCTTAAAGATTTAAATCTTGAAATTACAATTGATAAGGATGATAATTAATAAGGAAAATATTTAAAGCTTATCAGGTATTATGGGATCAGCTTGGTGGAATGTGCTTCAAAGTATTATGGTGGAAGGAAGATATGAATGGCAATAAAGGTAGCCCAGGTTATTACTCAATCTGAAATGGGTGGAGCTCAAAAACACGTTTTACTTCTTTCGTCCTTACTTAGGGAAAAGGGGTATGAAGTAACTGTTTTTGCAGCACCAGGCGGCGAGATGATTGAAGAGCTTAAAAAAATGAATATAGGTTTTATGGAAGTTCCTGATATGGTACGTGAGATAAATCCTATAAGGGATTTAAAGGCCACCATGTTTTTATACAAAAAATTTAAGGAAGAAAAATATGATATAGTTCATTGCCACAGCTCTAAGGCCGGACTTATTGGAAGGCTTGCGGCAAAATTAGCTGGAATTAAAAAAAGGATATACACAGTTCACGGATTTGTATTTAATGAACCCATGGGAAGGGTAAAGAAGTGGGCTTATACTGTTATCGAAAAATTCGGTGGACTGCTTAGCAGTGATATCATTGCGGTTTCAAACAGGGATTATGATATTGCCCTTAAATATAAAGTTATAGACAGTAAAAGGCTAAGGTATATACCAAATGCAATAGAGGAAGTAGACATAAAGAAATTGGCCCCTGGGGATTTAACAAGGAAAAAACTTGGTTTAAATACTAATGAGTTTGTTATTGGAACCGTTGCTAACTTTTACGAAACCAAGGGCCATGTTTATCTTATTGAAGCATTGAAAAGATTATATGATGAGGGTTATAAATTTAAAACCATATTTGCAGGTATTGGACCAAAGTATGATGATATGATAAATTTTTCATCGGGATATAATGACATAAAATTCCTCGGGTACAGGAAGGACAATTTTGATGTCATTAATGCCATGGACATGTTTGTGCTTCCCTCGGTAAAGGAGGGTATGCCCTATGTGGTTTTGGAAGCAATGATGCTCAGCAAGCCTGTTTTATGCACAAGGGTAGGAGCCCTTGGTGATATAATTAAAGATGAAGTCAACGGGTTTATAGTTAATTCACAAAGCAGTGATGAATTATATAATAAATTAAAGCTTATACTTGAGCATAAATATGATTTAACCAGGATTGGGCATGAGGGAGGAAAATATGTTAGAGAGAACTTTTCAATTGAAAAGTTCATAGAGGATGTCATAGAGGTATATTCAAGGTGAAGCCTGTGGAGGATAGAATATGAATTTTAAGAGAGTATTTAATTTTTTTATATATTTATTTATGATTATAGTTACCCTACTGCCATTTAAGGCCAGAATATCCTTTATACCGCTATCTGCTGATTTTGTAATTGGGGGACTTGCAATAGTTTCGGGTATAGCATATTTAGTTTTTAATAAGGGATGTAGATTTACCATATCACAGTTAATGGAAAATAAGGAGATAAGGATTATCGGGATTGGTATTTTAGGATTTACCCTTTTATCCTTTATCTCACTGGGTTATGCAGAAAGTAAGGCTGCTGTTATAAGTGAGGCTATAAGGTTTTTGGAGTATGTCATTATGTTTTTTATGCTGCTTTTGATAGCAGACTTAAGGCTTATTAAAAATAGTTTCTATGCCTTTTATGCTGCAATGATTGCTGCAGCGATAATAGGAGTTTTGCAGTTTATTTTTAATGGCTCATCATACTTTGATACCTCAATGCCCTTTGGAAGAGGAAGGATTTATTCAACCTTTGTAAATCCAAACTACTGGGGTGCAGCCATAAACCTTGTTATTTTCTATCCTATGCTTCATATGCTGGAGTATAGGGGAAAAGACAGAGCTATTGATGCTTTAGTGTTTTTGATTTTCATGTTCAATTTAGTATTTAGCTTTACCAGAGGTTCATGGCTCGGTTTTATGACAGGAATTTTTGTAATTGGTGTAATTAGATATAGAAAAACACTTTATGCTATACCGGTTATGATTGTAGGTGCCCTTTTAGTACCTTCAATTAGAAACAGGTTCCTTTCAATTTTTACTATGAAATCTGTTACAAGCCTTCAAAGGGTAAAGCTTTGGACTACTGGCTGGATTATGTTTAAGGAGCATTTTTGGCTTGGAGTAGGGAATGGTAATTATGGACAAAACTATCCCAAATATATAGAAAGGTTTCCAGAGTTGTTTGTATCTAAGGAGCTCTTTAGTGTACATAATTCATATCTAAAGGTTCTAGCAGAGCTTGGAATATTCGGAGGGATTTTCTTTATTATAATATATGTTGGATTGGCTCTGCTTTGTTATAAAGTGTTTAAGAATACAGGGAATACTGGATTAAGGCTCATTGCTCTTTCCTTGGTAGGCTTTTGGGGGGCTTATCTTTTCCAAAACTTTCTTAACAACCTAATGTTCATTCCTCAATTAAACGTTTTTGTATGGATACTGACTGCCCTGCTATACAAGGGATATCTACTTGAAAAACAGGAGGATAAGATATGAGCAGCATAGAAAGCAATATTAAAAGCGAATATAAAAACGTTGCAGTATTTGGCCAGGGTTTTGTTGGCCTTCCCCTTGCTCTAAGCTTTGCCTTCAGGGGATGCAACGTGTTAGGCATAGATGTTATTCAGGGGCTTGTTGATGATATTAATAATGGAATTACCTATCATACTGAAAGCTTTGATGGAAAAAGCATTCAGGAGATTTTAAAGGAGCAGATTGATTTAGGAAGATACAGGGCAACAACTGATACGGCCTATGCGATGAAGAACTGCAATAACATCATAGTAACCGTTGGAATTCCAATAAGAAACGGTGAACATGATCTATCCGACTTGCTGAGCTGTATATCGGAAATTGGGAAAAATCTTAAAAGGGAAGACCTGGTTGTTATAAGAAGTACAGTAATACCTGGAACGACTGAAGAAAGGATTCTTCCAATACTTGAGATGGAGTCGGGGATGAAGGCAGGAGAGGATTTTTATCTTGCATATTCTTCCGAGAGGATTGCAGAAGGTCGTGCCTTTGAAGAGTTTGCATATATGCCAACAGTTGTTGCAGGAATCAATGATGAAAGCGCTAAAAGGGCTAAAGAACTTTTGTCTATAGTTTGCAAAACTGATGTCATTGTTGCCAGCGATATGAAGGTGGTTGAAACTGCAAAGGTTTTTGAAAATGTGCAGAGGGATGTAAATATTGCGATGGTTCAGGAATTTGCAAGGTTTACGGAGGCACTGGGTATTGATATATATGAAGTTATTAAAGTTGCAAATACACATAAGAGGGTAAATTTATTAACCCCAGGACCTGGAGTTGGAGGATACTGTATACCAAATGCATATTATTATTTGGAACCCAAGGCTGAAGAACTCAGGGTAAACCTTGATATACTGAAACTTGCAAGACTTAAAAATTCGGATATTCCTAATGTCATTGTGTCAATGCTTGAAGGTGAATTATTAAAATTAGGAAAGAAAATAGAAACATCCAGGGTTGGAGTTTTAGGAATTGCAATGAAGGATTATTCAAATGATGATAGAATTAGCCCACCTATAGAAATAATAAAAATACTTCTGGAAAAGGGAGCCAGGGTTTTTGCATATGACCCGGTTGTGCCTACCAAATATGATTTTAAAGTAGATAGCATTGAAGAAGCTGTTGAAGAAAAGGATGCTATTTTAATACTGGCAAAGCAGAAGGGCTATGACAGATTTAATGAAGAGATAGTGAATAAAATTAAGAAGGGCACTGTTATATTTGATACAAGAAATATCATTTCAGAGAAAAAAGAAGATTTAAAGGCCAGGGGTATGTTTGTTATAACGATTTAGAAATTTAGAAGGTATAATATCAATTCATCATTTGCTTTGAGTGTGGCATTATTTGCCACTTTTCTTTTATAAAGTTTTGGTCTTGAAATTTGAAATGATTTTTGGTGATAAAATTAAAATTACATAATTCTTTCTATATGTCTAGTCCATTGACGATATTTATTCTGATTAGTATAATTTTATTGAATTTATTAATAGACTATAGAAATATTAACAGGATTTTTGGTAATGAGAAACCAGTTTAATAATTAAAATGGGTTTTATTTTTATGATTAATTTTTAAACAGGTATTTTCATGTACAAAATTAATATACAATCTGAGAATGAAATAATTTGGAGGATAATTTCATGAGCAAAAAAATGATATCCATTGTAGTTCCAATGTATTTTGAAGAGCTTGTTGCTGAGGAATGCTATAGAAGGCTAACTGAAGTAGCCAGAAAAAATGACTTAAACTATGAAATAATTTTTGTAAACGATGGAAGCACTGACAGGACTCTGGAGATTTTAGAGTCAATTGCTAAGGTGGATAATCATGTTAAAGTAATCAGTTTCTCAAGAAATTTTGGACATCAGATAGCTATAACTGCAGGAATGGATAAGGCAATTGGAGATGCCGTGGTTATTATAGATGCGGATTTACAGGATCCGCCGGAACTGATTCCCGATATGATTAAGCTTTGGGAAGAAGGATATGATGTAGTTTATGCCAAAAGAAAGAAGAGGGAGGGAGAAAGCTGGTTTAAGCTGGCAACTGCAAAGGCATTTTACAGGGTTTTAGACAGGATGAGCTCCGTCAAAATTCCGGTGGATACTGGAGATTTCAGATTAATTGACAGGAAAGTGGTTGAGGCCCTCAGAAAAATGCGTGAACATAATAGATTTGTAAGGGGCATGGTAAGCTGGGTAGGCTTTAAGCAAACTGCTATTGAGTTCGAGAGGAAGGAAAGGTTTGCGGGGGAGACAAAATATCCCCTTAAAAAGATGATAAAGTTTGCATTGGATGGCATTATTTCATTTTCTGCGAAGCCTTTAAAAATGGTTCAATACATTGGGTTCCTTTCAATAATTGTAACTTTCTGTGTTTTTATCTACTCAATTGTAAGTAAGATTTTTGGAGTAGGGAACCCGGTTTCAGGCTGGACTTCCATAATGGTTACCATAACATTCATAGGAGGGGTGCAGCTGCTTTCCATTGGAGTTTTAGGGGAATATATCGCCAGGATATACGATGAAAGCAAGGGAAGGCCACTTTATATTATTGAAAAGGAGATCAATATAGATAACACCAAGGATGACAGGGAGAAGAATGAATAATTTAACCCTTTGAGCTAGTTTTGGAGGACTAATCATATGAAAAGATTTGTTAAGTTCTGCGCTGTTGGAGTCGCCAATACGATAATTTCATTCGTTACATTTTATGTTTTAAGCGAGATCTTAGGAGTGAATTATTTGATAAGCTCCTTTACGGGGTATGTCGCAGGAGTTGCCAACAGTTTTATCCTAAATAAAAAGTGGACTTTTGGTGATAACGATAACAAAGTTTTACCCCAGTTTTTAAAATTTGCTGTCCTAAACGTTTTTTCTCTTGGAATAAATCTTTTAATCATGTACATATGCGTAGATAAATTTAATCTATTGAAAACCCTTTCACAGATTATAGCAACGGGAGCTACCACTGTCGTAAATTATATTGGAAGTAAAACAGCGGTGTTTGACAGTGCTAAATGAGATTTAAAGTTGAAAATTAAGATGATATAATAAAGGGGTAAGTCCAGGGGCTTGCCCCTTTATTTTGGATAATACTGAAGTTATATTGTGATGGTTTTGACCTCGATATGACTTATGGGAGGAATTATATGAAGGTACTGCATATTATAAGCGGTGGAGAGACAGGGGGCTCTAAAAATCATCTCTTATCCTTTGTAGAGGCTATGAGGAAGAAGGGAGAAGAGAGCATAATCCTTTGCTTTATGGAAGGCTTGCTTTATGATGAGGCTAAAAAGGCCGGGCTTGACATAAGGCTTGTAAAACAGAGCAAAAGGTTTGATTTGAGCATAATAAAACGAATTAAGGGTATTTGTGAGAAGGAAGGCATAGACATAATAAACTGCCATGGGGGCAGAGCAAATTTTATAGGCTATTTCCTTAAGAAGGTATACAGGGCTATTTATGTAACTACAATACACAGCGACTACAGGGAGGATTACAGAGGAAATTTTTATAAAACCCTTATATACAGCAATATAAACAGGGCTGTATTAAATTCCTTCGATTATTATATAACCGTTTCCAGCAGTTTCAAGGATATGCTTATTAAGAGGGGATTTAAAAATAAAAATATTTATGTAGTATATAATGGCATAAACTTCAATGAAGTGGAGCAGAATTTTTCAAGGGAAGATATTATAAAAAAGTATGGTCTTAGGGATTCAAAGTACCATGTGGCGATGGTTGCAAGGTTTCATCCCGTTAAAGGGCATAGGGTGTTTTTAGATGGGTGCAGAACTGTTTTAGATAAAAGAAACGATGTATCTTTTATACTTGTTGGAGATGGGAATATAAGGAATGAAATGGAAGATTACGCTAAAAATCTTGGAATAAGGGATCATATAAGCTTTGTAGGCTTTCAAAGGCCCGATGAGTTTTTGTTTATATCGGATTTTACTGTGCTTACTTCCTTTACTGAAAGCTTTCCCCTTGTCATTTTAGAATCTGCAAAGTATAGGAAAACAGTTATATCAACGGAGGTTGGAGGAATCCCAGACTTAATTGAAGATGGAGTAAACGGGTATCTTATAAAACCCGGAGACAGCGGTACCCTTGCAGATAGAATTTTACGTCTCATTGACGATCAAGCCCTGTGCCGGGAAATGGGGGAAAGGCTACATACCAAAGCCAGGGATTGCTATTCGATAGAAAATCTTGCTGACAAATACATTCAAATATACAGAAGCCTTTTAGCGAAGGAGGAAAAAAATGATTAGGGAAAACTATCTGGGGGTTGATGTATGCAGGATTGATATGAAGGATGCACTTGATGAAGTGGACAGGATTATTTCAAATAGAAAACCTTCCTTTGTTGTTGCAATAAATCCAGAAAAGATCATGAAGGCACAGAAGGATGAAAGTTTAAGAAATCTTTTAAACAGTGCCTCCATGCAGATACCCGATGGAGTAGGAGTTGTGATTGCGTCAAGGTTTAAAGGCGGGAAAATAAGAAGCAGAGTAACGGGAATAGAGCTTATGGAGAACATATGCAAAGTATCGGCAAAGAAGGGCTACAGGGTCTTTCTACTTGGTGCAAAGCCAGGAGTTGCGGAAGGGGCTTCTGACATTCTAAAGAAGAGATATCCGGGGCTTAATATTGTCGGTACAAGGGATGGATATTTTAAGGATGAGGATGAAGTTATAGAGAACATTAAAGCCTCCAGTCCAGATGTACTTTTTGTTGCAATGGGAAGTCCAAAGCAGGAGTATTGGATTACGAAGAATATGGATAAACTCGGCGTTCCATTGTGCATGGGAGTTGGAGGAAGCTATGATGTTATATGCGGCAATATCAAAAGGGCACCAAAATGGATGTGCAGCATTGGACTTGAGTGGCTCTACAGGCTTATAAAGGAGCCCTGGAGGTATAAAAGGATGGCGGTGCTTCCAGTTTTTCTATTGAAAGTTTTATTTGGAGTTAAAAGGAAATGAAAAAAGGCCCATTAAAGCTGGGCTTTTACTGTTTCTACAAGGAGCTTTTCGAAGGATTTAAGGTCTTTAACATCAGCAAATAGGGCCTGGGCCATCCTATCGCCTCCGCCACCTCTGCCGTTGTATTTTAAGAGGTGTTCTTTAAAGAGCTTGCCGCAGTGAATGGAGGATTTCCCACTGTGGGCTAAAAGGATTTTTCTGTCAAAGGTGGAAGTAAGTATTACTACGTAGTCTCCAAGGCTAACTATTTGTTTTGATAAAAGCTGTATGTCTTCAAAGCTTTTATCATCGAAGGACTTTACGATGAGGTTCGATGAAGAAGCAGCTATGATTTCCTTTGCTTCATATCCAAGGAGCTTCTCCTTTAGGTCCCTTACTTCCTTTGAAAGGTTCTTAAGCTCCGCTGATAACGCTTCTCCACGATGAATTAATTCGCCTTCGGAGGCTGTGAACTGTCTTGAGAGGGATGCAACTATGTCCTGTTTTGCCTGGTAGTCCAGCAGAGCTCTTTTTCCACATTTAAAATATACCCTTGTGGCACCCTTGTATTTTTCCGTTTTAATGATTTTTATAATGCCTATTTCACCTAGGCTTCTAACGTGTGTGCCGCAGCATGGAGAATAGTCTACTCCGTCTATTTCAACTATTCTTATGGAATCGGCAACCGGAGGAAGTTTTCTGAGGGGAAGCTTTGAAACTTCGTCTGGTTTAATTATGTACGTTTTAACCTTTAGATTTTTATATATGTAATCGTTTGTTGTATCCTCAACCTTCCTGAGCATGTAATCCGAAATTTCAGGCAGGGAAATATCTATTGAAACGTAGTCTTCGCCTAAGTGAAAGCTTGAGGTTTCCCCAGAATAAAGGTTGTAAAATACAGCGGACAGAATATGCTGGCCTGTGTGCTGCTGCATATGGTCAAAGCGCCTTTGAAAATCAACTTCGCATCTTACTGTCTGGCTCTGGGGTTTTGATGGATGAATGTGGTATATTATACCGCCATCTTCTATGACATCGAGAAGCTGTATTCCGTCGATTGTTCCTCTATCGGAGGGCTGGCCTCCTCCTTCAGGATAAAAGGCCGTCTGCGAAAGCGTTACGGCGAATTTGCCTTCCTTTTCAACTACATCAATCACCTCTGCCTCCCATGAAGTGAGGTAGGGATTGTCATAATAAAGTCTTGTCATGAAAACTCCTCCTTATCAAAGGTTATAGTATTTTTAAATATAATAACAGAAATGTATGCCCTTTGTTAACCGCCATCTTATTGAAGAAAGGATTATATTGGATTATAATTTAATAAGACTTGTGCGAAGGGAGATAGAAAATGACGAGACCAAAGGGTGAAAATATAAAAAGGGCCACTTTTATGCTCATGATTACTCTTTTTTTGAGCAGAATATTGGGGTTTGTAAGGGAAATGATAACTGCAAGGGTGTTTGGAAGCAACTATGTTACAGATGCCTTTTTTGCAGCTTTTACAATACCAGATGTGCTTTTCGACCTTTTAATATCGGGGGCGCTGAGCTCAGGGTTTATGCCTGTTTTCAACTCATATCTTGCGGAGGAAGATGAGGAAGGGGCCTGGAATGCAGCCAATACCTTTATAACTGTATCTATGATATTTATCATCGTTTTCAATTTATTGGGAATGGTATTTGCACGCTATTTGGTACCCTTTGTTGCGGCAGGCATGACAGATAATCAGGAAGGCTTTAAACTTACGGTAAAGCTTACCAGGATAATGTTTTCGGCCGTAACCTTTACGGTACTTGCAGGCCTCATTAGAGGAATATTGAATTCCTATAAGAGGTTTACCATTCCATCTCTGGGGCCCATGCTTTATAATGTTGGTATTATTTTAGGAGCACTGCTTCTTGGACGTAAATTTGGAATTTATGGTATGGCAGTTGGGGTTGTTGCTGGGGCCATATTAAACGTTGCGGTGCAGCTTCCCGAGTTTTTAGCCTTTGGAAAGCGATTTCGGCTTGAACTGAATACAAAAAATGCTGGATACAGAAGGATGCTGAGGCTTATGGGACCAGCTATTATAGGACTTGCCCTTGCAAGGTTAAACCTTGTTGTAAACCAGAATATAGCCTCGTTCCTTGATGATGGAAGCATAACTGCGCTTAGATATGCCCAGAGGATTATGATGCTACCTATAGGTATTTTTGGTGCAAGCATTTCAACGACAATATTTCCTGAAATGTCCATGCACATTGCCAAAAAAGAAATTGAAGAGTTTAAGGATACGCTTTTAAATGGGCTCAAAACCCTTATGTTTATTATAATACCGGCGACAGCAGGAATCATGGCCATAAGTGAGCCCGTTGTAAGGCTGCTTTTTAAATCCGGAAAATTCATGGAGCAGGATGTTAAGGTAACGGCCTTTGCTCTAAGCTTCTATGCAATAGGCATAATAGGCCAGTCAGCAGTACCTATTATTATAAGAGGGTTTTATGCGATACAGGATACAAAAACCCCCGTTAAGGTTGGGGCCATTGCCTTTGCTGCAAATGTAATATTAAACCTCATATTTGTTAAATTCAGCAACCTTGCAATTGGAGGAATTGCCTTTTCAAGCTCCCTTACATCTATTTTGCAGATGATACTTCTGTATAAACTTCTTGCCAGAAGGTTTGATGGGCTTAGGACAAAGGAATTGATGATTTCAACGTCGAAGGCAACTATTGCTTCTATAATAATGGGGGCTGCTGCCTTTGGAATTTCGAAGGTTGTTGAAGGTTCCATTGGAACGGCGTCGAAGATGGCCCAGTTGATTGATGCAGGTACAGCCATTGCTGTTGGGATGATTATATATATTTTAGCGGCCTATGCTCTTAAAATGGGAGAGCTTGATTTTGCAGTTGGAACAATAAAACGAAAGTTTAAAAAGTAGGCGGTATATGCCTGCGCCATGTATGAATCAGCAAATAAAAAATTACCACTTCAGCAGTGGTAATTTTTTTAAAAATATGATAAAATATCTATAACTTTTGTTGTGATGGGGGATATTATGGTAACTAAAATATTGTTTTTATGCATGGCAGGTTTTGCAGCTTCCTTCGTGGATTCAATTGCCGGAGGGGGAGGGCTTATAAGTCTTCCAGCCTTTCTAATTGCCGGAGTACAGCCGCATTTTGCCCTTGGAACGAATAAGTTTTCTGCAACTGCTTCGGCCTTTACAAGTTCTATAAAGTATGCAGCGTCGGGCAAGGTGAACTTCAAGCTCTTAAGATACCTTATTCCATTTACACTTTTGGGAGCGGTTTTAGGAGTAAATACTGTACTTAAAATAGATCAGAAATTTTTGAACACCACGGTGTTTATAATGATATTGGCTGTTTCTATATATACTTTTTTTTCAAAATCAATGGGCAGGGAGGACAAATTTAAGGGGCTTACAGGAAAGAATGTTTTCTTTGGAATGCTTTTAGCCTTCGCCCTTGGGTTCTATGATGGATTTTTCGGTCCCGGTACAGGCTCATTTATCATGTTCGGCCTTATAAGCATATATGGTTTTGATTTTGTTCAGGCAGGAGGAAATGCCAAGGTTCTTAACTTTATTAGCAATATAACCTCCCTTATCCTTTTTGCGATTCAGGGCAAGATTGATTATGTTCTCGGGCTTCCCGTTATGATATTTATGATACTTGGCGCCAGGATAGGAACTAAAATGGCTCTTAAAGAAGGGGTAAGGCTTGTAAAGCCTATCTTTGTGGTTATGTCACTGGGCGTTGCTGTTAAAATGATGTTAAACATAATAAATTAATCCGTTGTGATAGTTCAGGGGCAGAGCGGAGATAAAAAATATATGAAATTCACATAAAGCTGGCAATTAGAAGTTCTAGGCGAAGGGATGCAGAAAAATCCTAGAACTTTCGTGACTTAAGCAAGGCGAGTTTAACGAAAGTTCTTGATTTTTCAAATCCCGAGCCTTAGAACTTCTTTGCTGAGCGTACTGGTGAATGAAATATATTTTTTATCGCAGCGCCGATCTGTAAATTTATCTAGCACAACGAGTTAAATTAATCCTTTGGCACAGCCTGGTACTGTGCCATATTTCGTATTTAAAATAAAAAATATTTACAATTTATTTGTTGATAACTTGATATAAACTCTATAAACTATAATGTTGTATGGATGTTCCATGCTTTCAAAGCCAGAGAAAGGTGGATATGTATGATTAAAAAGCTTAAAAAAATAACTGGTTTCATAGTATTTGAAATTATATTCTGCACCATACTTGGAATTTATCTTGTGTTTTACGGACCCTTTACAAGGATTAAGGAGACCTTTGTTACATCGGCGATGACCACTTTAAGACACAAGTATCTTGCGACGATATTTTTAAGCGATGAAGAAATCAAAAGGATAATGGAAAAGAATCAGAGTGGAATAGCATCTGAAAGGGAAAATGAGGATGAAATAGTTATAGGCAGTAAGTCAAACGATATAAACGTAATAAATATCAAAGCCAACAAGTTCAGAGGTTATCTTATGATTATCGATAATCCTGCAAGAATATCAGTTGGGACAGCGGATGAGCTTGGAGAAAGGGGAATGACCCTAAGCGAAATAGTTAAAAAATATGATGCAGTCGGTGGGATAAACGCTGGGGGATTCAGCGACAGGAAGATGACCGGTACAGGCGGAGAGCCTTCAGGAATTCTAATAGAAAACGGTAAAATAAAGCATATAGATAAATCTTCGACCTACGGCATCATTGGATTCAACGATAAGAACGTGCTTATAATAGGCAATTATTCCTTAAGTCAGATAAAGAGTATGAAAATAAGGGATGCCGTTACCTTTGGCCCGCCTCTTATAATCAACGGAAAGCCCATGATTAAAAGTGGTGACGGAGGATGGGGCATTGCTCCAAGAACTGCCATAGGGCAGAGAAAGGATGGAGCTGTGCTGCTTTTAGTTATCGATGGAAGGCAGAAGGATAGTATAGGTGCTACATTAAAGGATGTTCAAAATGTACTTTTAAAGTATGGAGCGTACAATGCTGCTAACCTTGATGGAGGATCATCCTCAACAATGGTTTTGGACAAACAGGTAGTAAACAAGCCTTCTGATATACTCGGAGAAAGGTCTATACCTTCTGCCTTTATAATAAAGTAGGAGGGTATTATGAAAAGGATAATTAAGAAGCTGATAATATATTCGATTATAGGCGTTGTTATAACTCTTACACCTTTATACTATGTAAACAATGTGCTTCTTTCAGAAAACACCGATATATCGGAAGAGAAAAAGGGAAGTTTTATTGTAAACGCCCTTAATCTTCATGTCAAGCTTCCGGAGGGAGCTGAGTATGTTTCAAGAGTACATGATACGGATTATGTGACCTATGTTAATAAGGGAAATATCTATATAAAGAATATAAAAAACGATAAACTTGTTAAAGAAATAAATGAGCTTAATCCTGTAGTATATGCAGCTCCGATTGATAATGGAAGTATCGTTATGTATTTCGTTTATGCAAATGGAAGGCTTTATATTAAAACTTACGACATTGCAAGGGATGAGAGTGCAGACCATAAGGCCTTTCCAGTAAAGAACTTTTACAGAATAGATGATGTAAAATATTCAAAGTATACTAATGTTATTTATGTAAACGTTGAGACGAAGGCAAAAAACGAAATACAGAACAACATCTATAGAATAAACATCATGAAAACGGTATCAATTGCTGTATCGAATAAAAAAATAGATGCTGTGAATCTTTTAAACAACGAGGATGTACTCGTGTATGAGGATTATAAAAACAACGTATATATAAATAATAGACTTTTTAAATACGGAAAGGAAAATAAATTTAAACTCCTTGGAGTTGATGAGGATGATAATCTATACCTCATGTCAATGGAAGATGCTAAAACCATATACGTTGTTAAGGATGAAAGGGTTAGTTACCAGATGAATATTGATGATACTTCCTACGAAGATGTTTATAGCAAGGATAACAGGATATATCTAGTCTATAAAGATCATGTATATGATTTAATAAATCAAAAAAATATAAGGATAAAACCTGATGTGAAGATAATAGATATCAGCGACAGTACAATAACCTATGTTGATTCGCAAAACCTCATAACGGAGGAGGACATTTAAAACAGCCTTCACACCACTCAATTCAAAGAGTTTTAATATATGATGCGGCTGACAAGCCAGGCGAATTCGTTAAACTTGCATATCCTTAAGTATAACGGATTTCACTACGGCTTGTTAGCCACTTTTTTTAACTTTACCTTGACGATATGATAAAAAAGAGGACCAGGCTGGCATGGGAACTGTCGATTTCGCTCAGAATTGGAAATGGGCAGAAATAAACCATGTTGATATTGCTGTTAAAGGTGATAAAATTGTTATTAGAAATGGTTGTTTGTACCATTAAGGAGGGATATCATGGAAAAAATTGAGAAGTTGTCCGTTAAGGAGTTTATGGATAAACTTTACTCAAGTATGCCTGCCCCAGGAGGTGGTTCTGCGGCTGCACTTGGAGCGTGCATTGGCGCTGCTCTGGCGGGTATGGTTTTCAATTTAACAACTGGAAAGAAGTTTTATAACGAATACGATGATTCTGTAAAGGAAAAGATTAATAAAAGCCTTTTGAGGGCGGGAGAGCTTAAGGATGAGTTCCTTGAGCTTATGGATGAGGATATAAATGCATTTAATAAGGTTATGGCTGCCTTTAAACTTCCAAAGGAAAGTGAGGAGGAGAAGGACATAAGAAGCAGAAGCATACAGGAGGCATATAAAGGCGCTATGGAAGTGCCCCTTAAAATGGCCCGTAAAGCCATTGAAATATTCGACCTTCTCGAAATTTCTGCAAAGTATGGCAATCCCAATGCCATATCCGATGCAGGAGTGGGGGCACTTTTTGCACTTTCTGCCCTTGAAAGTGCAGTTTTAAATGTAAGGATTAACCTTGCGGCTATAAAGGATAGGAATGTGGTTGATACAGCTTCCAGGGAATGTGAAGGCCTTCTTGAACTTGCAAAGGAAAGAAAAGAACGTATTATTGAACTGGTGGAAGGAAAGCTGTAAATGCAGGGGAAAAGGTTAATAGCTTAAAGCTTTTCGGCAATTCAAAATGGAGACAGGAGTATTGCTGTATGTTGATTTATGATAGAATATACTTCTGGGAGGTGAAAATATGCACGACAATAGTAAAATAGTTGCAGATGACAAGGAGAAGTTTTATAAGCTGCTTCTTACGACCCTTGAAGGTCTCATATCATCAGAAAATGATTCCCTCGCAAATCTAAGCAACAGTGCAGCACATCTATTTAATAATCTGGAGAACATAAACTGGGCAGGCTTTTATATTATGAAGGATGGTGAGCTTGTCTTAGGGCCCTTTGGAGGGAAGGTTGCATGTACAAGGATAAAGGTTGGCAGAGGCGTTTGTGGAAGCGCTGCAAGGGATAGAAAAACATATGTGGTTCCAAATGTGCTGGAATTTGAAGGGCATATAGCCTGTGATGCGGCCTCAAGATCGGAGATAGTGGTTCCGATTGTAAAGAATGATGTATTATATGGAGTACTTGATATTGACGCCCCAGTATTTGATAGATTTGATGAGGTGGATAAGCTTTATCTTGAAGAGTTTGTAGAGAAACTTAACAAATATATCAACTGGGATGAGCTAACAAGGGTATAGGGTAGGCGGGTATAAAAACCCGCCCCATTTTTTATTCTCTTCAGCCTTTCATTTCCATTTAATTCTTTTTATCTTCTTATCAGTATATGAAGGAAATTTTCTAAATATATAGAATATATTAGTTATATGGCAGTTTATGCAAGTTATATAGAATTTAAGAAGTTTGTATGTTGCTCTAAAGCAGTTTTATATCCATCATTGCCCAAAAATAGTTGGGAGGTATGTATATGAGCAAACTTTATTATTGTACCAGATGTAAAAGAGTGGTAAAGAGTGATTTGTCATGTGATTTTTGTAAGAATGAAACCCTTAAGGAGCTTGTGGCAGGAGCCCCGGTTAACGTTATTGGAAGCAAATTGAAAGGAAAGGTTTTAAAGATAAAGGATGGTGTTGTAAGGCTTCTTATAAGGGACGAATCGAATAATAAGTTTATCAGGGAATATGAAGCTGAAAAGGTAAGGAAGATACTTTGATTTAATATCCACCCAATTTGGGTGGTTTTTTTATAGGTGCCTGGGATATGTTTGACATAGGTTTTGATAAAAGGAGGCTTTACAGTTATAATTTTATTAGTCTGATTAAAGGAGGGCTGAAATGCTGAGGGATTTTGTTACAGATATAAGAAACGTTTATGAAAGAATAAACAGGGGAGAAGAGCCTTCTCTTCATGTTTTTAAAGAAAAGTGGAACATAAAAAGAAGCATAGGTGAAGTTTACCAGAATTTATGCTACAAAGAATTAAAAAAGCAAATGGGAAGCTTCTATACTCCCCATGAGATCGTGGATTTTATGGTTAAGAGGGCTTTAGAGGATGTTAGTTTAAAGGAAAATCCATATATAAGGATAGCCGACCCCTCCTGTGGAGGTGGATATTTTCTCATATCCCTTTTTGAACATCTTGTCCAAAAAGGAAGGGATGAGGGATTGGCAAACGTTGAGGAGCATGTTCTTCAAAATAATTTATATGGATCTGATATAGATGAAAACGCAGTTATGATTACGGCTCTGGAGCTCTATGACAGGACGGGATACGTTTTTAAAAATATAGATAAGAAGGATTTCCTTTTAGATTCTAAAGAAAAGTATGATATCATAATTGGCAATCCACCGTATATGGGGCACAAGGTTTTAACCGGAAGCTATAGAGAAGAGCTTTATAGATTGTATGGCGAGGTGTTTTCAGACAAGGGGGATATATCCTATTGTTTCATAAAAAAATCAATAGACAGCCTTGAAGATGGAGGAAAACTTCTATTTTTTACTTCCAGATATCTGCTTGAGGCTCTAAATGGTGAAAAGCTAAGAAGATATATTAAAAAGTCTGGGACGATATCAACTCTAATTGACTTCTATGGTGTAAGGGTAATAAAGGGGGCAGGGGTTGACAATATGATAATGGAGTTTATAAAGGATGAACAGGGGGAGAAAACCCACTATTTCAGGCTGATGGAGGAGGCGAAGGGAAGGGGAGAGGAGGTTTTTAGGGATATTAAATCCTGGGAAAACATCTATTCAAGGCATATAAGTGTGGATATGCAAAGGATGAGGGATGACAGATGGATGTTTTTAGACGAATTGGAGGAGTCGATTTTAAACAAAATAAAGGGTGTTGAGCTTAATACCCTGTGCGAGGGATACCAGGGCATTATTACGGGCTGTGACGATGCCTTTGTACTTAAAGTGGATGAGGCCGAAGCCCTTGGAATAGAAAGGGATGTGCTAAGGCCATGGATTAAAAATAAAAATGTGGAAGCCTTTAACGTTCAGCCCTCAGATGAGGTTATCATTTATTCTGATTTAATATGTTGTGAAGAAAAATATAAAAACGCAATTAGCTACATAGAAAGGTTTAGGGATAGGCTGGAGAGAAGAAGGGAATGTATAAATGGAAGAAGAAAATGGTATGAGCTTCAATGGGGGAGAAGGCCTGAACTTTTTGATGATTTGAAAATAATTTATCCCTTTAAAGCCTCGAGAAACAGATTTGCCCTTGATAGGGGAAGCTATTTCAGTGCAGACGTTTATGCCATTAAAATAAGGGATATGTTTATAAATACCATTAGCTATGAGTTTTTGCTGGGGATTTTGAACAGCAGAATATATGAATTTTATATAAAGATCATGGCAAAAAAGCTTGGAGATGACATTTACGAATACTATCCCAATAAAATAATGACGCTGAAAATACCGGAATATATTCCTGAGCTTGAGAAGGAGGTTATAAAGAAGGGCGATGATTTAAGGGACAGGCTTGATAGTGTCCTAAATAAATACTTTGGAATCACCGGTGAAGAATATGAGATTATAAAAGGCTGGTGTAAATAGAAATTTAGCGTCTTTTGGCATGGGATGAATGTCGCACTTGTGCTGGCAAGTCATTTTTTGTATAATATAGTTAATCCATCATTCGATGGCTACAAGTACAAGACTCTAATACGACAAGCTGGGCAGCCTGGTAACAGGGCTGTCGCCTATGGTGCTTTATGCACTACCGACTACACCAAAGAATCCTATGCCTTCAGGCGTGCGGAGCGTCAACAAAATAGTTAAAACGATGATTGAGGCTAGTAGGTATATCAACCTTATAACAGCGATTCGGGAATGGTGGAAGCCCGATATAAGGAATATGCTGAATGGGCTCATGAGTGCAGTCTGAATTTTAGTAGGATTTGACGGATGTCCCCCGTTACGGGATAGAGTGGGCCTATGGCCAATGGGAGTGGTACCGCGGAAGCAGCCTTTCGTCTCTTTTTGAGATGGAGGGCTTTTTGTATTACTAAAATTTATATAATTTCGTTTTCATGGAAAAAACATATTTCATTTACTGCTTCCCTTGTTCAGAGGAGTTCTAAGGTTCGGGGTAAATCAATTCCTTTGCTACTTTCTGGCTAATCAAAATAGAGAAAATATCCTTGCAGGATGGTGAGGGTAAGATAAATAGCTAACACAACAGTTTAATATATATGCATATAAATTCAGAAGGAGATGATTTTATGGGAGACAAAAAGGTTATATTCAGCGGAGCACAGCCATCGGGTGAATTAACCCTTGGCAATTATATAGGGGCGTTTAAAAACTGGGTTGAGCTTCAGGATGAATTTGACTGTTATTACTGCATAGTTGACCTTCACGCAATAACCGTTCCTCAGGAGCCTGCCCTTCTTAGAAAGAGATCTTTGACTCAGCTTGCACAGTATATTGCAATGGGTCTGGATCCTGAGAAAAACACTATATTTATTCAATCCCATGTAAGTGCCCATACTGAACTGGCATGGGTTTTAAATTGCCTTACCTATATGGGAGAGCTCAACAGGATGACGCAGTTTAAGGAGAAATCAAAAAAGAGCGAGGCTAACTTAAATGCGGGACTTTTTACCTATCCTGTGCTTATGGCAGCCGATATACTTCTTTACCAGACGGATCTGGTGCCGGTTGGTGAGGATCAGAAGCAGCACCTTGAACTTGCAAGGGATATTGCCAAGAGGTTTAACAGCAGGTATAGCGAAACCTTTAAGGTTCCGGAAGCCTATATTCCAAAGGTTGGTGCCAGAATCATGAGCCTTCAGGAACCCGAAAAGAAGATGTCAAAATCCGATGAAAATGAAAATGCATATATACTTCTTCTCGATAAGCCGGAAGATATAAGAAGAAAGATTAAAAGGGCAGTTACCGACTCGGTTGGAGTTGTGAGATATTCAGATGAACAGATGGGAATTAAAAACCTTATAACGATATATTCAAAGCTTTCTGGGGAGTCCGTTGATGATATAGTAAACAGGTATGAAGGACAGGGATATGGAAAGTTCAAGGAAGATACGGCGGAGGTTATAATAGAAGCCTTAAGGCCAATTAGAGAAAAGGTTGACTATCTTCTAAGCAACAGGGACTACCTTGAAAAGGTTTATATGGATGGTGCAAATAAGGCAGAAAGGGCTGCGGCGAAAACCCTGAGAAAGGTTTATAAAAAGGTCGGTTTTATACCGAGAAAATACGAGTAAAACTACCGCCCCGATGGAGAAATCGGGGTGTTTTTGTTTTCGCTAATCGATTTAAGATAAATGAGTGAAGAGAAGCTGAAAAATAACAAAAAACCACCCTTGGTTATCCCAAGAGTGGTTTTTGTTATTTTTCACCAATTACATCCTTTATGTATTTTGGAAGCACAAATGCAGCTTTGTGCAGTTCTGGGGTGTAATATTTAGTGTCCCAATCAGGTATTTTGGTTGTATCAACCTGTGATGGATCATATTTTTTAGAACCTATGGTAAAGCTCCAGTATCCACCAGGATATGTAGGAATTCCTGCCATAAATAACTTTGTTATTGGGAAAATAGCTTTTGCGTCATTAAACACCTTTCTAACTGTGTCTGGAAGGAAGAAAGGCGTTTCGGTCTGGGCTATGAAAAGACCATCCTCCGTAAGAGCATCATAGATGTCCTTATAGAAGTTTCCACCGAATAGTCCCTCGGCAATGCTGAAGGGGTCAGTGGAGTCTACAATTATTACGTCGAATTCGTTTTTGTGGTCCTTCACGTATTGAATTCCGTCACCTACGAATATTTCACACCTTGGATCATCAAGGGCATGGCTTATTTCAGGCAGATATTTTTTACATTCTTCTATAACATCTCCGTCTATTTCACATAAAACAGCCTTCTCCACGGAAGGATGCCTTAGGATTTCTCTTATTGCACCTCCGTCTCCGCCGCCAACTACAAGCACCTTTTTTGGGTTGGGATGGGTGAAAAGAGGAACATGAGTAATCATTTCATGGTATATAAATTCGTCCTTTATGGTTGTTTGTACTATTCCGTCAAGTACAAGCATTCTTCCAAAAACTTCAGCATCAACAATTGCAAGATCCTGATATTTGGTTTTCTTCCTGACAAGAGTTTCCTTTATCTTGTAGGACATAGCCACGCCTTCACCTTCAAGCTGCATTTCTTTGAGCCATAAATCCATATGATTACCTCCCCTGTTTGTAATTCATGAAATAATGCTATCCAAGCAATGTCAATATGTACATAGTGCATTTTATCATTATTATGCGGATTGTACAATATAAAAATACATTTTGAACCTATATGGATTTTTCCTTTCTTTATGCTAAAATATATTTACTGCAAATATGAAATGGTGAGGTTGAGGATGAAAAACATAGAGGTACAGAAGACGATTTTAAGCAATGGACTTAGTGTTATAACTGCCTGCAGAGATAGCGATATCTTCTCACTTGGTATGGGAATTAAGGCAGGGTCCCTTTATGAGGATAAAGACAACAATGGAATAGCACATATGGTTGAGCATATGCTCTTTAAAGGAACAATAAACAGGAATATGGATAGGCTTAATGATGATATTGAAAGGCTGGCGGGTGATATTGATATATATACAACCTATGGCAGCACCGTTCTTACCGCAGATGTTATGAAGGAAAAGGGAGAGGAGTGCCTTGAAATAATATCGGACATGATGATGAACTCCATATTCCCTGAAAGGGAATTCAGGCTTGAAAAAAAGGTTATCATTGAGGAAATAAAAATGGATAAGGATGACCCTGAGGAGCAGTCATACCTGGGGCTTTTTAAGGCTGCTTTTCCTGAATCATGGCATAAGTATTATATAGCAGGCACCATAAAATCGGTGAAGGGCATTAAAATAAATATGCTTAAGGAATTTTATAGAAACTACTATGTTCCAAAAAATGCCGCGATATGTGTTGTGAGTTCCTACAGCCATGATGAAGTAGTTAATATGGTGGAAAAGTATTTCGGAAAATGGGTCGGAAAAGAAGCGCCTGTACTTGCAGAGGGAAAATATGCAATTAATCCTCGAAGGGTTGTAAGGCATAGGAAGGGATTGAGTCAGACACATCTTATTTACGCCTTTGACATTCAGAGTTTAAGCAGAAGGGAAGAGGTGGCTCTGACACTTTTGAATGAGAAAATAGGTGCAGGTGCCAACTCGATATTATTTAAAGAGCTTCGCGATAAAAGGGGATATGCATATAGTGTATACAGCAGCATTGACTTTATTAAGAATTTAAAGATGTTTTATATATATGCAGGTATTTCAGAGGAAAATCTGAAGGATACGATGAACGTCATAGAAAAGGTCATTGATAACTGTAAGAAAAATGAGCTAGGCATTAATGAAGAAAGCATTAAAACGATTAAGGATATGTTCTTTACCCATATGGCAATCGCTCTTGAATCCTCTTCCCATATGGTGGAATATCTCCTGGATGGAGAAATCAATTATGAAAATCCCCTAAACTTTCAGGAGGTCCTGGAAATGATGAATTCAATTAATGTAGAGGATATCAAAGGGGTTATTGAGAAGGTGTTTAAGGAGCCTTTAATTCATATTTTATTGCCGGCGTAGATTTTCCATAACCTTATTTTGTTGAAATTTGGTTTGATTTTCAAAAGACCTGTATAAAATTAAGTCAGAATGGGAATAATTTAAACGATTATTCCGTAGTTTTTTTATACTTTAGAAGGAAAAATTTACATTTTATAGAATATATAAGTTAATATGTATTTTTTGGGGGGATTCTAATGAACTTAAAGTTTAGCCAAAAAAAGGGAGCCCTTGTGGTTACAATGCTTGGAGAGCTTGATCACCATTCGGCGGAGAGGGTCAGAATAAAGATTGATAATAAAATAGACGAGCTTGGTGTAAAAAATTTAATACTGGATTTTTCCGGAGTTAACTTTATGGACAGCTCAGGGATTGGTGTGGTTATAGGGAGATTTAGAAAAGTTTCTGAATGGGGCGGAAAGGTAGCCATTGTAAACCTGGCTTCTCCTGTTAAAAAGGTTTTTGAACTTGGGGGCCTTTTCAAAATAATAAAGGAATACAGGGATATTGATGAAGCCGTTTTGAATTTATAAAGGGGGATGTACTATGTTTAAAAATGAAATGAAAATAGAGTTTCCAAGCAAATCTCAAAATGAAGCCTTTGCAAGGGTTGTGGTTGCCGCCTTTGCTTCTCAGCTGGACCCAACCATAGAGGAGCTTTCAGATGTGAAAACCGCCGTTTCAGAGGCCGTTACAAATGCAATCATACATGGCTACGAAAATTCCAGTGGGAAGATAGAGATAGAATGTAAAATTGAAGGCAGAACCCTTACGGTGATTGTCACAGACTATGGCAAGGGAATAGAAGATGTTGAACTTGCAAAGCAGCCATTATATACATCCAGGCCTGAGCTTGAAAGGTCAGGAATGGGTTTCACCGTTATGGAAACCTTTATGGACAGTCTTGAAGTGGAATCAGAACCTCTTAAAGGGACAAGGGTAAAGATGACAAAGGAATTCAAATCCTTTTAATCTATGGAGGAATATATATGAAAGATAGTTCATCCATAAGCTATAAGTTTCAGAGCCATGAAGAGGTTATGGAACTTATAGGAAGAAGCCAGCAGGGAGACCGGGAAGCTCAGGACATACTTATAAACTCGAACATAGGGCTCATTTCTGTTATAGTTAAAAAGTTTTTAAACAGAGGATACGAGTATGAGGATTTGTTTCAAATAGGTTCCATAGGGCTTATTAAAGCCATAAAAAATTTTGATACCAGCCTCAACGTCAAATTTTCAACATATGCAGTTCCCATGATCATGGGAGAGATAAAAAGGTTTATAAGGGATGATGGCATCATCAAGGTAAGCAGAAATGTAAAGGAAACGGCCAAAAAGGTTAAACATGCAAAGGAGAAGCTTTCCAAACAATATGGGAGGGAAGTAACCGTTGAGGAAATTGCAAATGAGCTCTGCATAACCTCTGAAGACGTTGTTATGAGCCTGGACAGCCTAAATGCCCCTGAATATCTATATGAAACCATTCATCAGGATGATGGTTCTCCAGTTCTTCTTATTGACAAGATAAAAAGCGATGGAAATGACTATGGCTCGGATTTGATTGACAGGGTCGCATTAAAGGAACTGATAGGCAATTTAGACCCAAAGGCAAGACAGGTTATCATTCTCAGGTATTTTAAGGATATGACTCAAAGCCAGATAGCAGAGAGGCTTGGAATATCCCAGGTACAGGTATCAAGAATTGAAAAGAAGGTACTGGATTATTTAAGAAAGGCTATGACTTAAAAAGGGTAGGGATCATTAGGTCCTTGCCCTTTTTGTTTTAAGCTATCTCAGTTATTCGCTTTCTAAATGTGAATTTCATATATTTTTTATCTTGCTTATTTACAGAAGAACCAGCACAACAAGTTACATTAAATATAAATTATGAGGAAAAATAACTGTATAAGCAGGAGGTGATATTTTGTATTATAGCGGTAAAAGATGCGATATTTCAAAGGTTAAGCAGAGAGAAGATAAACATACAAGGTTTGATTATGGCAAAGTGAGGGTGGATTTATCATCAGCGCTGGTGGGTGAAAATGAAAAAATAAAGGACAGTAGGTGATTCCATGGAAAGGTCAAAGGAAGAAGAGATTAAGAAGGATTATTTAAAAATGGCTGAAAAGGTAGGACCTTCATCGAGTTTTTTAAAGAATTGTGCAGCAGCTTTTATCGTCGGGGGGCTTATTTGCGATGTTGGCCAGCTTGTAATGAACTATTTTTTATCCCTTGGTATACCAAAGGATGAGGTTAATTCCTATGTGGCAGCGGTTATGATTTTTTTGGGAGCCTTTTTAACAGGAATTGGCGTTTACGATAATATAGGAAAACATGCAGGGGCTGGGTCTATAGTTCCAATTACGGGCTTTGCAAACTCCGTAGTGTCCCCTGCAATGGAGTTTAAGAGGGAAGGATACGTTTTTGGAGTTGGGGCTAAAATGTTCGTTATAGCAGGCCCTGTGCTTGTATACGGCATATCAGCTTCCATTATAGTGGGGTTAATATATTATTTTATAAGGTGAGGTGGAAGTATGGCAGAGAAAAAGATAGGACTTCAGACGGTAAAATTTAAAAATCCACCATCAATAGTTTCTACAGCTTCAATAGTTGGACCGAAGGAAGGGGAGGGGCCTTTAAGGGAATACTTTGATTTAATAATAAGTGATGACCTGTATGATGAAGACTCCTGGGAAAAGGCGGAGAGTAAAATGGCAAGGGAAGCAGTTAGAATGGCACTTAAAAAGATTGGGATGACTCCCGATAGGGTTGATTATCTTTTTGAGGGGGATCTTCTAAATCAAATAACGTCCTCAAGCTTTGTAGCAAGGGATCTTAAAATACCATTTTTTGGACTTTATGGAGCGTGTTCAACCATGACAGAATCCTTGAGCCTTGCAGCCATGATCACCGATGGAGGGTATTCAGATTATGCCGTCGCGGCAACGTCAAGCCATTTTAGTTCGGCAGAGAGGCAGTTCAGATTTCCACTTGAGCTTGGAACCCAGAGGCCTCCCACAGCACAGTGGACTGTAACGGGAGCGGGTGCTGCCGTAGTAGGAAGAAATGGAGAGGGACCGTATATTACATATGTTACCACTGGGAGGGTAATGGATTTTGGGATTAAGGATGCCAACAATATGGGAGCTGCAATGGCACCTGCAGCAGCAGACACCATAATAAGGCATTTTAAGGATACGGGATTTAAACCCCAGGACTACGATTTAATAATATCAGGGGATCTGGGGCAGGTAGGAAGGCAGCTTACAATTGATATGGTAAAGGAAAACGGATATGATATTTCTCAAAACTTTACAGACTGCGGAATTGAAATATTCGACTCTGACAGGCAGGATGTACATGCTGGCGCAAGCGGATGTGGATGCTCTGCAGTGGTGTTTTGTGGATATTTATATAGCCAGATAAAGAAGGGAAACATAAAGAGGCTTTTAATAATGTCAACGGGAGCCCTTCTAAGCCCAACAAGCACGCAGCAAGGGGAATCAATACCTGGAATAGCCCATGCTGTAGCAATAGAAGGGAGGATATAGCATGGATTATATAAGAGCCTTTTTAGTTGGAGGAACTATTTGCCTTATTGGTCAAATATTGATGGAGAAAACTAAACTAACATCGGCAAGAATACTTGTAATATTCGTTACCGCAGGGGTTATACTCGGTGCAGTTGGCGTATATAAGCCCATTGCAGAATTCGGAAGGGCAGGTGCATCTATTCCTCTTACAGGTTTTGGGTATTCACTTGCCAGGGGGGCAATTGAGGAGGTACAAAAAAATGGAATAATAGGTGCCTTTACAGGAGGCATTAAAGCTGCATCAGCAGGAATGGCGGCAGCGGTTTTCTTTGGATATATCATGGCTTTAATTTTTAAACCCAGAACTAAAAATTAAGGAGCTGAATGAATGAAGCGAAATGTTATACTTGTTACAGATGGAGATACAATAGCTCAAAAGGCTGTAGAGATTGCAGCAAAAAACATTGGAGGAAGATGCATTTCAAGCTCTGCAGGAAACCCTACACCCCTTTCAGGTGAAAAGATAGTAGAGCTTATAAAGGAGGCCAAGCATGATCCTGTTGTTGTAATGGTAGATGACAGGGGTAACACCCATAAAGGCGCTGGGGAAAAAGCCATGGAATATATACTTGAAAGCCCGGATGTTGAAGTGCTTGGCATAGTTGCAGTAGCATCGAATACAAAGCATGTAAGGGGAGTAAAGGTCAATTTATCCGTGGATCGGGATGGAAATATAATTGAAAAGGCGGTGGATAAGCATGGTAATTCCAGGGATGGGAGAATAATAAAGGGAGACACTCTGGATGTTCTTAATGATTTAAAAGCGCCGGTAATTGTTGGCGTAGGCGATCCAGGCAAGATGGATGGATTTGACGATATTGAAATCGGAGCGCCGATTATAACTAAAGCTCTAAAAGAGATAATCAAGTTAAATGAAGAGAAAAAGTAAAGGAATCGGATGAACCGATTCCTTTTAAAAGCTACGGGGTTGTGTGGTTATTTCCGTTATTTCCATTATTCCCATTATTATTACCGCCATTACTGCCGCTGCCATTATTATTAGGATTGTTCGTATTGCCATTATCGTTTGCACCGCCAGTATTTCCGGTGTTTCCAGTATTATCGGTACCGGTAGGAGGGTTGGTATTCGTTGGCGGCTGCGGAACAGTGCTTGGTGCGTCGGTGTATTCGGTGGGGAGTATATATGGCTTATCCTTATCGAGTATTATAGAATTTGGATAGGGCTTTATAAACACCTTTTCCTGCACAAATTGAGCGGGAGTATCAGGTCTTGCAAGTTTTCCGGTTCTGATGTCTATCTTCGCAGTAGTATGCACATCGCAAAGTTCAACAGGCTCAGTTCCCTTAATGAATATATCTGAAACAACCCTGTTTCCCCTTGGATCCTGGGAACATAGTGAAGTTGCTGCATTTCCAGAATCAAGGCATACCTGGGCAGTTACAATTCCAGATGGCCTTTTAAAGTCCTTTACGGGAAGTCCCTTATGGGCTTCAAGCATTACCTCCTTCCATAAAGGAGCAACAGTTGCACCCTGAAGCTTGCTGTACGAATTATGCTTTCCGTCAAATGAGAAATTTGGATCGTCATGACCTATCCAGAAAACCCCTGCATAGTATGGAGTTATTCCGGCAAACCATCCATTCTGCCAGTCATTTGAGGTTCCTGTCTTTCCTGCTGTTGGCATTGAACCAAGGTTTGCAGCCTTACCTGTACCGTTTTTAACTACGGATTCCAGAAGGTCAACCATTATATATGCAGCCTGCGGTGATAATGACTTTGACTGTTCCGGTTTTCTTTCAAGGACGATACTTCCTTTATTATCCTTAACTACCGTATAAAACATAGGTTCTGAGTATATGCCGTTGTTTGCAAAAACGCTGTAGGCTGCAGCCATTCTAAGGGGTGTAACACCCTCTGTTAAACCTCCAAGAGCAAGTGATGCGGGACCTGTATCTGAAGATGCAATCTGATTTCCCAGGTGGAACTTGTTTATAAGGAAATCCCTTGAAACATTTGATCCCACCATATCCCACACCTTTATAGCAGGTATGTTCTGAGATTTTGTAATCGCCTGCCTTAGCGTCATAAGGCCGTCATAAGCACCATCGTAGTTTTTAGGCTGTGTTTTCCAGCCATAACCTTTCCAGAATTCTGTTGGAAGGGGGGCATCATATAGCGGTGTTGCAGCTGTAGCCTTTTCTGTTTCTATTGCAGGAGCATAAACCCCAAGGGGCTTGATTGTTGAACCAGGCTGTCTCTGGACCTGGGTAGCTCTGTTGGTTGACATTTCTGGATGATCCCCACGTCCTCCAACAACTGCCTTCACGGCGCCGTTTGTTACGTCTATGATGACTCCGGCCGCCTGAGGTTCTACAATATTTGGGTCATATGGGCTGACCTTTTTTGATTCAACCTTTATTTTAGGATAACCTTTGTAGTTGTTTACGGCATCCTCAGCCCTTTGCTGGATTCTTGTGTCCATTGTTAAATATATACTGTATCCCTGGGTTCTGAGCCTTTGCATGGCTTCGGCCTTCGATATTCCATATTTATCAGCAAAATCCTGGGCAATCTGATCCATTGCAGGTTCTATAAACCATTGATATTTCATGGAGGAACTTGCCGATTCTTTTTTGTTATACTGTGATTTGATTGTTGCAACTATATCCTCCTTAAGAGCCTCATCGTACTGTTCCTTTGTTATAAAGCCCTGCTCAAGCATCTTGCTTAAAACAAGTCTCTGGCGGGTGACATATTCCGTTGGATCCTTCATATTTTTTTCGCTGAATGGATATAGTCTTGAAGGTGCCTTTGGCATTGCTGCAAGAAGGGCGCTTTCAGCAATTGTTATATTTTTTACATCTTTACCAAAGTAAAACTTTGAGGCAGCCTGTACACCAAACTTGTTTCCTCCAAGGTGTATTGTGTTGAGATAGGCGTTTAGTATTTCATCCTTGGTTTTATGTCTTTCAAGCTGAACTGCCAGATACATCTCCTGAAGCTTTCTTGTCCAATTTTTATCCAGAGTAAGCGCATAGTTTCTAATAAGCTGCTGGGTTATGGTTGATGCCCCTTCAGCGAGTGACATTGTCTTTATATCAACCCAGAGAGCGCCGAATATTCTCTTTATATCTATTCCGTGATGGGTTTTAAACCTTGTATCTTCTATAGCTATAAATGCGTTTTTGGTATATTCTGGTATATCCTTAAGATCAACTATATTCCTCGTTTCCCCATCGGTGTAGTTGGCAATGAAATTACCCTGGCTGTCATATATTTTACTGCTTTCCTTGAGATTATCAATTATGTCGTAATTGATTGCAGGTGCCGATTTAATGACAGCCACTAAAACACCTGCCCCTGCTGCTCCAACAAGTAAGAACAATATTAAAAAGGACAGTAAAACAACTTTGCCGATTCCCTTTTTATGTTTTTTTCTATTTTTTTCACTTGTCCTGTTTTTTGATTCCATAATTAACCTCCTTCATAAGGATAGAAACATTATTAATTATTGACAGGCCTTTATGATATTATAACATTTTATCCTTATTATATCCATAAAACAAATTTAAATTAGCAAAAATTAGAAACTGTTAGTTCTTTAAATTCTATATGTACAGACAGCATTTAAGTTGATTATATTGTACAAACGATACAAATGTACTAAATGATTATTAATTAATTATTAATAATCTGTGAAATGACTTTATTAATCCTATAAAATAGCTATAATAAAGCATGGTAGTAAAGATTTATTGGAATAATTTATCAGTTTATCGGAATAAATACCTTGGGTTTGGAAAAAGATATTAACAGGTATCTTTTTGTATTATTTATCTGCTACATGGCTCAATAAAGGTTTATTAATGCAAAAATACTGACGGCTTATGCTATCGTTTGGAGGAATGAAGATGAGTGAGCTAATATATAATATCACCATGATATTCCAGATTTTCATGTTTATATTATCCGGATATTATCTTGTGATTTCGATTTTTGGTCTCCGCCTTAAAGAGGAGAACACCGATGATGTAAGTCCCGAAAAAACATTTGCTTTAATAGTTGCTGCACACAACGAGGAAATGGTTATAGGGCAAATAGTTGAGAGCCTTAAAAATCAGGATTACCCGAGTGAACTCTATGATATATTTGTAATAGCGGACAACTGTACCGATAACACAAAGCTTGTAGCAGAAAAGCATGGTGCAAAGGTATATGAAAGGTTTAACTCCGATAAAAGAGGTAAAGGTTATGCCCTTGAGTGGATGTTCAACAACATCTTTAAAATGAAAAAGAAATACGATGCAGTTGTTGTATTTGATGCCGACAACCTTGCTTCCAGAAACTTTCTCAGGGAAATGAATAGAAAGCTCAAGGAAGGGTACAGGGTTGTTCAGGGATATATAGACAGCAAGAATCCTCATGATTCATGGATTACGGAATCCTATTCCATTTCCTTCTGGACTGCAAACAGGCTTTTCCAGGCTTCAAGGGCAAAGCTTGGACTATCAAACCAGATTGGAGGAACAGGTTTTTGTGTTGAAACTGAGCTTTTAAAGGAGTTTGGATGGGGAGCTACATGTTTAACTGAAGACCTTGAATTTACGTGCAAGCTTGTTTTAAATGGGTATAAGGTTGGCTGGGCCCACAATGCAGTTGTATACGATGAAAAACCATTAACCCTTAAACAGTCATGGTATCAAAGGAAAAGGTGGATGCAGGGGTTTGCAGATGTTGCATCAAGGTTTTTTACAAAGCTTATGAAAAAGGCCTTTAGGGATAAAGATTTAGTAGCCTTTGACTGTGCACTTTACACTGTTCAGCCCTTTGTTGTAATAGGACTTGGTATATCGGTTTTATTAAACTTTATTCAAAATAACAATGGAACAGGAAGCGGGTTTAACATATTTGTTATTGATTCTATATTTAACCCCGTTGTATGGAAAATCTTCAGCGTATTTCAGTTTCTGTTTACTCCATTTGTGATGGTTCTTGAAAAAAAGCTTTCAAAAAGAATTCTTGCCTTTTTCGCTTTATATTCTATGAACATATTTATCATGAGTGCTATTTTTGACAACGATACCAATTTCCTTGTACTTGCTTTAGCCCATGGATTGTATTTATCACTATTTTTAATGGTCATACTCTGGCTTGAAGGTAAAAAGTCTTTTAAGTTATTTATATGGTATCTTCTCTATGGCATTTATACATTGACATGGATACCTATAACCATTCAGGGTATAATGGATAAAAATAAAAAAGAGTGGAGCCATACAAAGCATACAAGGCAAATAAGCATCAATGAAATTGAGGGTATGGAAAACAAGTCTATAGCTTAAAGAGTCAGTTTCTGACTCTTTTATTTTTAAAAAAGTACAGGCTGTAAGTGTCAAAACATCCCTGTTATGCATATTATAGAAGGAAGGGGGTGTTTTTATGACGGGGGCCCTAAAAAAATCAAAGTATAAAAAGTGGGTTTTTCTAATAGTTTTTTTTACATTTTTTATATACTTTTTATACAAATTAGATCATGATTTAAGGCCTATACTTATGGCCTACTGCGATGCTGAGGCGAGAATTACGGCGACACAGACCATAAATGAAACTGTAAGCAGGGAATTTGGAAATAAGATCTCATATGACGATATCATGAACGTTAAGACTGATAAGGATGGAAACGTGGTGATGATACAGGCAAATACCGTGGAGCTGAATAGAATTGGTTCTGAAGTAGCCATTTCTGTGCAGAAGAGGATTCAGAACATAGAGCCAAGGTCTGTAAAAATTCCTTTAGGGGTTTTGTTAAAAAACGATTTGTTTGCCCAATATGGGCCTAAAATTACCTTTAAGATGCAGCCCGTAGGTTCTGTTAATACGACCTACAGGTCTGAGTTTGAGGCAGCTGGGATAAATCAAACAAGACACATCGTTTATCTCGATGTTACAACGAATATACTAGTTATAATTCCCCTTGCAAAGAATAGTGTTTCTTTGACTTCAAGCATTCCGATTGCTGAAAGCATTATAGTTGGCAAAGTGCCGGAGTTTTATGGAAATTTCCAGAACACACCGGGAAACTCCGGAAGCAACAACTATGGTACTTTTAATCGCTAGGATGCTATTTGTGAAAAATTGTTGTTGACTTGAAATACATATTATGATAATATAAAAAAGCACGGAGGACGTGGGGGTGTAGCTCAGTTGGGAGAGCACCTGCCTTGCAAGCAGGGGGTCAGGAGTTCGAATCTCCTCATCTCCACCACTATAGAAGACGGAAGTCGAAGGTGAGAGGTCAGAAGGTTAAATCTCTACTTGATTTATCAAATTGCTGACTTTTAACTTCAGATATCTGGTCTTTTAATCAAGGGCTCATAGCTCAGACGGTTAGAGCGCACGCCTGATAAGCGTGAGGTCGGTGGTTCGATTCCACTTGAGCCCACCATTTGGGAGCAAAGTATAAACATACTCTGCTCCTTTCTTTTTTTAAGGATTATATTATCCTCTAATAGGTAAAACAAAAAACCTGAGTCTAGTCAGGTTTTTTGTTTGAAAGGCCTAATTTATAATCTATTCTGCCTCCCAGTTAAATACATAGGGTACATTTCTGTAATAATCCCCATAGTTTAAGCCGTATCCAACAACAAAAACATCGGGTATTGTGAAGCAGCAGTAATCTGGATTTATTTCAACCTTTCTTCTTTCCGGTTTGTCAAGAAGAACGCATGACTTAATGCTTGCCGGGTTGTATTTTTTTAGGTATTCCATAACGAATTTCATTGTAATCCCTGAATCAACTATGTCATCCACTACAAGCACATCATAACCTTCGATATCATCGGCTATGTCCTGAACTACCTTAACGTTTCCAGAGGAAACTTCGCCGTGGCCGTAGCTTGAAGTAGCCATAAATCCAATTTTTACAGGAACCTTTATCTGTCTTACCAGATCAGCAGTAAATATGAAGCTTCCCCTAAGGAGGGAGAGAACGTATAGCTTTTTGTCCTTATAATCCTCGGAAATTATTTTGCCAATTTCTGTGACTTTATTAGCGATTTCATCTGCTGATATAAGTATGTTTTCCTTTCTGCCTTCCATTGGAGCACCTCCTTTTGTATAGTGTAACACAAACTCATAATTTAACTCGTTGTGCCAGATAAATTTAAAGACTGGCGATGAGATAAAAAATATATCCCAGCAGCTGCTGCGCTTCGCAAAGAAGTTCTATAGCACCTGATTCGCACAGCCTAGAAAGGTTCACGAATGCGCCTTCGCTCAGTTTTTAAACCAGCACAACGGATTAATTTAAAATTAATATAAATTAAAGTCAACAACTTGTCAAGAATAGTAAAGCATTAACAGAGATTTCGCATCTAATTTCCAGTAAAGCTTTTTTCTTTATAGGAAATTAGATTTTTTCTATTTTATTGAAATTTTGGAAGGGAAAAAG